>JBPOIJ010000057.1:0-462729 GCA_052034585.1 Myxococcota bacterium
GCGCACTCGGGCCCTGCGAGAAGAAGAAGCCCGAGGCGTGCCTCGAGTCGGGGGACGAGCTGATCAAGCTGCCGGGCTGCCGCTCCCTCGCGCTCGAGCGCTACCAACAGGCCTGCGAACGAAAGCTCCTGCGGGGCTGCTCGAAGTTCGCCTTTCGACTCGTCGAGAAGAGCGGAGACCCCGGGGTGGTGAAGAAGGCCATCGAGCTCTTCACCAAGGCCTGCGACGGCGGCGACGTGCTCGGCTGCGCGAACCTCGCCTCCTTCTACTGGGACGGCGAGGGCGTCGCGAAGGACGTGAAGAAGGCCGCGCAGCTCGCGCAGAAGGCCTGTGACGGCGGCGATGCCTTTGGCTGCGGCACCCTCGGCAGCCTGTTGTCCCAAGGCGAGCTCGGCAAACCCGACGAAGCGAAGGCCGCCGAGCTGTTCAAGAAGGCGTGCGACGGAGGATCCGCCTCGGGCTGCAACCAATTGGGCCGGCTCCTCACCGACGGCCGCGGAGTGAAGAAGGACCTCGAGAAGGCGCTCGAGCTCTTCACCAAGGCGTGCGCCGACGGGAACGCGGCGAGCTGCACCAACGCCGGCCTCGTGCTGCGGAAGAAGGGCGATGACGCGCGCGCGTTCAAGGCGTTCAAGCGCGCTTGTGCGCTCGGTGACGACGACGGCTGCAAGGAACGCGGGCTGCCTCCACCCGAGGAGTGACTTCAGGGCTTGGGCATCGCGCAGCGGCGTTCGACGCAGCGACCGGGCGTGCCCTTCCAGGTGCCGTTCTCCGAGGGGCCACACGCCGACTTCGGTGCGCAATACGGCCGGCCCGACTCGTCGAGCTTCTTCTGCGCCTGGCGCTCCCGCGCGCGATTCACCGGCGTGGTGTCGCAGCAGCCCAGGCTCACGTAGGTGCAGTCTTCGTCACGGCTGCACGCAGTCCATTCCTTGGGCAGGGTGACGCCGTCGGCGAGCGCGGCCGTCGAGAGCAACGCGCCGAGGAAGAAGCGCCTCATTCCCAGTAGACCTCGTTGCGGCGCGCGCGGGCGAGCATGTCGTTCATCGAGTGCGAGAGTTCAGCAGGAAGCTCGTCGTCGGAGAAGCAGCGCACCTCGAGGATCTCCATCGGGTTCATCGGCGGCTTCTTCGGCGCCGACACCTTGGCGCTCAGCACCAACGTCACCGCGTGAAAGCGCGGGTCGCGCGATGGGTCCGAGTACGCCCCGAGGAGCGCGCCAGCCTCGAGCAACTCGACGCCCGCCTCTTCCATCAGCTCACGCGGGAGCCCGCTGCGAAACGTCTCACCCCACTCCAGGGTGCCGCCCGGCATCGCCCAGGCACCGGTGTCTCCGCGGCGAATGAGCACGAGCTTGCCGTCGGGCGTGCGCGCGTGGACGACGAAGCCGACGACCGGCCGGCGGAGGAGGTGCCGGAGCACTTCCTTCATCACGCCGAACAGTCCGCGAGGAATCCGCATGCGCGGGGGCACTAGCACACCGCTCGATTCTGGCGCGTACGGTCTCCATTGCATCTGCGCTCGAGGTGGGCCAAGCGCACTCTCGGGGGTTCACCATGCGATTGACGAGAGCGATGAGCACTGTGCTGCTGGTCCTGGGCTGCAACTCGGGGTCGGTCAACGTGCAGAAGATCGACCCAGGCGACGAGTGCCCGACGGGAGGCGTTCGCATCACCTCTGGCAACTCCGTTCAAGTCGTCTGTAACGGCGCCGATGGCAAGAATGGCCAGAACGGCCAGAACGGTCAGAGCGGCCAGAACGGCACCGACGGAATGAACGGTCAGAATGGAATGACCGGGCAGAACGGCACCAACGGCACGAATGGGCTTCAGTCGCTCATTCGCCAGACGCGGCTGTCACCGGGAGATCCACGCTGTGCCTTCGGAGGCGTCGTCGTCGCGGTGGGCCTCGACTCGGGCGCTGATGGTGGTGTGCGGGGAGATGGGGTGCTCCAGCCGCAGGAAGTGACCTCGGAAGAGGTCGTCTGCGCGAACGACGACCGGTACGTGCAATCGCTCACGGCGCCGCCAGGTGACGCGGGCACGGCGGTGATTCGGCTCAACGCCGGGCGCGGGAGCTTCGACGCCGGCACCAACCAACGGACCGGAGGTTGGCTCACGATGAGCGCGGGGGAAACCAACGGAGGCCATCTCGCCATCTGGTCGACCGGCTCCGTCCATCCCGCTCCGGCCTGGGGCACGTCGTTGGCCAGGCCAAACGCGCAGCCGCGCCTCCGCATCCAACAGTCGAACATGGTCTTTCCCACGTCCGAGGTCGGGCTGCCCGCCGGGTCGATCTTCGTCTACGACTCGACGCTCTCGGTGGCCCAGGGCGACGGCGGGCCCTCCGTGATGGTCGAGTCGCTGATCATCGATCCGGGGGTGACCTTCACGCTCCCTGGAAACGAGGGCCGCTTGCAGGTCGGTGAGTGCCAGATTGGCGGGTCGGTCGTTCACGGCAGCGCGATCTCGCTCAACTGCCGTCGGTCGTTCGAGCTCCTCCCAACCGGGTCGATTGGTGCCCTCCCCGATGCGAGCGTGGCGGTCCCCATCACCCTGCGGTCCCAAGGCATGTTTCGCGCCTCTGGGCGGATCGACACCGGAGTCTCGACCCAAGGTGACGCTGGCCCTGGACGCGTGAGCATCCTCGCAGACCGGGTCCTCCTCGAGGGAACGATCACCGCGCGCGGTGCTCCGTTCGGTCCCGTCGAAGTCGCGAGCGGGGGCTCCGTCACCCTCGAAGCCGATCTCCTGCAGGTCTCGGGAACGATCGACGTGCTCTCGGGCGTACCGACGATTCGGTCTAGTCTGCAACGCCCGAACCTCGCGAACGTCATGCTCAGCGCGCGGAGCTCGGTGATCGTCACTGGACGAATCGTCGCGAGTGGCAGCGATCTCCCGGTAGGCACGTGCGCTCAGTGCGTGGGGATGAATGGCGGCCTCGTTCGAGTGCTGTCGCGAGATTGGATCTCGCTCACGGGCACCCTCGATGCGCGAGGCGGCTCCGCGGCCGATTACATCGGAGGATCTGGAGGCCGGGTCGAGGTCGTGGTCACTCGTGGGTCGAGGGGAATCGAGAGCTCGATGAACATCGACCTCTCTGGTGGCGACGGGGTGGTCGGCGGCGAGGGCGGCTTCGCGAGGTTCGAGCTCGTCGAACCCGTGCCAATGGGTCCAGGCATCACGTTCTTTGGGACGTCGCTCGTCGAAGCACGCGGGGCCGACGCGCGCAACCCGGGGAATGCTGGCGGCGTCACCCTCTCGTTCCTCGCGTCCGAAACCCCGAGTGGGCTGCGCGGAGGCGCGGCGATCATCGGCGCTCCCATCGACTTGCTCTCGGGCCGCGGTCTTCCCGATGCCCGTCCAACGACCAGCTCTCTGAGCGAAGTCAGCATCGATCTTCTCGAGGGGGCCCCTGCGCCCTGGGAGAAGGTGATCTTGGCCGCACCGATTCGCCTCGTGTCTCGAGGGGGCTTGGGCTCGCGCTCGCCTGGATTGCGCGTGAGTGCGCCCGGCGACGTCGACGTGCTCTCCTCCATCGACGCTCGAAGCGACGCGACGGACGGCATTGGTGGGATGGTGAGCATCGTCGTCGGCGGGCGGGTCTTGGTTTCTGGCAACGTCGACCTCTCGAGTCAGCTCGGTTGGTACGCCTTGGGCGGTCGACTCGACATCGAAGGTCGCTCGGTGGTCGTGAGCGGTTCGGTGACGGCACGTGGCGGGAGCATCGCTGGAGGTGGTTCGGTCCGCCTCACGTCGTGGACGACGCCCACTCGAGTCCTCGCACCCGCCCCACAGGGCATCGACGTCTCGCCGTACGTTCCCGCTCGGAGCGACGGCGTTCTCATCGACCTCGTCGACGTGACGGGCAACTGGACCCACTGAGTCACGGCACAAGTCGGTGCGCACGAACTCGGCCTCGGAGCGCTCGCTGGTGCTCTGCCGGCGTCGCCGTCTGGACGTCCTCGAGCACGTCGAGGTCGAACTCGGGCTCGTTCGTCACCTGCTCAGGCCTTCACCCGCTCGACGATGGAGTCGATCAACTTCACCGAGGTCAGCCCCTCGGACTCGGCGGTGAAGTTCGGCAGCACGCGGTGACGGAGCACCGGCCGCGCGAGCGCCCGCACGTCTTCGACCGAGGCCGCGAACCGGCCCGCGAGAATCGCCCGCGCCTTCGCGCCGATGACGAGGTACTGGCTCGCGCGAGGCCCGGCGCCCCAGGCCACGTTCTTGGTGACGAAGTCGAACGCCCCCGGCTCCTTCGGGCGCGTCGCCCGCACCAGGTCGACCGCGTACTTCACCACGTGGTCCGGCACCGGCACCCGGCGCACCAGGTCTTGCAGCGCGAGGATCTCCTGCGGCGAGAGCACCTTCTGCAGCGAGACCGACTGGCCGCTCGTCGTCTGCTTCACGATGCGCACTTCTTCCTCGGCGCTCGGGTAGCCGACGTCGACGTAGAACATGAAGCGGTCGAGCTGCGCCTCGGGCAGCGGGTACGTGCCTTCTTGCTCGATGGGGTTCTGGGTCGCGAAGACGAGGAAGGGCGGCTCGAGCTGCCAGGTGCGGCCCGAGGCGGTGACGCGGTATTCCTGCATCGCCTGCAGCAGTGCGGCCTGCGTCTTCGGCGGTGTCCGGTTCACCTCGTCGGCGAGCACCAGGTTCGCGAAGAGCGGGCCCTTCATGAAGCGCAGCTCGCGCCGGCCCGTCGAGCGGTCTTCCTCGAGAATGTCGGTGCCAGTGATGTCGCTCGGCATCAGGTCAGGCGTGAACTGCACCCGGTTGAACGAGAGCGTCAAGACCTCGGCGAGCGTCGAGATGAGCAGCGTCTTCGCCAGGCCCGGCACGCCGACGAAGAGGCAGTGGCCCTTCGAGAACAAGGCGACGAGCAGGTGGTCGACCACCTCTCGCTGACCGACGACCCGTTTGTCGATCTGCTCCAGCACGGCGGCGCGCGCGCGCGCGAGCGCCTCCACCGCCTTCAAGTCGTCGACGCCACTGCCCGGCACGGCTGGTGTTTCACTCATGAGGTGCCGTCTTTGTAATCGGCAGGCCCGAACGAGTCACGGCACGAAGGTGACGGCGAACGTCCCGAAGGAGGAGACGTTGCCCCCGCCGTTCGAGCCGCGCGTGAGCCGGATGAAGAAGTTCGTGTTCAAGACGTAGTCGAGCTTGGCGGTCGAGAAGGTCGGTGCCGCCTCGCTGGTCTGCCCGCCGCACTGGCCGTTGAGCCCTTGACCACCCACGAAGCTCCAGATGCGGTGGAGCGGCTGGGGATTGGAGCCCAGCAGCGCGACACCGAGGGTGGTGTTTCCCGTAATGTCGAGGGTCGGAAACGCCTGCACGGTCGCGAGGCTCGTGGGAATCGAAGCCCGCTCCCACGAGACGGTGATGGCATTTCCACCGCCGTTCCGGGCGAAGGTGAGCGTCGTCGGGCCGGTCACTTCACCGCGGAGTCGCGTCTGCCGTGCTTCGTCCGTCCCATTGATTCGCTGCGAGAAGAGCAGGATCTGCCCGGTGTTCGCCGGAGGCGCGCTGGGGCTCGCCGTGAGCGTGGTGTCGCCCACCATGTTGGTGGTGACGACGTTTCGCGCCACCGAGGTCCCTGCGAGCTTGACCACCTGGAGGTTGTACGAGGACTGTGGCCAGGTCTCTCCTGCCGGGAGCGAGAGGGTCGCGTTGGTGGCACTGGTGAGCTGGGCCGTCGCCTGATCGTCGCCTCCATACATGGGCCCAGTGGCGGCGAAATTGAAGAGCAGGAAGGCCTCCGACGCCGCGGTCAGGCCCGCCGAGGTGACGTCGATGTTCTGGTTGCCCGTCTGGCCAGAGAACGAGCCGGAGAAGTGCCCCACGTCGAGCCCCGTCGCCATCGAGACGAGCTGCCAGGTCACTTCCAGGGCACCGCTCGTCCCGCCTCTTCGGCAGTCGATGGAGGTCGTCGCGTTGAGCACGCAGTTCGCCGCCATGTTGCTTGGCACGTTCGAGGTTCCAGGGGCAAGCACCTGAACGGTGAAGAAGGCGCGATTGCGCATGTCGAGCGGCAGCGCCGGGAGAATGGTGCAGGTGCCGAGCGATTGCCCATCCGCGATGGCGCACGTTCCCCGACGAACCGCCGGGTGCACCGCGAGCGCCGACGAGACGCCGGTGGTGAACACGCCCGACGAGTCGACCGCCGAGGCCGTCGTCGTGGCAAGCGTGGCCCCGGACTGATTCAGACCGGAGTCTGAGGGCTCGGCGCTGTGGCCCCTCACGTAGGCGAGCGTCGTCGCGCTGCCCGCGGGGATCGTCACCGTCGTCGTCGAGACGCCGGTGTCCGAGCAGTTGCTCAGTGCGTGGAAGGTGACCGCCGAGGCGGCCCCTCCGGACAGCGAGAGATCGACCGGCAACGAATCGAAGGTGACGTTGGTCGCACCCACGCCGCGGCGAAGCGTCAGCTGCACGCAGCTCTTGAAGTGCAAGTCCGTCGACATCGGCGTCACCGACAGGGTGGCCGTGCCACTCCCGGTGACGTCGACGGGCGCCGCTGCGGTCGCGCTCAACGGCGAGACGATGGTGGTGTCCGAGGCGGTGAGGCTGTGGGTCGCCGCCGCGACACCACCCAAGAAGAAGTCGACCGTCTCGCTCTGGCCCGCGGCGATACCGAAGCCGGCCGGCATGGGCGTCGAGCAGCTCGCGTTGGTGAAGAACCGGAGCCCGGTCGGAACCACTCCGAACGACAAGACCCGCGCCGCGCTGGGCCCTGGGTTCCCGGCGCCGTCGACGGCCTGCACCCGAATCGCCGAGCTGCAGGTGAACCGCGCGAGGCTCGCCGGCGGCTCCGCGCCCGGCTTCCACCGCAGCTGGGTCGGCGTCGGGTTCACGATGGTCCAGCTCTGCGTCGCGGTGAGCGGGTTCGTCCCCACCGTCAGGGTCGGCATGCTGGCGGTGGCGTTCTTCAAATAGAAGGTGGCCGTGCTCGCGCTCCCGGCCGCGAGGTTGGGAATGGTGTCGGTGCAGTCGGAGAGGCTCGAGAACGTCGCGCCCGTCATCGAGAGCGCCTGGGTGCCGAGCGGCGCCGCGTTCCCGTTGTTGTCGTCACCCGTCACCGTGATGGCGGGGCTGCAGATGCCGGTGATGAGCGAGGCCGGCGGCGCTGGGCTCAAGGTGATTCGGGCGAGCGCTCCGCCCACCACCGTCGTCGCCGTGTTGCTCGGGAGCAGCAGCGCCGGCGCAGTGGGGCTCGTCAGCGAGAGGGTGAGCGCACCGGCCTTTCGCGCCCGCACGCTGAACTGCACCGCGCTGGCGCCCACGCCAATCGTGAAGTCCTTCGTCGTGCTCGTCGCGCCGGTGACGCAGTTCATCCCGTCGAAGAGCTGGGCCTCGAAGGGCGCGATGGCGGCCGCACCGGAGAGGGTCGCCGTCACCGTTCTCGCCGGCCCACCAGTCGGGTGCGCGCCGGTGTCGACCCGGGTGACGGTGAAGGTCGTACAGGCCCCTGGGGTGCCCGCGGTGAGCTGCGCGGCGAAGGCTGGCGAGCGGAGCAGCTCGTTCTCGGTTCCCGCGGAGATGCTGAGCGGCGCCGTGCCAGACACCCCTGAGCCGCCGTTGGCGGTGAGGGTCGCCGAGCCGAGGGCCAGCGGGAGGTAGCCGAAGACGGCGACGCCTCCACCGGGAATCGTCACCATGTTCGCGGCAGGGTTCCCACACCCGCCAGGGAAGAACGTGCCCAGCGCGCTCGAGCTCAACGTCACTCCGGTCGCGCCCGCGAGCCGGTTGTTGCCCGAGTCGAGCGCTTCGATGGTGAAGTCCTGGCAGGCGTCGTAGGCGCCGGTGGTGACGGGGCTGACGAAGCGCACCCGCGCCAGGTTTCCCGCGGCGACGGTGGTGGTCCCCGACGCGCCGGTGATGGTGCCCGAGGTGACGTCGAAGGTGAGGGCGCCGAGGGTGCGCGGGTCGTACGAGAAGCGCGCCACGTTCGACGAGCCGAAGGCGAGCGGCACGCTCAGCGCAGGCGTGGTGCCGCAGCTCGTGCCCACCGAGAGCAGCAGCCCTGACGCCCCCGCGCCAGTCGCCGCCACCGTCGCGTTGAAGGTGCCGGGCAAGGTCGAGAGGTTCCCCTCGGTGTCGAGGCGCTCGACCGTCACCGTCACGCACGCACCCACGTTGCTCGTCACCGGCAGGGGCTGGCTGAAGCGCAGCCGCGTCGTCGCGCTCGCGTTCACCATCACCGACGAGGTGGTGACGCTCGTGGCGCCGGCCGACGAGCTCACCGTGAGGCTCGCGCTGCCGACCTGCCGCCCACGGACCGCGAACGTCGCCCGCGTCTGCCCTGGTGCGAAGGCGACGGTGGCTCCGGGGTTGCCCACCGCGCAGGCCGTCAGGTCGCCGTGCACCGAGAGGACCGTGGCGTTGTCGGGAGTCACGGTGAGCGCGTCGGGCGCGCCCGTCGCCGGGTTGCCGAACGCATCGCGCCGCTCGATGGTGACGGGCGCACAGAGGCCGGCCGCGAGGGTGGCGGTGGGCTGGAGCGCGACCGCGAGCACCGCCGGGGCGCCGGCGTCGACCGAGAAGACGACCGGCGCGACCGAGCTCGCCGAGCCCGCGGTGGCCGTCAGCGAGTAGTTCTGCGCCCGCTGGGCGCTCGCGTAGAAGAAGGCGCCTCCGTCGACGAGCTGCGCGCTGTTGCCCGTCGTCGCGCAGTCGGAGACCTGGGAGAACGCGGCGCCCTGGGGTGGCGCCAAGACGGGGGTCGCCGTCAGCGTCACCGCGCCGGTGGGCGAGGTGGGGTTGTTGAACGCGTCGGTCGAGCCGATGGCGACCTGAGGGCTGCACGTTCCTGCGACCGACGCGAGCGCCAGCGGCGTCAGCACCAGCTTCGTCGTCGGCCCTGGAACGACCCGCGCGCCCTGCTCGGGAGTCGTCGCCGAGAGCCCCGAGCCGCCCGCGGCGCTGACCGAGAGGGTGAGGCTCCCCGCTCTGTCGGAGCGGAAATAGAACACCTGCTCGCTGGTGCCGCCGCGCATGGTGAGGGTGGCCGGGTTGCCGAGCGCCATCGTGCAGCTCGGGTCGCGATGGAGCGTCACCGCGCCGGCGGGGCTGGGGCTGATGGTGAGCTGCACGTCGGCCGGCACGGGCGAGACGGCGGCCGAGAGCGAGTTCGATTCGCGCGTCTGGACCCGCACCGCCGGGCTGCACACGCCGGCGCCCGTCTGAATCGTCATGCTCGGGCTCGGGAAGACGAGGGCCGTCGGGTTCATCGTGGCGACGCTCACCTGGGTGGTGGCGGTCGGCGTCGGGAGCGAGCTCGAGGCCGTCACGGTGTAGAGGCCGGCGCCCATCGCGCGCACGCTGAGGAGCGCGCTCGAGCTGCCCGCGGCGAGGGTGATGGAGGTGACTGCGCTCCCAGTGCAGCCCATGCCGGAGAAGAGCTCGAGCGTGCCCGTCGTCGGGGGCGCGACGTAGGTGAGGTTCACCGTCAGCCCGCCGGCTGGCGCGACCGCGACGTTTCCGTTGGCGTCGAGCAGCTGCAGCTCGAGCGGCATCACCCCGCAGGTCGTGTTGGCGACGCCCGTCGTGGGCGAGGTGAAGGCCATGCGAACGGGGTCGCCCGCGGTGACGTTGAGCTCGGCCGTCGCCGGCATGCCGTTGTTCACCGAAGGCGTGCTGACGCGCACCGTGATGGGCGTCGCCAAGGTGGCGGTGGTGCCCTTCACGTAGAAGACGGTGCTCGAGGTGTCGACGGCGATGGTGGGCGTGCCGGGAAAGGCGCAGCTCGAATCGGTGAAGGTGGACACCGAGGTGGTGCCCGCCGGCAGGAACGAGATGGCGAGCGGCAAGCCACCAGTGGTGTTGGTCGGCTGGTTCTGCACGTCGAGCGCGGTGACTTGAAAGGCCGCGGAGCAGGCCGACGAGCGCACGGTGAGGCTCGCCGGGGTGACGGCGAGGTGGTCGACCGGCCGGTTGGTGATGTCGGTCATCAGGTGAGTGGTGCCGAGGTCCATCGCCGAGGCCGAGAGCGTCAGCAGGCCGGCGGTGCGGGCCCGGAACGAGAAGGACGCGCGCGAGGTGCCGAAGCGAAGGGTGAGCATGCCGCTCGTCAGCCGAGTGCCGCACGAGCTATCGGAGAAGAGCTCGACGCCCGTCGCGCCGGGACCGGTCGGGGTGAGGAGCACGCTGACGTCGGCGCCGACCGCCGCGGGCCGCCCACTCGCGGTGCTCTGCACGACGACCTCGCTCGAGCAGTCTCCCGCCGGCAAGGTGGGCAGCATCGTCTCGAAGGCGAGGCCGTTCGCCAGGGTGAGACAGGCCAGGTCGTTCGCGCAGCTCGGGTCGGCGCAGTACAGCTTGCCGTTGCAGTTGGTGTCGACGGACGAACCGCAGACCTGCGCAGCGCCGGGGTTCACCTGAATGTCGCCGTCGTTGCAGTCGGTGCCGCCCTTGCCCTGGTCGACGTAGGTGTCGCGGTCGGCGTCGATGGCGGCGTCGGGCTGGGAGACGAGGAGCTCGAACTGGTTCACGCCCGACTCGGGAAACGTCTGCGCCTTCTCGACCGACCGCGAGCTCAGCTTCCACGAGACGTCGTCGGAGCAGCGACCCTGGAAGGTGCTCGCCTGCCAGGTGAGCGTCGCGGGGAAGTCGCCGCGAGAGATGCCGACGAAGTACTCCGTCTTCTTCGGGTCGCGCGCGACGACGGACCGCGCGACGCGAGCCCCGTTGTTGGTGGTGTCGATGACGAGACAGTCGGCGCGCACCGCGGCCTCGACCGTGACCTTGAGGAGCAGCCCGCCTTCGGTCTTTCGGGTGCAACCGAGGGAGAGCGCGAGCAGCAGCAGGACGAGCAGCCAGCGAGCGGAGAGTGAGCGGATCATGTTCGGCCTCTGGGGCCCGTGGGAGCCTGCTGCGGACCCCGGAACGCTACTACAGGGCTGGTCCGGTCACCCGAGCCGTCTCGTCCGCTCGCGAGGCCGTCAGCGCATCGCCGAGGTGCGGAGCGTGCCCGAGACGTCCCACTTGCCTTCACCAGCCCTGGTGACGCGGAGCACCTTGAGGGTCGCTCGCAGCGGCGCGAGGCGCGGGTCCTTCGCGCGGAGCACGACCTGCATGTCGGCGCCGATGGAGGGCTCCATGTCGGCGAGGAAGGAGAGGCCCTCGGTCGAGAGGTTGCGGCCCTCACCGGCGAACTCGACGCCGCTCTCGATGTCGATGACCCCCACCGAGGTGTCGGAGAGGGTGAGACGGGTGAGACGACGTTGGTCCTTCGAGGTCATGTCGCGGCTCCGGTGAGTGCTGCAGCAGTGTCGCGAGATGTTACGGAGGCTGATCAGCCCGTCAAAGAATCGGCCGGCTGGGAAAATCCAACCGAGCGGCTCGCCCGAAGACGTCGCAGTCATGGCCCGAGCCCCCCTGAACGTCGTCGTCCTGCGCATCTTCGCGCCGCTGTTGGTGGTGGTGGCCGTGCTTGGCTTCGTCACCCCCGAGTCGATGGCGCTCACCAGCGGCGCGCCCGCCTACAACGTCTTTCACCTCGTCTTCGGACTCGTCGGGCTCGGCTGCGTGGCCTCGAAGCAGGTGCCGTTCGCTCGAGCCTTCAACCTCGGCTTCGGCGCCATCGACCTCTACCAGGCGTTCGCGAGCGTGGTGGGGCTGTGGCCGAAGGCGGCGTTCGGGTGGAAGACGGCCGACGACGTGCTGCACGTGGTGATTGGGCTGGGGCTGGTGGGCGTGGGGCTCCTCGCCGACCGCTCGCTGCGCGCCGTCCAGAAGGCCTGAGTCGGGCATCGCCTGGGCCGTGAGGCTTGTGGCAGAACGACGCGCGTGGGCTCGGGACCGGTGCTGGCCATCGTGGGTGTGGTGTTGTCCGTCGGGCTCACTCGACTGCTCGGCTTCTCGGCGTGGGTCGTCGGGGGACTCGGGGTCGCCTGGGTCGCCGCGCTCGTCTTCACCGGCCTCTTCGGCCACCGCACGTTCAACACCCGAGCGAACAGCGACCTCATGATGGTGATGGTGGGCCTCGCGGTCGCGCTCGCGATTGGCATTCCGTCCTACGTGCGGAGCAACGTCTGCGGCCAGGCGAAGCTCGTCGCGCGAGAGGTCGGCGAGGCGCAGGCGAAGTGGCACGAAGGGCACGGCACCTTTGCGACGGCCATCGAGCAGCTCGAGCTCAGGAACGAGTTCCCAGAGGTGCTCGTCGACCTCTCCTCCGACGGAGGGAGCTGGGCCGTGACGGTCAGCCACCCGAGGTGCGTCTGGGACGACGGCGGGGTTCGACGATTTCCGTGAGCCCGGAGAGGAGCACCGACGAACCCGCCGGCGGCGATTCACGAACGGCCCGGCTCCCAGGTGGTGACGGGCCAGCGTCGCTGACTCACTTCTTCTTCGGCGGGCGGAGCGCGTCTCCCGCCTTCGCCTTGACGCCCTTCACCGCGAGCTCGGCGATGGGACTCTCGGCGAGCGCCTCGACCTTCGCCGGGTCGCGCTTCACGAAGGCGCTGTCTTCCACCGTGTTCGCCCCGCCGGCCTGCACGCCCGCCCACGGTCCGCCCCAGCGGCCGAAGACCGGGTTCGTGCACTTCACCTCGCCCTTCCACGGGTAGCGAATCGCGTAGCGGCCCTGGAAGTTGTTGAGCGAATCCGGCCGCGCGCCCTGCTCGAGCGCCTTGCCGTCGGTGAGGAACTCCCGGCCTCCGACGATGGGCGGGGCCGCTTTGAAGACGAGGTCTTCACCGAGCGAGGTCTTGTCGTAGCGGGCGTGGAGCCGGGTGAGGACGAACTGGCGCTCCGGCTTCCACTGGTTGTCGGGGCTCGCCTTGGTGGGCAGCACGTCGGCGCCCAAGGTGGCGAAGTCGTCGGCCGAGAGCGGCGAGATCGGGCAGGGGTCGCCGCTCGAGGCCTGCCCCGCGTACGCCGTCACCACCGCCTACGGGGTCTTCGCGAGGGTTCGGTCGAAGAGGCTCACGTAGAAATACGGAAACTCGCTCTTCGCCGAGGGCGCGAGGTCGATGTTCGTGGGGATGGTGACGTTGGGCAGGTTCGCCAGCTCGTAGCGTTGGTTGCGCGCGATGATCTGCACGATGAGGTCCTGCTTGTCCTTGGCGTTGATGAGGCCCAGGCGCACCGGCAGCTCGAACTTCTCGGAGTCGTAGTGGAAGCGGAGCGGCGACAGATTGGCCATGCCGTCCTTGAAGGTGACCTTCTTCGCGTTCACCTTCGCGACGAAGAACTTCATGCCTTGTTGAATGTAGGGCTTGAAGAGCGGCGCGGCGCCTTCGGGAATCTTGTATTTGTTTTCTTTGAGCCACTGCTCGAGGGCGAGCGCGTCTTTCGCGGACAGAATGACGACGTCGTACTCGCCGACCTCGAAGCGGGCTTCGACCTTCACCAGCGCCAGCTTGTTTCGCTCCGAGCCGCTGCCCTTCTTCTTGTACTCGATGCCGTCAGCCATCATCTTCTCTTCGTCGTAGTCACGCTCGACGAAGCAGGGGTCCATCTCCCAGTACTCGACGAGGCGCGGGGCCGAGAGGGTGTCGGCGTGCTTGAAGACCTCCTTCGAGAGCGTCTTCACTTGTTCCTTCTTCAGCACCACCGGCACCGGAATCACCATCGCGAAGTCCTCTGGCGGGCCCTGGTAGTTGTTCTGCATCGACAGCACGGTGCGGTTGCCCTCGCGCATGAGGACGACCTGGGTCGCGTTGTTGAAGAGCTCGGCGCCTCCGCCTGCGACGTAGAAGCCGCAGAAGGCGCTGGCAGAGAACGAGAGGAGAACGACGGCAGCTGCGACGACACGAGTCATGCGAACCCCCGAGACGAGAGGGCGCGGACTGTAGCGGCTCGTCAACCGAAAGCGCGCTCGAATGCAGCGACGGCGGTGCCGGGCGTGACGCGACGTCCTGCGGTGGCGAGCCCCTTCTCGAGGGCCGAGAGCGTGGTGCGCAGCGCGTCCTTCGAGGCCGAGCCCATGTGCCCGACGCGGAAGTAGGTGGCCTTGAGCGCGGCGTGGAGGCCGCCGGCGACGTTCACTCCTTCGACCGCGACGTGTTTGACGAGCGAGGCGTCGACACCCGTCGGGTACCTCACCGCCGACAGCGTGTGAGCCGTCACCTCGGCGCGCTTGGTGAGCAGCCCGAGGCCCATCGCCTGGAAGCCAGCGCGCATCGCGAGCGCGTTCGTGCGGTGCCGGTCCACTCGCTTGGGCATCGTCTCCTCGACGAGCTGGCCCAGGCTGACGTCGAGCGCCATGATGAGGTTCACCGCAGGCGTCGCGAAATAGCTCGGCGTGCCCGCCTCGTACGCCTGGTGAATCGGCAGCCACTGAGCGAAGTCGAGGTACATCGCGGCGACCCGCTTGGTGCGGGCCTTCCAGACCTCGAGCGCGCGCGGACTGGCGGTCAACACCGCGAGCCCGGGAGGAGCGCCGAGCGCCTTCTGACTCGCGGTGAAGGCGACGTCGATGCCCCAGGCGTCGCACTCGAGCGCCTCTCCGCCGACGCTGCACACACCATCGACGACGCAGAGGGCGCCGTACTGCTTGGCGAGCGCGGCGAGGTCCTTCACCGGCGCGAGCACCGCGGTGGAGGTGTCGACGTGGGTGATGGTCATCACCTTGAAACGCTGCGCCGAGAGCGCGCGCTCGACCTCGGCGAGCGAGGGCGCGTCACCCGGCTCGGCCTTCACCTGGGTCACCGTGGCGCCGTGGAGGTCGAGCATCGCGGCGATGCGGTCGGAGAAGTAGCCGGTGTTCACCACCAGCGCGGCGTCCCCGGGCTCGACGAGGTTGGCGACGGCCATCTCCATCGCGAGCGTTCCCGAGCCGGCGAGCATGAAGGGCTGGGCGGTGGGGGCTCCGAAGACGACGCGCAGCCGCTTCAGCGCGCTCGAGAAGGACTGCATGAAGACCGGGTCGAGATGGCCACGCTGCGGCTCGGCGAGCGCACGCAGCACTTCGGGCGTCAGCCCGACGGGGCCGGGAATCATCAGCAGGTTCGGAGTCGCCATGCGCGTCGATGTACCAAGGAGCCGCCAGCCGCGCCGACGTTTTCGAATCAGCCGGCGGCGGGGTGTTCCTCGAGCACGGCCGGTGATGCGGCGCGCTGCGCCTGTGGTCGCCGCTTCCTGACCATGCCGAGCGCCGTCGCGAGGATCCACACCACCAACGCGAGCGGACCGGTGGCCGCAGGTCCGTCACCCGCCGCCGAGTAGAACTGGCGGAAGTCGTTGCCGAAGTACATCGTCGGCACGAACACGAGCGCGAGCCAGCCGTTCCATCTCGGCAGCGCGCCGGTGCGCAGCACGAGCCGTCAGCTCACGCGAGAATGCGCGCGTTCGGCAGGTACTCCGACTCCGAGAGCAGCTTCTTCCCCGCGGCGCTGACGTCGTTGTTGTTGAGGTTCACCTGCACGAGCGCCTTCGCGTTCTTCGCCTTCGCGAGCACCTTGGCGCCCTTGTCGGTGAGCTTGTTCGAGCGCAGGTTCAAGAGGCGCAGGTGACCGAGCAGTGGAGACTCGACGAGCGCCGCGAGGGCCGCGTCATCGAGTGACGTCTGCTGGAGACAGAGGTCGCGCAGGCCGCCGAGCCCGCTTCCACCGACGAGCGCCTCGAGCCCCGCCGTCCCGAGCGAGTTCCCGGTCAGGTCGAGCACTCGCAGGTTCGGGAAGGCGCCACCGACGGCACGCGCGCCGTCGACCCCGAGCTTGTTCTTGCGCAGATCGAGCCCCTGGAGGCCTTGGAGGGCGGGCGTCTTCGCGAGCGAGGTCACCCCACGCGGGCCAAGGGCGTTGCCGAGCAGCGAGAGGATGCGCAACGCCGCCGCTCGGGGACTCGCCGCGAGCAGGTCGGCGCCCGCTGGCCCGAGCTCGTTCTGGCGGAGGTCGAGGTGCTGGAGCGCGCCCGTCACCCGCAGAATCGTCGCCAGCCGCTCGGGGCCGATGTCGAGTTGGGTGAGCGTGAGGTGCTCGAGCGCCCCGAGCCCCGACCAGCGCGCGAGGAGTTCGTCGAGGCCTTGCTGCTCGAGCGCTCCGTGGCCCATCGACGGCTCACCGCGCAGATGGAGCTTCTTCAACGAGGTGCCGGGCTCGCGCGCGAGGGCCGAGGCGCCGACGGCCGCCATCACCAGCTCGTGGAGCTGATCGGCCGGAGTGAAACACGCCTTCAGGAACTCCCCTTCGACGCGGTGCACGTCGAGCGCTTCGAGCATCGGCGCGGCGTCGAAGAGCTTCGCGACGTCACCCACCTCCAACCGCCCGGCATCGACCTCGGCCCGCGCGACGAACCCGCGCTCGAACGTCACCTTCGAGGCGATCTTGAGGGCGTTCCCAACCCACGCCTTCTCGTGCTCCTCGAGCAACGCCTTCTCTCTCGCCCGCAAGGTGCGCAGCCGCTTGGGATCGATGGCCTCGAAGTCGACCAACGCCTCGCCGATCCAATCCCAGCTCGGCGACCGGCGGCCGAGCCCGAGCCGATGGAGCTCGCACTGCACCGCGATGAACTCTCCGAGTGGATCACCGGCTGCCTGGAGCTGATCCGCATGGACGAGGCGCAGCTGATCATCGGCGCGACTCTCGCGAATGCGCCTGAACGAAGCGTTCTCGCTCATCGAGCCGACTCGAACATCGCCCACGAAAAGCCCGCCGTCAGCCCGAGGAGCCACTGCAGGTTCGCGCCCTGTGTCGGCAGCCAGGTCGCTCCGAGGGCGATGGAGATGACGCCCTTGTCCGCCGGCCCGACGCGCAGCCGCACGCCCGTCTCGAGGCCCAACCCGAGATGATCGTCCTGCGCGTGGTTGAACCGCGCCGTCCACGGTGCCTGGAACTGCATCAGCCGCACGCGCGCTCCGACGAAGAAGAACCGGTCTGCCGGATGCCACGCGGCGCCCACCGAGTACGACTGGAGGAAGGCCGACGGTTCCCACCAGGCGTCGAGGTCGAAGCGCGGCCGGCCGTCGACGAAGAAGGTGCTCGTCGCGCCCACGCCGGCGATCAACGGCAGGCCCACCTGTGCGCCCAGGTGGATCCGGACCGAGCGCTGGACCGGCCGAGCGACGGACGCCTGGCTCAAGACGCCTGCCAGCACGACCGCGATCATCGCGTCACCTGCGCGTCGAAGAACTTCAAGGTGCGCTCGATGGCCTTGTTCCGCAATTCGTCACGCTCGGCGAAGTGCTCGTGCATCGCCTCGTCGATGCGGGTGAGCTGACAGCGTGGGGCGGGCTGGCAGTAGCGGGTCTGGCCTCCGGGTTTCACGATGCGATCGTTCCCCGCCTGGATGATCAAGGTCGGCGTCGTCGACCGTCGGCCGAGCTGCTCCGCGTACGACGACCCCGCGAGCGACTCGCACAGCCACCGCCAGGTCAGCCCACCGATGCGCAGCTCGGGTGACTCGTCGTAGAGCACCCGCTTCCACTCGAAGCGCGTCGGGCTCGAGGTCACCGTGCTCTTCGAGAAGTCGGTCTCTTGTTTGAAGTCCGAGGAGCCGACCGCATAGGCCGTCCCATCCGTCGCGCTGCACGCCGCCGTCCCGAGCGTGGAGGCGATCGGCGCGGGAAAGCCGCCGGTGTCGATCTCGAGCATGGGCGAGCTCGCCACGACGGCGTCGAAGTCCTCCGGGTGCGCATCGACCGTGAGCAGCCCCACCGCGCCGCCCATCGACTGCGCCAGCAAGAACACTCGTGAATTCGTGTCTGGTTTGACGACCGTCGTGACGAACGTGTGCACATCTGTGACGTAGTCGTCGAAGTTCTGCACGTGGCCCTTCTCGCGATTGGGCAGCAGCCGGCCCGAGGCGCCCTGGCCTCGGTGGTCCATCGCGTAGACGGAGTAGCCGGCGCGGGTGAGATCATCGATGAGCTCGGCGTATTTGCGCACGGGCTCGGTGCGGCCGGTCAACAAGACGATGGCCGCCGTTGGCGTCGGCACCCGGTAGATGCGATGCGCGATCTCGACCCCGTCGACGCCCGTGAAGGACCCGACGACCGCCGACTCGTGGGCCGTCTCGAGCGGCCCCTTCCAGCGCTCGAGCAGGGTCGCCTCGGCGCTGAACGTCGTGGGGCCGGGGAGCGAGTCGAAGTCGAGCGTCTGCTTCGAGCCCCTCGGCGCACCGCAGGCGAGGAAGCAGAGGGCGACGGAGAGGACTCTCACCACTCAGGCATCACACGCCAGCCCGTGCTCCGCAAGCCGCGTTCAGAATGCGCTCGCCGACCAGCGACGCAACGGCTGCTGAGTTCGACCCAGGAGCCGGAGTCCTCCGCTCCCCTCGACCGCTCCGAAGACGAGCGCGCCGCGCGACGCCGACCATTCCTGGGGCTCGCCCACCACCGCGCGCGTCGACCGACTCACCGTCAGGACCGTCGGAACTGGGGCACCGTCGCGCGACGTCTCGCCGAAGAGAGCGACCTGGGTCGAGGAGCCCAGGCACCCCTTGAGAGTGAACGGAGCGCCTGGCCGAACCTCGGTGACGGCGGCTCCCGACACTCCGCCGCCCTGCGTCCACCCGAGCTGCACCGCGCCGTCCAGCGAAGTGCAGATCACGACGCCCATGTTCCCGGCCGCCACGACGCCGCGCGAGATGCTGCCCGTCGTCCCGAACGGCTCCGAGTCCCACAGCTCGCCGTCGAGGGTGAACTGGAGCGCGTAACCGCCGCCGGTCGTCGTTCGCTTTCCCGCGAGCCAGAGCTGCCGGTGCAACGCCGAGGGCGGGCCGTCTTGGGTGACGACCACCGAAGGGACGAAGCCGCGCGCTTGCATCTGGAACCCAGCGTGAAAGCCATGACGCCAGCGCGGCATTCCGGCTTGGTCGAGCAGCGCCACCCACCCGTCCTGTTCGGCGTCGCTCACCTGCTCGAGCCCGGCGACGACGAGCGAGCCTTCGTTCGCGACGGCGATGGCGGTCACCTCGGTCGCTCTCCCCTCGGGAGACGGCAGCGTCGTCGTCCAGCGTTCACCGTTGGCGTCGTCGAGCGCGCGCACCCAGGCGACGCGCTGGCCGCTGGAGTTCGTGAGGTAGCCGGCGACGACCCAGCCATCACCGAGCACGGCGCCAGTCCGAATCGCGCTCGCGCCGCGCTCTTCGGGGAGGGTGACGATGGTGGGCAGCGAGCCGTCGGCGCGCGACGTGCCGTACCAGAGCCGCGCGGCCTCGTCGGTGTCCGTCTCGGAGAGCCGAAACCCAGCCTCTCGCCAACCGCCGGCCGCGAGCGGGGTCGCGGTGGTGACGGTGAGGCGTCGCTCGGCCCCGACGTTCTGCACCGCGATGTCGCCGCAGGCAGCGAGGAGCACGGCGCAGGCAACGAGCTCAGCGCGCATCGAGCAGCCTCCGCACCCGCTCGCGCACGAGCTCGGAGTCGGTCGTGGCAGCGAGCTTCTTGGCGAGGGCTTCGGCGTCGGCGCGCTTCCCTGCGAGGAGCAGCGCCTCGAGCCGGAGCAGACGAGCATCGGACACCATCGCGCCACGCGGGAAGGTCGCCTCGTACTTGGCGAGCACGCTCAGCGCGCGGGCGCCGTCCTTCGCGGCGAGGGCGCCTCGGGCTGCGTCGAGCAGCGCGAGCTCGGCAGGCAGGTCGTCGACCTCGGGTGCAGGTTCGGCGGGCCGCCTGGCGATGGCCCTTCCCGCGTCGACCGGCTCGGCGATGGGGGCGATGACGAGCTTCTCCACCTCCTTCTCGACGACGCGCTCCACCACCACCGTCTTCGGTGGGAGCGCGGCGAACTCGTCTCTCGCCCGCGTCTCACCGGTGCGCACGCCCAGCAGGTACGCGCCGCCAGCGAGGCCCACCACGAGCAGCCCCTTCACGACGGTCGCGCCGATGCTCGCGGTGGTGGCTGCACTCCCCGCTCCCGCCACCGTTCCTGCGCCAGCCCCGGCAGACCCGGTCGGCGGAGCCGTCGCAGGAGACGCCGGCGACGGGGTGGCCGACACGACGGGAGCCGGCAGCCCCAGGGCGGCACGCGCCTTCGCCTTCATCGCCGCCGAAGGGAGGTCTCGGCGCGCGGCATCGAAGAGCCCCTCGAGCTCGGGCCCGAGCGGTGGCAGCTCGTCGCTCATCGCTGGCCCTCCTTCCATCGGCGCATGAGCTTCTCCAGCTCCTCCCGCGCGCGCCGCAACCGCGACGCCGCCGTGCCTTCGGGAATGCCGAGCGCTTCGGCGACCTCACGCTTCGAGAGCCCTTCGAGCTCGGTGAGGACGAGCACGGTGCGTATGTCGTCGTCGAGCTGCGCGAGGAGGCGATCGAGCAGGTCGCGCTGTTGCTTGCGTTGGACGAGCTCGGCGGGGGTCTGGTCGTCGACCTGCTCCGGCACCTCTTCACCGAGCGCCTCGTGGGGCCGCGCGCGCAGCGGGCCAGCGACCTTCACCGCGGTGGCGCAGAGAAATGCCTTCTCCTTGCCTGGCTCGATGTCGGCGAGGCGCCGCGAGGCAATGAGGAAGACCTGCTGGGCGCCATCGTCGGCGGCGGAGTCGGAGAGGCCGACCCGCCGCAACACCCGCCACACGACGTCGTAGTGCGCCTCGAACATGGCGGCCAGGCGCTCCCGTTCTCCGGCTGGCCCCAGAGCCGTTTCAGCTTCGCGAGACGTCTCGGTGGACCGCCCACCGGCGCTCACCGCCAGGTTGTCACTCGGAAACGTCATGCACGGAGCGCCATGGAAGGATCACCGAATCGTCGACGCCATCGACCAACGAGGCAACCCCTTCTTGAAGGCGCAGGTCGGTCCACCGGCACGCTCGACTGGCCTCACCCTTCGAAAGACCACCCGACCGAGCCTCCGAGGAGCCCGAACAGGCCCGGCCTCGAGAAGACGGGCCCCGCGCCTTCGATGTCGAACCGGCGCCGCGCGCCCGAGAACCCAGCGCCGCCTTCAAGGGCAAAGCGGAGGGGCCCGACGAGGAGCACGAGTCGCCCGAACGGACCCGGCGCGACGAGCCACGACGTGGTTCGACCCGGGAGCTCGGCGTCTGGAGCGGAGAGGGGCACCGCGAGGACGGTGAGCTGCGCCCCGCCCTCGAGGCGGAATCGGGAGAGCGGAAACGACAGGAGCGCATCGACCCGACCGCCAGCGCCGAAGGGGTACTCCATCACCCCGGCCGACGAGGTGAGCCGTCGGCCGGACACGAGCTGAGGGCTGAGGGCGAGTCGGAATCGGCTCCACTGGAGCGCGACGGTGAGCTGGCCGACGCCATCGAGCGCGCCGCTGATGCCGGGCTGGAGTCCACCTCCGAGCGCGAGCTCGAGGGACACCGGTCTGGGCGGCGCACCAAATTCGACCCCGGCGTCGTGAGGAACGAGCGCCGCCACTCCACCATCGGGGACGGGCGCCACCACGCCAGCATCGACCTCGACGAGCACCAGTCCGGCGTCGACGGGCTCGGGCACGACGGCTGGAGGTGTGAGTGGCAGCATCACCGACACCTCGCCCGTTCGCGTGCCTTCCGGGTCGAGCAAGAGCGAGATGGCGAGCGCCGCGGCCTGCACCAAGGTCTCGCACCGCGCCGACTTGAACTCGCGCGCGGTGACGCCGCTCAGCACGGTGCGCACCTTCGACGTGCCGGCGAAGCGCTTCTTGTTCTCGGTGATGGTCAACGAGACGGTGGCCTGAGCGGAGTCGGCGCTCCCAACCCGGAGGCGGTCGGAGCGAGCCTGCAGCTCGGCCTCGAAGCGCGCGCGGGGCGGGCAGGCCTCGGGAGCGGCGTAGTCGATGGCCACCTCGATGCGCTGCCCCGAGGCCGCGGCGACCAACGTCCACAACACCCACCCCGTCATGCAGTGGCACCGTAGTCCGCAGGGGCACGAGGGGCGATGACGATTGCGTGATCTGCCTTTTGGGGTGCTCGCATTCCACGACACACCCCTCGACAGGAAGTCACCATGCTCGCATTTCCGAACGCGGCGACCCGCCGCCTCTCACCCGTCTTGCTTGTGACGTCCCTCGTGTTGTGGGGCTGCGCCTGCAACACCATGCCGACCGAAGAAGATGGGGGCGCGCCGACGGCGGGTGGCTCGATGGGCGGCGGCTCCAGCGCAGGCGGCTCGTCGGGAGGTGGGTCCGTCGGCGGCGGAGTGGCTGCGGGTGGGTCCGCCGGTGGCGGCTCGGTCGGTGGCGGCTCGGTCGGCGGCGGCTCGGTCGGAGGCGGCTCGGTCGGCGGCGGCTCGGTCGGCGGCGGCTCGGTCGGTGGCGGCTCGGTCGGTGGCGGCTCGGTCGGCGGCGGCTCAGTCGGCGGCGGCTCGGTCGGCGGCGGCGCAGCAGGAGGAGCGCCGATGAACACAGCGCCGGTCCTCGGAGCGCTGAGCCCGGTGACGGTGAACGAGGGCGCGACGGCGACGGTGACCTTGACGGCGACCGATGCCGAGAACGACCCCCTCACCTTCTCGCTCGCGAACGCGCCACCCTTCGTCTCGCTGCTCGGCGCGACCCTCACCATCACTCCCGACTTCACCAACGCTGGCGCACACCAGGTGACGGTCGTCGTCAGCGACTCGGCGCTCCAGACGCAGGGCACGCTCTCCATCACCGTCGTCAACGTCAACCGCCCGCCGGTGCTGATGCCGGTCTCGGCGGTGTCGATGACGGCCGGCACGTCACAGGCGGTCACCTTCCTCGCCACCGACCCGGACGGCGACACCGTCACCCTCTCCCTCACCAACGCGCCGCCGTTCGGCACGCTGATGGGCAACGTGTTGACGCTGGCACCGCCCGCCAACGTCGTGGACTCGCGCATGGTGACGGTGAGCGCCGCGGATCCATCGAACGCGACCGACAGCGAGACGTTCCAGCTCACCGTCAGCCCACCGGCGAATCAGCCACCGACGCTCACCATGCTCGCGCAGGTCGACGCGGCGAACGTGGCGGTCGCGCCGGGAGCGATGGTGGCGTCGGCCCCCCAACTGCGCGCGCTCGTCGATGACCCGGAGAACGCCCAGGTGCGGCTCGAAGCGGAGGTCGCCCCCTCGAGCTCGGCCTTCACGAACGCGGCGACGCACACCGGCGTGCTCTCGGCCGAGGGCCAGCTGACGCTCCCCTTGTCGAGCTTCGCGCCGGGTCCCTACAAGTGGCAGCTGCGCGCGGTCGACGCGGGAGGCGTGGCGAGCGCCTGGCAGCAGTTCAACTCGGGCAACGCGGCCTTCATCCTGGTGGCAGGGAGCATCAGTGGTGGCCTCGAGGTGAATGGCGCCGCCGCCGCGACGAACGACCCGAACGTCACCCTCACCATCACCGCCTCCACCACCGCGCCCGCGACGGTGACCGAGCTGTGTTACTCGAACGACGGGGTCACCTACCTCGACTGTGGCGCGCCGGTGACGACGAAGGCGTGGGTGCTCGCTGCGGGTGACGGCACCAAGACGGTTCGGGTGCGGGTGCGCAACTCGCTCAACCAGACGCTGGTGCTGAACGACTCCATCATCCTCGACACTGCGCCGCCGCAGCTCTCCGGCTTCACCGTCAACGCGAACGCGGCCGCCACCAACATGGCCACGACGAGCCTCTCCTGGAGCGCGACCGACGCGCTCTCGGGGCTGGCCTCGCAGCAGGCCTCGAACAACGGCTCCACCTTCTCGAACGTCTCGGCCTCTCCCGCGGTGTGGATGCTGACGGGCACGCAGGGCCAGGTGACCGTCACGCTCCGTGTCACCGACATCGCGGGAAATCAGGCGACCGCGACCGACACCATCTTCTACGACACCGCCGTCCCCACCATCTCCACCACGGTGCTCAACGGCGGAGCAGGCTGGACGCGCTTCACCGCCGCGACCCTCGCCGTCACCGCGGCCGATGGCGCGACCTCGAGCGGGCTCTTCCAGGTCTGCGTCTCGGGCAACGTGGCGCCGGGCTGCGTGCCCTACTCGGCGTCGGTGCCCATCTCCCTCACGACCGGCAACGGAATGAAGACGGTGCTCGTCACGGTGAGTGACAACGCCGGCAACGTCTCGCTCGCCTCGATGGCCAGCATCGGCCTCGACCAGACCGCGCCCACCTTGAGCGGCTTCAACGTGAACTCGAACGCACCTTTCACGAACGTCGCCAACGTCAGCGCGGTCACCTTCGCGACCGACCTCGGCGGCTCCGGGTTGGCGCAGGTGCAATGCCAGACCGACATGGGGCCCTTCGCGGCGCCGGTGCCGCACGCACCGTCGGTGCCCTACACCCTGACCGGGCCGGACGGCTCGAAGGCGGTGGGCTGCAAGGTTCTCGACGCGGCGGGGAACGAGAGCTCGGTTGGGCTCGACTTCATCACCCTCGACCGCGGCGCCCCGACGGGCACCGTCGTCATCAACGTCGGCAACCCAACGTTCACCAACTCGTTCGCCGCCAGCCTCGTCTTCACCACGAGCGATCTCTCCGGAGTGACCCACTACTGCGCGAACACCACGGGCACTCCACCCACTGGCCCGATGGACGGCTGCTTCCTCCCGCTCGCCTCGACTGGGTTCGCGCTGCCGGCTGGCGACGGCCTCAAGACGGTGAGCGTCTTCTTCCGTGACGCTGCGAACAACCTCTCCTCGTCCGCGGCGACCGACACCATCACCGTGGACACGGTGCCTCCGACGGTGTCGGTGCTGGGCGCTGGGCTCGGGCTCTCGGGCGGGGCGAGCTCGACCAACTCGCCGTCCAATGCGTTCAACCACTCTGCGACCGACGCGACGAGCGGCCTCGCCACCGTGTGTGTCGGTGACGTCTCGCCGCCAGCCAACTGCACGGCGTGGAACGCGGCGCCCTCCGTGCTCCTCCCGACGGGAGACGGCCTCAAGACGGCCTACCTGCGCGTCATCGACGGCGCTGGGAACGCATCGGCCATCGTCAACGACACCATCACGCTCGACCAGACGTCGCCGACGGTGAGCGCGGTGAGCATCAACGGCGGCGCCACCTACACCAACACCCTCTCGGTCAGCGTCACCAGCACCGCGAGCGACGCGGTCGGAGTGACGCAGCTGCAGCTCTCGACGAGCGGCGTCGGTGGGTTCGGTGCGTCCCTTCCGTACGCCTCCCCGACTCCGGTGACCCTGCCCGCGGGAGATGGTGCCAAGACCGTGCTCCTCCGCGTGTTCGACGCTGCGGGCAACGGCTCCACCAACGGCAGCGACTCCATCATCCTCGACAGCACGCCGCCCGTGGTCGCCATCTCCCTCAACTCGGGTGCCCGGTACACCACCAGCGCGGCCGTCACCGTCGCCTTCACGCCCACCGAGACGGGCAGCGGTGTCGCTCAGCGCTGTCTCAAGGAAGCGGCCGTGGGCGCGCCTGCACCCGCGACGCCGACCGCGGCCGACGTCTGCTTCGTCGCCTATGCACCCACGGCGATGCACACCCTCGCGGCGCAGGGTGACCGTCGCGTCTATGCCTGGTTGCTCGACAACGCGGGCAACGTCAGCACCACCGCCGCGACCTCCGACGTCTTCTTCGATTCAGTCGCGCCCACCGTGCCAGTCGGCCCCGCCGCGCTCGCTGGGCACCGGCAGGTGACGCTCCAGTGGACGAACGCCTCCGACGCCTCGAGCGGCGTGCAGGGCTACGAGGTGGGCATCGGTGACACGAGCGGCGGGCCGTACCAGTTCGGCGCCTTGGTGAGCCCCAACGTGGGTGCGACGACGACGACGGTGCTCACCCTGGGCAACGGCGTCACCCGCTACTTCGTCGTGCGCACGGTGGACAACGCCGGGAACCGCAGCGCCTCCTCGACCCAGGTGAGCGCGACGCCCCGGTGGCCGTTCAACCAGCAGAACCGGCCGGCGAGCGGAGCGGCGATGCGTGGCCTGGCCTTCAGCTCGTCGACGAACCGCTTCTTCGCGGCTGGTGCGGCGGGGGCGCTCTACAGCTCGGACGATGGGCTCGTCTCATTCACCCGCCGCGACCCGATGACCGACCAGGTGCTGAACGGGGTGATGGTGGACGCGAGCGGCGACGTGTGGACCGCGGGCCGGCTCGGCCACATCTCGCGGAGCACCGACGACGGCGTCACCTTCTCGGTGCTCACCAACAACGACCCTGCCACGCGCGACCTCAACGCCATCACCTTCGCCGGCACCACTGGCTCGGTGCCCTTCGTCACCTCCTGGTGGGTGGCAGTGGGCAGCAACGGGCGCATCGTGCGGGCGGCGACGACGGTGCTCAGCACGACCCCCACCTTCGACGTGGTGACGGTGACGACCGGCTCCCATCTCCGGGCGGTCGCGCGCTGCTCGAGCTCCATCGGCTCGTGCGCTGGGGCAGGCGTGCTGGTGGCAGTGGGCACCGCGGGCACCGTGCTGCGCTCGACGGACAACGGCGCGACCTGGACGAGCGTCACCCTCCCGGCGGGCTTCACCACCCAGCTCAACGCAGTGGTGGCGCTGCCCAACTCGAACACCGTCTTCATCGGCGGCATTCGGCCCACTGGCCAAGGTTCGTTGCTGCGTTCGGTGGACGGCGCGCTTTCCTTCACCGAGCTCTCGGGCTTCGGTGATGTCGCGGAGATCTTCGCGCTCGCCGCCACCGGCACCGAGCTGTGGATCTCGGCCGACACCGGCACCACCTCGATCATCCGCCTGGTGGGCAACGTGCGGTCCGATGCGACGCTCCCGGCGCCTCCCATTCAGAACGTCGACCAGCTCGCCATCGTCGCACGGTCGAGCACCGAGGTGGCCTCCGTGGGCCTCAACGGAAAGATGCTGCTGATGACGGCGCCGCTCACCTTCGCCAACCGCAACGTCGGGGCCCATTCGACCTTCGTGACCAAGCTGGCGATGCCCGCGAGCTTCAGCACGACGCTCTGGGGCGTGGGTGGCAGTGGCCTCATCCTCTTCAGCAACAACTCGGGCACGACCTGGACGCAGCAGGCCCCAGGCATCACCTCGAACACCATCAACGGCCTCGACGCGTTCGACACTGGCGGCGGAACGGGAGCCACCCTGCTGTTCGCGGTGGGCGCGGCGGGCGCCATCTACAAGTCGACGAACGGCGGCACCACCTGGGCGGCCGACCCCGACAGCGCCATCGTCTCGGCGACGCTCTTCGACGTGTCCTGCCGAACCGCGACGAGCTGCCTCGCCGTCGGAGCCGCGAGCACGGTGTTGACGTGGGGCGGCTCGGGCTGGGTGGCGACGTCGACTGGCGGTGCACGCACGTTCCAAGCCGTCGCGGCCTACGTCTCGAGTGGCGTCAATCGGGCGGTGGTCGTGGGGAACGCAGGGGCCTTGCAGACGCAGAGCGGCACCACGTGGACTCCGCGGGCAGACATCAACGCGGCGGTCGATTTCCGTGGAGTCGCGCCGAAGAGCGACGGGCTCGGCGTCGTCATCACCGTGGGCAGCGCTGGGTCCATCTACAAATCCACCGACCACGGTGCGACGTTCCTCCCGCGCACCTCTCCCACCACCTTCACCCTCGAAGACGTGGTGAACGTGCCCGGCACGTCAACCTGGTACGCCGCGGGGACCGGCGGCCTGCTCCTCAAGTCGACCGATGACGGCGACTCCTGGACCTCGCTGCTGACCAACACCACCGACAGCCTGTTCTCCGTCGCGGTCGGGGCCTCGACGAGCCGCGTCTGGGCGGCGGGCCAGGGGAGCATGATCTTCAGTCCGACCGGGGGCCTCTGAGTGATGGCGCGCGCGCGCGGTGCGACCAATTTTCGGTGTCGCTGACCTCGACGGGGAGTGTCGGCCTTCAGCGAGCTTTCGTCTCGTGGAACGGAGGCCGACACGCCCAGCCGCGCGGCGCGGTCACCGCAGCACGTAGCCGGCCTCCACCGACTGGCGTCCGCGACCGGGGTGCTTGTGCTCCTCATCGTCCGCTTCGAGGGCTCGCCGCGCGTGGTCTCTCAGCAGCAGAAACCCGGCGATGACGACGACTGGCGCCCCCGCCGCTGCGGCCCACCGCACCTGAAAGGGCACGCTGCTCGACTGCTCCACCCCGAGGAAGAAGTCGTAGGCGCCGTGAACCAGCATCGCCACCCCGAGCCCACCGAGCAGCCCCGGGCCCTTCCCATCGAAGCGGCGGCGCGCGGCCAGGTCGCCCATGAAGCCGGCGGCGATGGCGTGGCACGGCACCGCGAAGAAGGCGCGCAGCACGAAGGTGCCCACGAAGTCGAAGAGCGAGCCGGTGCCCCAGAGCGTCGCCACGTTCTCCACCAAGGCGAACCCCAGCCCAGCCCGGGTCGCGTACACGATGCCGTCGAGCCGCTCGTCGAACGCAGGGTGCCTCCAGACCGCGAGCCAGAGCACCAGCGCCTTCGCGCCTTCCTCGATGAGGCCGGCCGAGACGAAGGCGTCGAACGACACCGCGGCCAGGCCCTCGAGCGGGAGCACTCGCCGCAACCACACCTGCAGGAAGAACACGGGGACGACCGACAGCGCGCCGAGCAACGCGACCTTCCGCACTTGCCAGTGGGGCTCCGGGCGCTTGGCGTCGGCGTGGTCGACCAGCAGCATCAGCGCCAGGGCCGGCAGTGCTCCGGTCAGCGCCATCCACGCGGGCATGGCTCGCCCTTATTCCATTCGTGGCCTCCCACCCACCTGTCAATGCGACTTCGCCGGCTTCGGTGGCTCCGACCCCACGTGTTACCGTTCGCCGCCATGAGGGCACGTGTCTCCACGCTGGCGCTCGTGCTCGTCGTCGGGTGTCACTCCGCGTCCGTTCCCGAGGTGGGAAGGCTCCGGCAGGGGCTCGACGGAGGGTCGACCTTCGATGGCGGCATGGCGCTGTCCTCGACGCGGCTCTTGCGGCGGCTCTCGCTCACCTTGCGCGGCAAGGAGCCCACGCTCGCCGAGTACCAAGCGGCGCAGGCGGCTGAGCAGGGCGGCGGCTTCGCGGCCTTCTACGACGCGCAAGTGACGGCCTTCACGAGCTCGGCGGACTTCTACGACGTGATGCTCGAGTTCGGGCACGACTTCCTCAAGGTGGGCGACTACCAGCGCGGCTCGACCGAGGGCGGCATCTCGGCGTCGTTCAAGGGCAGCCACGCGGTGCCGCTCGACGCCTGCGCCGCGGGGAAACCTCAGGCCGGCAAGCTGGTGAGCCGCACCGACACGACCCTCGCCGACGGCGGCACGGTGAGCTGGTGTGATCAAGCGAGCCCTCCGACGGTGATGGTCGAGCCGTGGTGGGCGCCGGGCACCCAGGTGCAGGTCGTCGGCAACGCCGGCAGCGCGGTCGCCTCGGTCGGCGGCACCGACTGCGGCCGCGTCTACATGGGAGACAGCAGCAACGAGTTCCCCAAGGTGGGCTGCGGCTGCGGCCCCAACCTCGTCTACTGCTACCCGGAGACGCGGGTGGGCCCCTCGATGTACCCGCTCCCGAAGGAGTCGAGCCCGGTCTACGCAGACACCTTCCGCCGCTTGCTCCACGAGGAGCCGGCGCGCCTCTTCGCGCACGTCGCGACGACTGACAGCGCCTTCACCGACCTGGTGACTGGCGACTACACGGTGGCGCCGCGCTGGCTCCAATTCATGTACGTGCGCTGGGGCCGGATGAACACCGACAACGGCACGGCGACCGACTCGAGCGCCTGGTTCCGAACCGCCACTGCGACGTGGGACAAGGTGCAGGTCTCGACGCTGCACCCCAACCTGCTCTCGGAGCGCAGCTACTCGTTCGATCCCGCGACGAACACTGGTGCGCCTCGCGGCATCCCTGCGGCTGGCGTGCTCACGATGCTCGGACCGGCCTCGTGGTTTCCTCGGGAGCGGGTGCGGGCAGCGCGCTTCCTCGAGATCTTCGCCTGCAAGGTGTTCTCGGCGCCCGACCCGAACATGGTCTTCACCCCACCATTCAAGAACGACCCCAAGCGCGAGGGCCCTTGCCAGCACTGTCACGTCACCATCGAGCCCGCGGCCGTGCACTTCAAGCGGCTCGAGATCGAAGACAGCGACCCGCGGTACGGCCAGGGCCACGCGAACCTCGGCGGAGTCGGCGTGTGGCAGTGGCGGCGAACGAGCCAGCCTTCCTACGCAGACCCGCAGGCGCCGGGCGGCGTGGTGTGGCGGCAGCCGTATGGGCGGTGGAACAACCAGTTCATCCCCGACACCTTCCTCACTCCGGTGCCGGCCGCGACGGTGATGGCGAACGCCGACGCGCGCTTCATCGATTTCCTCCCGCCCGGCGAGACGCTGCTCGGGCAGGCGTCAGACGGCACCATCGGCCCGCTCGGGTTCGGCAAGCTGGTGGTCGCGTCGGGAGAGTTCGATCGCTGCGCGGTCGATCGCACCTTCGAGCGGGTGATGGGCTACGGGCTCACCGACGATCCGAACCGCGAGTCGGCGCTCGTGCAGCGCTTCGTGAACGGTGGGCGGCGGCTCAAGCCCTTCATCGAATCGCTGGTGAAGGACCCTGACTTCGGGAGGGGCCGATGAGCCGCGCGCTCCTGCTCGCCCTCGCCGCGCTGGCCGGGTGCGAAGGCCGAATCAATGGAGGCCCGGGGACGGGCGGCGGTGACGCGACCTCGACCGCTGGCGGAACGTCGGGGGCTGGCGGCGGGAGCGGCGCGACGGGCGGTGGTGACGCTGGCGGAACGAGCGGCGGCGGCTCGGTGAGCACCGGTGATGGCGGGGTGCCCACCACGGGCGACGTCTACACCCGGCTCCTTCCGACCTGCGGTGGCTGTCACACGGTGACGCAGCGCCCCTACTTCGAGTCGCTCGCGACCTTTCAACGGCTGCTGGTCGACGACCGGAGCTGGATCGTGCCTGGGCACCCGGAGAGCAGCCCGCTGCTGCGCTTGATGGACGGCACCGGACCCAAGCCGATGCCGTTGCCGCCCGCAGGTCCCTTCACCACCCTCGAGCGACAGGGCCTGACGCAGATCTCCTTCGCGGAGCTCGAGGCGTGGGTTCGCTCGCTCCAGGGCACCACGACGCCGCCGGCGCTCGACCCACCCCGGCTGCGGCGCAAGTCGGTGACCCAGCTCCTCCGGGCGCTGAAGGATCAGCTCGGGCTGGTCGACGCCGATCTCTATCGCCCGGTCACGGTGACGAACCCGCTGCCCGGCACCAACCCGACGATGTACGGCGTGACGTCCGATCTCTACGCCGCTCGCAGCCCACACGCGCTCCCCGAGCCGGAGCCCGAGCTCGCGGCGCTCTACTCCGCGCTCGGCGGCGCCGACCCACTCGCCGGCACGCCCAGCAACCTCGCCATCACCTCGTCGTACGCGCTCACCATCACTCACCTCTCGCAGGCCTGGTGCCGCGCGGCGGTGACGAAGCCGAACAACGCCACCTTCTTCATGCGCGCCTCGCCCACCGAGACCTCGGCGACGGGCGCCACCAACATCAAGGCCAACCTTCGAGACCTGAGCTTCAAGATGCTCGGAGAACCGCCGACGCAGGCCGAGGTCGACGATCTCTTCTCCGTCTTCCAGGCGTACGAGTCGAAGGGCCTGCCGACCGCGTGGACGGCGGTGTGTGCGGCGCTGGTGAGAGACCCGCTGTGGCTTCTGTACTGAGGAGCGGCTGATGAAGCTGGGACGACGCAGCCTGTTGACCGCCAGCCTGGGAGCCGCGCAGCTGGCCTTGCTCTCCCGCAGCGGCGTGGCGCGCGCGCAAGACGCGGGCGTGAACCCGAACGGCCCGACGAAGCTGCTCACCATCTTCCTGCCCGGCGGCTGGATGTCGCCCTTCGCGGTGATTCCGTGGAGCGACACCGAGCTGCCCACCGTGCTGCCCACGCCGTTCCTCGAGTTCAACGAGCCCATCTACTGCACCGCAGCGCAGGTGAAGAACCTCGACGGCAGCTCGGTGCCCGGGCGCATTCGAGTGCCGGCGCTCTGGGACGAGCCCGAGCTCACGGCGGGGCGGCCCGACCGGAGAATGAACACCTCTCCGCATGGCTGGTCGTGGAAAGCGCACCAGCTCTGGAACAACGCGTGTGTCGTGCACGGCGTCGATCAAGGAACGGTCGCGCACGCGGGCGGGCAGATGAGCGCGCTGTGCGGCATCGCCTCCTCCGAGCTGAAGGCGCCGACGCTGAACGCAGTGGTGGCCGACCGGCTGTTCGATCGGTTCCCCGACCGGCCGGTGCCCTCGGTGTGGATCGGTGGGCCCACGCCCGGCCAACTCAACCTGCGCACCGAAGCCGCCCCGGCGCACCTCACCTCGCAGTCGAGCGTGAACAAGCTGCTCTCCGACCGGCTCGCGATGCCGTGGAACGGGCTGCGCGCGCGTGACGTGAACAGCACCATCGCACCGGTGGCCTTCGATGGAGCCGCGATTCCCAACGCGAACTTCGTGCTCAACCCGCTCGAGGCGCGCACGTTGCGGCGCATGCGGGAGCTCCGGGGAACCGTGAACCCTGGCTCCGAGGCCGTCGTGCAGCAGCTCCACGACTCGCTCCTCGGCGTCTCGAAGCTGCTCGCGCGCGACGTGGCGACGGCAGTGCAGAACACCCGCGGCGTCGAGCACACGATGCCGCCGTTCTGGGGGCCGGCGTCGACGAACAACTTCGCGATCGATCTCGGCAACGCGTTCTCGGACAACGGCGCGCGCTGGAACGCCGACTTCGACATCGCGCTGAAGCTGCTGAAGGCCGACGTCTGCAGCTCGGTGGCGGTGGGCGCGAGTGGTGCGGCGAACTGGAGCTTCGACGCCGGCCACGCCGAGGGCCATCGCCGGTCGTTCATTCAGGCGCGCGGCATCTTCGAGATCATCGGGCGGCTGTTGGGTGAAATGAAGGCGACCCCGAGGCCGACCGGCACCCAGCCGAACCGCACGCTGCTCGACGAGACGTTGGTGGTGGTGATCTCCGACTTCGCGCGCACGCTGCCGAGGTTCTCGTTCTCGTCGGATCACTGGGCGGCGAACTCGGTCATCTTCGCGGGCGGCGGGCTGCAGACGAACAAGACGGTCGGCGGCTATCTCATTCCCAACCGGCCGGCCTCCGACATTCAGGGCCACGACTGCGCGCCGGTGCCGATCCTCGACGGGACGACGATGGCGATGCGGCCGCCCCGGAGCGCCGACGTGATCACCACCGCGCTCACGATCCTCGGAATCACCGGCCATCGGATCACCGGCGGCAACGGGGAGATCCTCGGTGTTCGCGCCTGATCACGTCGGTGCTTGGTTCGACGTCGCTCGAGCCGTTCCCGGCCGACGCGCACGAGGTGAGGCGCTTCACTCCGCCGTCGGCATCCGCTGCACCGACACCGCGAGCGAACGCACCTGGCCCACCTCGACGCGGAGATCGACGAACTCCTCCGCGCTCGGGTGAACGAGCATGGTCGCACCGATTCGCTCGTTCCTGGTGCCCTCACACGGCGCGGCGACGAGGAGGTCGATCTTCCACTCGGCGTGCGCGGCGACGAGCTTCTTCACCTCGGTGGAGCACCCCTGCAGCAGCACCACGACGACCGGCGCACGCGAGGCCTGGGCGAGCGTCGACGAGAGCACCCCCTCGAGCGGGCGTTCGGTGAACCCGTCGACCCCGGCGAGGTCGCTCAGCCCGATGACCGCGATGGGCAACCGGTTCCGCTCGAAGGTGGAGACGGTGGTCGCTCCCGGCCACGACGTCTCCACGTTGGCGGCGAGCCACTGCGCGTGCGTCGCGGTGCGCATCACCTCGAGCGCGTCGCGTCCCAGCGAGGCCTCGCGCCGGCCAATCGTGAACGCAGCGAGGTTGAGGGTGCCGAGCGCCTGACTCAACGCCGGCAGCTCGTCCTTCGTCGCCCGAGGAAGGCCGTTCGCGAGCACGAGCGCGTTCGGCCAGCCCGCGGTCTTGCTCCAGCGATCGACGAGCGAAGGAACGCGCACAGAGCCGGTCCCCGACCCGGGGAGCACGAGCACGTGCGTCACCTTCGGCGGAAGCGTTCCCGCGTCGGGCTGCGATGGCGTGTGACACCCGACGAGCAACAGGAGGCCGAGCCCTGCGCTCAGCTTCACTTCGGCAGCCGGCTCGGGTCCACGGCCTGCGAATACTGAGTGAGGCCCGCGAAGCCGCCGCTCCGCTGGAAGGCGACCTTGCCGTTGCGCAGCACGAGCGCGGTGGTGGTGTAGCCGTCGGGGAAGTGGTCCTTCTGCACGACGAACTTCTTCACCACGTCACCCGATGGAGGCGCCTTCGCCGACCACTTGAGCAGCTTGTGGAACGTGTACGCGCCGTACGCGGCCTCGGCCTGCTTCTTGGTCACCGCCGTGGTCGTCGGCTTCGGAGCGGTGCCGTTCGCCACGTCGGACAGGTGCCGAATCTGCGCAGCGTCGAAGGTCTTGCCCTTGAACTGGTTGCTCGCCGGCAGCGAGAGCGGTCCATGACCGAGCGTGCCGGCAAACCCGCCGACGCTCACCACGAAGTACTGGTTCGTCTTCGGGTTCACCAACGCGAAGTTCGTCGGTACGTCGGCCGAGCCCTTCGGCGCCTTGTCGAGGACGACCGAGACGAGCAGGTCTCCGTTGGGCGCCTTCCAGTTCTTGCCCGAGAGCTTCGGCAGGTCGGCGGCAGCGAGCGGCGCTCCGAAGCGAACGCGCATCAACATCTCCTTGATGGCGGGCTTGAGGTTCGCCGCCACCTTGTCGTTGTGAAGGGCGTTGAGGACGTGCGGCGGAACGATTCCGGTGTTTCCTGACGCAGCTTTGATGGAGGTCATGATCGGCACGACACCCGAGAGCCGGTGCCTGCGCAAGCACTTCAGCGGAGCGTCAGCACCAGCTTGCCGATCGACGTTCGGCCCTCGAGAGCACGATGCGCCTCGGCGGCGCGTTCGAGCGGGAGCGTGCTGATCCGAAGCCGCAGCTGACGGGTCGCGAGGAGCCGAACGACCTCGTCGACGCCGCGCTGCCACGCCTCGGGAGGGTGCGGTGTTCGCAGCCACCACCCGGAGACGGTGAGCGACTCGTCGAGCAGTCGCTCCGAGGAGAACGCGGGAGGCGCGCCGCTCGAGGTGCCGAACGTCACCCAGCGCCCGAAGGGGCGAAGCATCGCGAAGCCCGCCTCGAAGACGTCTCGCCCCACCGAGTCGAGGAGCACGTCGACGCCCCGCACCTCACCGAGCTGCGATGAGCGCACCACGACCGACGCGCCGGCCTCTCGCACGGCGGCTTCCTTCTCCGCCGAGGACACGACGCCGGTGACATGGGCCCCCGCCAGCCGGGCCAACTGCACCGCGAGCAAGCCGACCCCGCCTGCCGCGGCGGTGACGACCACCCGTTCTCCGGCTCGAACCCGCGCGACGGTGTGGAGCACGTGCCAGGCGGTGAGCGCTTGCACCGGAAAAGCCGCGCCCTCGATGAACGAGAGCGAGTCGGGGAGCGGAAGCAGCCGAGCGAGCTCCACCTGGCACGACTCCGCGGCGCTCCCGGGTGCGAGGAAGGCGACCCGGCGGCCGAGCAGCGATTGATCAGCACAGGCCGAGATGATCCCCGCGCCCTCGAAGCCGCTGATCACCGGAAACGAGCCGTCGGCGAGGTAGAGGCCGCGCCGGCGCTCGGTGTCGGCGAAGTTCACACCCGAGGCGTGCACCTCGACGGTCGCGAACCCAGGCGGTGGTGCGAGCGGCTCCGCGACCTCTTCGACTCGGAGCACCTCGGGTGGACCCACCTGATGGAAGCGAACCGCGCGCATCGTCCTGCGGGGCTTACCAGCAGTGCCAGCGCGCTGGACCCCATTCGAGCTCGAAGCGGTGGAACAGGTTGTAGAGCGAGGTGCTGCTGTCGAAGCGCTCGGTGCCCCAGGCCTGGAGCGTCGAGGTGGACGGCGAGAACGCGTACATCGGCTTGGCGATGGTGGTGTCGAAGCCCGCGCAGACGTAGCCCGGGTTCTGAAAGGTGCCGCCGTACGATTCGCCGACGTTCACGAGCTTGGGAATGAGCGCGTTGCGGTCGAGCCAGCGCCCGTTCTCGCAGTTGTCGAACCAGTAGCCACCCTCGTCACAGGTGCCGAACGACGGGTAGCTGCCGTTCTTCGACTCGGCGACCCACACCGCCATCGTCTGCTCGTCCTCGTACCAGAAGTGGCTGCCGTCGAGCGTGGCCTTGGGGAAGACGAAGCGCGAGCTGTCGGCGTCGGAGCAGAGGTGCGCGGCGTAGTAGCGGCCGACGGTGCGCCAGGCGTTGACGTTGTTGCGCGCGAGGTCCCACGTCATGCCCTGGCCCCAGTCGATGCCGTTGGGCTCGTCGTCGGCGCGCTTGAAGGCGACGAGCACCGCGACGAACTCGGCGTCACCGCGGTGACTGGTGAACTGGAAGACGTCGCCGAGATCCCAGTTGTAGGTGAGCGCGTAGAGAATCTCGACGCACTGCCCATCGGCGCACCAGCCGTTTCGGTCGCCAGACAGCGGCGGCACCTTCCGCACGACGAAGGGCAACTTGCAGTTCGGGTTGCCCGCGCAGACGGTCGAGTAGCCCCAGCTGTCGGTGGTGAGGCCGTAGAATTGGTACTGGCTCGCCGCCGACATGTTGAGTGAAGGAAAGAAGTGCTGGGCCAGCTGTAGCTCGAAGGCCTCGCTCATGCCGTCGGAGTCGCGGTCGCCCGTCACCGCGCCGTAGCCGTCGCAGCGCTGATAGGCGTTCTTGCACCACGTACACTTGTCGGGCTTCTGCGTCATGCAGTAGCCGCCGCAGCCCGCCGCTTCGCAGGTCGCCGCGCTACAGCTCTGACAGACCCGCCCCGCGCCACGGCAGTTCGTCAGCGTGCTCCCTTCGAGGCAGACCTGGCCGCACGAGGCGCCCGAGTTGCAGACCGCCGAGCACGCGACGCACACCCCGTACGCGCCGCAGCTGCTCCCGAGGGTGGGGCCGCCGCACGCAGTGTCGCAGCGCGAGGTCGTCGTGCAGACCTGAGCGCATTCGGTCGAGGGCGTGCCCGGGCCTCCACCACCACCGATGATGGTGAGCGGTTGAGCTTCGGTCGTCGTCGGCTCGTCGGTCGACGGCGGCTCGACGCCACACGAGAGAGAGAGGACTGCGAGGCTGAGCAGGGCGCGGTGAGTGATGAGCATGGGCGCCTCGCAACTCAACGCGCGTGCCACCAAAGAAACGTCTCGATTCCGAGTGGTTGGTCGCTGCGCTCGTCATGTGCGACACGTGACACGTCTCGGGACGCTCAGGTGTCCCGGTGCTCGAACACCAGCGCACCACGAGTGGTACGAAGCGAGGCCGACGAAGGAGGACCAATGAACATCACCTCGAGTCGAGCTGCTTGCGTCGTGGTCGTGCTCCTCGTCGGCGCGAGCGTGCAGGGCGCTCCGAAGGGCGACGAGATCATCTTGCTCGGTGGCGGTACGACGACTGACGCAGCTCGAGCGGTCGCCGAGCGGTACACCGCGGCCAGGCTCGACGGGCTCATCACCCCCGCGCCGGGCTTTCCGAAGATCCTCTCCTCGGCGTCCATTCAGGGCCTCAAGCCCGGCTTCGAGGTGGCGGTGTTGGGCGTGTGCCCTGAGGGAGAGCGCGCAGCGAACCTCCGCGACGTCGTCAACCTCGTCGCCCCCGGCGCCTACCTCCGAACGGTGACGGGAGACTTCGAGGGCCAGTGCCCCGAGCTGAAGGGCGCGCCCTCGGTCCCGCGAGGCATGAAGCTCGTCGAGTCGATGCCGGTGGTGCGCGGCTCGAAGGTGCAGTGGCGGGTGCATGCGCGAGAGCCGGCGACGTTCCCGAAGTCGAGCGGGACCGTGCCGTGGCTGGTGCTTCAGCTCGCAGCGGGCAAGGACGTGCTGACTGAAGCCACGGTGTCCGGCTCGCAGCGCCAGAGCTCCGGTCCCGGGGACCTCGGCGAGTCGTCGCGCTGGTCATGGGGCGGGGTCGTCTCGTTGGCGTCGCGGCAGTGGCTCCTGGTCGACGAGTCGAGCTGGGTGGCGGACACCGAGGGGCTTCGGCAAGCCGTCTACGGGCTGGTCTGCGGCCAGCTCCGCGAGCTGTACGTGTCACGCCTGCGCATGGGCGGACCCGCACCGACCCTCTCCGCGGAGGGCGACGCGTTGGTGATCGACGAGGGCGGCCCCGCGACCTATCGCGTCGACGAGGCGGGCTGTCAGCTGCTGCAGGCCCGCGCCTCCGACGCAGGCGTCTCCGAGGTGCTCGACGAGCTCACCCTCGCTGGCATCTGCCGCAAGCAGCACCTGCCACCCGACGAGGCGACACGGCTGGCCGAGCGGGTCATTCGAAGCATCGAGGTCTCGGGACAGGTCGACATGGTTGGCCTGAAGGAGCGCGAGGCCTTGAAGTGTCTCGGTGCCGCTGGGACCACGGCCGTTGGGGCCTTCGCCGCACGGCGCCTCGCGTCGCCCGACCCGAGCAAGCGTCGAGAAGGCGTGGCCTTCCTCACCCAGGTGAGCGGTGTGGCTCGAGCGGAGAGCGCCGCACTCGTCACCATCGCGCAGTCCGACACTGACGCAGCGTTGCGCGCCGATGCCGCGTGGGCCCTCTGTCTTCAAGGTGAACCCCGGCCGAAGGGTGCCGCGCTCGTGATGGCGCGCGCCATCGAGTCTCGAGAGCGCGCCGCCCGGCTCGCGGAGTGCGTCGGGAGTTGCCCGGCCCCCGTCGAAGACGCCGTCCTCACTGCGCTCCTCGAGCGGCTCGACGTCGCACCGGTGGACATCGCAGCGGCCCTGGCAGCCCTCAAACGGCCGACGGTCGCGGTCGCCCAGCCGCTCATCAATCGAGCGCTGCACGCTCCTGAGCTGTTCGACGTCGCCCGGCCGGCGGGACTCCTGTGCAAGCACGGGCCTGAGGCGGTGGCGAAAGGCCAAGAGGCGTTCCTCGCGGCCACTGCATCGGCCGAGGAGGGAATGCGGCTCCGCGGGCTGGTGGCCCTCTCCTTCCCCTGCTTCATCGAAGGAAAGGGAGGCGAAGCGCTGGTTCACGCACTCGACGACTCGAGCGCGAAGGTGCGAGCCGAGCTGGTGCAGGTGGTCGCAGGCATCGCCCGCCAACGGCTCGACGCCAACAAGCCGCAACCGGCTGCGTTTCATTCCGCGATCGCCGGGTTGCGAAAGGTCGTCTCGAGTCGAAAAGAGGCCGTCGAGGATCGATGCCGCGCCGCCGAGGCCCTCGGGGTGCTCACCGCCGACATTCCCGCGCAGGATCGAGCGGCCGTGGAGAAGGAGATCAACTCGATCCCCCGTGCGTGCGTGGGAGACCCGGGTCTCACCCTTCGTCGAGTCCGGAGCGGTGTCGCCCGCTAGGGCTGCGCTCGGTTGAGCGAATCAGCCGTGGTGTGGGAGTCGTCAGGCCCACGACCCACGCTCGATGGCCATCCAGTCGGGAGCGCCACCATCGAGCGGACGAATCATCGGCAGCTCGTCTGGCCGCGGAAGTCGCGCTGCACCCGGAGGCACTGAAAACGGCTCCGTCTCCCACAGGCGAACGCGCGCGAGTGAGCAGAACGCGGCCTCGGCAGCAGCCCAGCGGAGGAGCGGCCCGACGTCACCCGGCGACTCGAAGCGATACCAGAGCACGTGCAGCTCGTTCGTCTGGAACGACGCCACCACGCACAGCTCCGAGGCGCCCCGCTGCGCTCGATGGGCTCGTGGCGCCCGCCGCTCCAAGGCCTTCGCGTAGAACCGCTCGCGCTCGACGTGCCAGTCTGCCTGCTCGGTGCTCACCTCGAGCCGCACGCCAGACCCAACGGTCGAGCTGCCGACGACCGAGCCGCTCGTGCTCACCGAAGCGGCACCCGCCCTCGCGTCCATCACCACGTCGTGCGTCTCGATGAGCGTGAAGCGCGCGCGTTGGTAGATCGAGGCCCCGACCTCCGAGAACAACACCACCGCCATGGCGTTCGGCTCGGACGACAACCGGCTCGAGACGGCCTCGAGCAGCGCGACCGCGTGTCCCTTCCCTCGCAGCGACGGCTCGGTGAAGACGCTCGCCACGACGAAGGCACGGCCAGGCCGACCATCGCGCCAGCCACGGACCTCGAAGGTCTCGCACGAGGCGAGCACCGCCGCGCCCTCCGTCAACAGCCAGGTGCGCATGCACCGCGCCGCGAAGGAATGCGCGCGCAGCACCCGTTCACGCTCGAGGAAGTCGTCGACCGACGCGAGCCCACGGCCCCACACCGAGGCGGTGAGTCGATCTCGCTCGAGCTTCTCGATCTCGGTCGCTTCGCGCAGCGTCGGCACGCGTCACCTCGGGCGGGGAGCCAGCGCCGCGAGCGGTGCCCACGGCGCGCTGTTCTTGTGATGCACGAACGCCTCCGCGTCGCTCACCCAGGTCTCCGCACCACGAAAGCGCTGCATGCGCTCGTGGGCGGCCCAGAGCTCGGCGGGCTGCTGGCTCCGATGACACTCCACGGCCCGCCGCTTGAGCTCCACCACCGAGGTGACGTCGACGAAGGTGTCGGGCGCGAACGTCTGCGTCTGCTGCCCGGTGAGCCCCTCGTGGAAGTAGAGCGAGAACGCCGGCCGCGTCGACAGCCAGAGGTCGAAGAGCAGCTCGGTGCAGGCCCGGTGATCTCGGTGCGTGTCGACGGGCCAGTGCGTGAACACGACGTGAGGCGCCAGCGAGGCCATCAGCTTCTGCAGCTGTGCGCGCTGAGCCGGACCGGTGAGGGTCGCGCCGTCGACGTGTCCCGCGAAGACGGGCTCCACGCCCAGCAGGGCACACGCCGCGCGCGCCTCGTCCTCGCGGCGTCGTCCAGCAGCCGCCGGGGCAGTCCCTGCAATGCCCGCCTCTCCGCGGGTCAAGTAGAGGAAGACCACCTGGTGTCCGCGCTCGACGAGCAACCGGGCCGTTCCGCCAGCCACCGTCTCTGGATCGTCGGGGTGCGCGCCGGCGATGACGACGCGCTGCCGCTCGGGCGCCTCGCTGCCGCCATCACGCGCCGCAGCCGCCGTCACCCCGACCGTCGCTCCCAGCACGCCCCGTCGCGTGAGGCTCATTCCTTCACTTCACCTGCAGCGTCGTCAGGCCCGCGTCGTCGACGGTGAGCAGCCAGGTCTTGTCACCAGCCCAGGCGAGCCCCTTCACCGCGCCCTTCATCGCCGCGAGCTCGGTCTCCTCCGAGTCCACCTTGGTCTCGTACAACCTCGGCGCGATGCCAGTGGTCGTGTAGCGAACGACGCCGTTCCGCACCGCGAGCCACTCGACGTCGACCCGCGCGAGCGTCTTCACCGCCCCACCCGCCCGCGCACCCCGGCGCAGCTCTGGACTCGAGCTCTGGGGGAACCGGTAGACGAGGCCGTCGGCCTCGAGCGCGACCGGCCCATCGGCGCGATCGGCGATGCGCGCGGTGAAGGACCCGTCGAGCGCGGCTCGGGTGAGCCCGGAGGGATAGCCGGCGACGAAGAACGCCTCGTCCTTGCCGTCGTAGAGCACCTCGCGTGGCCGCACCTGCTCGACGGCGATGAGCTTGGGCTCGGACTTCTCGATCGACACCACCGCGCCGTTCGGCTCGGCCGAGAAGGGATCTCCGTCGCGCGGCACGAGCGAGGCGACGACTCGATCTCCGCTCGCCGCGACCGACGTCACCAGCGCGCGCTCGAAGGCCACCAGCGTCTTCACCTCGCCACCCTCGAGCCCGATGCTCTTCACCATGCCGGCCTCGCCCCAGACGATTCGCTTCCCCGCGCCGTCGACCCAGAGCGTCGAGACCGGCTTCGTGCGCACCGAGAGCACCGTGGGCGTCCCACCCGAAGGCCAGCGCACCACCGCCGCCGAGCCGCCCTTCTCGAGGAGCAGCACCACGCCTTCGCTCGTCGCTCGCAGCTCACGCGCCTTCACCACCCCGCGCAGCACCGGCGCGAAGCCAGGCACGGCCTCGCCCGAGGTCGTCAGCATCGTGGTGAGGTCGGTGGTGAACGTGTCGCTCGAGCCGGCCGAGTCGGGCTCGGGGGTCACCGTCGCGATCAACCCCTGCATCGTCGGCGGCGCGACGGGCGCGTTCTTCACCTTCTTCGCCGCGTCCTTGCCTTCCTTCTTCTCGGACGGGTGCCGCCGGTTCCACTCGGTGACGCCGATGCCCACCGCGATGAGGACGAGCCCCACGACCAGAAAGCGCATGGGCGAGCGCCTAGTCTGAGACGCCTCCGAGCGCGAGGGAGATGAGGCGCCGCTCGGTCAGGACGCAGCCAGCCCGTCTTCGAGGGGCGGGCGAAGGTGCGGGGGCAGCTCGATGCGCGCCGCTGGCCAGCTCTGCCACTCGCCGATCTGCGGCCGCGCGCCCGCGAGGAACTCGGCGCGCACCTGCTCGACCGGCTTGTCGAGGTACGCCTCCCAGGGCACGAAGCAGAGGTCCTTGCAGCGACAGCCCCACCGGTAGAAGCGCCAGACCTCGAGCGGCACCGAGAAGAACGCAGCCCACCCGTACTGCGCCGGCACCTTCCAGATGCCGAAGGCGAGCGCCATCATCGCCGAGCCCGAGGTGTACTGAGAGAGCAAGACGCCGAGGAAGCGGAGCTCGTTGCGCAGGTCCGTCCCCAGGCCGGTGAGCGCGTGCCACACGTCGTGGGTGAAGAAGAGGCGGTCGACGAAGTACTCGACCTCTCCGACGGCCGTTCGCCGAGGGAGAAACGGCGCCACCTTCCAGGTCGCGAACCAGTCGAAGAGGAACCGGCCGAGCGAGCCCTCGGGCAACTTCCCGTAGGCCTCGAGATCGATGGCCAACATCGGGCGCTCGCGGAGCAGCCGCTGACCTTCGGGCACCGTCGAGGCGCGTCGAGCGACCCGGCCGATGCCCCAGCCGTCCATCGCCCACTGAAAGGCCTGCTGGCCCCATGGGTCGACGATGCTCTTCGACAACGCCACCATCGCCGCGATGGCGAGGCGCACCTTCGCGAAGAACCCCATCTTCATCATCTGCTCGACGTCGGGACGGTAGGCGCTCATGTCGCGCGGTGTTGCAACCGCTACACCGCGCTGGGTCGACAGAGACTTCGGCGAGTTGTGCCGTCAGAGAATCGACGCGTCAGAGCCGTGACGCGCGCGGCCTGATCAGCCTCATGTTCCAATGGCTTCGAATCGGCCACCCGGCGAACTCAGCCCTTCGCCGCGCGAGTAGGCGAGCCGCCCACCGACGAAGGTCTGCTCGACGACTCCGTTGAACCGCCGCCCCACGTAGGGAGAGAGGGTGTGTCGGTGACGCAGCTCGGCCGCGCGCACCTCGAAGGAGGCCGCGTCGTCCCACACCACGAGGTCGGCGTCGAAGCCCACCGCGAGCTGGCCCTTGCGCGTCGAGAGCCCCGCGAGCCGGGCCGGACCGAGCGTGTTCCACGTCACCATCTGCGCGACCGAGTGCCCGCGCGCGGAAGCCAACGTCCACAGCACCGAGAGCCCCAGCTGCAGGCCCGCGATGCCGCCCCACGCCTGCATGAAGGTGCCTTCTTCGGAGCGCTTCAGCGCTGGCGTGCAGGGAGAGTGGTCGGACACCACCATGCTGATCACTCCCGACTCGAGGCCCTTCCAGAGCAGCTCGCGGTTCGAGGCCTCGCGAATCGGCGGCGCGCACTTGAAGTGGGTCGCCCCGTCGGCGATCTCCTCGGCGGTGAAGGCGAGGTAGTGCAGGCAGGTCTCGGCGGTGATGGGCAGCCCTTCGCGCTGCGCGGCCTCGAGGAGTGGAATCGCCGAGGCGCTCGAGAGATGAACGATGTGGGCAGGGCAGCGGTGGGTGCGAACGAGCTCGATGATCATCGCCACCGCTTCGTCTTCGGCGGCGCGTGGTCGAGAGGCGAGGTAGGTCGCGTAGGAACGAGGGTCGCGCTCCTTCACCAAGCGCTCGGCAGCCTCGAGCGGCCCCGGCGCTTCGGCGTGCACGAGGAGCGTTCGACCCAAGTCCCGCAGCACCGGCATCGCGAGCTCGAGATCGGCGCGGGTCGACCTCGGAAACTCGTCGACCCCGGAGTGACAGGTGAAGCACTTGCAGCCCGGCACGCCGAAGCGCTGCAGGCCCGGCAGGTCCTTCGCGTTCCCCGGCACCACGCCGCCCCAGAAGGCGACGTTCACGTGGAGCTGATCACCCAGCGCGTCCTGCTTTCGTTTCGCCGCGTCGGCGCTCGTCGTCGGAGGAATCGAGTTGAGCGGCATGTCGACGACGGTGGTGATGCCTCCCGCGGCGGCGGCCTGGGTCGCGGTCTGAAAACCTTCCCACTCGGTGCGGCCCGGCTCGTTGATGTGCACGTGCGAGTCGACGATGCCCGGCGTGACGAGGAGCGAGCCCGCGTCCACCAACCGCGCGCCCTCGGGAATCGGCGCACCGTGCGCGGCGATCGCCACGATCTTCCCCTCGGCGACGTGCAGCGCTGCAGCTGAGAGCCCAGTCGGGAGCAGCACCCGCGTGCCTCGGAGAACCAGCGTCGGGAAAGCCATGCCGGCATCTTCTCCGAAAGCGCCGTGGTGGTTCGAGAAATGCCGAACCGGTACGATGCGGCCGTGAGCACCGCGACCGCGACCCACCAGAGCGCGTCCCTCGAGAGCGAGCGACCACTGGAGGACGTGCTGGCGTCGCGCGTCGACCCCACCGAGCTTCCGCGGCTCGTCGAGCGCCTCGCCGAGCTGAGTGATGCTGGCGTGCGATGGTGGGCTCCGAAGTTGCTCGAGCTGCTCGACTCGCCCTTGGCCGACCAGCGACTGCGTGGAGCGCTCGCCCACGTCGTGCTGCGCGCGGGCTACCCCTGGGCGCTGCAGCTCGACCCGGACGACGTCGAGCGTGGAAAGGCGCTCCAGCCCAAGCAGCCGTCGCCTCACCGCCGGCGCACCTTCGCCGTCGGGGCGATCGCCGCCGTCGTCGTCGCTTCCGCCACCGCCTCCTTCTTTCAACGCACCACGACGCCGCCGTCGCTCGTGCCGGAGAGCGGCCTCGCCGCCGAGACGGCCGCCAAGGTTGCCTCGCTCCGCGCCCAGGGCTTTCCCCGCAGGGCGCAGGTGCTCGCCGAGGCCTGCGCGGTGGTGGCCGACACGCCCATCGGCTGTCTGCGGCAGCTCGAGGACCTCGCGAGAGAGACCGCCAACCAGTCCAACGATCCCTTCGATCGGCACCGCTCGGCGGCGCTCGGGCGGCTCGCGAGCAGGCCCAACAACGAGACGATTCGCGCGCACGCTCGTGACCTCTACTTGTTCGAGAGCGACATCGCCCTCGACGCGACCTACTTCGCGCCCAGCGTCGAGAGCGTTCGCAAGCGGCTCCTCGACTTCGTCCTCTACGCCCAGACGCTCGAAGACGGCGGCGACCTTGGCCGGCTCGGCTCCGAGGCCGCGAGCTGCTCGCTCCGTCAAGGCCAGTTCGGAATCGTCTGCCGCGACTACCTCGACCATGCCCGGCGCCACTTGGAGATCACCACGCCGAGCCCGCTCGCCGAGCTCACCCCGCGCACGAAGGACATCGCTCACCTGCGGCGAATGATCGACGCCGCCCGCCAGGGTCGTCTCGACGACGTCATCGCCGAGGGGCAGCAGTGCTCGGATTCGAACTCCTCGGACGCCGACACCTGCCGCCGACTCCTCATCGACGCGTACGAGCACCGGGCGGCGGCTTACGCGAACGTCGACGAACGCCGCGCTGACCGCGACGCCGCAGAGCGGATTCGGTCCACGCTCGAAAAAGTCTCTCGCTTCTGAGTCGGCTCCGCGGTCGGTCGACCCGCCCACCCAGCGGCGGCACTGGTGTTCGCCCGCCCATACACTTCGCCGGAGCAGCGCCCGCAACCCCTTGAACGATCGACGATTTCCGGCGCCCGCGGCCCTGGTGCGACTCCTGCTCAAGGAGCTGGCAGGCAATCTCGCCTGAGCCAAAGGACGAACGCATGAAGAGGGTCTGCTGCAGCCTGCTGGTGACGCTGACGAGCTGTGCTCCAGCCGCCTCGGACGAAGCGCTGGCCGAGACGTCGAGCAGTCTCACCGCGCTGACGATTCCACTCGCGACCGGGCTCGACGACGCCGAGGAGGCCGCGACCGGCGAGGTGAGCACCTCGAGCAGCGATCTCGAGCTCGTCTACGACGGCACGGTTCAGATGGTGGGCTTGCGGTTCGCCGCGGTCTCGGTCCCGAACGGTGCCCGAGTCACCAGCGCCTACGTGCAGTTCTCCGTCGACCAGACCGACACCGCGCCAGTCACCGTGTCCATCGAGGGGCAGGCGAGCGACTCGGCGCCCGCGTTCTCGACGGCGAAGTTCGACCTGTCGGCCAGACGCCGCACCTCGACGAAGGTGAGCTGGGACATCGCGCCCTGGCCGGTGGTGGGCGCCCGAGGCGTCGAGCAGCGAACGCCCAATCTCTCGCCCGTGCTCAACGAGCTCTTCGCGCGGCCAGGCTGGCGAGCGGGCAACTCGGTCGCGCTGATCATTCGAGGCACCCAGACGGCACGACGCGTCGCCGAGTCCTTCTCCGGGCCGAGCCAGGGACGAGGGCGGCCAGTGCTCGTCCTCGAGCTGGGAGACACCACTCCACCCGCCGCCGTCGGCGATCTCTCGAGCTCGGCCATCACCTCCACGAGCGTCACCCTCGGGTGGACCGCGCCGGGCGACGACGGGCTCACCGGCCTCGCGACCGCGTACGACGTTCGCTCCAGCACCACCACGCTCTCGGCGACGACCTTCGCCGCGGCCCAGCGAGTCTCGAGCGGCGCGCCCTCGTCGCCGGGCACCCGGGAGCGCCTCACCGTCTCGGGGCTTCGGCCCGCCACGAAGTACACCTTCGCGCTCCTCACCAGGGACGAGGCCGACAACGCCTCTGCGCTCTCCAACGTGGTGACCGTCGTCACCGCGACCGCCCAGTCGGGTCAGCCCTGGCCGCGGCTTGGCGCCTACCTCCAAGGCACGACGGGCTTCCCCGACCTCGAAGAGGCCAAGCGCCGCGCCTTCAACGAGCACGTCGTCGTCACCTCGCCGCTCGTCGCCAACGCCGCCGACTTCAACACCCATCTGCGCGCCATCAAGGCCGCCAACCCGCGCACGAGAATCTACCCGTACACCAACACCTCCGAGTTCGTCGCTGCCCGCCCCACCTGGGGTGCGCGCCGCGCCATCTGGGACAAGCTCGAGGAGATGAACTGGTGGGCACGCCAGCCCTTCCCCGCCGGGCCCGTCGACTCGCTCTGGCCGGGGAACAACCAATGCAACGTCGCGCTCGGCCGCAAGGACCCCTCGAGCGGGCTGTATTGGACCGAGTACCTCGTGCAGCAGACCCTCGACGCGAGCGGGCTCGACTCCTCGCTCGTCGACGGCGTGTACGCGGACAACCTCCAGAACACCGCGTTCTCGGCCTTCGACTTCGACGAGAACGGCAGCGTCGACGGCAAACGCGACGACGCGGTGCGCGCAGGGCTCATCGCCTCGCACCGGCGCAAGCGGGCCTACGTCAACGGCCGGCGCGCGGGCTTCCATCTCTTCGCGAACGCCGGGTCCTGGTCGCTCAACTTCTTCGGCAAGGGCATCGACGATCGCGCCCAGATGGAAGACCTCGTCGACGGCGCGGTGCTCGAGCTCTTCATCGGCATCTGGAACAGCCCCGAGGGCGTCTTCTTCTATCGCTCCGGCACGGGCGTCGACACCCCGCCGTCGCTCTCGTCGTTCCGCTCCTTCCCCGACGGGCGCACCTTCACCTCGCCGCCACCCGATGGAACGCTGTGCAGGAACGTCTTCGGCAGCGGCTGGAGCGAGAACTCCGCGCAGCCCCAGAACAGCCTCAAGGCGCGCCTCGACTTCTACCAACTCGGCAAGGAGGTCACCGACAAGTCGAAGATCATCCTCCAGACGATGGGCGCTGGCATGGCGCCACGCGCAGCCTACCCACAGGCGTGGCAGAACGCCCGGTACGCCTTGATGGCGGCGCAGGTGTACACGGACTTCTCCTTCCAAATCGTCGACACCTTCGCGACCCCCTCGAGCCGCGGCCGCATGGTGGTCCTCGACGAGTACCTGACGGGCCGAGGTGATTGGGGCGTGGCGCTCGACCCGCCGGGCGCGACCGCGGGCCCGTTCCAGAAGGGCGTCTTCCGTCGGCGCTTCCTCAACTCCCAGACCGGCGTGCAGTACTGGGCGTTCTTCAACCCCATCGACAACGGAGAGCAGACCGTCACCCTCTCCGACGTGCCCGCCGGCTTCCGCGTGCGCCGGCTCCGCGCGGCCGACTTCGAGAACCAGGACCCGGTGACGAACGACGGGCGAACGCTCTCGACCCTCTCGGTGACGCTGCGAGACCGCGACGGGCTCCTGCTTGTCGTCGAACCGCTCCCGTGATGTGGGGATGGCATGTCGCACACCGTCACCTTCACGCTCGATGCGGCGGGGCGAGCGGCCGGCCTCCGAGTCCCCGGGCTCACCCTGACGGCGGTCGCGGGCCCGGCGAAGCGCAAGTCCTTCGGAGGCGCCGGCTTGCGAACGCTCGTCGGCTCGGGCAGCGGCGCCGACGTGCTGGTGCCCGATGACACGGTGAGCGCGGCCCACGCCGAGCTGCTGTTCGACGAGCAGGGCCTGCGGGTCGTCGACCTCGGCTCCCGCAACGGCACCTTCATCGGCGCCCGCCGCGTTCAGGAAGCGTGGCTGGCGAGCGGCGACGAGCTTCGACTCGGGAAGACGGTGCTGAGGCTCACCCTCACCACCGCTCAACCGCTCCCGGTCGGCGCCCGCACCTCGTTCGGCCAGCTGCTCGGCGAGAGCCTGCCGATGCGACTCGTCTACGACCAGCTCGCGAGGCTCGCCGCCCACGACACGACGGTGTTGATCGAAGGCGAGACCGGCACCGGCAAGGAGCTCGCCGCCGACGCCTTGGTGACCGAGGGCTCGCGGCGTGAGGGCCCGGTCGTGGTGGTCGACTGCCGGGCGCTCTCGGAGTCGCTCGTCGAGAGCGAGCTCTTCGGTCACGCGCGCGGCGCCTTCACCGGAGCCCTCAAGGATCACGTCGGCGCGTTCGAACGGGCGCACCAGGGCACCCTCGTCCTCGACGAGGTGGGCGAGCTGCCGAAGGCGGTTCAGCCGAAGCTCCTCGGGGTGCTGGAGCGACGAGAGGTGCTCCCGCTCGGCGCCGTCGAGGTGCGGCCCTTCGACGTGCGGGTCATCGCGACGACGCATCGCCACCTCGAGACCGAGCTCAACGCTGGGCGGTTCCGCGCCGACCTCTTCTTCCGGCTCGCCGTCGGGCGGGTGCGCCTGCCGCCGCTCCGAGAACGGCCCGAAGACGTGCCGCTGCTCGTCGCCCACTTCCTCGGTCAGCTCGGGCCCGGAGAGCCGCTGGCCCCCGACGTCCTCAAGCAGCTCCATCGCGCGCAGTACCCAGGCAACGTGCGCGAGCTGCGCAACGCAGTTCATCGCGCGCGGCTCGGCGTCGCGCTCTCACCCTCGGCTCCGGCCACCATGCCCTCGGGCGCTTCGCTCGACCTTCCGTTCTGGCCCCAGAAGGAACGCGCCATCGCCGACTACGAGAAGGACTACCTGGTGCGGCTGCTGAGCGCGGCCAAGGGCAACATCGCCGAGGCCGCTCGGCTCAGCGGCATCAGCCGGGTTCATCTGTATGGGTTGTTGCGGCTCCGCGGGCTCCACTGACCTCGCCTCGTCGACAGAGCCTTCCGCGTCCACCTTCCCTATGCTGGCGCGGTGAGCGCAGCGTTCGAGCTCGTTCGGCGTCTCGGTAGCGGGGGCATGGCCGACGTCTGGCTCGCTCGGATGACGCGAGGCTCGGAGCGGCGAATGGTCGCGCTCAAGCGCATTCGCTCCGACGCACAGGAAGACCCGGACTACCGGCTGCGGTTCCTCCGAGAGGCGCAGATCGGCGCCACCCTCGAACACCCGAACGTGGTGAAGGCGCTCGAGGTCGGAGAGGACGCCTCCGGGCCCTTCATCGCCTTCGAGCTCATCGAAGGCGTCACCGCGCTCAAGCTGCTCAAACACGCGGCCTTCGACCGCCGGGTGCTCTCGGTCGAGTCGGTGCTCTGCATCGCGCGCGACGTGGCGGCCGGGCTCGCCTACGCGCATGCCTTCCGTGGGGGTGACGGGCAAGTCCTCCATCGCGACATCTCCGCCGACAACGTGCTCGTCGGGTCGGACGGCGTCGCGCGCTTGTCCGATTTTGGCGTCGCGGTGGTGAGTGACATGACGCGCATGACCCGCACGGGAAACGTGAGCGGGAAGATCGGCCACATCGCTCCCGAGCTGATCGAAGGCGGCGCGGCGTCGACCCGCTCCGACGCCTACGCGCTCGGGGTGTGCCTCTTTCAGCTCTTCACCGGGGTGCGGCCGTTCACCGGAGACAACGACGCGCAGGTGCTGCGGGCGATGATGTTCACCTCGGCCCCGGCGCTGCGCACGCTCCGGCCCGATGTGCCGCCGGCCGTCGCCGAGTGGGTCGACCAAGCGCTCGCGCGCGACCCCGAGCAGCGCCGCTCCGCCGCGGCCCTCGTCGAGGCCATCCCAGAGGGCGCCCTCACCGCGCATCGAGAAGGACTCGGGCGGGAGGTGACCGCCACCGCGCTCGCGCAGGCACGAGATGACGCACCGGCTCCGCCACCAGTCGTCGGGACCCGCGCCGCGGAGCCCGCTCCCTCGTTCGCAGGCCGAGGCCTCCTCGTCGCCAGTGCCGTGGTGCTCGCCGCCATCAGCGCAGTGCTCGTCCTCGGCCGCGGCGCGCCGAAGGCAGTGACGCCCGACGGTCGCCCCACTCCAGCCGAGCAGGTCGCGGTCGACGCCGGGAGCGGCGGTGTCGACCTCGGTGTCCTCGTCCCCATCGATGCCGGCGACTCGAGGCCCGCGCTCGATGCCGGTGCTAGCGCTCTCGACGCGGGGAGCTCGTCATTCGACGCTGGAACGACGGCCGTCCTCCCGCCCACGCGGCCACCGCGACAAGCGCCCACCCTCCTGAGCTTCAAGGTGGTGCCCTATGCGGAGGTCTTCGTCGACGGCGAGCTCGTGGGCGTCACTCCGCTCCGGCCACTGCCAGTGAAGCCGGGCCGGCACGCCGTCTTGCTCGTCAACAACGCACTCGGCGCGCGGAGGACGCAGTGGGTCACCGTCGTCGAAGGGCGCACGACGACCGTCGAGGTGAACCTCTCGAAGCCGTGAGGCCTCGTCAGAAGGTGAAGGCGAAGGCGATTCCCGCCGCCAGCGCACACGCTCCAGCGAGCCCGAAGGCGACGTTGGCCAGCGTCGCCCGGAGAGACGCCTGTTGGTACTCGCGGCGGGCCACCTCGACGTCGAGCGAGGGCGCTGCGGCGCGCGAGGCCGAGTCCTTTGCCCACGCCCCGAAGCCGAGCCCAATCGATGCGATGACGACGGCGCTCGCGGCGAGGGCGATCGCTGGCGCTACCGATGGCCGCCGAGGCGGCGCTGGGAGCGCGTCGGCTGGCACCTCTGGCACCACCGATGGAGGTGGAACGACGGGCGAAGGCTCCACCGGAGTGACGACGGGCACAGGCGTGGGTTTTCCGACCAAGACGCCGCCCGCCTGCGTCCACCACTCGCGCAGCCGCGGCGAGATGAGCTCTTCGTCGGGCAGCCGGAGGTCGTGGTCGAGAATGACGGCCGCGCGAAAGGCGGCGACGGCCTGCTCGGGTTGGCACACGAGAGACCGGCAGGTGAGGCCCCAGTAGAGCTGCGCCTTGGCGAGCGTCGCCGGCTCGGTGCTCGCGGCCTTCTTCGCCCGGTCGAGCAGCCGCCGCGCCGACTGATCATCTCCGCGCTCGTAGGCCGAGATGGCGTCCTGGAGGAGCTGCGAGGCAGGACGTTCGTCGACCGCGCCGAGGAGCAGCAGCTGGAGCACGAGGCTCGTCATGAGACGCTCCTCACGGCCCGCACCACCGTCGAAGCTCGAGCCGACGCGCCGAGCAGCAGCTGGAGCACGAGGCTCGTCATAGGACGCTCCTCATGGCCCGCACCACCGTCGAAGCTCGAGCCGACGCGCCGACCCTTGGCCACGGAGCACGCCGACGATGACCGCGCCGCCATCTCCGTCGACGACGAGGTCGATGTCCGCCGTGTCGGGGAAGTCGATGCTGCGCATCGTCGTCAGGCCTGCTGGGTCCAGCCAGAGCACCCGGGTCGCTTGAGGCGTGGCGAGGTCGAAACCAGCGACCACTGCCGAGGAGGTCGCGACGAGCGCGAGGGTGCCCGCGGTGCCCGCGTCGGCGAGGGGCAACGTCGCCTGGCCGAGCCGCCGAAGCGCGATTCGGCCATTGAAGCCATTCCGGTAGAGCACGGTGAGGCCGTTGCGATCGATGAGCCGAGCCTCGCTCGGCATGATGACTCCAGCCGTCGGGTCGACCTCGAGGAGCGTGGGAGGCGCGCCCGGAGTGCTCAGCGCCATCGAGCGGTAGTCGGTGCCGTCGTGCGCCGCCACCCAGAACGCGAACCCTCCATCGGTGGGGGTCGCCGCGACCGCGCGGGTGGTCTGCACCGGCCCACCGTCGCGCCTCGGGAAGGGCTCTGGCTGCAGCGACCCACCGTCGAAGGACACCGCGACGAGCGCTGGCGCACCCGAGCCTCCGTCGATGGGCGCGTAGACGACGGCGACCCCGGGCTCCGTCGGCCGGCCCGCGACGTCGAAGTCTCGAACGTTCCCGACGTCGAAGAGGCCGAGGGTCGTGACCGAGCCGTCTGGCGCGCCCCGAGCGACGACGAAGCCCGCCGTCGTGCGTTTCGTGATGACGACTCCCTCTGACGTCGTCGTCGACACGAAGCGCTTCGAGGTCGCCTCGATGAAGGGCGTGAAGGGAGCGTCGCCGCGGAGGTCGGCGCCGAAGAACGCATAGGAGATGTTGGGTGAGGCGCTCGCCCCCTCGAAGACCGCGACGAAGCGCTCGCCGAAGGTGTGCAGCCGAAAGCCGTTGACCTCGGTGTCCAGCAGGGCGACCGGACGAGAGACGTCGACCTCGCCGTCGCAGTCGTTGTCCACCCCGTCACACGAGCGCTCGACGTCCTCGAACCGAGCCCCATAGGAGATGGCCGAACACTCGGCGCCAGGCTCGAGACAGGAGCGCACCGCCCCCGCACAGACGCCAGCGTCGCGCGCGCAGAGCACCCGCCCAGCGTCACACTCCATCCCGCCTCCGCTGCCACCACCGGGAGCACCACCAGCGACTCCACCACCGCTCACTCCGCCGGCGGCGAGGCCACCAGCGACGCCACCGCCGCTCACTCCGCCCGCCGCGACGCCACCGCCTCCGCCGCCCGTCGATCCGCCTCCAGCACCTCCAGCGACCGCGTGCTCCCAGCAATCGCCGCGACGACGAAAGGTCCCGTCGTCAGGAGTGCAGCGCGACCCTTCCGCACCGCATTCGCAGACGAAGCCTTCGCCGCAGGTCGTGGTGCAGGCATGCCCGGTTGGGTCGAACGGCGGGAGCAGGCAGCCGCAGAGGAACAACCCGACGAGCCATGGTCCACTTCGCACGCGCGCCGCACCTCGCGTCACCGGAGACGCTCGGGACACTACCTCGATTCGTCCGTCGCGAGGTCCGCTCCACTCACCGCGACTGATCCGAGCGTCTTTCGGGCGCTTTGCTACGGTGCCGCGCCATGGCTGACGACACACCCTCCTTCGGCGACAAGGTTCGCTATCAGGTCGACCGTTTCCTCTCGTGGAGCCCCATCGCTCGCTTCGTCGGGCTCTTCGGGCTCTCGTTCATCCTCGTCTTCACCTGCGCGGTCTTCGCCAAGCTGGTGATGCCTGCGCCGGAAGAGCCGGGCGAGACCTTCGACCTCTTCGAGGCGCTCTGGTGGGCGATGACGCGCGTCGCCGACGCCGGCACGATGGGTGACGACAAGGGCACCCTCGTTCGCTTCGTCGCCACCATGGCCACCTTGAGCGGCGTCGGCGTGGTGGCTCTCCTCATCGGCCTCGTGTCGTCGACCATCGGCGACAAGATCGAAGACCTCCGCAAGGGCCGCAGCCCGGTCATCGACGAGAAGCACACCCTCATCCTCGGCTACAACGAGAAGGTCTTCGCCATTCTGCGCGAGCTGCGCGAGGCCAACTCGAACCAGTCGAACGCCTCCATCGTCATCCTCTCCGAGACGGACAAGGAGGAGGTCGAGAACACCGTGCGCGAGCGCATGGGCGACATGCTCACGACGCGCGTGGTGGTGCGGCAGGGCAGCCCGTTCTCGGTCCACGACCTCCGCAAGGTGGGCGCTGGCCGCGCGCGGAGCATCATCATCCTCGCGGCGGAAGAAGGAGAGGGCGACGAAGCGCAGGACATGGCGGCCATCAAGACGCTCCTCGCCTTGCGACGAATCCCTGGGGCGCTCACCAAGAACCACGCCGTCGTCGAGCTGCTCGATTCGTCGCGTCGGCTCGTCGTCGAGCAGCTGGGCGCGGGCGGCGTCGAGGTGGTGGCGATGGCCGAGACGCTCTCTCGAATGATGGTGCAGACCGCCCGGCAGAACGGCCTCGCCGCGGTGTACCGAGACCTCCTCACCTACGAAGGCAGCGAGTTCTACTTCACCCCCGCGGGCCCCCTCGCCGGCAAGGAGTACCGCGAAGCGCAGTGGGCGACGAAAGACGCGGTCGTCTGCGGCGTGCGCCGGGCCGAAGAAGGCAAGGCCGCGGTGTGCACCTTGAACCCGCCCGAAGACTTCCTCCTCCAGGAAGGCGACGAGCTGCTCGTCATCGCCGAGGACGACGACAGCTTCAACCTCGCCGCCCAGCACGCGCCCACCATTCCCGAAGGCTTCTCCGGCGCCTCGGCCATCGCCCGCAAGCCCGAGCGGCTGCTCATCTGCGGCATGAGCCCCAAGCTCGGCGACATGCTGCGGGAGTTCGACAACTACGTGTTGCCCGGCAGCGAGGCCTGGCTGATGCCCGGCCAAGACAAGGAAGCCTTCACCGGCTTCATCAAGGAGCACGTCGGCGGCCTCAAGCACCTCAAGCTCAAGTACGTCGAGGGCGACCCGACCGCGCCCGACGCGCTCAAGCGAGTGGTGTCTCCCGACTTCATGGTGGCGATGGTGGTGGCTGACACCTCCCGCGCGGCCGACGAGGCCGACGCTCGCACCGTCATCACCGTGCTGCTGCTGCGCGACATGTTCCGCAGCTTCAAGGACAAGAAGCCCCGCATCATCTCCGAGATCCTCGACCCGAGAACGAAGGACCTCCTCGAGCAGGACTACGGCGCCGACTTCGTGGTGTCGGCAGAGATGACCTCGATGCTGCTCGCCCAGGTGTCGGAGCGACGCGAGCTCAACGCCGTCTTCGCCGACCTCTTCGACTCCGACGGGAACGAGATCTACCTGAAGCGCGCCGCCTGCTACGCGCTGCTCGGCTACACCACCCCGTGGCTCACCGTGCAGAAGGTGGCACGCCAGCGGGGCGAGGTGGCCATCGGCTACCTGAAGCTCAACGGCACGCCGCTCATCAACCCGAAGCAGGACGAGCCCATCGTCTTCGCCGAGGAAGATCGCGTCATCGTCATCTCCGAGGACGACAGCGAAGCGGCCGGCGACCAACGCGGCGGAGAGCTCGAAGAACCGCCCTCCCAGCCGCTCGCCGCCGAGCCGCCCAAGTCGAGTGACTCCCGGCCTCCCCAGCGCTCGCCGTTGCTGCCGCCCGAGCCGATCAAGGCACCCGACGCACGACCGGTGTCCGCGGGTCCACGAGTCGAAGGCCCGAGCACGATGCCGAGACCACCGCTGCCGCCGAAGAAGTAGCCGTCACCGCCCGCCGCTCTGTCAGGATGCGTGCATGCGCGCCCTGTCGAGTGTCGTGCTCCTCGCCTCGTCGGCGATCGCCGACCCCGTGTTGGTCGACCGCGTCATCGCCAGCGTCGACGGCCAGCCCGTCTTCCGGTCCGAGCTCGAGCGGCGGCTCGCGCCCCAGAAGCACGCCTCGCCCGAGGCGCGGAGACTCGCCCGCGAAGCCCTCATCGACGCCCGCCTCATCGCCAAGGACGTTGGATCCGCGCCGACCGAGGAGGAGGTCGACCAGGCGTTCGACGCCGTCGCGAAGAACGCTGGCCTCGATCGAGCAGGGCTCGAAGCGGAAGCGAAGCGCCAGGGCCTCCTCCTGCCCGACTACCGCGAGGAGCTTCGCGCCCAGCTGTCCGAGCTGCGGTGGCTCATGCTCCGCTCGAAGGGAACGACGCCCGCCACCCCCGAAGCCCGAGCCACCCTTCGAGCGAAGCTCCTCGCCGACCTCCGCAAGCGCGCCGTCATCGAGGTGTTCGAATGAGGTTCGCGGCCGGCGTCGCCGTCGCCGTGCTCGCGGCCTGCGCCCACCAGAGCACCGTCGCTCCCGTGCCCGTCACTCCGAGTCCCGTCACGGTGAGCTGCCCGACGTCGGCGCCAACCACCGCCGCCTTCGCACCCGAACGAATCCTCGGGGCCCGAGTCGAGACGGTGTGCCTCGTGGGCGCGGGTGATGAGACGTCGCTGCGGCTGCGAGAGGCGGTCGCTCCGCGCGAGGGCACGGTGCTCGACGCGGCCAGCGTGCGCCTCGACCTCACCGAGCTCTTCGACACCGGGCTCATCGCCCACGCGTCGGCGTACGCAGAGCGAACGGCCTCGGGCTCGGTGGTGCTCACCTACGTCGTCGTCGAGCGCCCCATCGTCTCCGCCGTGCGCCTCGAGGGTGGGCCGTCTCTGCCCAACGAGCTCCGCCAGCAGCTCGACGGAAAGGGCTTTCGTGACACCCTCGGCCAACGAGGCCAGCGCCTCGAGCTCGTGCGGTCGTTCTACGAGGAGCACGGCTTCTCCGAGGCGACCGTCGACGCCCATGCCGTCGGCACCGAGCTCGTCATCACCATCTCCGAGGGCCCACGCTTCGTCGTCGAAGCAGTGCGCTTCGAGGGCGTGCAGGCGCTGACCACCAAGGAGCTCGAGCAGCTCGTCGCCACCAAGGTGGGCGCGCCAGTGCGGCCGGAGTTCCTCGAGCGAGACGCGCTCAACCTGCTCACCACCTACTACGACCGCGGTCACGTCCTGGCGAAGGTCGACCACCAACGTCAGCGGCGCGAGGGCGCTCCGGGAGCGACCACCATCGTCTTCACCGTCGACGAGGGCCCCGCCTTCCGCGTCGGCGCCATCTCACTGATGGGCGTGGCGCTGGGCCCGGCGGCGCTGAAGACGCTCGAGAGCAGACAGGGCGCGGTCTTCTCTCGCTCGATGGTGCAGCGTGACCTCGAGCGGCTCCGAGCCGCTGGCGAGCAGCAAGGCAAGGTGTTCGAGGTGTTTCCGCTCACCGAGATCGATCGAGCCAGACGAACCGTGAAGCTCATCTTCGAGGTGAACGAAGCGCACTGAGCGAACTCAGAGCGACAACAGCCCGCTCGGCTTCGGCAGGGTGAGCGACGCTCCGACGGGCGGGAGCACGAGCGGCGACATCACGTCTCCGTCCCAGCGCACGAAGGTGAAGAAGCCCGACTCTGGCGGCTCGTCGAAGGTGATGCGCAGCCGCCCGACGCGCCCGGCCTCCGCCTCGGTGACCTCGACCAGCGCGCCGGTCAACTTCACTCGAGCGCCCACCTCGAGCGGTTCCTGGTCGCTCCGGAAGAGCTGCTCGAAGAGCGTGCCCAACATGCGGCCGCCGACCAACTCCATGTCCACGACGCGCTCGTCGACCCGGGTGAGCTTGGTGGGAAACGGCGCGAAGGTGAGCGTCACCCAGGAGCGCGCCGGCGGCTTGCCGTCGAGCCTCCGCACCACCGCCGGGTACATCAAGGCGCTCGGGTCGGGCGCGGCGAAGGCGAACACCCGCCCACCGAGGGCGGCATCGGGCACCGTCGTCTCCAGCGGGCCGTGACGCATCACCCACCCGCCCAGCGAGGTCCCGACGAAGGTGGCGAGCCAGCCGAAGAGCCCACCGACGACCGTGGTGACGAAGAGGAGCCGAATCGACCACCGCACCCACCGCTTGGCGCTCCGCCAACCCGCGAGCAGCAACACCGCCGTCATCGCCGCACCGCCGACCGAGGGCATCAACAGCAAGCGGTTGAGCGGAAACGTCGCCAACACCGGGAGCGTCGAGAGCGCGCCACCCACGGCCATCCACCTCACCCCGCTCTGCTGCGCCGGGTCGAGCCCGCTCCACACCGCACGCAGCAACGCCCCCACCAGCAGCACCGCGAGCACACCGGCGGCGACGAGCGCAGGCCGAATCGCTTCGAGCGCGAGCCAGAAGTCGGCGGTCGTACCGAGGAACTGCGCGCCGAGGAGCGTCAGCAGCTTCGGGCCGAACTGCTCGAGGTACTTGCCCGTCTCGTTGAGCGGGTCGGCGTAGATGCCCGAGCCGTGCGCCCCCGAGCCGGTCCACTTGTAGACGGCGACGTAGAGCACGCCCAAGAGGCCCATCGGCACGAGCGCTCCGAGCCTTCGAGTCCAGCCACCGGGCCCACGCGTGAGCTCCCAGGCACCGAGGTAGGCGAGGCCTCCGATGGCGACCTCCCCACCGGCCAGGCCGACCGCAGCGGCGAGCAGCGAGAGCGGCAGACCCCAGCGCCACCCGTCGTCCCTCCAACGGAGGTGCGCGAGCACGGCGAGCAGCGCCGGCACCGAGGCGATGGTGGCGTTCCGGTTCGCGACCCACCCCGCCACCAACGCGTGCACGTCATCGAGCGCGAACAACACCGACGCCAACGAAGCGACCGCGACGGCACCGAAGGCCCGGCCGAACAGCCGCGTCGCCACCGCCACCAACGCCACGTACCAAGCGATGGAGTGGAGGTGCATCAGCACGGCGTTCGAGCCCCAGAGCAGGTGCTCGACGTTCGCCACCAACGCGGTGAAGGGCCGGAAGAAGGCGAAGTGGAGCTGCAGCGACGTCCACCACGGGAACGGGCCGTCGACGAGGTACGGCGTCATTCGCTCGGGGCCGCCGCCCGCGAAGGTGAAGAGGTGCCAGCGGTCTCCCATCGCCGGTGTGAGCCCCTCGAGCAGGTACCAATGCATGTAGTCATCGAGGAAGAGGCCGCTCACGCAGAACGGGAGCGAGAGCCCGAACGCCAGCAGCAAGGCCGTTCGGCTTGCGCCTGCCCCGAGCACCTTCTCGTGCAGGCTCACGGCCCGACCTTGAGGGGCAGGCGTGGTCGGTTGACCTGGGGGTTCGCGTCGTTCGGGGGAAAGGTCGTGCGCGCGACGGCCGAGACGATGCACGCCTCGAGCGGGTTGCTCTCACCCGCCGGCTCGAGATGCACGGTGGCGAGCTTGCCCGACTTCTGGATCTCGAAGACGAGCAGGCGGCCCTGGAGCGCGGGGCGATGGTCGGGGAACTTCACGACGCACCCGCTGATCTTCGGGAGCAACTGCTTCACCAAGCCAGAGACGACCGGCCCGGTGAGCTTGATGGGCTTCGCGGCCGGCTTCACCTTCGTTCCAGCGTCGAGGGAGGCGCCTGCGTCGGCCTCGAGGTCGGTGCCCGCGTCTGCTTCCTCGTCGACCCCTGCGTCGAGCGGCGCCTCGGCGCCCGCGTCCTCGGAGACTGGCAGGAGCGGCGTCAGCATGGGTGACGCATCGGGCACCTCGACGACCGGAGTGACGGGCTCACTGCCGAAGAACTTCCACGCACCCGCCGCGAGGCCCAGCACGGCGACCAACCCGGCCACCGCCATCCACCCTCGCCCACCACCACGCGCCGCCGCCTCGTCGAGGTCGTCGCGGTCGCCTCGGAGCACTGCGCGCAGCTCGTCGCGCACGACCTCCATCGACGCGGGGCGTTGGTCCCTCGGCTTCTTGAGGCACTGCTCCACCAGGCGCTTGAGGCGCACCGGGAGCACCTCGCCAGCCGCCGTCTTGCTCGGGAGCGGCAGGTACGGCTTGGTGATGATCTGCACCGCGATGTTGACGAAGGTGGGCGCGTCGAAGGGGAAGCGGCCGGTGATCAACCGGTAGAGGATGACGCCGACGGCCCACACGTCGGAGCGCGCGTCGATGTCGTCACCCTGCGCCTGCTCCGGCGACATGCAGATGGGCGTGCCGATGATGGCGCCCTCGGTGGTGGCGACGACGGCCTTGCCCGAGGTGTCGACGAGCTTGGCCACGCCGAAGTCGAGCACCTTCACGTAGTCCTTCGAGCCACCACGCTCGATGAGCATGATGTTGTCGGGCTTCACGTCGCGGTGAACCACCCCGACCCGGTGCGCGGCCGAGAGCGCGTCGCAGAGCTGTTCGGTGATGCGCAGCCCGCGCTCGAGGCTCACCGTGCCGGTGTCGAGCTCGTCGCTGAGCGTGTGGCCCTGGAGCAGCTCCATCACGCAGTAGACGACCTCCGGGCCGTTCGCGCCTGGCTCCTGGACGAAGTCGCTGATCTCCACGATGTGCTCGTGGTTGATCTGGTTGACGGTGCGCGCTTCCTGGAAGAACCGCTGCACCAGCTCCGGGTTCGCGTACTGCTCGGGCCGCAGCACCTTGATGGCAGCGAGGCGGCCGAGCGCCTGGTGCTTGGCGCGGAAGACGTGGCCCATCGAGCCCTGGCCAAGCAGCCCTTCGAGCTGCCAGGGGCCGAGCGAGGTGCGGGAGAAGACCTTGTCTCCGGCCGACTTCGGACCCGACATCAACGTCTTGTCCATGCGCACGAGCGCGCGCTTGAGCTCGGAGAGGTTCGCGAACCGCTGCGAGGGGTCGACCGCGAGGCACCGGCTCAGCACTGGGTGGAGGTGGGTCGCGTTCGGTGGGTAGGTGCCGTCGTAGGGCTTGCCGGAGATGAGGTGCACCAACAGCGCGCCCATCGCGAAGACGTCGGAGCGAGGCGTCGGTGACGAACGGGCACGCTCGGGAGCGGAGTAGCCAGCGACTGGCGCGGCGTCTGGAATCGCGACCTCGACGACTCGCCCGTAGGCCGTCACCCGCGACGGAGTGACGTCACCCAGCGTCTCGGTCTTCCCCGACTTCTCGAAGCGGTCGCAGAGCGCCCAGATGATGCGCACCGCCTCGTCGACGGGAATGGGGCCGCTGCTCAGTCGCTGTTGGAGGGTGACTCGACCGTCGGAGGACATCAGGCGGCTCCACTCTAGCGGAGCTTTCGCCGTTCCCCAGGTTTGTCAGCGCTTGAGCCGTCGCGACCCGACCGCTCGAGCCGAACGCTCCAGATTCGTTCCCTCCTCTCGAGACTTCGACTCGCCCCGCCCGACTGAGCGCAAAAGGAGCAGACACAATGACGTTTCGAATGACTTTCTTGGTGGTTGCGGCTCTTGGGTGTGGACCGGCAGGCAACGTGCCTCAGCAGCCTTCGTCGAGCTGTGGCCAGCAGAACGGACTCACCGACTGTCGCGGAATCACCTGCCAAGCCGGCAACTACTGCACCAACAACTTCATGGTGTCCGAGTACTGCAAGCCTGGGTGCACCTCGGACGCGAACTGCGGCTCGACCGAGTTCTGCGGGAAATGCTCCGGGGAAGCAGTCGGAACCTGCATTCGCTGCGGACAGACCCCCACCTGTGGAATGGGTTCGCAGTGCAAGGCCGACAACTTCGCGAGCTCGCGATGCACGAGCGAAGGGAAAGGGAGTCAAGGCTTCGCGTGCTCGAACGGCGACCAACCCGTCGGTCAGTGCACCCAGTCGTCGGTGGACCCAACGTTCTTCTGCTGCGGTGCGAACACGGGGACCTGCACTGCCAAGTCGTCGAGCAACCAGTGCGACAACGCCTTCGTCATGTTCATGGGCACTCCGGGCCAGTACTCGAAGCCGTACAGCTGCGCAGGTTCCGCCACGCCGGCTGGTACCTGCAAACACCTCAACGCCGACATCTGGTGCTGCAACTGACGAGCGCAGCGCTGGAGCCGTGGCAACCAGCGTTCGTCACTGGCCCACGAACGTGTACTGGGCAGTCGCGCTCTCGCTGTCCGACTCGATACCGCCGTTCCAGACGAAGACGGTCACGAACAGCTTGATGCGCGTCTCGACCCCACTCCGGAGGTTTCCCGTGGTCTTGAGTGGAAGCTCGAAGCTCGGCGCATCGTGAGCGACTTCGGTCTGGCCTTGGGAGTGCTCGAGAAACCCGGTGGAGGACGCCTCGTCCGCCGTCGCGACGAGCTTCCAGTTCGAGCTCGCTGGCGGCAGGTTCACGGACAACGGGGCACTGATGGACCATTGCGTGCCGCGCTTGAGCAACTTCGCTTCGGTCTGGCTGAGAGTCACCGTCGGTTTGAGAGAGACTTCACCGCAGGCAGAGAGGGCGACGGCGAGGATGATGGCAGAGAGGTTTCGGTTCATGACGGGCTCCTTGTTGTGGGGTGGTGATCAGAAGATGAAGGTGGCACTGCCAGTGAGCGGGACCGAGACGGCTGTCCACAGACCACGTGAAGAGAGCTGGGACACTTCGATCGCCGCGCGCGCTTCCAACAGGACCTGACCGAAACGAAAGCCAACCCCGAGGTTCGCGCTCCCGGCGACGCCGGCGCCTTCTCTGCCGTACTGGAAGATCGCTCCCGCTCGAAGGCGCGCAGGAAGGTAGATGCCGAAGTCGCCCGACTCGTGGAGGCGGAAGAGCCACCCGGCCGAGAGCCCAACCGAAGAAAGCCAGGACACGGTGCTTCCCGTCACTGGACTCGTCGGCGCTCCTTCCAAGGCGACCTCGAACTTCCCGAACACCACGCCGAGCCGCAGCTCGAGGGGCAGCTTCGCGACCACGCCGCTGAAATCAGCGGAGCGATAGGCGCCCTCGTAGGTGGCGCCGTGGACCTGAACGAACGACGGCCCGGCACCGACGTTCGCTCCGACGAAGAAGTGAATGCCGCTGAACTGCGACGGCGGCTCTTGCGGCTCCGCCGAGTCCTTCACTTCGACGGCCGACTCCTTCACCTCACTCGCTGGCGCGCTCACCACCCGAGGAGACGCCGCTGAGGGAATCGGCTCGACGCGCGGAGCGACGACGGGCTTTGGCGAACACACCATGCGCACGCAGGCCAACGAGGCCTCGCAGTCGCGATCAGTTCGGCACGACTCGCCGGCTTCGCCGAGAACAGGAACCTGAGAGAGGGAGATGACGATGAGTGAAGTGAGCATGGCGGCTCGTTTGAGCAGTCGCCGTGCCACCCGAAGCGCGTGATCTCACGAGCGACCGACCGACGCGCGGTTGATCCGCCGCGATGGAATGATGTTCGTCCGAGGCGAACTCGGTGGGGCGCTTCAACTCGATCTTCTTGTGCACGACCGCGGCAGCCTTCGGTCGCCAGACGCTCGAGGCAGTGCCTCGTCCAATCACCGAGACGAAGCGGCCAAAGAGTGACCTGATTTCAACGACTTCGATGTGTCGATGGCTTGCACAGGCACCCTCCGCCGCAATCACTCCCTTCCCCTCGAGGACTCCATGCTGACCGCTCATCTCATCGTCGTGTTGCTGACCCAGACCCCTGACCTCTCGCTCGGAGACGTTGGCGAGTCGTGCCGGGCCCGCTCCGATTGCCGCTCCGGCCTCAAGTGCGTCAACGCCACCTGCACCGCGCCCGCCGTGGCGGCACCCGTCGTCGCGCCCTCGAAGGAAGGCCACGCGTGCGAGGCGAGCGCCGAGTGCTCGAGCGACGGTTCGCTCCGCTGCGTAGCGAAGGTCTGCGTGCTGCGTGGAGGCTCGTCGTCGACTGCGAACGCCTTCTCGCCTCCGCCGCTCCCGCCGACGAACTACGCTCCTTCGAGCGCTCGCCTCGTCGAAGCACCGGCTGCGCCCACTCGCTCGGCGAGCCTGACCGGCGGCCAGACGTCTGCCCCCATCGCGAGCGTCGGCGGCAACCTGAGCCTCGCTCAGCACATCTCCCAGCTCGAGGCCGACATCGATGGCTTCAACGCGCAGCTCCGCGGCGTCGACACCGGCTGGCCGGGCGGCTCCATCGCGCTCGTCGTCATCGGCTCGGTCCTCTCGCCGCTCGCGCTCGTCGGCCTCATCCTCCTGGTCGTTCCCGTCGTCGGGATTCCGGTGCTGCTCATCGGCCTCGGTGGTGTCGCGATGATCGTCGTCGGCGCGGTGGGTGGCACCCGGGTCGCCGCGGAGGCGAACGCCCAGCGTGAGTCGCTCATTCAGCAGCGCAGCGCGGCCGAGCGCGAGCTCGCGAACCTCAAGCGAATGGCGGCGGTCTCGAATCGGGCGGAGTCGGCGATGATCACCGTCGCGTCGTTCTGAGTCCCACCAACTCGATGCCTCGCGGCGCCGGAGGGACCCTCACGTTCCTCCGGCGTCGGTGCGTTCAGCGCTTGAGCCGACGCAGCCAGTACAGCTCGGTGCCGTCTCCTTGAACGACCCGGAAGAGCGCCGTCTCTGCGCCCCCCAACGGAACCGAGAAGCGCCCTGCGTCGTCGGCCTTCACCGGCTTGCCGTTCAAGTAGAGCTGCGAGTTCTTCGGAGACACCCCCACCGCCTTCGCGCCCGCCGCCCGCTCTCCATTGATGGGTCGGTCGAGGAAGAGCGTGGTGCGTGCGTTGTCGTAGACGACCGACAGCTTGTTCATTCTCCCACCAACCTTGTCGTTGCCGCTGCCGTCGAGCGGAGTCGCCGACCAGACGAACTCGCCCTCCTCCAGCACCCCTGGCTCGAGTACGAGCTTGGGCTCTCCGGCCTTGCGATCGACGAGTGGTGAAGACTCCGGCGTGCCGTTGCTCGCGCGGTAGAGCCGAAAGCGCCAGGCCTTCGCCTCCGCTTGGGGGGTGAAGTTGAAGGTCAGCGCCGGCACCTTCGATTGATAGAAGACCGTCGCCTTCTGGCCAGTCTCGGAGACGACGTCGCTCCGAGTGGCCGTGTCGCGCGCCGAGGCGGTGTCCGGCCCGAAGTCGATGCGCCCTTGTTTGACCACCTCGTTCTGCGCGTCCTGCACTCGATAGTAGAGCGGCGTGCGGGCGTTCACCGGAATCACCAGAGTCTTTCCCACCGTGCCGGCGACGACCAGCGAGGCGAACTGCGCGTCTCTCGCGACCTGCACGCGGTTCGAGTCGTTCGGCAGCGAGAGCCCGAGCGCCACCACGCCCTCGACGTTCACTCGAACCCGGCTGGTCGCGTTCACGACCAAGGTGGGCTTGAGCGCCTGAGCCGCGACCGCCGAGCCGCCGTCCACCAACACCGCGTCGCCTGCCTTGAGGGTCGTCGCCTGACCCTTCACCGTGACCGCGACCTCGCCGCCACGCACCTCGAGCCGCCGCTTCTTTCCCTGCTGAATCACCGCGACCGACGCCTCGCCTCCACTGCCGATCGTGACGTCGCCCAGGTCGACTGCCGCGGGACCGGCCCCGTCGAAGTGCATCACCAACGGACCCACGACCTTCGAGAGCAGCACCGTCGGTGGTCCGCCCTCGGTTCGCAGGCCTTCGGCGACTCCGGTGGTGCTCGCCCCCAGCACGACCCGCACGTGCGGGCCCTCGAGTCGAGCCGCGCCGCCCGCGCCGGTCTGAACGGCGGTGCCTGGGGCAACGGCCTCGTGCGACTTGGCGGTGGAGAAGCGCTTCTCGCCTGGGCGCTTCACCTGGGGCTTGCCCCCTTCGACGACGAGGTCGAGCGCCGAGGGCTCCGCCTTCGCAGGGGGCGTGTCGAACTGGAGCGAGCCGAAGCTCACCTCGATCGACTCGCCGGCCTTGGCCGTCTTCACCCCACCGTCGACGACGTCGAACTCGATGCTCCCGAACGAGACGTCGGCCGAGACGCCGCCGTCGACGAAGCGCAGCCGCCCCTGGGCGCCGTCCTTCAGGGTCGCCACGCCAAACGGGGTCTTCACCGACAGGCCGCTCCAGCCGCTCCCGCCGTCCTCCGCGGAGAAGGAGATGTCACCAGTGAGCACCTCGATGGTCGTCAGCTTCTGGCCCACTCGAAACCGGGTGTCCTCTCCCAGCTCCAGCTCGCGGCCGAGGGGATCTCGCAAGAGCGCCGAGCTCGCAGGCCCGGTGACGATGAGGTCCTCCTCGTAGACCGGACCCGGCTCGGCCTTGGCGGGCGTGCCGTGCCGCTCGATGGTGACGAGGCCTTGAGCGGCGACGAGGGCGGCGACCGAGGGAACGCTGACTGGCTCGAGCACCGTCACCGGCGGAGGCGGCGGCTTCGAGGGCGGTCCTTCGGAGCACGCCGCGAGCACGACCCCGACGAGCGCGCCGACCCATCTCATCGCGCCTTCTCGAGCTCGATCTGGAAGATGGCCTGATCACCGTCGAGCACTTCGACGGTTCGAGTCTGGGTGACGTGCTTGGGCGCCTCGATGATCAGGGTGTACTTCCCGCCCGCGACCTCGGCTTCGAAGCGGCCGTCGGGCTTCACCGCCTGCTTGAGCTTGAGCTCGACGATGCGCACCGTCGCCTTGGCGACGGGCCCCGAGGCGCTGCTGATCACTCCGCGGATCTTCGCCTTGGTTCGCTGCGCGACGGGCTCCAAGGTGAGGTCGAGGGTGGCCTTCGCTTCGGGAGGCACCTGGACGACCTCGTCGGCTGGCGCGTAGCCGTCGAGCGCGATCTTCACCTTCACCGGGCCGGGGCCGACACCGTCGACCGACCACGCGCCCGTCGTCGAGGTCGTCAGCGTCGCGCTGCCCACCATCACCTTCGCGCCAGCGAGCAGCTTGTCAGGGCCGGCGCGGACGACGCCGCTGATGCTGCCCGGGCCCGTCGGCACCACGAGCACGAAGGGCGCCTCGACTGGGGTGCCAGGCGTCACCACGAGGTCCTTCTTGGCGGGGCGGAAGCCGCTCGCCTCGGCGATGACGGTCGTCGGCCCGGGGGCGAGGCCCTCGAGGCTGTACGCGCCCTGCGCATCGGTCGAGGTGGTGACCCCGCCGGCCGAGACGGTCGCGCCGCCGATGCCACTGCCGTCGACGCGAGTGACGGAGCCCACCACCGAAGGCGCCACGACGGTCGAGCCCGTTCCAGCAGGTGCCGGTTTGCGCACGGTGAGCGAGGGGCCGATGCCCACCCGGAAGAACTTCTCGTCGTAGCTGCTCACCACCTTCTTCAAGTCGGTGTTGCCCCCGGCGTTCGCTTCGACGGAGAGCGCGATGCCGAGCTCGAGATCGCCGATGGTCAAGAACCCGTACCGAGCGTTCAGCCCGAAGAAGAGGTTCCCGCTCTCGAGGCCTCCGAACCGCGCCTCGAGGCCGGCGAAGACCTGCGCGGTGAAGTGCGGAGTGGTGTCGAAGGTGCCCACCACGGTGAGGACGGGGCCCAAGATGGAGCGGGGGTCCGACTCCGGAATCTTCGAGAGGTTGAGGTCGATGAAGGGGGCGACGCCTCCCAGCACGCCGAGCCGGCCCTCCAGTCCAAAGAGGGACGTGGCCTGCCAGCGGAAGGACGCCGAGACCGAACCCTTGAACCCGTGCTGGGCATACGTGGTGTCGGCCGCGGTGTCGGAAGACAGGCGAACCTTCGCGAGCTCTGCGCGGGCGTCGACGGTGACGCCGAACCACTTGCGCACGTACTGGGAAAACGAGCCCTGGAGGCTGGTGCCCGCCGGGAAGGTGCCGTTGATGGCGATCTTGTCGCCGTCGCTGAACGCGGTGTTGACGGTTCGCCCGTAGGTGCCTGCCGTCAGCCAGACCCGCGTCGAAGCCCACTGATCCTCGTGGAGCGGTTGCGCACCCGCTCCAACGGCGACGAGGACGGAGAGGAGACCGATCAGACGCACGGACACCCGAACGGTAGCATGTCGATGACGCTCGGCGCGGATTTCACCGCTGAGTCCGGCGTGGTCGCCGCGCCACGCCCAGGGCATACTGACGAACGAATGTTCCCCGCGCTGCTCGTCTGCCTTGTGGTGGCGCAGGGAAAGGTGAGTCCAGCTGGGAGTCTGGCGACTGCGCGCTCGCAACACACCGCCACGCGGTTGGCCGACGGCCGGGTGTTGGTGGCGGGCGGGCGCTCGCAGGACGCGACGGTGGCGCTCTCGAGCACCGAGCTGTTCGACCCCAGGACGAACACCTGGAAGCTGGGGCCTCCGATGAGCACGGCGCGGGCCGGGCACACGGCGACCATCTTGGTGGACGGGCGGGTGCTGGTCGTGGGTGGGAGCGCGCCAGCCGCGTCCGAGGACGGCACCAACCGCTTCGAGGCGCTCGCGTCGGCGGAGCTGTTCGATCCAAAGCGGAACGGGTGGACGACCGTGGGCGCGCTCGCCAACCCTCGCAACGGCCATTCGGCGACGCGGCTCGCCGATGGGAGCGTGCTGATCATCGGTGGCGCGCGACCGGTCCACCAACACCTGGTGACCGTGGAGCGGTTCGACCCCTCGGCGGGGACGTTCTCCGAGCGGCGACCGCTCGCACAGGGGCGTTGGCTGCACGACGCAGTGCTGCTCTCGGACGGCAGCGTGGTGGTGTTGGGTGGGCGCTCGAACCAGCCGGGTCCCGCGTCGGACGGAGGCGTCGCCATTCCCCGGCCCGGCCTCGCGGTGGCGACGGTGGAGCGGTTCGACGTGGCGACCGGCGTCTGGCATCGCGTACCGGAGATGACCGAGCCGCGGCAGCGGACGGCGGTGGTGAGCTTCGGAAGAAGGGTGATGGTCTTCGGCGGGCAGACGACGACGATGTCGACGAACTACGTCGAGTGGTGGGAGCCGGGCAGCGACGGATGGACGCAGGTGGCGAACAACCTCTCGGTGCCCATCGCGGGGCACTCGGCGACGGTGCTGCCGTCGGGAGACGTGTTGGTCGCGGGCGGAGAGCCTCCCACGGCGGTCGACACTGCACGGGTGCAACGCTGGTCGAGCCAGGACGAGAAGTGGTGTCTCGCCGGGCAGCTGAAGACGTCGCGCAAGTCACACACCGCGACGGCGCTGGCCGATGGCTCGGTGCTGTTCACCGGGGGCACCTCGGGCGGCATCACCGAGGCGACCGCCGAGCGGTGGTTCCCGCAGAAGGGCCAGTGCGTCGAGCCGTGAGGTCTGCGACATGAACGAGCGAGAACCGAAGCACGGCCACGTCGAGCGGCTGAGCGAGGCCCTGGAGCGCGGAGCGCCGCCTCCGGGCAATCTGGCGATTCCCATCTTCAGTCACGGCACGCTCGAGGCCGAGCTGTACCGTCCGACGGGCGTCGATCTGCAGACGCCTCACACGCGCGACGAGGTGTACGTCGTGGCGCGAGGAACGGCGACGTTCTTCGACGGCGCTTCCGAGCACGAGGTTGGCGCGGGCGATTTTCTCTTCGTTCCTGCCGGCCGTGAGCATCGATTCAGGCGGTTCGATGCCGACTTCGCCGTGTGGGTGTTCTTCTACGGGCCCGACGGTGGGGAGGCGCCAGGCGCGCGCTGACGGCGTGTTCGAGTGGGCCGAGCGTCGAGCGGTTGCGGTCGCGTCGAGTTCGCCGCGGAGCCACCAGCTCAGTGAGCGCGAACTCCGACGCGTGGTGACTGTCAGGGGCCCTGATCGCGCTCGATCTTCTTGAGCGCAGCGGCGGCCGCGTCCTGACCACACTGCTCCTCGTCGAGGCCCAGCACTCCGCCGCGCTTCTTCGGCACGTTCTTGAGCTTGGTGAGCGCTTCGATGGCCTCCTGGTTTCGCAGCTCGCCCAGCCGGCGCGCCGCGAGGACACGTCGCCCGCAGTCCTTCGCCTCGAGCGCGGCCACGTAGAGTTCGGTGAGGTTGAGGCCCTGGCCTGCGTACTCCGAGTCGACGAAGCGGAGCGCGCCCCACTGCGTCCAGCCCTCTTCGCGCTTGGCCAACCGCTGCATCACCGGCAAGACCTTCGCCTTTGGCCACGACGCGAGCAGCTTGCGGGTGCGAACCCCTTCCCCGCGTCCTTCGGCTTGACCGAACTCGTCGGCGAGGGCCTCGAGCGCATCGGCTTCGAGCTCGAGCTCTTCGGCCTTGGCGCCCTGAGGCACCGGCAGCGTCTCGAGGAGCTTGCGCCCTTCTTCGGGGCGCCCGACTTGATAGAGCGCCGCCGCCTTCAGCTGGAGCATGGGCCCAGTCGGCTTGCCCTCGACCGCATCATCGATGATCTGCAGCGCTTCACTCCCGCGACGAGCGTCGAGCAACCGGCGCGCGCGGCGCTCGGCCTGGAAGTACCAGATGAGGCCAGCGACGAGGACCGCGGCGAGGAGGCCGCCCGCGGCGATGAGCTGCCATGGAGGCACCCGGCGCTTCACCGGCTCGAGCTTGGGCTGAGACGCCGCACGCATCGACCCGCTGAGGGTGGAGCTGAGCTGAATGGGCGTGAGCGCGAGCTGCTCGAGCACCGCTTGCGCCGAGGGCGGTCGTCCGTCGGGAGCCTTGGCGAGGCAGGCGTTGACCACGCTCACCAGCGTCGGCGACGCGGAGAGGTGAGGGGCGAGCTCGAGCAGCTCCGGCGGCGGCTGGTGAATCTGTTGGGAGACGAGCTCGCGCGGCGACGGCCCAGGAAACGGCGAGCGCCCGGTGAGCATGCGGTAGGCGATGAGGCCGAGCGTGTAGAGATCGCTGCGCGGGTCGAGCGCCTGTCCCATCGCTTGCTCGGGAGACATGTACTCCGGCGTGCCGACGACGAAGCCGGTCTGGGTCACCTGCCGGTCCTGCTCGGGCTCGGCGAGGCGCGCGATGCCGAAGTCGAGCACCCGCGCCTGCTCGCGACCATCGGGCGTGACGATCATCACCACGTTGTCGGGCTTCAAGTCGCGATGGACGATGCCCTTGGCGTGAATCGCCGCGAGGCCCTGCGCGAGCTGCCCGATGATGCGCTCGACGCGCTCGACCGCGAAGGGTGCCTCCTGCTCGATGAGCTGCTGAAGCGACGGACCCTCGACGAGCTCCATCACCAGGCACATCGACTGCTGGTGCATCCCGAAGTCGATGACGCGGACGACCGCGGGGTGATCGACCGAGGAGAGCAGGAGCGCCTCGCGCCGAAACCGCTCCGCCATGCCCTGGGTGTTGAGGAGATCTTCCCGCAGCACCTTGAGCGCGACCTTGCGACCGAGGGAGACCTGCTCGGCGACGTAGACGAGCCCCATCCCTCCGCCACCGAGGAGCTTCTCGACGCGGAACCGGCCGTCGAGCACGAGCGCTCCGGGGGCGAAGGCGCCACCGTTGGAGAGGTGGGTGTCGGCGAGCACTGGCTGGAGGTCGGCCGCCATCGGGCCGCTTCTATCGCGTTTGTTCGGCGCGGAGGCGGTGGATCGAGGGCTGACTCACCGATGCCGATACAGCCACACTTCGGCAGGCGTCGTTGAAAGGACGCCGCTATTTTGAGACCAGGCAGGGATGCCGCGCGCTTCGAGAGACCTGCCTTCATCAGGCCGTGGCGAAAGCGAGCGACAACTCCTGTGAGAGGCGACGCGCGCGCTTCTCTTCGTCGAGCCGCACCAGGGCGAGGAGGCTGCGGCGATCATGCAGCTCGCCGGTGATTCGGTCCTCGAGCACCAGCTCCGGGCAGACCTCGAGCAACTGCAGAAAGAGCGCGTAGACGACGTTCAACGAGGTCACCCCTTCGACGAACACGCTGCCGTCACTGGTGAGCCACACGTCGAGCGACCCCTTGTCGGCGCTGATGGTCCACGCCCGACGTCCGTCGTGCGGACGACGCGCAAACGGGAGGTGGCCAACCGCGCGGTCGAAGGCCCGCATCAGGTTCTCGTCGAACGCACCGGCGAGCGGGTTGACGGGGCACTCCTCGAACTTGAGCGGGAATTCCCACTCGCGGGTCGATCGTCGAACCTTCTGCACGGAGAACTCGCGGAAGAACATGGCGTGCGGACAACCCGGGGCCTGTGCGTCATGTGCAAAGTGCCCAATGGGCCACTTTCAGGCAGCTTTTTGCCCGGCGTGCGACATGTACGTCAGGTGTGCGCGACACTCGAGTCGGCCGAAAGGACGCCGCGAATCAGCCACTTGGTCGCTCCTCCGACGCGTACCAGTCGATCATCGCTGCAGACCCAGAGGGCGCCGCGGCGCGCGAAGGGGCCGAGGCCCTGGTCGAGCTCGAGTCGACCGTTTCCAAGCATCAGCGGAAGCCCGGCCACGGCGCCGCCGGTCGCGACGTCCTCGCCGCCGCCGAGCGAGGTGGTGAAGACGCGCAGCCGAGCTCGACCACCATCGAGTGGCGCCACGAGGCAGAGGCCTCCCAACTGCTGCGCGTCGAGCCACGAGCGCGCCTCCGACGCGAACCAGGTCGCCTCCTGGAACCGCTCGAGGTCGAGGAGCACGTAGGCACGCACGCGACCGGCGTCGATGATCCGCCCAGGGCCGAAGGGCGTCTCGACGGTGCCGCGTTCAAGGAGGCTCGCGCGCGGAGTCTGCACCGCCCAGGCCCCTGCTTCGTCACGCTCCACGGCGAGGGTGCGCGCGCCCAAGACGAAGGAGCACGGCGAATCGCCGACGACGTACGCAGCGGCGAGCAGGGCTTGGTAGCAGACCGAGAGCTCCTCGAGCGGCGAGAAGAACCGCGTGTGCCACCGTTCAGCCTCCTTCCAGACGAAGACCGTGTCGGGACACCCGAGCCGGCCAGCGATGGCTTGCGCTGCCTCGCTGGAGGAGGGACGTCCGAGGACGACGCCAGTCGGGTTTCCCGCAGCGGCGCGTGAACCGAACACCGAGATCAGCTGGAAAGGCACCTCGTTCATGCGCAGGAGGCTGCCGAGGGCATGGACCAGCGAGAAGGTCCAGCTTCGTCATTTCTCCTAGTCCATGCTCGCGTCAGGCCTCTCGAGGCAGCGGACTCGAGGTCAGCAGCGCCTTCAGCGTCGTCGACTGCGCAGCGTAGGCGCTGAGCGCGCTGGCCAGGTGCGCGTCGGCGGCCGCGCAGGTGCGAATGGCGGCCACCACCTCTCCGGCTTCGTCGCACTCGTCCTCGTCCACCGACGCGAGGAGCGCCTCGACCACGGCCGGCGAAGGACAGTCACCGAGTCGAGGGGCGAGCCGACGCGCGGAGAAGGGGGACCGGCGCGCGAGCACCGAGAGGAAGACGGGCTCACGCTGCGCCGAGGGCCAATGCGCCCGAATCGCGGCGTACGCGCGCTCGTAGATTGCGTCGTCGATCACGCTGGGGTTGATGAGGAGGTTCCACGAGTCCTTCCAGGTCTCGTTCGAGGTCATGCCAAGCGATGCAGCGAGGAAGCACATGCTCGCGAATGGTGAGTGCTTCTTTCCGGCCGCGCGCAACCGCTCGAGCGTTCGTTCCGCCCACGGCCGCGCGCCCGCGCCCAGCGCGTCGATGGCCGCGGCGAGCGGTTCGAGCCCCAAGTCCTGGTCGGTGAAGTCGCCGTTCTTCTCGAGGAGCATGTACTCCGCGGTCGCCTCGAGGAGCACGGCCGGCGGCACGGAGCGCTGCAGCCGGCCCACGTCGTCACCTCCGTCGTTCGCCGCGTTCACCAGCGCCCACCAGAGGGTCTCCTCGACCTCGCGCTCCCCGTCCACCGTGCGCACGACCGTTCCCAGCGCGCGCGCGCCTCCCACCTCGAGCCAGGCGTCGAGCACCGACGGCTTCGTCGGGAGCCCCACCAAGCGAAGGGAGCTCTCCGAGCCCGAGCAGCGCACGAGGCGGCGCGCGACGTCTCGCTCACGCGGCGAGAGCGTCGAAGGGCGGCGAAACACGCACCGGCCTCCGAAGACGTGCAGCACGGTCTGCTGACTCCACTCGTCGACACGCCCGTGCACGCCCTTCGCCGAGGCGAGCTCGAGGGCTTCGATCATCGACTCCACGAGGCCGTCCTTCCCGCCAACCTCGTGGACGAGCTCCATGATCACCTCGTCGACGAGCCCGGCCTTCCACGGAATGCGCGGGTCAGCCTCGAGGAGCATCGCCGCGACGAGGAGCGAGCGCTCGTCGGGGCTCGGGGGGCTCCGGCGCGAGGCGAGCGCGCCGGTGAGGGCGAACGAGCGAACGAGCAAGGACGCATCTCCCTGGGCGGCCACGAGTGCGTCGTTCGCGAGCGCGCGGGCTGCTCCCTCCGTCTTCCTCTGCAAGACCCCGAGCACGTGCGCGACGGTCGCTCTGACTGGCTCGCACGGCTCCGCGGTGATTCGGGCCGCGAGCGCGCCGACGATCGACTCCGTCCCCGCTCCCCACGCCATCAACAGGGAGGCAGCCGCCGCGCGCACCCGCTCGTCGGAATCAGAGAGGGCTCGGACGGCGTCGCCCACCCGTGAGCGGAGCGCCTCGACCAGCTCCGCACCGATGCCGCCCGAGTAGCTCGGGCCGAGGAGGTCGACGCCCATCACCTTGTCACCCGTTCCGCGGGTGACGATCTCGATCGCACAGAGGAGCGCGTCGGCGCGCCGTGCTCCACCCGCGCCCACCTCGAAGGCGTTCGCGAGCAACGCGCGAACGAACGCGGGCTGGGCTGAGAACCACCGCTCGCGGCTCCAGTAGCGCTTCCAGAAGAGCCGCTTGGCCTCCTCGTGCGTCGAGGCGTCCTCCGACGCGAGGCCGGCGAGGACGTGGGGACCATCGTGAGCCGAACCATCTGCTGCCTCGAGGGACACCCAATCGACCATGCGCTCTCCTGAGAGCCAGCGAGGCCGCATGCTACCACCCACCGTGCTCCGCGTTGCCCGGAGCAGCGCTGCCGAGCCGTCAGAGCGTCGGAACCTGGGTGAGGTCCACTGGGGGCGGCGGAGGGGGCGGGGGCAGCCCATTCGCAGGCGCCGACGTCAGAGGCTGCGCCCCGTCGACGCTGCAGGCGGCCATTCCATTGCCTGCGCTGCACAGCCAGCGTTGCCCACAGGCCGAGACCGCGTACCCCTTCGCGCCCGCGGTCGGAGAGCCCACCTCGTGCTCGACGTTCGCCGACGGGCAGTTCGCCCGCCGCGCCACCTCATCACGCGCGAGCCGCCACTCGTCTCCGGAGAGGCGCACGGCCTGGTTCGTTCCTCCGGGCGTGCCCACGCAGCGGAAGTCGATGATGTGCTCGATCATCGACGTCACCGTGCTCCCATAGCCGTTGTAGGTGGTGTTCGAGCCGCGGTTCACGTCGCGCTCGTTGGTGATTTCGTAGCCGCCGCGGCAATACGTGTACATCTCGCGGTAGGCGTCCTCGCGCGACTTGGTGCCCTCGTAGTACCGGAGCGACCCACCGTTCCGCTCGTTGACCGGTGCGTACGCGCCGCCGCCCCGCGCCTCGATGCTCGACGATGCCGCGCACGCGAGGAGCACCAGCCCCACCAGCGCCCAGAGCAGCCGCTTCGTTCGCCCCGCTTCCACCGAGGTCTCCATGAGGTCCACGTAGATCGACCCTCGCCGCTCCGACAAGCCTCCTCCTCACCGCGTTGGTCGTTGTGCGCCGTGACGCCGGGTGGTTCGCTCTGCGCACATGGCCTCTCCACCCGGGCCCAAGCCCCGACGTCGCTGGCTGCGGTGGCTCGGCGCCGTCCTCCTCCTCGTCGTCGGCGTGATTGGGTTCACCGCGCTCAGGCTCTGGTGGCAGCACCGCCAACACCACGAGCTGCGGGAAGCAGAGGTCGGCCGCGCGCCCGTCGTGGCGCCCAGGACCAACCGCTCGGTCAAACAGCCACTCCCGAGCGGCACCCCTCGGGGAACCACGTGCCTGCAGGGCTTCGTGCGTGATGGCCGCACCGCCAGCCCGGTCGCCGGCATGCAGGTCTCGCTCCCGCCCCTGGACCGCAAACGCCTCGGCCCGTGCTCGGACCTCTGCGACGCCGAGCGCCTCGCGCAGCTGCTCCTCGACCCGCGCCTCGGGCTCCTCGAGCCGGAGCAGAGCACCACGAGCGGCGCCGATGGCCGCTTCCTGCTCTGCGGGGTGAGCGATCTCCCCGCCATCGTTTTCGGTGAGCACGCCGATGGCCGGTTCGCGGTTCCCCTCGACACCTGGCCACCGATACAGCCGGGTGTCGACGTCGCGCTCATCGTGCCCGCGCTGCTCCCGGTGACCGGCATCGTCCGCACCACCGACGGACGACCGGTGAAGGGGCGCCTGCTCATCTACCCGCACCCCAGCCTCATCGTGCGTGACGTCGCGAGCGACGACTCTGGCCGCTTCACCGCGCAGCTCCCGCCCGGCTCGGTGACGGCGGTGGTCGCGAGGGAGGGTCGCCCACCCGTCGCGGTCTCGGGCTTCGTCGGCCACCGCCAGCCGCTCGTCCTCACCCTCTCGGAGCCGTTCACCCTCACGGTTCGTGCGCTCTCGAAGGGCCAGCCCGTTCAAGGCGCCGAGGTCATCGTCGGCGGAGGCGCTGCCCAGCTCACCGACGCCAAGGGCGAGACCACCCTCACCGTCATCAGCGAGCAGCAACAGCAGAACATCGTCGTCACCAAGGGCGAGCTCGTCGGGCGCGTCCACCGCTATGGCCAGCTCGAGGGTCGGGTGCGGGTCGACGTCGATCTCGTGCCCGGCGTGCGGGTGAAGGGGTCGGTCATCGACGAGAAGGGCCAGGGCCGCATCGGCGAGGTGAGCGGGCTTCCCGGAGGCCGCGTCGAGACGGACGCCAACGGCCACTTCGTCAGCGCCGGCTTCGCCGACGACACCGTGCACCTCCAGGCCACGGTGGAAGGCTGTTCGAGTGGAAACTCGACGGTGGAAGCCGAACCCGGCACGCCGGTGCTGCTCGAGGTGCGCTGCGAGCCGACGCTCACCGGCATGGTGCTCGACGCCGAGGGCAACCCGCTCGCCAAGGCGACGGTGAGCGTGCAGGGCGCCGACTACGAAGGGCTGGTGACGGCAACCGACGGGCGCTTCGCGCTGCACGTGCCGAAGGGCGCCTACCAGCTCGACGTCGAGCATCACGACTATCGGAGCGAACACCGCCCCATCACCGTGCCGGCGAAGGACGTGGCGGTGGTGCTCGATGCGGGGGGCTCCATCGCGGGTCGGGTCGTCGACGAGAAGGGCCAGCCCATCGCCAGCGCCGAGGTCACGGTGTTCCCAGGGGTCATCGACGAGCTGCTCCGTGAGGCGGAAGACGGGGCGCACGCGCGCGACACCACCGCCGAAGACGGGACCTTTCGCCTCAAGGGCCTGCTGGCGGGCCGGTGGATCATCGTCGTCGATGGGGCCTCGCTGCCGCCCACTCCGTCGGAGCCGCTGGTGCTCCAGCCGGGCGAGAACAAGGAAGGCGTGGTGGTGAAGGTCGGTGGCACCGTCGATCTCTCGGGCACCGTGGTCGACGACCAGCGGCGCCCCATCCCCGGGGCGCGGGTGAAGTGGGCGCCGACCGACGAGAAGGCTGCGCTCACCTCGGTGCTCGTCGACGTCGTCGCCGGTCGCCTGGAGGAAGTGGTGCGCTTCCTCCCCGCCGACATCCTCACCGACGTGGAAGGCCGGTTCGAGGTCAAGAACGTGCAGGTGAAGGCCATCACCGTCTCGGTCTACGCGTCTGGCTACGACGAGGCCGAGGTCAAGACCACTCGCGGCAGCACCGTCGACGTCGTCCTCCGCGAGAAGACGAAAGGCAAGGTGAAGGGGCACGTCGTCGACGAGGTGGGCCGGGCGGTGACGCGCTTCGAAGTGAACGGCGAGCACTACGCCAACGAGCCCGGCGAGTTCGAGGTCGACGCGAACGAGGGCAAGACGTACCTCCGCCTCAGCGCGCCCGGCTTCAGCAGCAAGAACTTGGAGTTCGAGTTCAAAGGCCCCCTCCACGACCTCGGCGCCGTCACCCTCGTGCGCGGAGTCACCCTGACGGTGAAGGTCCTGCAGGAAGACGGGAAGCCCCTCGAGCGCGCGCGCGCCTTCGCCAAACAAGCCGACTCCACCGAGAGCTGCTCGACCAAGGCCGACGGAGTGTGCGGCATCGGCGCGCTCCGAGACGAGGCGACGACGGTGACCGTCGCGCACTCCGGGTTCCTCGAGAAGACGGTCGAGGTGGGCAAGGGGCGACTGAGCGAGCGGCTCGAGGTGGTGTTGAGCGCGGCGGGAGGTCGAGCGGAAGGCGTCGTGTTCGCGGCGCCCGGGCGGCCAGCGATCGCGCGACGGGTCACCGTGACGGCGACTGCCGACAACGACTTCGCGGTCACCGACGAGAACGGGCACTTCAGCGCCACCGGGCTCCCAGAGGGCCCGGGCTGCGTCACCTTCGAGCTCTCGGGGCTGCTGGGCACCGAGTGGAGCGTTCCGCTGACGCTCTCGAAGACGCCCACCCCGGTGACGGTCGGCCCGATGGCGGGTGGGGCGGTGCTGGTGACCAAGTCGACCCTACCAGGCCGGGTGGTGCTGCTCGGCGGCGCCGGAAGCCCGCTCAAGGCGACCGACGTCGGCACCGGGTCGGTGTCGTCGCTCTGCACCGAGAAGCGCGCGCCGGCGATCAGCTACGTCTCGACGGGCGAAAGCCGCCTCGAGGGGGTGCCGCCAGGGAAGTGGTCGGTCTACCTCATCGCCATCACCGAGCTCGACGAGGCGAAGGAGATCGCGCCCGTCATCGTCGACCTCGCGCCCGGCGAGACCAAGCGCGTGCCCTGACCCTTCACCGCGCAGGCGACGAGCCTTCTCGACCTCCGAGAAGCAATGGAGCGTCCACGTCGGTCCGCTCTCGAGGATGTCGGCCGTTGCTCCCAATGCGTGGCGATCACGCTGATCCACCCGTGGCACGCGCGCTGCTCGAGCGTTCGAGGGCCGGCAATTTCGCCGGAGCGACGCAGGAGGGTGGATGGCGACGGGGAAGCGGTACCAGGTGTTCAGCATCAAGGAGACGAAGCAGCCCGACGGGAAGCTCACGTCGGTGTGGGTGCGCGCAGGCTCGGCGTGGGTGAACCGCGACGGGAGCTTCAACGTGTACCTCGACGTGCTGCCGCTCGACGGGAAGCTGCACGTTCGAGAGGCGGTGGAGAAGCGCGACGGTGACCCGCGGCCGCAGCAGGCCGAGGGCATCGCCGCCTGAAGCAGTTCAACTCGCAGTCAAACCAACCAAGGAACGAAACGATGAAGACGGCAACGAAGGTGATGGCGGTGGTGGCGGTGGCGTTGTTCGCGATGGCGGCCGACGCGGCGCCGAAGAAGGCGAAGACGAAGCTGCAGGTGACGGGGCAGCTCAACCTCAACACGGCGACGGTGTCGCAGCTCGATCAGCTGCCCGGCGTGGGGGAGAAGGCAGCGAAGCGGATCATCGAGTACCGCTCGAAGACGCCGTTCGCGAAGACCGAAGAGCTGATGAAGGTGAAGGGCTTCGGGAAGAAGAAGTTCGAGAAGCTGAAGTCCAACCTCACCATCAGCGGGCAGAACTCGCTCTCGGTGCGGCGGGTGCCGAACGGAGACGCGGCGCCGAACGCGTCGCTCGCGCCCGGTGCGCAGGAGGCTCAAGGCCGCGCTCCGCCAGCGCATCGCTGAGTGACGGCGGCACGGAGTGGCTCGCGCGGCGAGACGCTGCTCGGGCCACTCCGGCGCCCCTCGATTTCTCGCACGCCCACGCACTACGCTCGAGGAGCCGTCATGCCCACGGAGACCTTCGTCACCCTCGCGCAGCACGAGGCCAGCCAAGAGGCGCAGCACCGCACCATCGAACGGCTCAGTGTGCGCGTCGAGGTGATCAGCCACGACACCAGCCGGCTCTTGACCGAGATGGCCGACGTCCGCGAGGACCTCGCCGAGTTTCGCCAGTCGGTCGAAGGCCGGTTTCAAGCCATCGAAGCGCGGCTCGACACCATCGAGGCGCGGCTCGACGCCATCGAGGCGCGGCTCGACGCCATCGAGGGCCGCTTCGACAACCACGAGAAGCTCCTCAACGCCATCCTCTCCACGGTGATGCAGCTGGCGAAGCAGCCGCCTTGACGGAACCGAGGAGCGTTCCCGGGTGTCCATCGTTCCCGGAGCGCCACGCATGCTGACTCGTCTTCTCTCGTGTTGGTTGGGCGTGTTGGGCTTCGCGGCGCTCGCTGAACCGTCACTCACCGCAGCCGATGCGCGCGTGCTCCTCGCTGCCAAGGCCGACGACTGCGCCGAGGGCACCGACGACGAGCAGGTGCGCTGCCTGTTGAAGAAGTCGCTCGGCGCCGACCCCAAGGCCCTCGAGCTCGCGCTCGGCCTCCATGCCCGGCAGGGCCACCTCGTCGGCGTGCTCCCGGAGGAGGACTTCGAGGGCGGCTACCGCGGAATGATCCACCTGGTGCCGCAGCTGCCCATTCAGACCGAGCGGCGTCACCTCGAGTACGTCGCCGGAGCGCTCGACGACATCGACGCCTTCCTCACCGACACCCAGACTCGGGCGAGCTCGTCGAAGCCAACCGAGGCGCAGGTCCTCTCGGGCGAGGCGAGCGCGGCCTTCGCCTACCGATGGAAGCCGCTGAGCCTGAGGTTCTTTCGCTCGGTGAAGAAGCGCACGCCCGCGGCCTTCGCCGTCGACTGGACGGTCTCGTACAACGTGAACGGCACCCTGAACGGCTCCCTGCCGGTGGTGCGCTCGCTCCTCTTCCACGAGATCTTCCACTTGAACGACGACGAGTGGTCGGTGCTCGAGCTCAGCGCCGACTACGACGCCATCGTGAAGAAGTGCGGCACCACCATCGCCTGTCTCACCAAGTACGTGCCCGAGCCGCTCATCGTGAAGGGCGGCACCTACTACTCCTTCATGCCCGGCAACGGCGTGCGCGAGTACGCGGCGGACCTGGCGCTGCGCTACTTCCGCGAGCAGCGGGAGATCATCGCCGGCCACGAAGTGACCAATCCCTTCAAGTGCGGAGCGCCCGAGAACGCGCGCGCCTGGTCGAAGCTGGCGAAGCGCTTCTTCGGTGGGGTCGATCGGGTGCCGTCGTGCTTCGAGCCGAAGAAGCGAAGCCCCTGATCAGGCGACGAACTTGTACCCGGCGTTGTGCACGGTGAGCAGATGCCGTGGATGCGACGGGCTCGTCTCGAGCTTCTTGCGCAGCTTGGCGACGTGCACGTCGACGGTGCGGGTCTGCACCTCGGCGGTGTGGCCCCAGACCTGCCGGAGCAACGCCTCGCGGGAGTGCACCTCACCAGGGTGACGCACGAAGAACTCGAGGAGCCGCAGCTCCTGGGCCGAGACGGCGACGCTCTTCCCGGCCTTCCGCACTTCGCCGCGCTCGACGTCCACCTCGACGTCGCCGAACGTCAGCACCTCACCCGCGACCGGCGCCGGAGGCTTCGACCGCCGCAACACCGCATCGACCCGCGCCATCAGCTCGAGGAAGCTGAACGGCTTGGTGATGTAGTCGTCGGCGCCGTGCTTGAGGCCCATCACCTTGTCGAGCTCCTGCCCGCGCGCGGTGAGCATGATGATGGGCACCGCGCCGCCGTCCTTGCGAATGCGCTTGCAGACGTCGAGGCCCGAGAGCTTCGGGAGCATCACGTCGAGCACGATGAGGTCGGGCTGGAGCTCCTTCCACGCGGCGAGTGCGGCCTCTCCGTCGATCGCCACCGAGACCTGGTAGCCCTCGAAGCCGAGCCCGTCGACCAACCCCGCCCGCATCGCCTCGTCGTCTTCCACCAGCAACACCCGCACCCCTCGTCCGCTCACGGGCGCACCTCGCTCTCTCGCTGCGTCGTCACCTTCGGCTCGTCGGACTCCTGGAGGCACGGCAACCGCACGGTGAAGGCGCTGCCCTTGCCCACCTCGCTCTGCACCTCGATGCGGCCCTGGTGGGCCTCGACGACGTGCTTGACGATGGAGAGCCCGAGCCCACTCCCGCGCACCTCGTGCACCAGCCCGGTGGAGACGCGGTGGAAGCGGTCGAAGATCTTCTCCTGCTCGGCCTTGGGAATGCCGACGCCGTGGTCGCGCACGACGAGGGTCGCCTCGGTGCCGTTGCACGACAGCTCGACCTCGAGCCGGCGGTCGTCCTTCGAGTACTTCAGCGCGTTGTCGACGAGGTTGTAGACGGCCTGCCCGAGCGCACCGGAGTCTCCGCGCGTCACCACCCGCTGCGGCGGCGGCTCGAAGTCGATGGTGAACCCCTGGTGCTTCACCGCGACCTCGAAGCGCTCGAGGGTGTCCTTCACCAGGGCGTTCAAGTCGACGGGCTCGCGGGCGTAGGGCCGGCGGGCAGACTCGATGCGCGAGAAGTCGAGGATGTTGGTGATGAGCTGGCTGAGGCGGCGGCCCTCGGTCTCGATGAGCGAGCCATATTCGCGCACCTTCTCGGGAGACGAGACGCGCCCGGAGCGGAGCAGCTCGCCGAAGAGACGAATCGAGGCCAGGGGCGTCTTCAACTCGTGCGACACGTTCGATACGAAGTCCGATTTCATCTGTGACAACCTGAGCTCCCGCTGCGCACCGCGGAGCATGAGCACGATGCCCGCCACGAGCACCGCGACCACCGTGAGGCCGCCGGCGACGTTGAGGTGGAAGTTGAAGCGGGCGAGCTGCTGGGGCGTGAACTCGCGGTTCTTCACGCTCAGCCGCCAGTCCTTGAAGACCATCGGGAAGGGAATGACGCGCTCGTCGTGGCTGCCGGGCTCGTCACAGGTCGAGAAGAGCTGGTCGCCGTCTTCGGAGCGCACCGACACCACCAGGTCGGTGCGGACGTCTTCGGCGAAGTTGTTCGCGAGCGCCGTCTGGATGCGAGCCGGGAGCGTTCTCTCGAGGAAGGCCCGCTCGTCGATCTCCACGCCGGCGACGCCCACGACCTGCCCCGTCACGTCGGTTCGGGCGAGCAACATCATGCGGTGGAGCGGGTCGCGTTCGTCGACCCACAGCTCGGGCTCGTCGAGCGGCACCGCCTTCTCTCGCAGCAGCTTCAGGTGCCCGGTGGTGAGGGCGATCCACTGGTTCGTCTGCGCGTCGGCCTCGATGAACTGCTCGGCCCCGCGGTTGAGCCAGCGCGCCGGCTTGCCGCCCTCGAGCCAGTAGAGGAACGCGGCGCGAAAGGCCGGCGACGCGTTCGCGCGAAAATGGGCGACCGCGAGCGCCTCCTTGCCGGGCGCGAACGCGCTCGGCGGAACCTCGAGCAGGGTCTGCGCAGCCGGGCCAAGCTCTTCCGCCGACGAGCTCACCTCGATGAGGAACGCGTCGAGCGAGGTGTAGTGCGCCAGCGTCGAGGTGCGCTCCAGGGTGGAGAGCCAGCGGAACTGCAGCACCAGCAAGATCGCGAGGGGAATGAAGATGGCGGCGACGCCCAACCAGACCAACCGCCGCCCTGACCAAGTCACCCGAGTCCTGTACCAGAGTGTGCGGAGGTGCGAGGCCAACACCGGCCCATTTTACAATCGTTCACATCTCTCACCTTCTTTTGCATGGCATCAGGGAGCGCGCGCTCACCGGCGAGCGCTAGATCCACGGCAGGGTGACGCGATGAGATGGATGATCCTCGGGACGTTGGTCGCGCTGACCGCTGAGGCGGGCGAGAAGAGCTACGTGTGCAAGGCCGAGACGCAGACCTGCCTCAACGAGATGGCGGCGCGGCACAAGCGGCGCGGCTGGGTCGGCATCATCATGGACATCGACGACAAGACGCACCTCGTCACCGTCACCCGCGTGGTCGACGGGAGCCCCGCGAAGGCGGCCGGGCTGCAAGTCGGTGACGTGCTCCTCGAAGCGAACGGGGTTCCGCTCGCCGACGAGTCGCGCATGAAGAAGCAATGGGAGCAGCTCCACCCGGGCAAGACCATCGAGTACCTGGTGCTGCGCGAGGGCGCCGAGCGGAAGGTGAAGCTCACCCTGGGCGAGCTGCCGCCAGAGGTCCTCTGGGAGTGGATTGGGCAGCACATGCTCGAGCACCACGTGAAGCTCGGGCCGACCGCGTCGAAGTGACCGCCACGCAAAACCAGAGCAGGCCGCTCCGTCAGTCGGTGCATGACCATTCGACACTTCGAGTTCAGTGAAGGCAGCTCCGACAAGTTCTGGGAGATTTCGCTCGCCGGCGGCACGGTGACGACCCGCTATGGCAAGCGCGGGAGCAGCGGGCAGACGACGGTGAAGGACGCTGGGACCGCCGCCGCCGCCAGCTCGCTCCTCGCGTCCCTCGTCGCCCAGAAGGTGAAGAAGGGGTACCGCGAGGTGACGGCGGGCCCGGTGGCGACGGCGGCGAAGACGAAGAAGGCCCCAGCTGCCCCGAAGAACGCGGCTGTCGAGGTGCGTGGTCTCAAGGTGTGCCTCCGCGGCACGTTCGACCTCGGCGCCGCGAAGGACATCGAGAAGGCGCTCAAGGAAAAAGGCGCCAAGGTGACCAAGTTCTGGGACCAGGCCGATCTCGTCTTCGCTGGTGAGAAGCCGGGCTACTTCCCCAACGTGAAGGGGCGCACCCTCACCGAGCAGCACCTCGCGACCGTCATCACGCGAGCAGACGTGGCAGCGCAACACGCGAGCCGAATGACCGCGGCGACGCCCAAGGCGGTGACCCAGCCCCTCCCTGCCGACGAGGCGCGGTTCCGAGACGCCTTCTGGGCGAACCCGGACGATCGCCACGCGCTCCGAGTCTGGGCCGACGCCCTGGCCGAGCGCGGCGACCTTCGCGGCGAGTACTTGCAGCTGTGCCTGGCCGATCCGCAGACGGACGAGCAGTACGCCGCCGCGCGAGCCCTCGAGAAGAAGCACGCCAGCCAGCTCGTCGGGCCTGCGCGTCCGTTCCTCCGCACCTATTCGTTCGGCAACGACGGACTCGTTCAATACGCCACCACCGAAGCGCCGCGCGTCGTCGAAGGCTTCGAGCTCATCGCCGCGTTGAACCCGCGCTTGCGGCTGGGCATCACCTCGCTGCGCACGAAGACGATGCCGATCATCGCCGAGCTGGTGAAGCACCCGCTCCGGAAGATTCATCACCTCGACTTCAGCGCGAACGGGCTCAGCGACAAGGCGTGCATCTCGCTCGCGCCGGGGCTCGTCGGGGTGCGGAGCCTCGACCTCTCGACGAACGACCTCACTGGAGAAGGCCTCGCCGCGATGGCGCCGTCGCTCGCGGAGCTCGAAGCGCTGGGGGTCGGACCCTCGATGGCCCAGGTGAACGCGCGTACGGCTGGCGCGGCGGTCGGCGGCCTCATCGACGTGCTCTCGCAGCGCGGCCGGTTCCCGAAGCTGAAGGCGCTCGTCTACCGCGGCGGCTACGGCATGCCGGTGCTCTCGAAGGAGCAGGTGGCCCGGCTCGGCAAGGTGCGAGTCGCGACCTCGTTCGACGAGCTCGAGCGCTGATCAGTTGGTGGCGCTCACGTCGACGACCGCGCGGAAGAGCACCTCGAGGCCGCGAGTGACGTTCTGCTTCGAGACGCGCTCGTCGCGGCCGTGCATCGTGCCGACCTCTTCCTGCGAGAGCTCGAACGGCACCATGCCGTAGGCCTTCGTGCCCTTCGGGCGGGCGAGCAGCGAGTCGGTGTAGCCAGGTGACAGCACCGGTCCGGCGACGGCGTCGGTTCGGCTGCCCACGACGTGGCGGGCGAGCGCGTCGAAGAACGGGTTCTCCCAGGTGGACTCGTTCGCGGCGTCGGCGTTCACCACCTCGAACTCGATGCCCTCCACGTCTTTCACCAGGTCCTTCAGCTCGGCGAGCAGCGTCTCGGGCGAGGTGCCGGGCAGCACCCGGCAGTCGATGATGGCGGCGACCTGCGAGGGGATGACGTTCGGCGCGCTCCCCTTCCCCTCGAAGCCGGTCACCTGGCAGGTGTTGGTGAGGCCGGCGCGGGTGGTGGGCTTCGCCATCAGCTTGCTCGTCACCAGCGCGTCGACGAGGAACGGCCGCTGGAGCACGAAGCCGTCGACGCCTCCGCGCTTCTCACCGATGCGCCGGAGCAGCTCGTAGAGCGAGGCGTGAATCGTCGGCGCTGGCTGCCGCGTGGAGAGCCGCTTCACCGCGTCGACCAGCCGGGTCGGGGCGCGAATCGGTGCGGGGGTCGACCCATGGCCGGCCTCTCCCGACGCCTTCATCTTGAGCCAGAGCGTGCCCTTCTCGGCGACCGACACCGCGAAGACGGTCTGCCCCTCGAAGAGGAGGTTCTTGATGCCGACGCCCCCTTCGTTGACGAGCTCGCCGCAGTCGAGGTCGCTCCACTGGTGCTCGACGAGGTGCTTCATGCCGAGGTCGTCGACCTCTTCGTCACCGACGGCGAGGAGAATGACGTCGCGCGAGAGCGGCACCTTCGCGCGCGCGAGCCACACCAGCGTCATCGTCTCGAGCAGGCCCATGCCCTTCATGTCGAGCGCGCCGCGGCCCCAGATGAAGCCGTCGGCGTCGATGGCGCCCGAGAGCGGTCCCTTGTCCTTCGGCCAGGCCTCGGCCTCGGCGGGCACGACGTCGGTGTGCGAGAGGAGACAGAGCGGCTTGTCCTTCTTCGGGGTTGGCGCCTCGAGGCGGGCGATCAGGTTGCTCCGGCCGGGCGCGAACTCGACGAGCTGCGAGGTGATGCCTTCCTTCGCGAGGAGGTCGGCGAGGAACTGGGCGCCGCGGGTCTCGTTGCCGGGCGGGTTGAAGGTGTCGACCTGGAGGTAGGCGGAGAGCGCACGTGACGCCTCCTCACCGGCCTTCGCCCAGTCGATGGCGTTGGCGTACCGGTCGACGCCCGTCGGCGCGGCAGTCGGCGTCGGACCGGTCGTCGCGCAGTGGAGGAGCATCAGGCCGAGCAGCGCAGCGGTGGAACGAGACATGGCGCGCGTTCTGACACTCTCCGCGCAAAGTCGCGAGCAGCCGGCCGTGCAGCACCGCGGTTCCTTCAGCGGGTGCACGCCCAGGCTGGCGGAGGCGACTGTGGGTGCCCGTTGATCCGAAAGTGACGGGCGCCCGTCCTCCCGTCTCGCTCTTGGGCGTACCAGACGAAGGTGACGCCATCAGTCCCAACGGCGACGAGGGTGGTATGGTGCCACTTCGTCTTCAGCCTCACTTCGTGGCAATTGCCGCGCGAGTCGACCACCACCGCGCATGTCGGCGCAGGCCCACTCTCGACGAACGCCAGGGTGACCTCGTCGGGTTCGATCGAGTCGAGCGGTTGGGTCGCCTTCGTCGCGCACGCTGAGACGATCGGCTCCACGGGCTGACGACGAGCGGCGAAGGGGCTCTCGGCGACCAGCTCACGCACGCTGACCTTTCGTCGCTCGACCCCGACGATCTCGAGCTCCTGATCGAGCGCAGCATCCTCCGTGCGATATCGGTACGCCTCGCCTCGAAGGCTGAACTCCACGAGCTCCGTCATGTTGGTGGCCCGCGGCCGGAGCTCGAGGTGGTCGAATCGAAGGAGCCTTGGACGCAGGTGGCCGATCAGGAACAAGTCAATGCTCCTGAACGGTGCGGTTCCACTGACGTTCACCTCGTAGACGTCGAGCGGGCCGCTCACCCTGGGACTGCTCGCGATCTCCAGAGACGCCAGCTTGATGAACGAAGCCGCGGCGGCCTCCCGCAACCCCTTCGCAAGCTCGTCGAGGTTGGGCTCCGTCGGGAGGACCGAGCAGACGAAGGCCTGCTCTCGCGCGACGTATGAAGATGGTTCCCTTCGACGAGTGGCTCCTTTGAACGTCCATCGGGTTTTGGTGGTGGGAACCGTGCACTTGCCGACGACGCCAATGGGTTCGACCGAGACCGACGGCTTCTCGCAAACGCGCGCTTCGACCAACCGCTTCAGCACGCCGGTGAGCTGCTCGGAGGTGCCCTGGTCGAGCTCGAGTCTCAACGAGTCTGGCTCGCCTCGAAGCGAGATGGTGACTCGGGCGTACTTCACGGTCGCTGGAGTCACAGCGGCGAGAATGGCCAGGTCCACGTCGAGTGGTGGCAGCGGGAGCGCCGACAGTGTGAGCATCTGTCGCTCCACTCTCGACTCCAGCAACTCGACGGCGTCGTCGTCGAGGGCGGGCGGCGCGGCGAGCGTCGTGGCCGAGACCAGCAGGGAAATGAGGGCGGCACGCGCAACCATGGGGACCTCACGGAGTTCAACGTGAAGAACGAGCACCGACCCGCGACAGCTGGTCGAAGCACGTCGTCTGCGCCTCTTTCAGCGAAGACAGCTCGTGGAGCCACCCGCCCGCTGAAAGTCGCATCGTCAGGATCGGCAACAGCCCCAGCGGAACGCTCGGGAGGACGAGCGGTTCGGCCCGCAGCGCAGCCCCAGTGCGGCGCGACGGTCGCCTGCACCTTCGCTTGACACAAAACTGAACACTCGTTCTATTGCCGCCAGTGGGCAGGCCTCGCAAAGACGAAGGGCGTGACACCAAGAGGGAGATCCTCGACCGCGCGCTCGAGCTCTTCGCGACCCACGGCTTCTCCGGCAGCTCGATGCGCGACATCGCCAAGGCGGTCGGCGTTCGAGAGAGCGCGCTGTACCACCACTTCCCCAACAAGAACGCCATCCTCACCACGCTGCTCGAGGAGTCGGGCCCGGGAGCGGTGGGCGCGATGATGAGCGACGACGTCTTGCGCTTCATCGAGTCGGTCGGGGTGAGGCACTTCCTCGACACCATGGCCGAGGCCCTCACTGCCCTCTGGTCCACCGACCGCGAGCGCAACCTCATGCGGGTGTTGATGGCCGAGCTGCCCCGCCTCAAGGAGGCCGGCCTCTTCGACCTCCGCACCCAGGTGATGAAGGCGCGCGCGCGCATCGCGAAGCTGTTCCAGAGTTTGGTGAACAAGGGCCTCGTGCGGCCGCTCGACCCAGTGGTGACGACGCTGCGGCTGATGGGCCCGCTGGTGATGCTGCGCGTCCTCCACCTCTCCGACGTCACCGAGCCGCCGCACGTCGACGACATGCGCCGCGAGCTGAAGCTGCACGTCGAGGCGTTCTGGGAGTCGGTGAAGCCGCAGCCCGCCCCTGCTCCCAAGGAGCGCCGCCGGTGAGCCTGAAACTGAACGAACGTTCGTTCTGGAGGTCTGCATGGCCGAAGTGCTGAAGCTCGCCGTCCGAAACCTCCGCCGCAACCGGCGCCGCACCGCCATCACCCTGGTGGCGCTCGTCGCGGGTGTCGGCGCGATGGTGGCCATCAAGGGGTTCATGATCGGCCAGCGCCGGCAGATCCTCGAGAACCAGATGCGCGGCAACCTCGGCGCGCTCCAGGTGCACCACAAGGGCTACGTCGCCAACGTGCTCGGGTCGCCGCTGACGCTCGACTTCGCCGACACGCCCGAGCTGCGCGCGAAGATCGCCGCCGTGCCGCACGTGCTCGCGGTGACGCCCCGCATCGAGTTCGGCTCGCAGATCTCCACTCCCGACAAGAAGCCGCAGCCAGAAGATGGGAGCGAGCTCGCCGAGGCCGACCGGGGCCAGACCTCGTTCCTCGTCTTCACCGCCATCGACCCGACGCTCGAGAAGCAGGTGACGCCCAAGCGCTGGGAGTGGATCGACGCCGCCCGCGGGAAGATGTTCGCGTCGGCGAGCGACGAGCAGGTGCTGCTCAACGACGACTTCGCCAAGGGCATCGACGTACCGCTCTGGCAGGTGGGCAGTGCGAAGCCGCCGCTCGAGCAACACCTCGCCGTGCTCGCGCCCGACCGTGACTCCTCGCTCAACGGCGTGAACGTGCTGATGGTCGGCACCCTGGGCTCGGCGACGCCGAACGATCGCCGCATGGGCCTGATGGCCATCGGCACCGCGCAGCAGCTCTTGCGCATGGAAGGCCGCATCACCGAGTACGGCATCGACGTCGACCCGAAGGCCACGCTCGAAGAGGTGCGCGACGCGGTGCAGGCGGCCCTCGGGCCCCAGTTCGAGACCCACACCTGGGAAGAGCGGGTGCCCTTCGTGAAGGACATCGTCGCCACCCAGGACACGGTCTTCAACGTGGTCTCGAGCATCTTCCTCTTCGTGGTGCTCCTCGGGGTGGTGAACGCGATGTTGATGAGCGTGCTCGAGCGGGTGCGGGAGATCGGCACCATGCTCGCGGTGGGCATGAAGCGGCGACAGATCGTCCGCCTCTTCATCGCCGAGGGCGTCGTGCTCGGCGTGCTCGGCGGCACCTTGGGCGCGGTGCTCGGCTTCCTCTGGGTCCAGTACATGAACAGCCGAGGCATCTCGATTCCGTCTCCGGGCGCGAAGGTGCCGAGCATCTTGCGACCCGACGTCGACCTGCTCTTCGTGGCGCGCGCCATCGTGCAGGCGACCGCCGGCGCGGCGATCGCGTCGCTCTGGCCGGCCTGGCGCGCGAGCCTCCTCCGCCCGGTGGAGGCGCTGGCGCATACATGAACTCGAAACTCCCTCGGCTGGCGCTTCGCAACGTGGGCCGCAACCGGCGGCGCAGCATCATCACCGCGGTCAGCATCGTCTTCGGCGTCGCGATGGTGCTCATCGTTCGCGGCTTCACCGGCGGGCTGTCGAAGATGATGATCGACGACACCGTCGGCGGCCGCATCGGCGCCATTCAGGTGCACCGGGCGGGCTACGTCGAGAACGCCGACGCGGTGCCGACCCGGCTCAACCTGCCCTACAGCGAGGCCTTCCGCGCGAAGCTGGCAGCGGTGCCCCACGTCACCGGCGTCTCGGGGCGGGTCACCTTCAACGGCCTGGTGAGCAACGGCTCGCAGCAGACGATGTTCGTCGGCCGCGGCATGGACATGGCGCACGAGCTCGAGGCCTGCCCGAAGGCTCGCACCTTGATCGCGAAGGGCGCGGCGCTCGAGCCCACCGACACCACCGGGGTCGCCTTGCTGGGCTACGAATTGGGAGAGTCCTTCCGCGTCGAACCGGGGCAGATGGTGACGCTCCAATCGACCAGCCCGGGCGGGCGCTCGAACGCCCTCGACCTCAAGGTGAAGGGGCTCACCACCTCGACGCTGCCGTTCGAGAACAAGCGCGCGGTCACCTTGCCCCTCGATGCGGCCCAGCGCCTCATCGGCCTCGAAGGGCGGGTGACGGAGTACGTGCTCGCCATCGACGACCTGTCGAACCTCGACGAGACGGCCGACGTGCTGCGCGCGAACCTCGGGCCGGAATACGAGGTGCACACCTGGCGCGAGCTGCAGCCGTTCCTCCGCGACCTCATCGTGCGGCAGAACTTCATCTTGGGCGCCATCGCGCTGGTGCTCTTCGTGGTGGTGCTCACCGGCATCATCAACACCATGTTGATGAGCGTGTTCGAGCGGGTGCGGGAGATCGGCACCTTGCTCGCGGTGGGCGTGCGGCGGCGCCAGGTGATGCAGCTGTTCGTCCTCGAGAGCGCGGTCATCGGCGCGGCGGGTGGGCTGATGGGCGTCGTCATCGGGCGCACCCTGCTCTTCGCCATCGCCGCCAAGGGCATTCCCTTCAAGCTGAGCGGCGTCTCGGGAGAGAACGTGCTGCGGCCGTTCGCGACGGTGCAGTTCACCGCGATGGCCTTCACCGTCGCCGTCTTGGGGGCCGTCTTCGCCGCGCTCTGGCCCGCGTTCCGTGCGTCTCGTCTCAACCCTGTGGAGGCCCTTCGATCATGATGCTCACCCTCGCGCTCTCGACGCTCCTCACGGCCGACCCAACGGCCGCCGACATTCTCGCGAAGTACGACTCGGTGATGGGACCCGCGACGTTCGAGTCCCAAGCCGAGATGACGGCGACGCGCGAAGACGGCACCTCGCGCACGTATGGGATGAAGTTCTTGAAGCGTGACGCCGACAAGTTTCGCGTCTGGTTCTCGGAGCCGGCGAGCGTGAAGGGCCAGGAGGTGCTCCGCTTGGGTGACAACGCCTGGGTGTACCTGCCGAACCTCAAGCGGGCGACGCGCATCGCGAACCGCGACAGCTTCCAGGGCGGCGACTTCAACAACGCCGACGTGCTGCGGGTGAACTACACGGCCGACTACGACGCGGTGTTGGTGCCAGCGGCCGTACCCGAGGCGCTCGCGCTCGAGCTCAAGGCGAAGACGACCGAGACGGCCTACGACAAGATTCGCCTCACCGTGCGCAAGAGCGACCTCCAGCCGCTCAAGGGCGAGTACTTCGGCACCTCGGGTCAGCTCATTCGCTCGGCGACGTTCAGCGAGCACAAGGAGTTCGACAAGGGCTTCGTCCGCCCCGCGCGCATCGAGATGCAGAACGAGGTGGTGAAGGCGCGCAAGACGGTGATGGTGACGAAGTCGTTCAAGGTGAACGTCGACGCCCCGCCGCAGCGGTTCATGCAGGCCGACCTCGGCAAGTGAGGACCGCCCCCGTGCGCGCGCTGCTCGTCAGCCTCTTGCTCGCTCCGGTGCTCGCCGTCGCCGAAGACGACGATGGAGGGGTGCCCGACGCCGACGCGGGGGCGAGCGAGGTCGACGGTGGGGCTCCGGTGGAGACGGCGACGACCGAGACTCCGGCGGCGGCCGAGCCAGAGCCCTTCTTCAAGAAGGTGGTGGACGCGACGGGGTACGGCATGTCGCGCACCCAGTTCACCCGCGCGCGCCCGTGGGGCCTGGTGCCGACGAGCGACATTCCCCAGTTGCAGCAACTGCTCGAGTTCAACGCGCAGGTGAAGGTGAACGTTCGGCCTCACTCGTACTTCTCGAGCGACGTGTCCCTGGTGGCGAGCTGGGGTGGCTTCTACCGCGGCGTCGACGAGCAGGGGCACGAGGTGGCGTTGGCGGACAAGGCGAGCCCACAGGTGCAGCCGCTCGTCAGCATCAACGAGCTCTTCGTCTTCCACGAGTTCGTTCCCGAGCTGAACCTGCTGGTGGGCAAGAAGCGCATCGTCTGGGGCCCGGGCATGGCGTTCAACCCGACCGACCTCCTGAACCCACGCCGCGACCCGACGGACCCGACGTTCCAGCGCTCCGGCGTGTGGCTCGCGCAGGTCGAGGCGCCGCTGTCCTTCGCGACCTTCTCGCTCGTCTTCGCGCCCACCGTGCTCAAGCAGACCGCGGGCATTCCGACCCACGTGCTGGGCTGGCCCTCGTGGGATTCTCGGGACTCGCAGCTGCACTACCAGCTCGCGGCCCGGGTCTACGCCCTCGTCTGGGACACGGACCTCAACCTGATGTTCTTCTTCGGCAACCGCGCGGCCGATGAGTTTCAAGAAAAGCCGCGGGTCGGCTTGTCCTTCAGTCATGTCTTCGGTGGGCTCGAGGTGCACGGCGAAGGGTTGTTCCAGACTGGCAGCGCGCGTGACTATTTGAACGGGGCCTGCCTCACCAACGTGGCAGCGGCGCTCGGGTGCTCCATCGCGAAGACGCCGTTCGCCGCGAAGACGCACCTCGAGGACACCGAGCTGCGCCCGAGAGTGCTCGTGGGTGCGCGCTATCAATTCTCGGACGACTCGATGGTGAGCCTCGAATATTTGTATCAACATGACGGCTGGAACCGCGACCACTTCCAGGATCTGGCGAACGGCTTGGGCCTCGTCACCGAAGCGCGCGGTCTCGGCCTCGACGCCACCAAGTTCGCCGGTGCCAGCGCGCTCTTCGGAGGCGGGTCGGCCGACGGGCTCCCGGTGCGCTTCGCCTTCGACCCGCGCGGCCGGCACTACGCCTTTCTCACCATTCAGAAGCCGCGGCTCTTCGACGACTGGACGCTGCAGGCCGTCGTCATCGCCAACCTGCGCGACCTCTCGAGCACGGTGACGCCTTCCATCGTTTGGTCGGCGACCGACTGGCTCAACCTCTCGCTCCTGGGCTTCGTGCCGATTCCGGGCCCCGACGCGCTCTCGGTGAAGACGCCGCAGGGCACGCCCATCACCGAGTTCGGCATCACCCCCTTCGCCTTCCGCGCGATGTTCGAAGCGCGCGCGTTCTTCTGAGGAGACCCCATGCCGCACCTCATCGACCTGTCGGGCATCAAGAAGTCGTATCAGCTGGGCATGACCGAGGTGGTCGCGCTGCGCGGAGTCGACCTCACCGTCGACGCCGGCGAGTTCACCGTGGTGACGGGCCCCTCCGGGAGCGGGAAGACGACGCTGCTCAACATCATCGGCTGCCTCGACCGCGCCTCGTCGGGCACCTACGTACTCGACGGCATCGATGTATCGAACAGAGACTTCGACGACCTCGCCGAGGTGAGGAATCAGAAAATCGGCTTCATTTTCCAGAACTTCAATCTGATTCCAGTCTTGAACGTCGCCGAGAACATCGAGTTTCCCTGCGCGGTGCGCACCGCCGGCGAAGACCCCAAGACGCTGCGGGCGCGGGTCGAGAAGCTCGCCAAGTCCGTCGGCCTCGAGCAGTACCTGCACCACAAGCCAGACGAGCTGTCGGGAGGCCAGCGGCAGCGGGTCGCCATCGCGCGGGCCCTCATCACCGAGCCGCGGCTGGTGCTCGCCGACGAGCCGACCGCGAACCTGGACTCGAAGACGAGCGAGCAGATCATCGACTTGATGCTCGCGCTCAATCGCGAGCAGGGCGTCACCTTTCTCTTCTCGACGCACGACCCACGGGTGGTGAAGCACGCTCGGCGGGCGCTCCAGATTCAAGACGGCCAGATGGTCGACGGCGCGTTGGCGCACTGACGCACGCCGGACCTCTGGAGCGGTTCGGAGCCGTCACTTCTTCCGGCCGACGAACTCCTGAAAGAACCGCTCCTGACGCGTCTGGGTGTTGACCCAGTCGACGAGAAACTGGACGCCCTTGGGCATGGTGAGGACGACGTCGGGGACCGAGAGGTCCTTCTTCCCGATGAGCGCCGCGAGCAACTTTCCCCAGGCGGGGACGAGCTGCACGAAGCTGTTCGACTCGAACGAGTAGGTCGGCTTGCGTGGAATGAAGCGCTCGACCTGGTCGGCGGTCGACTTCAACAGGCGGAGTGCATTCGCCGGCCAGTCGTCGGAGGTCGAGAGGGTCTTGTTGACTTGATAGAGCCACGCTCGAAATTCCTGCCCAGCAAGACTGTCATGCAGGTTCACTGCTGCTCGCACGGGCGAGATCCCTTCCTCTCGCGCCGTCAGCATCACCCGCGCGCCGAGGGAGATGTGAGGAATGGGCACGGGAGTGCCGAACAAGGCGTGCGCTGCCTTGCGCTTCTCGAACGCCGGCTTGACGGCCTCGGTCGCGACGGTGAGCCAGTCGGGTTGCACGAATCTCGTGAGCGTCGCCATCAACTCGAGCCGCCCCGGACTCAGAACCGCAGGACAGGCGCTGCCCTGGAGGACGTTCGCGTAGAGCAGCGCGCGATAGGCCGAGTCGAAGTCGGTGTCGGCGAACACCCGATACCGTTCTTTGAAGAGCTCGTCGGCGAACCTCTTCTCCAGCCCTCCGCCTTCCTGGAAGAGCTTCGGCCAGCCCCGGTCGTCAGCGCCGTACTTCTCTCGCAGCGGCGCATACTGCTCGTTCGTCGAGTCGACGACCTCCCTCAACTGTTCGGTCGACATTTCGGTGAGGCGAACGGACCGCAGCATCGCCCGGCCGTCATCGGTGTGCGCCGTGGGGAGGTCGCCCAGGTGACGCTCGACGCAGAGGAACTTGAAGCAAACGAACTGCTCCAGCGCACGCATGGCGAGCACGTCGTCTTCGATCCACCGTTCGAGCTCACTGTCCGGGAACGTACGCGGAATGGGATGGACAAACTGATTCGCGACTCGTTCGAGGACGTCGCGGGTCGTGCCATCGATCAGCGCGGCTTCGCACGCTCCGAGCTGCGACCATTCGATTGAGGGGCTCATGGCTGGAGCACATCACAGGCGTTCGCGCTTCGCCGACGCCGCGATTCAGCCCTGCGAGAAAGATCTACCCTCGCCAATTCGGTCGTCGAACTGTCATGGACGCGGCCGAGGAATTCCAAAATTGGTCGAGTGGTGGCACGGTCTCGACGGGCCCTTCGTCGAGGCAACTCATGTACCGCACCCCGCTTGCTCTCCTGCTCGCCTGCACGCTCGTCGCTTGTGGTCCTTCCCCTCGCCCGAAGGTGGTGGCCATCACCGAAGTGGGCGCGGCCATGGGCACGCCGGTCACCCAGATGATCGGTCCCTCGGGTGGCACGCTCTCGAGCCCCGACGGCCAACTCACCGTCACCATTCCCGCGAACGCGGTGAGCGCGATGACGGCCTTCTCGGTGGTGCCCATCGAGACGAAGAGCCCGGGAGGCCTTCGCAGCTACCGGCTCGGGCCCGAGGGCACGACCTTCACCACGCCCGCCAAGCTCACCTTCAAGTACGGCCCGGAAGACGTCGCCGGCTCCGACCCGGCCGTGCTCTCCATCGTCTTTCAAGACGCGGAGAAGAAGTGGCGGCGCTCGGCGACGACGCTCGACACCGAGGCAAAGACGCTGACGACCGAGACGACGCACTTCTCCGATTGGTCGGCGGTGCGAGGCGCGAACCTCTTCCCTCCGACGGCCACCGTGCGCGTCGGGCAGACCACCGGCTTCGAGGTGAAGATCTGTGACTTCAACCCCGACGAGGACCTGGCGCCGGTCGGCTACGAGTGCCAGAGCTACGACACCAATCTTCCCCCCGTGCTGCGCGGGCCGCACGTCGAGGGCATTCTCGGTGGCAACGCGGCGCTGGGCACCGTCACCACCGGACCCAAGTTCATGTACCGGGCACCCTCCAAGAAGCCGACGCCGAACCCCGTCGCGGTGAGCGTGGAGGTGCCCCAGTTCGAGACTGCCAAGATCGGCAAGGTCATTCTCCTCTCGTCGGTCACCGTGAAGGACGACAAGGACCCGGAGATCGACTTCCCTTCGAGCTTCACCGGCAGCGGCAACCTCAGCCGCACGGTGACGGGGCTGAGCTACAGCGGCTCGTTCAGCTTGACCGGAGGGCGGACCGACGGGCTCAACACCCCCAACGAGTACTCCTTCACTGGCCAGTTCAACGTCACCTCCGGCACCTTCGAGACGGCCGACTGCAACTGCACCATCACCGGCGGCAGCTCGGCCGCGGAGGGCGGGCTCATTCTCGACCAGCCCACGATGACGCACACGGTGACGGTGAGCGCCTACGTGACGGCGCCGTTGTCGTGCATGAAGTCGAAGCCGAGCGCGACGTGTCCGTCGACCACCATCCTCGCGATCGCGTGGGGAAGTCCGGGTGATTCGACCTGCTCGGGCTCGACGTCGACCTCCCTCACCTCGCTCTACGCAGCGTCGGGCAACTTCTCGCGCACCTGCGGCAGCTCCTCCGCAACCTCGGTCAGCTGGTCCTTCGTCGGCGCCAAGTGACGCCGGTTCGTTTCGCTGCCGTCCTCGTCTTGTGGAGCTGTGGCAAGGGCTCGGGGATGCAGCAGCAGATGACCTCGGCTGGTCCGCCCGCGACGGCGAGGTCGAGCGTCACCGCGGACAAGCAGGCGGCGATCGCCAACTCGAGCGACGGGGTCGTCATCACCGCCCTCATCAAGGACGCGCAGGGCACGCCGGTGCCCAACGCGCGGGTCACCTTTCGGCTCACCGTGGGTACGGGGCGGGTGAGTGAACCAGCTCCGACCGACGGGAGCGGCCAGACCATCTCCCACCTCAGCAGCAGCAAGGCCGAGCCCAAGACGTTGGCGGTGAGCGTCGACGTTGCAGGGACCGAGACTCCGCTCGCCGAGCTCAGCTTCACCTTCGTGCCGGGCCCCGCGTCGAGCGGCGTCTTCAGCACCCACCCGAGCACCACCCGCGCAGGCCAGCCCATCGCTCCGGCGGTGACGATTCAGGTGACCGACAAGGACGGCAACCCGGTCACCGACGTGTTCTCGATGTCGGTGCGGCTGGTGCGGTCGAGCGCCGGCGTCGTGCAGAACGGCGAGCCGCGCGAGTCGGTGAACGGGGTCATCACGTTTCCCAACCTCGTCATCAACCGCGCCCAGGTGGGCTACGCCTTGCGAGCGGAGGCGGCGAACGGCGCGGCCGACGAGAGCCGGCTGTTCGACGTGGTGCCGGGAGACGTCTCGGCGACCGCGAGCACCTTCACCGCCGACCCCACCGTGGTGACGGCCAACGGAACTGCTTCAGCGGCGCTCACCTTCACCGCGAAGGACCTCGGCGGGAACCTGCTCTCGAACCAGCCCGTCACGCTCGAGGTCACCAGCGGGACGGCGACGCTGGCGGCGAGCACGGGCATGACGGACGCCGCTGGGGCCTTCGGCACCTCCCTCAGCTCGACGCAGGTGGGGCCGAAGACGGTCCGCGCGAGCGTCGGAGCGGTGTCGCTCAGCGTGATGGTGTCGTTCGTTCCGTGACTCGCGCGACGTGAGAGAGTCTTCACCATGAGCCTCGCGCTCCTCGCTGGCGGTGTCCTCGTGGTGCTCGCGCTCGGCTACCGCTTCTACGGCGGCTTCGTGGCGCGGCAGTACCGGCTCGACGACTCGGCAGCGACGCCCGCCGAACGCCTCGCCGACGGCGTCGACTTCGTGCCCACCCGGCCCTTCTATCTCTTGGGTCAGCACTTCTCGGCCATCGCGGCGGCGGGCCCCATCGCAGGGCCGATCCTCGCGGCGCAGCAGTTCGGCTGGCTCCCGGCGATGCTGTGGATCCTCTTCGGGGTCGTCCTCATCGGCGCGGTGCACGACCTCTCCACGCTGGTCGCCTCGGTGCGGCACGAGGGGCGCAGCATCGCCGAGGTCGTGAAGGCGAACCTGGGCCCGCGCTCGGGCATCGCGATGATGGCCTTCATCTGGGTCGCGCTCGTGTACGTCATCGTCGCCTTCACCGACGTGACCGCGAGCACCTTCGTCGCCCAGGACCCCGAGCTCGAAGGTCTCGTCTTCGACTTCGACCCAGGCGGCGCGGTGGCGATGGCCTCGACGCTCTACCTGGGGCTCTCGCTGCTGATGGGTCTCGTGGAGCGCTTCCTCCGCCCGCCGCTGTGGCTGCAGACCGTCGTCTTCGTGCCCGCGGTGTTGGGCGTCGTCTGGCTCGGCACCAAGCTCTCGACGGTGCTCGCGTTCGGCGCCGGCACCTGGGCCATCGTCATTCTCGTCTACTGCTTCGTCGCCTCGCTCACCCCAGTCTGGGCGCTGCTCCAGCCGCGCGGCTACCTGGGCGGCTTCGTGCTCTACCTCGCGCTCGCCATCGGCACGGTGGGGCTCTTCTTCGGCGGCTTCGAGGTGCAGCTCCCGGCGTTCAAGGGCTTCGAGGTCGCGGGCGCGGGCGGTTCGCTCTTCCCCTTCCTCTTCGTCACCATCGCCTGTGGAGCGTGCAGCGGCTTCCACGGCCTCGTCTGCAGCGGCACCACCTCGAAGCAGATCGCCAAGGAGTCGCACTGCCACCCGGTCGGCTACGGCGCGATGCTGCTCGAAGGCTTCGTCGCCGTCATCGCGCTGGCGACGGTGATGATCATCTCGTCGAAGGACCTGGCCGGGAAACCCGCCGGCACCATCTACGGCATCGGGCTCGGCCGGTTCTTCGCGGTGGTGCTCGGGCACGAGCGGCTCCCGTTCGCCATCACCTTCGGCGCGATGGCCTTCAGCACCTTCGTCTTCGACACCCTCGACGTCTCGACCCGGCTCGGGCGCTACATCGTGCAGGAGCTCACCGGCCTCAAGGGCAAGGCGGGCGCGCTCGTGGGGACTGCGCTGACCGTCTGCGTTCCGCTCGGGTTCCTCCTGGTGGCGAAGGCAGGGAGCTGGAAGAGCTTCTGGACGCTCTTCGGCACTTCGAACCAGCTGCTCGCGGCGCTGTCGTTGATGGGCGTGGCGGTGTGGCTCAAGCGGCAGGGGCGGCGGTACTGGTACGTCGCGGCGCCGATGGGCTTCGTGGCGGTCGTCACGCTGAGCTCGCTGGTGCTGCAGATTCGAGAGGCGTTCTTCTCGGCCACCGAGGCCACCGCGGCGCAGCGAGTGAACGGCGTGGTGGCGGTGGTGTTGCTGGTGCTCGCCTCGAGCCTGCTCGCGACGGGCGCTCGGCTGCTGATGCCCGAACGAGCAAGCCGAACCGAAGCCGTGAGCTGACCGCGGGCCGAGCAGCGCAGCGTCGCGCCCTCAGTTCCCGCAGCTGCGCGCCCGCCGATTGCACTCGTCGGTGCAGCCGGCGATCTCCATCTGGGTGATGCTCGTCGGCGCCGGAGAACCTCGCGCCACGCCCGGACACGCGTTCAGGCAGGCGTCGTACTGGTTGCGGCAGGACTCGCTCAACCCGGCAGTGTTGATGGCGGCACAGCTGCTGATCAGCGACAGCAGGAGCAGTCTCATGCCTTCATCGCATCAGAAGTGCGAGACGGTGGCGAGCGGCATGTCGCCATCGCGGTCGGCGTGGATGCGGCCGCTCAACCGGCGCAGCTCGGCTTCGAAGTCGGCAGGCTGCGTCGGCCCGGTGGCGCCCGTGTACGAGGTGTGGTCTCCGCGCGCCGGGTCGGAGTTGTAGAGAAACGCGGTGCCATCGGCGCGGCGGCCGACGGTGACGAAGTGGTCGCCAGTCGTGCCGGTGTCACTGCCCGCGACGCGCACGGTCGCGGACTCTCCAGGAGCGAGCCCCCGCACCATCGTGCTGAGAGAATCGGCGCCGGTGGTGAGCGGCATCGAGCGCGTCCGTCCACCGCCCGCGTCCGCCAGCCCACGCAGCTCGGTGTCCGAGAAGCCGCTCAGCTCTCGCCCACCCTCTCGACCCGGGAGGGTGATGGTGTAGCTCTGCAGCGAGGCATCACCTGGGTGGCTCGGGTCGTCGACCAGCGAGACCCGCGTTCCTTCGCCGTAGTACCGAGAGAGAATCGTCTGGGCCTCGGTCGCCTCCTCCGGCGTCATTCGCCCGTCGCGCAGGTGCGAGCGGAGGGTGAAGAGGCGTTCCTGGTCGGCCGTCAGCTCGGAGCCATCGCCGTCACCCGTGGTGCTGCGAACGCCTCCTCGGCGCACGTAGCCGTCGTAGACGTCGCTCATCGCGTGCTCGAGATCGTTCTGGGTGTTGCCCGCGCGATAGAGCGTCGACTGTGCGGCCGAGAGCTCTTCGTAGGTGCAGGTGCCCGCGCGGAGATGGGCGGCGGTGGTCCGCAGTGCGGTGCGCTCCGAGGCATCGAGCCGCGAGCCGGTCGCCACCGAGTCGAGGAAGCGCGCGCCGGACTCCGGGCCCTGCATGAGCGCCGAGCCCAGGAGCGCCGACGGCCCACAGCGCGCGCCCGAGTTGCCGAGACTGCCGCTCGCCGGGTTCTGGGTGAGCCGGCCCACCACCGCCGCCGGGTTGCGCCAGTCTTCAGCGCGAATCCGCCCGGTCGCGGTGCGCAAGCTGCCGCCCGAGCCGTTGAGGCCGAGGCCGCTCGTCTCGTGCGACGCGCCGTGCAGCGACACGGGCGGGCGCGGAGGCCCTGCTTCGAAGGAATCAGCCGGGGCGCGGGTGGTCTGCGGCTGCTGCGCGCGAGGGGTGACGGCGGAGAGGACCTGGCGCGTGGTGTCGACGACGCGAGTGACGATGGAGGAGAGCTTCATCACGAGAAGACCCACCGGCGGTCGGCCGCGGGACATCGGTCATCTGCCCGACCCGTGCCGCAACCCGCCGTTCTTCTTCAAAAAAACAGGCGGCTCAGTTCCATCCGGAACACAGGTAGTCGCCCCAGTCGACTCGCAGCGTCGCGCCGTTCAACGTCGCCTCGACGGTGTCGAGACCGTTCGGTTCTCGCTGTGGACCCGACCAGAACGGAGAGACGCGCCCAGCCGTCGACCAGCTCACGCAGCTCGAACCCGCATCGGAGTTGGAACACGGCAGGTCGAGCGACTCGGCCCAGCGCCGCGCGGCGTCGGCATTCACCAGCTCGATGAGAGCGACTTCGTGCGCGTAGCACTGCTCGGTGGCACCGGCGCTCTTCGAACGAAACGCGCCACCGGGCGGAACGAGCACCGGAGGAAAGGGCTCCACTCGCTCGGGTCCGGCGAGCACGCGCACGAGCGCCATCGCTCCACAGAACGCGAGCGGCGTGAGGACGACCACGAGCACGAGCCACCAGCGCCGAAGCACGTCGTCGAGCGTCGCACGTCAGTGGAGCGTGTCGAGCGTCAGCTTCAGGGAAAGAACGCCCAGGTCTGTTTCGGCTCGTAGAAGAGCACTCGCTGGCTGTTCGGATCGAAGGCGAGCAACACCCCGGTTTCTCGCGGAGGGCTGAGCGTCGGCGTTCGCGCCGTCCACGCGCTCCCGTCCCACTCGAAGGTGAGCATCCCGCCTTCACTCGGGTCGGCTGGAAGCGCGAGCAGAACGGTGCGTTGCCGGCCGGGGTCGTAGGCTGAGGCAAGCGCAATGACGCCAATGATGGTGGCCGAGGCGGCGATCGGAGGACGAGGCAGCGGCGCCCACCCTCCGTCCACCCATCGAAACGTCTCGAGGCCAGCGTCAGCGATGCCGGAGGCGACGACGAGCGGAGCGCCGGTGACGTCGGTCGAGACGGCCGGCCGATACGGATTCGCAGGTCCTCCCGCCGCGTTCACGCCTTGCCAGTGGGTTCCCGTCCAGATCGAGACGGCGTCGGCGGGCGGCCCGTTGGTTCCAATCGCGACCACGCGCTCGAGGGCAGGCGACCAGATGACCCGAGCTCCGGGATCGGGCCCAGACGACGAGGCTTCGGCGATGGCCCAGCTGCCTCCATCGAAGAGCCAGGTACTGCGAGTCGCTTGGTTTGGATCTGCGAGCGAGACCAGGAGCTGCGAGTGCCGTTCGTCCCACGCCGCGGCGGCGGCGCGCTGCCCAGCCGGAATCGCCTGCCCGGACGCCCACCCTCTGCCCGTGAAGCGATAGCTGACCGCCTCCGACGACACGTAGTGGCCGAAGAGGAGCGGCGAAGGCGCCGTGGCGAGCACGGGGCCGACGAGCTCGGGCGTCCCACTCGACAGTTCGGTCAGCAGGCGGCCGTCCCATTCCCAGGTCGTCGAACGCGCGAAGAGCCGCCCGCCGGTGACCACGAGCGTGTTTCGACGCGCATCGAGCGCCGCGAGACAGGACTCGGCGCGGGTGGCGAGCACGGTGCCTTCGTCGAGCCACCGGTTCGCGCGCCAACGCCAGCGTCGCATGCCTCCATCCTCGGAGCCGCCGAACCAGACGGCGTCACGGCTCAGTGGATCGACGCCGCCGCAGCCGAAGCCCAGCGTCGCGGTGTCCATCTTCACGAAGCCGGGGAACAGCCACTGGTACGTCTCCTGGAGCCTCACCGGCACGTTCACCACCGCGAGGAGCCGGTCGCTCGAGGAATCGGAAAGGAACTCGGGCTTCGCCGTCCATGGAGGGTTTGGCTCTCGACGCCAGCCGAACCCATCGAACGACCAGAGCTGCCAGGTGATGGAGCCGCCGAAGTCTCCGGCGCGGCAGGACAGCAGGAGGCGCTGGGTGAGGGGCTCGACGCCGAGCGTGAACGAGTCGCAGTCGATGCCCGAGATGGGCCGCTCGAACCAGCCGGTGCCGTCCCATTCCCACTGCTCGACCTTCGTCGGCCCGCGTCCGATGACGATGGGCCGGCCGGTGGCTGGGTCAACCACCATTCCCGCCGAGCGCAACGAAGGGAGCGGGTTGAGTGGCAAGAGCAGCTCCCACGCGCTGCCGTCCCACCGCCACGTCTGGGTCCCCAAGCCCGAGAACCAGACCAGCACGACGAGCCCCGAGGTCTCGTCGTAGGCGATGAGGGCCGTGCCGTTGGTGTGCGCGGGAACGGTGAGGGGAAGCCAGGTGTTGGCGCAGCGCGCGTTCGCCGGCCGGGCGCGCGTGAGACATCGGCCCTGGAGGCAGACGTCGACGGTGGAGGCCGCGCAGTCGTCCGGCCCGCAGAGCGTACCTTCCGGCGCGTCGACGATGGTGCAGCCGGTGGCCGGATCACACTCGGCGCGTTTGCAGCGATCGACCGGGCGCTGACAGCTGCGCCGCGCGTGCACACAGCCGAGCTGATCACTGCAGGCGTCGACGGTGCAGGCGTTCTGATCATCACAGGCGGGCGTGGTTCCCAGACACTCGCCGCGAACGCAGCTCCCGGTGGGAAGACAGCGCGTCGAGCAGCTTCGTCCGTCGGGCGCGAGGTCCATCACGCATTGGCTGGCGGCTTCGTCGAAGCGCGGGTCGTGGCAGGCGTCGGCGGTGCACACCGGCACGGCCCGTCCTTCGCCTGAGAGGAGCACCTCGCGCGTCTCGATGGAGAGCCGGCCCTGCGCCGCGCCGGGCTGGAGCGGGCGAAACGTCACCGAGAGTCCGAGCGTCTCTCCAGGCGCGATCGCCGAGACCGGATCGATGGTGAACGGCCCTTCGAGGATCGGCTCGAGCGGGCGCTCGACGACGTTCGGGTTGCGCAGCTCGACGACCTGCCGGCTGGAAGAACCGACGAAGGTGGGCGGAAACGTCAGCTGCGAGGGCGCGACCTCGAGCGGCGCGAGCTCGACCGGTTTCACCGGCCCTGGGCAGCGGCAGCCAGCGACGAGCCCCACCAGCGTGAGGAGCGAGGCTCGCATTCTGCTCGGCGCCTCAGCTCAGCTTGTCGAACTTCTCGAAGGGGTCTTCCATCATCTCCTTCACCGTCCGTGCGAGGACCGCCGCGTGCGCGCCGTCGATGAAGCGATGATCGAAGGAGGCGTTGATGCGCATGACCTTGCCCGGAACCACCTTGCCCTCGTCGACCACCGGCTCGTCTGCCACTGCGCCAGGCGCGATGAAGATGGGGGTGGCGGTGTACGGCACGAGCGGCACGTACGCGACGTCGAGGCCGAGCGAGCCGACGTTGGTGATGGTGACGCCGCCGAACGCGTCGCGCGGCATGCCCAAGCCCGAGAGGTCGAGGTTGAGCGTGTACATGAGGAAGTGGAGCGTCTTGAGGAAGAAGTTCATCAGCATGAAGGGGATCATGCTGATGGTGCTCTTGCCCTTCTCGAGCGCCTGGTCCTTGCGCTGACGCACCTTCTCGATGGTGGCGGCCATCTCGGCGGCCATCTCCTTGAGCGACTTCTTGTCGGCGTCTTCGATCTTCGCGGCGGTGAGGTCGACCTTCCCGTCGCCTTGATCGGTCTGCACCACGAGCACCGAGATGGTGACCTTCTGGCGCAGGTAGATCTTGTTGAAGCGCAGAATCGCGTTGGCGTCGGGGCACTTGCGCAGGGCCTCGGCGACCGCGCGCGCGACGAGGTGGGTGACGGTCAGCCGCACGCCGTTCACCTCACGAAACTTCTCGATGTACTGCAGCGCCTTCTCCATGCGGACGGTGAGGGTGCCGTAGACGGTCGGGTCGTACGCCGTCGCCCAGGTGCCGATGGCGATCTTGCGAAAGCTGCTGACTTCTTTCTTCGGAACGAGCTCCAGGTGGGCCATGGCGGCGGAGGGTAGCGGATCCACCGAGAAGTGGGGGGGTTTGGGGAACGGGAGTCGGGACGAAGGCGTCGGATGCACATGGTCGCCGCTCGGTGCATCCTCCCGAAGATGAGAGTCGTCCTCCTCGCGATGTCGGTGCTGGCCGTTGGCGCGGAGGCCCGCTGCCTCGGCGAATGGACTGGCAGCTTCCCTGACGCGTCGGTCGAGCTCCCGCCCGAGGGGCAGGTGTTGATCACCCTCGGCGGTTCCTGGTCGAAGCTCGAGCCCTCACGCGACCTCGAGTTCGTGAACGGTCCGCTCCGCGTGCCGGTCGAGGTGCTGTCGAACTTCGAGGGCCATCGCCAGCGGCAGGTGCTGCTGAAGGCGCAGCGGGCGCTCGCGCCTGGTCGATGGTCGGTGCAGGTGAAGAAGAGCGTGCGCAACCGACCGGCGATGGCGGTGGGGAGCTGGAAGGTGCGGTCGGTCGAGCGGCCCGCGCCGACGTTCCCCTCGAGGCCCGAGCTCGGCGTGCTCGACTACGAAGAGCTGGGGTGCGGGCCGGCGTCGATGATTCCGGTGCAGGTGCGAACGGCGCCGGGCGTGATGGTGGAGGTGGCGCTGACCGTCGAGGGCACGACGAGGGTCGGCGTGTTCCCGGTGAAGAATGGTGTCGTCGACCTCGGCCACGGAATGTGCGCCGGCGGCTTCGACCTCTCGCCAGGCACGAAGGCGACCGTGGTGCTGACGCCCGTCGACGTCTCGGGCGCGCGAGGAGCGCCGAGCAGCGAGCTGGCCTTCGTCGCTCCAGGGAAAGAGCCCGCGTCACCGGGCGAGTGAGGCGTCGGGGATCAGGCCGAGCGAACGAGGATCATCTCGGTGGTCGAGTAGGGCCGCCGGAGGCTCGCGGTCTCGACGAACCCGAAGCGTTGGTACAGCGACTGCGCGTCACGCGTTCCCAGCCGGACTCGGGCGCAGCGTCGGACCGCCGGGTGGTCGAGCAGCAACCGCATGAGCGCCTGCCCGACGCCACGCCCTCGCCACGCGTTCCGAACGACGACGTCGTAGACCCAGGCGTACTTGGCGCAGTCGCTGAGGGCGCGCGCGCTCCCGACGACGAGCCCGGTCGAGTCCACCGCGCCGACCCAGGCGGCGCTGCCGAGGTGCGAGGCCGCGAGCTCCTCCTTCGTGAAGACGTCGTTCCAGTATTCGCCGGCGAGGAGGTCGACGACCTGCGAGAGGTGCTCCCGGCCCATCGCGCAGACGAGCCGCACGCCGGCTGGCGCGTCGAGGAACGGCGGGGTGCCGGTGGTGGGGTTCGCGTCGCGCACGAGCTCGATGGCGCGCGCGTCACCGGGCTCCCCTCGCTCCCAGAGCTGCTCGAGGAGCCGCTGCCGTACTTCGTCGCTCTTGTTCTGCGCGAGCTTCGCCTTGGCGGTCGCGGTGTCGAGCGGCATGCCAGCGATGAGGAGGCCCTTCACTGCCGGCGCATAGAGCGCTCCCTGGGCGGTGATGGGCACGTGGCCGCCCGCGGGCTGGAGCTTCTCCATCAACCGCTGGAGCACCCGCGCCTTCCGCTCCGGCGCCTCGAGGGCAGTGAGGGTGCCTCTCGCCTGAGCAGCGCGAAACAGGGTGGTGGCCGGGCAGGCGCGCTCGGCGTCGAAGAAGGTGCTGGGCAACCGCGTCACCGTCTCCTCCACCGAGACCACCACCGGGCGTCCGAGGAGCGAGGTCTTCTCGCCCGCGGGCGCGCCGTGAAAGCAGACCCACCCGTCGTCCACCACGCCGTGCACCGTCTTGAGCACGAGCGTGCCGTCTTCGTCCGTCCCTGCGACCTGCATCACCGCCGCCTCGTCGAAGAGGGCGAGCGCCAGGGCGTGACTGCCTTCGTATTCGCGTCGTCGCATGGCGCGCACCGTGCCGAACGCATGGACCAGCAAACAGCTCCACTTTTCACATTTCTGCTAGTCCATGCGCATGGCCACCTGGAAGCTCACCGTGCCGGCGCTCGCGGGCCCCGCCGACGCGCCCATCTACGTGCGGCTCGCCCAAGGCGTCGTCTCCGACATTCGTCGCGGCCGGCTCAGTCCTGGGCAGCGGCTCCCGGGAACGCGAGCGTGGGCCGAGGCGCTCCAGCTCAACCGCAACACCGTCGTCGCCGCCATCGCCGAGCTCGAGGCGCAGGGCTGGGTTCGCACCACCGCCACCCGCGGCACCTGGGTGCAGGAGTCGCTCCCCGTCGAGCCCGTCAGCGCCCCTCCTCGCGGCCTCCCCGCGCTCTCGGTGCCGCTCCCGCCGAGCCCGTCGTTCCTCAGCACGCGGCCCTTCGAGCTGCCGCACGACCTCCTCCATCTCTCCGCCGGCACACCCGACCCTCGTCACTTCCCCGTCGAGCTGCTCGCGAGGACCTGGCGGCGGGTGGTGCGCAGGCGGGGACGCGACCTCCTCGAGTACGGAGACCCGGCCGGTCATCCCTCGCTGCGTCGCGCCCTCGCCACGATGGTGGCCGACGTGCGCGCGATTCCCGCGACGCCCGAGCAGGTGGTGGTGACCCGCGGCAGCCAGATGGCGCTCGACCTGGTGGCCCGCGCCGTGGTGTCGCCAGGAGAGACCGTCGCCATCGAGGCGCTCGGCTACCGCCCGGCCTGGGAGTCCTTTCGCCTGCTCGGCGCCCAGCTCGCCCCGCTGCCCGTCGATGACGAAGGGCTCGACGTCGACGCGCTTGGACGACTCGCCGCCAAACGAAAGCTCCGCGCCGTCTACGTCACCCCGCATCACCAGTACCCGACGACCGTCACCATGTCGGCTGCGCGCCGCCTCGCCCTGCTCGCGCTCGCCAAGCGCCACCGGTTCCTCATCATCGAAGACGACTACGACCACGAGTTTCACTTCGAGGGGCGCCCGGTGCTTCCACTGCTCGCGCGAGACGAGGCGGGGGTGGTGGCCAGCATCGGAACGCTCTCGAAGGTGCTCGCGCCAGGGCTGCGGCTCGGCTTCGTGGTGGGCCCGACGGCTCTCATCGACCGCATCGCCCGGCTCCGCGCAGTGATGGACCGACAGGGCGACCACCCGATGGAGGCCACCATCGCCGACCTGCTCGAAGACGGAGAGCTGCAGCGCCACGTGCGGAAGATGCGGGTGCTGTACCAGGCGCGCCGCGACGTGCTGGTGAAGCTGCTGCGCGCCCGCCTCGGCCAGGTGCTCGACTTCCAGGTGCCGTCGGGCGGCATCTCGCTCTGGGCGAAGGTGACGAAGCCCATCGCGCTCGACGCCTGGCGCGAGCGCGCGCTCGCCAAGGGCGTGGTGGTGAGCCCCGGCGCCCGCTACCGCTACGACGGCAACGAGCCGGGGGCGATGCGGTTGGTGTTCGCGCGCTTCAACGAGGCGGAGCTGCACCGCGCGGTCGAGGTGCTGCGGAGCACGCTGCCCAGCCGAGCGGAGCCGTGACGTCACCGTCTGGCGGAACGGCCGACTGACCCGCGAGTCCGGTGCGCCGAGCGACTGGCGAGCCAGCGCGACTCGTGATGAGACAGGCGCATGGTGAAGGTCGGAGAGCTCGCGCCGGACTTCGACGCGCTCGACTGCAGAGGAGACCGGTTCCAGCTGTCGTCCTTCCGGGGCCAGCGCCGAGTGGTGCTCTTCTTCTTCCCCAAGGCCTTCACCCCGGCCTGCACCGCCGAGGTGCGCGACTTTCGCGACCACTACGAGCGCATCACCACCCTCAACGCCGAGCTGGTGGGCATCTCGGTGGACAAGTCGGAGCGCAACTGCCGCTTCGCCACCGAAGAGAACCTGCAGTTCCGCCTCATCGGTGACGAGTCGCGCGTCATCTCCGAGAAGTTCGGGGTGGTGTGGCCGATTCTCCGCGTCGACCGCCGCGCCACCTTCCTCATCGGCCTCGACGGTCGGGTCGCCGACATCTTCCACCACGAGGTGCAGGTGCACCGGCACCTCACCGACGTGCTCGAGCGGCTCGCCGCCACCCGGTGAAGCGCCGCGGGGAAGGCGGCACCGCGTCGTGAACCGAGGGCGACTCCACCGCTCAGGTGATTCCGGCGTGCGCCTCGCTCCCTGGCGACGCCTTGAGGCTGCTGAACCGGCTCGAATCGACCGAGCTTGGGTCTAGGAGCGGAGCGCCTCGAGCTGGCGCCGCGCCTCGTCGCGTTGGTCGAGCAGCACCAGCATCTCGCGGTGCAGCTGCTCGTACTGCCGGTTGGTGTGGTGCCACTCCTCGGTCGCGTGGGAGAGGTCCTTCTCGAGCTGGGAGATCTGCCCTTGCAGCGAGGCGATGGAGCCCTGCAACGCCTCCCGCTCCTGCGCGATGGCCTGGGCGTGCTCCGCCTCGAGCGCGTTCACCTTCGCCGCGTGGCTGTTGGCGGTTTCGGTCTCCCGCGCGCGACCGGCTTCGAGCTGCTGCTGCGCCTCACCGAGCTGCTGCTCGAGCTCGCGCGTCTTCTGCCGTGCCTCGAGCAGCCGCTGGGCGGTGTGCTGGTGCTTCTCCTTCTCCTTCGCGAGCAGGCCCTCGGCGTCGACCCGCTTGGCGTCGGCGGCGGCGATGGCGGCCTGCTGCTGCGGCTCGAGCTCGGCGAGCTTGGTCTGGAGCTTCTTGCGGTCGCTCTCGAGCCTCGCGAGCTCGACGTTCAGCTCGTCACGGCGGGTGCGAATGCCCGACAGCTCGTTCTCGAGCTGGCTCACCCGCGCGGTCTGCTCGGCCAGCTTGAGCATGGTGGCCTCGGCGTCGCTCGAGAGCTGGGCGTGCTTGGCGTCGAGCTCGCTCTTCGTCTGCTCGATTTCCCAGACCCGGGCCTTGGCGGTGGCGAGCTGGCCCTCGAGCTCGGCGGCGCGGGCGGCGGTCTCTCGAACGGCGGCGAGCTCGGCCTCGAGGGCGTCGAACTTGGCCATCACCTGGGTGCTGCGCTCCTTCTCGGCGGTGAGCTCGGCCTCGGCGGCGGCGAGGCGCTTCTCGGCCTCTTCGGCGGCGGCGAGCTGGGCGTCGATCGCCTCCTTCTGCATCTCGCCGGTGATCTCCAGCGCGGGCGTCTGGGCCGTCTTCGGGCGGGTGAGCTCCTTGAGGGCCTCGACCTCGGCCTCGAGCGCGTGCGCGCGCTGCTTGTGGTGCTTGGCGTCGGCCTCGGCTTCGGAGAGGGCCTGGTTGAGCGCCTGCACCCGCTTCTCCATCACCTCGGCGTCGAGCTTGGAGACGTTGGTGCTGTCCTCGGCCGGCTTGGCCTCGATGGGCGCGAGGGTGAGGTTCGGGTCGATGCGCAGGGGCGGCAGCATCGCGGTGCGCTCGCCCTTCGCGGCGAGGAGCATCTCGCGGGGAATCGCGGCGGTCACCGACTCGCGCGCGGCGTCTTGCAGCTGCTGCTGGGCCTTGCGCAGGGCCTGCTGGGCGTCGAGCAGCTGGCGCTCGAACTCACGGGCCCGGGCGCGTTCCTGATCGAGCGACTTGCGGGCCTGCTCGTGCAGGTCGCGCTCGTCGGCGAGCTCCTGTTGGGTGGCCTTGAGCTCGCGCGCCGCCGTCTTCAGCAGCTCGTGGAGCTTGGCGTTGTCAGGGGCGCGCGGCATTCCGTGCCCTCTCTAGCGCAGAACGGGCCGCCTGCCCCGAACTCAGCCGCGGTTCACCCGTCGTCTGCTCAGCCCTGCCTTCGCTTCTTGAACTTCACGAAGTAGTTGTTGATGGCGGCCTCGAGCAGCTCGCCCGAGAGGTGGGGAATCTCGCCGCGGTAGTTGGCGATGTCGATGACCTGGTCGACGAGGTCGCGCGGGTGGCAGGCCGCGAAGGTGCGGTTGTGCGGCTTGTAGTGAGCCTCGATCAACCAGTCGATCATCTCGGCGTCGTAGGCGATGCCGCGCTTCTGACAGACGCCTTCCCAGATGTGGTGGAACTGGTCTTCGTCGGGCGGCTTGACCTCGAGCTTGTAGCGAACGCGGCGCAGAAAGGCGTCGTCGACGAGGTCGGCCGGGTCGAGGTTGGTGGAGAAGGCGACGAAGACGTTGAACGGCACCTGCAGCTTCTTGCCGGTGTGCAGGGTGAGGAAGTCGACCTCGCTCTCGAGGGGAACGATCCACCGGTTGAGCAGGTCGATGGGGCTCACCTTCTGCCGGCCGAAGTCGTCGATGAGCAGCATGCCGTTGGTGGCTTTGAGCTGGAACGGCGCCTCGTAGAACTTCACGTCGGGCGAGTAGATGAGGTCGAGGGTCTCGAGGGTGAGCTCTCCGCCGACGACGACGAGCGGGCGGCGGCAGCGCACCCAGCGCCCATCGTTGGCGGGCGCCGACGGATCATCGGGCGCGGGCTTGTGGAGGGTCGAGTCGAAGAGGCGAATGATGAAGTCGTCGACGAGGAGCGCGTGCGGCACCCAGATGTCGCCGTCGTAGCACTCGACGAGGGCCTGACAGAGCGCGGTCTTGCCGTTGCCAGGAGGCCCGTAGAAGAAGACCGCCTTGCCCGAGTTGATGGCGGGGCCGAGGCCGTCGAAGACGTAGTCCTTCACCACCAGGTCGCCGAAGTGCTGCTCCATCTTCGCGCGGTTGACCCGCATGCCGCGCACCGTCTGCACGTTCACCGCCTCGAACCAGTCCTCGAGGCGCACCGGCGCGGGGCCGTTGTAGCGATTGCGGTCGAGGATCTGCCTGATCAGATCGGTCGCGAAGGTGGTGAGGGTGTAGATCATCCCCGCCTTGCCGACGCCCATGCCGGCGCCGCCCTTCAAGTCGATGTACTTCTGCTTGCGCAGGCCCTCGATGATCTCGTCGACGATGACCTGCGGCAGCTTGATGCGCCCGGCGATGTCGGAGCCACGCAGCTCGCCGGCGAAGAAGAGCGCCTTGAGCACCAGCTCTTCCACCATGGTGTTCGACAGGCCCGTCTCGAGCATCGAGCGCGGCTGCGGAGGAAAGAAGCGGGTCTGCTGCGCTTGCCGGCGAGTGGTGGCCGAGGGCCCCTTGGACGACGGGGCGGCGGGCCGGGCAGGAGAGGCCTCGCGCGCCGGCTGGGGACCACCACCGGACCACCCTTGCGAGCCCATGCCGGTGCCACGTCGCGCCGGAATGCCCTGGGTCACCGAGGGGCGCGGCCCAGACGAAGGAGAGGACGGACGAGGGCGGGCGTCGTCACCGTCGTCTTGCGATTGCGAGCCGCCGGAGAAGGTTGAATCGCGAGGCATGCCGCGGAGCGTAGCCCATTCTCTCATTCACTCGAGACGATCTCCGCGGCCTCGCCTGCCCGCTCAGTCCTTCTTCAGCTCGGTGCGCACGTCCCACAGCTCGGGGAAGAAGGTGAGCTCGAGCGCCTTCTGGAGAAAGGTGACGCCCGACGAGCCACCGGTGCCCTGCTTGTGCCCGATGATTCGGTGCACCGTCTTCATGTGACGGAAGCGCCAGAGCTGGAAGCGCTCCTCGACGTCGACCAGCTTCTCGGCCATCTCGTAGGCCGCCCAGTGCTTCTCGGGCTGCTCGTAGACGGTGCGGAAGAGCTGCATCACCGCGTCGCTCTTTCGATAGGGCTGGGTGAAGTCGCGGGAGAGCCGATCCTCCGGCACGGCGTAGCCCTTGCGCGCGAGGTAGCGGAGGAACTCGTCGTACAGGCTCGGCTGCTCGAGGCGCTTGCTCAAGAAGGCGTGCACCTCGGCGTCGGCGCGATGCGGGAGGATGAGGTTCGCGTCCTTGTTGCCCAACATGAACTCGAGCGCGCGGTACTGGTACGACTGAAAGCCCGAGGAGCGGCCGAGCGCATCTCTGAACTGGAGATATTCGCTGGGCGTCATCGTCTCGAGCACCGCCCACTGTTCGAACAGCATGCGTTGAATGTGGGCGACGCGAGCGAAGATCTTGAACGTCGCGGGCAGCTCGTCTCGTTTGACGAAGGCGAGGGCGGCGTCGAGCTCGTGGAGCATCAACTTCATCCACAGCTCGCTGGTCTGGTGCTGAATGATGAACAACATCTCGTCGTGCACCGGCGAGCGCGGCGTCTGCGAATGGAGCAAGCGGTCGAGCTGCAGATAGCCGCCGTAGGTCTCCTGCCGGGACAGGTCGACGTGAATGGACTTCTCGAGCTCGCGGGAGTTGTTCATCTCAATCACCTTCCTCGGTCGGACGACGAAAACGACGAAAGCGGCCGCGCGGAGCTTCCTCCGCGAACGACCGCCTCCGTAGTGCAGATGCCCGCCTGAATCGAGCGCGCGGTGAGCCGCTTGCGCTCACTCAACCGCGGTCACTTCTTCTTGCGAGCCTCGGCGAGGGCCTTGGCGCCGGCGCGGCCGCGGGGCAGCTTGATGTTCTCGACCGACTGCGGCTTGGCGTGCTCGACCCAGTCCGAGGGGAGCCGCCCCGTCTTCGAGAGGTTGCGGAACTTCTGGTAGTGCGCGGGGCAGTAGCCCTTCGCGCGCGCGTTCTTCTTGCAACCGATGATGGCGCAGCGAGTCTCGCCGCCCGAGCCCGACCCGCGCGGGCGACCGGGGCCGCGCTTCGCCTTCGGGGCGCCCGCGAAGGACAGCTTCCGAGGACGGCCGGGCCCGCGCTTGATCGGCTGACCGAAGGCGGTCGCGAAGCGGTTGAGCACTTCTCCCTGCTCTTGCACGGCAGCCATCAACGGGGCGACGACGCGCTCGACTTCGGCCTGCACCATGCTGCGGAGAAGTTGATCGACTGAGGGCATTGCGACTCCAAGAAAGAGGATGGGTACGAATCGACCCGGGCCGTGTACCTGAAATGCGCAATGCGTGACATCTATTTTTCGAAGGGCGCCACTTCTTTTCCAAATGCTGCACCCTCGCCGGAATCGCTCACCCAGGCGCGGGCCATGCGTTCAGTGGAGAACGCCCAGCCGAGGTCGCCGTCAGGCTTGACGAGAATGAGCCCGGCGCCTCCGTCGACGCGGGCGAGGGTGGCGACGGCGGCGCGCGCAGCCTCGAAGGCGCTTCGGTCGCGGGCGAGGTCGGCGGCATGTCTGGCGAGGGTGACGCGAATGATGGCCTCGCCCAACCCGGTACAGGACACGGCGGCAGTGCTGTCATCGGCATAGGTGCCACAACCGATGAGCGGAGAATCTCCGACGCGGCCCGCGAGCTTTCCAGTGGTTCCTCCCGTCGAGGTCGCCGCGGCGACGTGTCCACCGGCATCGACGGCCACCGCTCCGACGGTGCCGAGCGACGCGGCGAACCGCTCGAGCTGGCGGCGTGAGCGGCTGGTGATGAGGCGGGCGTTGGGCACGAGCGGGAGCCCCTTCGCTTGACCGAAGCGCTCGGCGCCAGGGCCGACGAGAAAGACGTGGCCGGACGACTCCATCACCGCGCGGGCGACCGTTACCGGGTTCTGAAAACAGGTGACGCAGGCGACGGCCCCGGCGGCGAGCGTCTCGCCATTCATGATGGACGCGTCGAGCTCGGCCGTTCCTTCCTTGGTGAGCGCAGAGCCGATGCCAGCGTTGAAGAGTGGGTCGTCTTCGAGGACCCGCGTCGCCGCCTCCACTGCGTCGAGCGCCGAGCCGCCCTTCTTCAACACTGCATATCCAGCTTGGGCCGCGACGAGACACCCACGCTTGGTCCCCTCGACGTCGTCATCGGAGTGACGAGGGCCGGCTCCACCGTGAACGAGCATCGCGAGCGCCATGTGGCTGGTCTACCGGGTTCGGGCCGCGCCTGCATGGCCGTCGTGGCTCGTGCTTGCGCCCGCCCGCCCCGGCCCGCAAAGTCACCATTCCCCGCGTGTCGAGGACGGTGATGGTGAAGCGAAGGCTCTTCCAGGGTGCGGTCACGCTGTCGGTGCTGGGCGTGGCAGTGGCGGCTTGGAGCTTCTTCATCGAACCCAACCGGCTGCGCGCGAACGAGGTGACGATCGCGCTCCCGCGCTGGCCGGCGACGCTCTCGGGGCTCAAGGTGGCGGTGATTTCCGACCTGCACGTCGGCGCGCCGTTCGTCGACGCCGAGAAGGTGCAGCAGGTGCGCGCGCGCATCGACGAGTGGCACCCCGACCTCGTGCTCCTCGCGGGCGACCTCGTGGTGGGGCACGAACCGGGCGCGACCGTCCTCTCTCCCGAGGCAGCCGCCGAGCCGCTGCGAGGTTGGCACGCGCCGCTGGGCGTCTTCGCGGTGCTGGGAAATCACGACTGGTGGACCGATGGACCCAGGGTCGCGGCGGCGCTCGAAGACGTGGGGGTGCGAGTGCTGGCGAACAGCTCGGTCGCGGTCGACTCGGCGCGCGGGCGCTTCTGGCTCACCGGCCTGGAGGACGTGTGGACTCGAAAGACCGACGCGTCGGCTGCGCTCTCGATGGTGACCGATGACGCGCCCGTCATCGCCTTCACTCACAACCCAGACGTCTTTCCAGGGCTGCCAGCGAGGTTTGCCATCGTCGTCGCCGGCCACACCCACGGTGGCCAGGTGCGCTTGCCGCTCATCGGCGCGCCAGTCGTGCCATCGAAGTACGAACAACGGTCCGCAGCAGGCGTCGTCGTCGAAGAGGGCCGCACCCTGTTCGTCACCACCGGCATCGGCACCAGCATCATGCCGGTTCGGCTCGGCGTGGTGCCCGAGGTCGCGCTCCTCACCCTCGTGGCGCGCTGATCACTTCTTCGGCTCGCGCGCGCACTTCACCACCATGCAGTGGTTGCGCTTCTCGGGGCTGCCATCGGGGTACCCGAAGCGCATCGGCAGCTTCTTCGCGTGAACGAACTCGTCGCGCAGCTCCTGCTGAAAGCCTTCCCACGTGCCGAGGAAGGACTTCTCGAACGAGCCGAAGGTCTCCACCGTGCAGCCGGCCTTCTTCCAGTAGCGCGGTGGCACGCCGGTGGAGTCGGAAATCATGAACACCGCGTGCGCGACCAACCAATCACGAATCACCGAGAAGGCTGGGTTCCACAACAGATAACTCGCGGCCTTCGTCATCGCCGAGACCGAGCCCTTCGCGTCGAGGTGTTTGATCAGCTCCGGCGTCTTCCCCAGGCCCTCGTCCGAGAGGTTCGCCCCGAAGTGTCGGTGAGTTCGCCGCGCCGCCTGCGGTTGATCCTTGGGCACGAACTGCACCTCGACGTTCGCGAAGGCAGGCGAGAAGTCCGGCGCCTTCCACGACTGCTTGAGCTTCGAGGCGGTGGTGCCGTCGACGGCCTCGACCTCCGAGCGGGTGTAGTAGTGAAGCGAGCCATCAGGCTCGAGCCGGAAGAAGCGCACCGACACCGGCACCTGGTCGTGCAGCGCGAGCCCCATCAAGTGCATCGACAGCTGCCCGGGCAGCTCGCCGCGCTGAATCTTCGAGAGGTTCACGCTCTTCGAGTCGTTCGAGAGCAGCGTCGTGCTCGCCGCAGTGTCGAGCGCCTCGAGTGACTGGGCGAGCGCCTTCTTGTCGGCGAGGGTCTTGAGCCGGCGTGGGTCTCCTGCGAGCTCGAGCGACAGCGTGGTGATGACGGTCGCGTCGGGGAAGGAGGTGAGCGCCATCATCAGGTCGCCACCCCCGAACGGGTACACGAGCTCGCCAGGCAGGTTGGCGGGCCGCTGGGCAGCGATGAAGTCTCGCGCGGTCGTTCCCCAGTGCTTCTTGAAGCGGTCGAACTTCGGCGTCATTCGCTTGCAGTAGGCGTCGACGGTGGGCGCATCGAGCGGGGAAGGCAGCGCGCCGCCCTGACAGGTCGTGACTTGAAAGATGAGGCGCACGTCGTCGATGAACTCGGCCGGGGCCTCGACGCCCGCGTCGGCGGCGGTGAGCGCGAGCAGCAGTACAGGAGTGAGCATCGAGTGCTGCATACCGCACTCGAGACGACCGCGTTTCTTTTCGGCTCGTGCGAAGCTGCGGCGCATGACGGAGCAGGAGCGCCTGGTCGCGGAGCTGCTCGAGATCGCCTCGCGCGATCAACGCTGGGCGCTGGTGATGGCCGGCTGTGGAGCGCTCGCGGTGGTGGCGTCGGTGGCGTGCTTCCTCATCTGGCCGACCTCGCTCGCTCGAGGCGCTGGCTGGCCGCTGCTGCTCCTCGGAGCGGTCTTCCTCACCTCGGGGCTCGTCAGCGTTCGACGGGTCTCGCTCCACCGCACGCGGCTCCCCGAGCTGGTGCGAGAGGCGCCGCACGTGGTGGGCGCGGTGCTGGTGCCCGAGGCGGAGGCGGCGCAGCTGACGCTCTCGATGCTGCGCTGGGTCGACGGCGGCTTGGGGCTGCTGGGCCTCGTCCTCCTCACCCGGCCAGGGCGGCTCCGAGGCGCGGGGCTCGGGCTCGTGCTGACGACCGCCCTCGCCTTCGCCTTCGACGTGCTCGAGCTCGAGCGCACGACGCTGCGGCGCGACGCGCTCGTGCAGCTCGCCGCGACCTCCTCCGGCTGACCTCAGCTCGACGGCTTGAAGGTGGCGACCGGCTCGGCCTTGCCCTTCACCGGCAGCGGCTCCGACGCGGTCCACCGCTCGCTCTCGGCGAGCCGCGCCTTCGTCTCGGCGCTGATCAACAACGCCGCGCCCACCTGCTTGGTGAGCCCCTCGATGCGTGAGGCGGTGTTCACCGCGTCGCCGATGACCGTGAACTCCTTGCGCTGCTCGCTCCCCACGTCACCCACGACGGCGCGCCCGGTGTGAATGCCGATGCCGATGTGCAGCTCTGGATCGCCCCGGCCTCGCCGTCTCGCGTTGAGCGCAGCGAGCTCGTTGATCATCTCCAGCCCACAGGCGACCGCGCGCTGCGGGTGATCGGCCTGGGCGAGCGGCGCTCCGAAGTACGCGAGGATTCCGTCACCCATGAACTTGTCGAGCGTGCCGCCATGCTTGAACACCACCGCCACCATCGCGGTCAGGTACTCGTTGAGCCAGCGCACCACCATTTCACTGTCGTACTTTTCCGAAATGCTGGTGAAGCCACGAATGTCACTGAAGAGAATGCTCACTTCTCGATGTTCTGGTTTGGCGTCGTCGAGGGCCTCGAGGCGCTCGACCACCTGGGGAGAGAAGTACCGATTGAGGCGCTGCTTCTTCGTCGAGTCCAAGGTGAGCTGATGCACCATTCGGTGCACGAGCCGAATGCAGAGCCACCCGGCGGCGGTCGTCGTCACGGTGAGGAGCACCGAGGTGGGAATGATGTGGCGCAGCTCCTCCCCGGCGCGCTCCGCGATGGCGATCTCGGCGACGAGGGCGAGGCCTGCCGTCGAGACGAGCACCCGGCGGTCGAAGGTGAGCGTCGCGAGGATGAGGACGGTGACGAAGATGGACTCGGTGAGCGCGCTCGCGATGCCCGGGTTCGGCTCGGCGGCCACCACGTCGAACTGGGCGAGGAAGATCATCGGCACGTCGAGGAACGCCACCGCCCAGTGGGCCGAGCGCCGGCTCGTCGGCCAGAGCACCAGCACCGCCACCATCGACGCGGCGGCCACCGCATAGGCGAGCACCGAGCTGTGCGAGACGACCCACACCCCGGTGACGCCCAGCACGAACCAGGCACCGACCGCGAGCAGCCGCAGCAACGCGATGGGCACCGCGAGCAGCGACCGTTGAGCCTCCATGCGCTCTTCGAACGCGGCGAGCAGATCGGCCGGCAGACGCTCGAGCAGCTGGGAGGGCTTCGTCACCGGCGCGCATGGTACAGGCGTTGGCTCGTCCCGAAAGTCGAAGTGCACGATGTCCGACGAGCACCCACATCGAGCGCGCCACCGAGTACGTCGGCGCACGCCAACCCGCTACACTCCGCGACCTCATGCGCGCGCTCCTCTTCGCGCCCCTCGCGTTGCTCGCCTGTGAAGGGAGCCTCGCAGGTGGCCTCATCGGCTCCGGCCGCCCCGACGACCCTCACCCGACGCCGCTCGAGAAGCCTGGCGTCGCGACCCGCGTGCCGCGGCTCAACCACGTCGAGTACGAGAACACCGTCACCGAGCTGCTCCACCTGCCAGCGAAGCCGAACGTCACCGCCACCTTCGTCTCCGACACCACCGGCGCCGCCTTCGACACCAACGGCGGGCTGCTCAACGTCGACTCGACGGCCTGGGCCGACTACCAGCGCGCTGCCGAGCAGCTCGCGCTCGCCGCCACGGCCGATCAAGCCGCCCTCGCGCGCACCTTCGGCGGCGCCATTCCTTCCACGCCCGACCTGCAGGTTCGCGCGCTCGCCTTGCGTGCCTTCCGCCGCCCGCCCACCGACGCGGAGGTCGCCTCGCTCGTCACCCTCCACGGCAAGGCCGCGACGCTCAACCCCTCGGTCGCCCCCGCGCTCGGAGGCCCACGGCTGGTGCTCGAGGCGCTCCTCCAGTCGCCGAACTTCCTCTACCGGCCCGAGCTGAGCAGCGAGCCGAAGAACGGAGTGGTGCCGCTCGACGGCTACGAGGTGGCGAGCCGCCTCTCCTACGCGCTCTGGCGCAGCATGCCCGACGAAGCGCTCTTCGCTGCGGCCGCCTCCGGTGAGCTCGCGGTGCGCGACAGCTATCTCGTCCACGCCCGCCGGCTCCTCGCCGATCGCCGCGCGCGAGACGTGGTGGCCTCGTTCCACGACCAGCTCCTCCAGGTGCGGCGCGTCACCGACGTCACCCGCAACACCACCCTCTTCCCCGAGTTCTCCGTCGCGCTGCGCGACTCGATGATGGAGGAGCAGCGCGCCTTCGTGCGCGACGTGGTGCTCGAGCAGAAGCAAGGCCTCACCAGCCTGCTCACCGCGCCCTACTCGTTCCTCGACGACAAGCTGGCCCGCGTCTACGGCGTCAGCGGCGTCACCAGCTTCTCGAAGGTGACCTTCACCGACGGGCGGCGCCTCGGGCTGCTCACCCAGCCAGCCTTCCTCGCGGTGAACGCGACCTCGACGACGAGCGACCCGATTCACCGCGGCGTCTTCGTCAACCACCAGCTGCTCTGCTCGGGCCTACCGCCGCCGCCGAACGTGGTGCCCATGCTGCCCGCGGAGGATCCCACCATGCCCCGCACGCTCCGTCAGCGCATCGACGCCTACACGGGCCGGGGCACCTGCGGCGAGGGCTGCCACTCGACCTTCATCAACCCCATCGGCTTCGGCTACGAGCACTTCGACGCGCTGGGCCGCTGGCGAGACACCGACAAGGGCTTCCCGGTGAACGCCGCCGACGAGTTCATGTTCGACGAGAAGCTGGCCCAGTTCGACGGCGCCGGGGCGCTGGCCCGCGCGATGGCGAGCTCCACCATGGCGCACGCCTGCTACGTCGAGCACTGGCTCGAGTACCTCTATGGCCACCGCCCGACGGACCCGGAGCGGCCCCTCATCGACCGGCTGGCGAAGAAGTCGAAGGAGAGCGACGCGGCGGTGTTGTCGTTGATCGAAGAGCTCGTCTCGAGCGACGCCTTCCGGGCCCGCGCGGTGGAGGTGACGCCATGAAGCTCTCTCGACGGTTGGTGCTCCGCGGGCTGGGTGGGGTGACGCTCAGCTTCCCGGCGCTCGAGTCGCTGCTCCCGAAGGCGGCCTGGGGCCAGGTGGGGCGCAAGCGCTTCGCCATCTTCGTGCGGGCGGGCAACGGCATCGTGCAGGGGAGCGGCAGCGACCCGGAGCGCTTCTGGCCCGACACCCCTGGGCCGCTCACCACCGCGGGCTTGAGCACGACGAGCGCCGACCGCGCCACCAGCGAGCTCGCGGCCTACGCCTCGCAGCTCATCTTCCTCAAGAACGTGCGGCTGCAGTTCCCGCGCGGCTCCTGTGGCCACGCCGAGGCGATTCCCCAGGTGCTGACCGCGGCCAGCCAGACGGGCGGCACCGGCAACACCCCGCGCGCGCGCGGCATGTCCATCGATTGGAAGATCGCGCAGGCGAACAACGCGCCCGGCACCGCGCCGCTCACCTTCATGGCCGGCCCGCGGCAGACGTACATCGGCGAGGGCCTGTCCTGGAGCGCGCCCGAGATGCGCACCACCGCGGAGCGCTCTCCGCTCAACGCCTTCATGCGGCTGACCGGCCTCGCCTCGGCGCCACCCGAGGTGCAGCGGCTCATCGTCGAGCGGCGAAAGAGCGTGAACGACTTCGTGCGCGACCAACTCCGGGAGCTGTCGGGGAAGGCGCAGCTCTCGGCGAACGACAAGCGCCGGCTCGCGCTCCACCTCGACGCGGTGCGAGACACCGAGCTGCGAATGACGTGCGACCTCGACCCGGCGCAGGTGACGCAGGTGCAGGCCATCACCCAGCCGGAGAGCAACGACGTGCGGCCCGAGGTGGTGCGCCGCTTCATGGACCTCTCGGCCTGGGCGTTCCACTGCCAGCTCAACTCCGCCGTCACCCTGCAGGTCGGCGAGGGCAACGACCAGACGATGTACGACGTCAACGGCACCCGCTACCCGCGATTCCATTGGATCAGCCATCGGATCAACTCCGACGGCGACATGGGCACGCCGATTCCCAACGCGGTCGAGCTGCACCACCAGGTCGACCGGCTCCAGCTGCGGCTCTTCAAGTACCTGCTCGACCGGCTCGCCGCGTACCCCTCGGCCTTCGGCGCCAACCTGCTCGACGACTGCGCCGCGGTGTGGATGAACGACCTCGGCAACGGGCCTCCCCACTCGGCGGACAACACTCCGTGGATCATCGCGGGCAGCGCCGGCGGTTCGCTGCGCACCGGCCTCTTCGTCGACCACCAGAAGAAGCCGAACAACCTGGTGCTCAACACCCTCGGGAGCGCGGTGGGCGTACGGAAGGCGAACGGAGCCTTGCTCGACGACTTCGGCGAGGCCTCGCTCGCGCCGGGCGTGCTGAGCAACCTGCTCACCATCAGCTGACGGCCGGGCGAACGTGGACGACCAACGAGCGACGCGCGCGGTCGAATCGACCGACCGGGGTGGTAGCTTCGGCGCGAGGCGATGACGGTCTTCGAGGGCAACCGACCACTGCTCGATGCGTTCCGGCGAGGCGAACGCCAGGCCCTCACCACCATCTATTCCCACTCGGTGAAGGAGGTCGCCGCCCTGGTGCGCCTCGGCTTCACCTTGAGCGAGCGGCGGGTGACGGTGCCAGGCGTCGCCGACCCCCAGCGCCAACGAGACCTCGTGCAGGAGGTCTTCGTGCGGGCCTTCGCGGAGCGAGCCCGTCTGGCCTTCGACGGCGTCTCCCCCTTTCGGCCCTGGCTGCTGCGCATCGCGAAGAACTTGATGATCGACGAGGGGCGGCGGAGCGGGCGGCTGGTGCTGGAGGGCGACATTCTCCCCCGCGCCGAAGACGCGCACGAGCCGCTGCCCGTCTCACCCGAGGAGGAGCTCGAGTGGAAGTCGTTGCGCGAGGAGACGCGCTCGTACTGTGCGACGCTGGACGAGCGGGCGCGGCGCTTCGTCACCTTGCGCTTCGAGGAAGAGCGCTCGCAGGCCGAGGTGGCCGAGCTGATGAACACCACCCGACGCCAGGTGCGCACCTTGGAGGACACGATTCGTGACGGGCTTCGCAACCATCTGAAGTCGAAGGGCTATCCTCACCCATGACGCGTGCTGGCCCGACTCGCGCCCTCAGCCGTAGGAGCCTTCGTCGATGACGAACCGCGACCCCAGCGACGACCGGCTCGACCGCCTGCTCGGCGGCTCTCCCGACTTGGGCGTCAGCGAGCAGGAGGCGATCCTCGACGAGGTGCTGGCGAAGACGGCTGGCGCGCCGGCTCGGCGATGGGTGCGTTGGCTCGTGCCGCTCGCGGCGGTGACGGCGGCGCTGCTGGTGGTGCTGCTGGTGCGCTCGCGCAGCCCGGAGGAGTGGACGGCGCGCGGCGGGTCGCTCGCTCCGTCGGTCGAGCTGAGCTGCCTCGTCGAGGGGCGCGCGGCGCCATGTGAACGAGGGGCGAAGCTCGTCTTCACCCTCACCCCACGAGGCGCTTCGGCGTTCGCGGCCATCGCCGAGGCACCCGACGGCGAGACGATTTGGCTCGTTCCCGGAGGACGTGACGCGACGAGCGCCGAGCTGTCCTCGCTCTCGGCTGGTGGGGTGCTCGACCGCGCCGCGGTGCTCGACGGGCCCCGGGGCCACTACACCGTGCACGCGGTCTTCTCGAAGCGGCCGCTCACCCGGGACGAGCTCCGCGCGGCGCTGCTCGACCCTTCGAGCGCCACCGACCTCCAGGTGGTGCACCTGCCGTTGGAGGTTCGATGAGAGGCGTCGCGCTCGCCACGCTCGTCCTCGCTGGGTGGGCGCACGCGAAGACGGTGACGTATGCGATCGCCATCGGCAACGACGCGCCGCCGCCGGGGCAACCCGAGCTCCCCACCTTGCGCTTCGCCGACGACGACGCCGTTCGCTTCGACGCCTTCTTCTCCCGCGTCACCGAGCACCACTGGCTGTTGAGCGTGCTCGACGCGCCCACTCAGCGGCGGCACGAAGCGGCGGCCTCCCGAGCGCGACCTCCCACGCTGTCGGCCTTGCGTGCGCTGGTGGCCGAGCTGGCGACGCGAATGAAGGCCGACGTCGCGCGCGGCGACGAGCCGGTGCTCTTCCTCACCTTCAGCGGCCATGGGGCCCAAGCCTCCGACGGCACCGTGTTCCTCAGCCTCGTCGACGGCGCGCTCACCCGGCAGGTGCTCTCCGACGAGGTGCTCGCGCCCTTGCCGGCGGCGTTCGTCCACCTCTTCGTCGATGCCTGTCACGCCGAGGCGGTGGTGGGGACGCGAGGGCTCTTCTCGAAGGAACGCTCGGCGGCGCGTGTGGAGGTGACGAGCACCGAGCGGACGACGGTGTTGGAGCGCGGCTCACTCGCGCGCTTCCCGAACGTGGGCGTGCTGATGGCGGCCACCGACGACCAGGAGTCGCACGAGTGGTCGCGGCTCGAGGCGGGCGTCTTCACCCACGAGGTGCTCTCGGCCCTCACTGGCGCGGCCGACGTCAACGGTGATGGCGCCGTCGAGTACAGCGAGGTGCAGGCCTTCGTCGTCTCGGCCAACCGCGACTTGAAGGACCCGCGCGCGCTCCCTCACGTCGTCGCGATTCCGCCCGCCGTTCGCCCCCGCGTCCCGCTCGCGGTGCTCGACCGGCTCGGCATGGTGACGTTCCTCGAGGGCCAGCTCTCGAGCCTCGGCCACTTCCACGTCGAGCTCGACGACGGAGAGCGCTACCTCGACGCCCACCTCTCCACCGAGGCGCCCGTTCGCCTGGCGCTCCCGGCTGGCCGGCGCCTGTTCATCGTCGCAGGGCGGCGCGAGGCGCTCTTCACGGGCGAGCTGCTCGCCACCGCTCCGCTCGAAGGGCTCCGGTTTCAGGAACGGTCCGTCAGCGCCCGCGGCAGCATCGAGGCGACCCAGCGCGAGGCGCTCTTCCAGTCGCCCTTCGGACCCACCTACTACCGAGGCTTCGTCGACAGCGTGGGCGCGACGTCAGTCTCGTTCGGCGCGCGCGAAGGGGCGGGCGGCACCAGCAGTCGGGCGCCCGGCATCACCTTGCTCGTGGTGGGCGGGCTCGCGCTCGGCAGCGCGCTCGTGCTGGGAGGGCTCGCGACCCAAGCGAAGCACGACTTCGACGTCACCGAGCTGCAGCGCCCGGCCGAGGAGGCGCGGCTCCGCTACGGCAGCTTCGCGAACGCGGCCTGGGTGACGGGCGTGGTGGGCGCGCTGGTGGCCGGCGCGGGCGCGTGGCTCACCCTCTCCGCAGGCTCGAAGGACGTGACGGTGACGCTGACGGCAGGCCTCGAGCGAAGCGGGCTGGCGCTGGGAGGCCGGTGGTGAAGGGCCTGGCCCGCGTGGCGACGGTGGCGATGGCGGCGAGCTGTTCCTTGCCCGCGGGCACGAAGAACCGGTGCGTCGTTCAAGACGATTGCTTGCCTGGGTTCGTCTGCCTCGACGAGCTGTGCCGGCGGCCCGAGTCGGTGGACGCTGGCTCGACGGACGGAGGTCTGGCGACTGGGCACACCGAGACGAACGCGCCGCTCGAGCTCCTCTTGCCGCGCGCACCGAGGAGCGACGCCGGGCTCACCTCGAGCCATCGCATCTTCCGGGCGTACCCAGGCCTGCCCTACGAGATTCGGGCCGTCGTCGTCGGAGGCGCCTACCCCTACTCGTTCAGCCTCACCGGCGCGCCGGCGGACATGACGGTGGAGCCGCGCACTGGGTTGATTCGGTGGACCTCACCGCGCACGACGACGACGCCCACCGTGAGCGTCGTCGACTCGGCAGGAGCGACCGTCTCTGCGAGCTGGACCATCTCGGTCGGCGTCGGCGGCTTCCTCTTCGTCGACCCCGACGGAGGCAGCTCGAGCGGCGCGGGCACGTTGGCGGCTCCGTGGGCCTCGTTGGCAGACGTGCACTCGCAGGGAGACGGCGGCGACATCGTCTACCTCCGCGGCGGCCGCTACTCGCTCGAGGGCATCGCGCGTCAGGGCGTGGGCACCGAGTGGGAACGCGTCACCTTCGATGCCCGCAGGCAGCCGACCACCTGGCTCGCCTTCCCCGACGAGCGGCCCCTCCTCGACTTCTCTGCGGGGAGCCCAGACGGCGGCGTGCTCCTTCGGCTCGCGGGTGGCTTCCCCTACCTCGACGGCTTGGAGACGACTGGGAGCCGCGTCATCGGCGTGCAAGTCGAGGCCGGCGAGTATGCGGTGTTCCGCCGGCTCTCCCTCCACCACCACAGCGGAGGCCCAGTCGGCTCGAGCAGCTCGCTGTTGCACGTGCTCGAGTGGGACCCACCGCTCATCGGGCTCACGGTTCAAGACTCGACCTTCTCGGAGGTGGTGGGCGGCACCGGGCTCGTCCTCAGCGGGCACCAGCAGGCGCTCGTCGAAGACTGCCGCTTCACGCGGCTGCCAGTCGGCCTCGGGGTGAAGGACCGGCTGCCGCGCTTCACCGTTCGCAACAACGCCTTCCTCGAGACGACGCAGGTCGCGCTCGCCGGCCCCGCGAGCCACTCCAGCACCTCGGGCGAGCTGCTCTTCAACCTGGTGAAGCCGTCGAGCGGCGCGGCGCTCGACATCAACGAAGGAGGGACGGTCGGCGCCCTGCACGTCTACCGAAACACGCTCCTCGGGCGGGTTGCTTTGCGTGACGTCACCGGCACCACGGGGCCCTTCATCTTCAACAACAACGTGGTGGTGAACGACGACCTCTCGACCTCCCCCCAGCACTTCTCCTTCACCCGCGTCACCGAGCCGGCGCGCGCCATCGTTCGCGACAACCTGGTGAGCCCGGTGGGCGGAGGGCTGGTGAACGAAGCCGGGGAGCTCGTCGACGGTGGCGCCAGCCTCGGTCTGTTCGGGCATCAGCGTGCGCCGGCGGAGCGGTAGCCGGGGCGCGCGAAGGACTCCGGTGGCCTTCGCGCAACCGACCGGGAGGAGTGGGCTTTTGGCGATCTCCACGAGGGAGCGGCCCAACTTCGAGGCTCCTGCGTAGGGGCACGAAACCCACGAGAGAGGGCTGAACCGTGATTCCACTGCGACGAGTGATGCTGGTTGGGGTGTGCGTGTTGATGGCGTGCAGCCCGCCGATGACGGTGTGCGCGCCGGGAAAAGTCGAAGCGTGTCCGTGCAGCGGAGGGAGTCAGGGGACGCAGTCGTGCAACGCCGATGGGACTGGCTTCGAGGCGTGCAGCTGCACCGCGGGTGGCGGAGGAACGGCGAACGCAGGTGGAACGGCGAGCGCAGGTGGAGCGGCGAGCGCCGGTGGAGCGGCGAGCGCAGGTGGAACCTCCAGCGCAGGTGGAACCTCCAGCGCAGGTGGAACGGCGAGCGCAGGTGGAACGGCGAGCGCAGGTGGATCGGCGAGCGCAGGCGGAACGGCGAGCGCAGGTGGAACGGCGAGCGCGGGCGGAACGGCGAGCGCGGGCGGCGCGTCGGGAGGCTCTGGCGGCGGAGTGCCTGGGCCCGCCGGCTACGTCGAATCGAACGGACCGCTCGAGCTCATCTCTCCTCGCGCGGTGAACTCCGCTGCACCCGGCGCCCCTCCCATCACCGCGGCGCACCGCATCTTCAAGGCGTACCCGGGGCTCGAGTACGACATTCGGGCGGTCGTCACCGGCGGCGCGTACCCCTACACCTTCAGCCTCACCAACGCTCCGAGTGGAATGACCATCGACTCGGCGACGGGACGCGTCCGCTGGACGAACCCACAAGCCAACGCGACCCCGACGCTCACCGTCACCGACTCGGTGGGCGCGCAGGTGTCGTCGAACTGGACCATCGTCGTCGGCGCTGCGGGCTTCAAGTTCGTCGACGCGGTGAATGGCTCGTCGACCAACCAGGGCACCGAGACCAGCCCGTGGCGGACCTTGGCTGACGTCTCGGCGCGGGGCGGCGCGGGCTCCATCGTCTACTTCCGGGCGGGCACGTACACGCCGGCGGGAATCGCGCGCACCTCGGTCGGAACGGTCTGGGAGCGCGTCGTCTTCAACGCCAACAGCGCGCCCGTCGTGTGGCTCGCCTACCCAGGAGAACGGCCCGTCATCGACTTCGGGTACCAACCGACCGGCGACGTGGGCCCGCTCATTCGCCTCGGCTACGCGCACCCGTACGTCGATGGCTTCGAGACCATCAACTCGCACGTCATCGGCTTCCAGCTCGAGGGAGGCGAGTACGCCACCTTCCGCCGGCTGCACATGCACGCGCACGCGGGCGGCCCCGATGGTTCGAACTCGTCCACCATCATGACGACGACGTGGGACCCGGGCCTCTATGGCATGGCCGTGCAGGACAACGAGTTCGACGCCTTCGGCCTCGGGAACGGGCTCAAGATCTACGGCCGCCGCAAGCTCGTCATCGAAGACAACCACTTCCACCATCAGCCGGGGCCGATGGAGCTCAAGGCCGGGGTGGCGGAGTTCACCGTGCGCAGCAACCGCTTCAACGACATCTCGGGCATCGCCATCGGAGGCAACATGCACTCCATCGGCGCGGCGGCGACCGGCGGCGACATTCTCTTCAACCTCGTCCTCGACTCGAGCCTCTACGCGCTCGACCTCAACCAGGACGGCATGGCGACGCGGATCAACGTGCTGCGCAACACGTTCCTCGGGCGGGTGAACATTCGCAACGTGACGAGCGGCAACGGGCCGTTCCGGCTCAACAACAACGTGGTCATCAACGCCGACGGCGCCCGCACTCCGCCCTTCTTCACCTACGAGCAGGTGTCCGACCCGTCACGGGTGATCATCGGCACCAACCTCACCGGCACGCCGAGCGCAGGGCTCGTCGACGCCAATGGGCAGCTCACTGCGGCGTCGCTCTCCAACCTCGGCACGCACGGGCACCAACGCTGAGCGTGAGTCGAGCGGTGCACGCCCAACTCGACGCGCCGAATCGACCGAGCTTGGGGCTAGTGGGGAAAGAGGTCGAGCGGCGGGCTGCGCTCGGCCTGGAGCTGCGCCTCGCCCTCGGGTGTCCAGGCGATCGTCTCGGTGCCACACTTCACGTTCGACGAATCGTCCACCACCTCGCACCAGAGCGCGCGTCGCTCGCCGACGCAGACGAGGGCACTGCAGAAGAGCCCGCCAGTGAAGAGGTGCGCCTCCTTCGTTCCATCGGGTGAAGGGAGCGAGCTCTTCGCTGACAGACTGAAGAGCGGCCAGTGCCACCAGACGCCGCCCCCGACCCCCGCGACGCCCACCACGAGGAGCAGCACTGCGGTGAGCACCGACGGCGTCGAGGTGCGCTTGGTGAAGATGAGCACGAAGAGCGCGACCGCTGGCAGCACTGGCAGCATCACGAGCGAGGCGAGGTACAGCTTCTCTCCGAGGGGCGTGAGGTGGGTCTGCTTCGAGGCCTCCTCGGCGAGCTGCCAGGCCGCGGCGCGCGCTCCGAAGAACGTCATCGCGAGGAAGGCGAGCGCGAGGGGGGCCCAGCGACGCATCACTCGAGCGCCCTGAAGTCGACGCGCCAGGGGCCCACGCTGCTCGAGGCGCCAGCCGCCACGAACACCGAACCAGGCGGAGCGAGTCGTCGCATGAGTCCTCAAATCCAGAAGCTGATTCGCCGCCTGGCGTTCTCGGGGCCCGCGCCCAGTCCACCTTCGCGGAGCCACCCGCGGTACGCCTCGATGTCGGCGTGGAGCAGGTCGGCCTCGGTGGACTGGAAGGTGAGGGCTCCCGGCGCGCTGACGAGCCCGTCGTGCTGCACCTGCATGACGGCGACGTCCTGGCCGATGACCTGCGTCGTGTACCACTTCATGAAGCGGCGAAGGCCCCGCGCGACGAGGTTGCGCGGCAAGTCGACGGGCAAGCGATAGGCGATGGAGGTGTAGACGAGGCTCTCGAGCGGGCCGATGGGCGCCACCTGACTCGAGATGACGTAGCCGGAGCGCTCGCCCCACAGGTAGTCCACGCGGGTGACGTTCGGCACGTAGAACTTGTCGGTGTGCACCATCGGCAAGCCAGTCGGGTTGAGGAGGAACCCGGCGCCGGTGAGCTGGTCGTTCTCCTGTTCGTAGGTGACGAGGACGGAGCCATCGACGCGCTCGACGGTCGCGGGCACTTGGGTGCGCCGTCGATTGCGAAACCAGCCCTTGTGGACGAAGACCGTGTGCGGCACGTCCATGAAGTTCTCGACGAGGTTGGTGACGCCGTTGGGGAAGCGGGTCACCATGAAGTAGCTCGTCCACTCCGGGTCGCCCCAGTGCGGCACTCGAAACGGCGGCATTCGCGCCTTCGAGACGTCCTCGCCCATGAAGACGAAGACGAGCCCGTCTTGCTCGAGCGTCGGGTAGCGCGGGAGCCGGCCCACGTCGCTCGGTGTCAGCGAGAGGCCTTCCTTCGCGTGGCCTTCGGCGTCGAGCAGGGCTCCGCGTTGCGTGGGACCGAGGCTCGGGATTTCGACGCAGGCGCCGGTCTCGTCGTAGACCCAGCCGTGGTACGGGCAGCCGAGCTTGCCGTCGAAGCAGTCACCGGCCGAGAGGCGCGCGTTGCGGTGCAGGCAGCGATCGAGGAGCGCAGCGGGGCGGCCCGCGCGATCGCGAAACAGCACGAGGGGCGTCTGAAAGAGCGTGCGGTGGAGCGGGGCCTTGCCGGTCAGCTCGGTCGAGAGGCAGGCGACGTACCAGTAGTCCTTGAGCGCGCCACAGCGGGAGAGGTCGGCCTCGGCCTCGAGGTCGATGCGCCGCGGATCGTCGGTGGAGAGCCGCTTCGGCCGTTCGGTCACGGGGAGACTGTGGCTCGGACTCAGGGGAAGGACAACCGCCGTGCCACGATGTCAGTCCCTTCGACGGCGTGCTGACAGGCTGACGACGGCCGAGCCTGCAACCGTGCGAGCCTGGTGGGAACGCCGGTGGCATCGAACGTGCTCACCGTCTCCGCATGGTCTTCCTCGCGGTGACGTTCGTGCTCGCGTGTCCAGGTCCCGAGCCCTCACGGCTCGAGCTCGTCGGCGTGTTGCTCGACGACGAACCAGCCGAGCGCGTCGCAGTGCTGCGCGACCCACGGTCGGGTCGGTCGTTCACCGTTCACGAGGGCGACGACGTCGAGGCCTCACAAGAGCTCCAAGTCGAAGCCGGCGCGCTGGTGGTCAGGCGGTACCGGGCGCGGGTCGAACGAATCGAGCGAGGCCGGGTGATCCTCGAGCGCCGGCAGGGACGAGAGGAGGCGGCGTCGGCGAGCGCGTGGGTGGAGCAGCGTGGGTGCCGGCCGCTCCTCGACTTCGCTCGCGCAGGGGAAGTCGCGATGCAGGCGCGAATCGTGCCGGCGTTCGAGCGAGGCATCCCCATCGGCTTCAAGCTCTTCTCGATTCGGCCGGGCTCGGTGTGGAGCCACGTCGGGCTCCAGAACGGCGACGTCATCGAGCGGATCAACGGACTCGACCTCACCAGCCCCGAGAAGGCGATGACGGTCTATTCGACGTTGCGCTGCGCGCGCCGGTTCGAGGTCGAGGTGCGCCGACGTGGCGAACCACTCAGCCTCGTCCTCCTTCCGGCTGAACAGCTGAACGACGCCCTGCTCGTTCGCGGGCGAGGGCGCTTCGTCGTGAGCGGCCTCGAGCCACGAGCACCGCTCGCGCGAGCGGGCCTTCGCGACGGCGACGTCGTCGAGCGCATCGAGGGCCACCCGCTCCAGCTCGTGATGCTCCGCGCCGGCCAGCGGAGGCGACTCATCGTCACCGCCATCGAAGCCGCGAACCCCTCGGCGTCGGCGAGCGTCGGTTCGCGGTTCGACTGAATTGCCGAGGGTCGTCTACCGTCTCGACGCCGTGCTCCTCGCCCTCGGGTTCACCGTGCTGACGGCGGCGCCACTCGTCGCTGAGGCACCCGCACGACCCTCGCTGGTGCTGACCGCCACCGGCCTCGCCGACGCCGTGTTGCTCGAGGTCGGTCCCACCGGTGGGCGACTGGGCACCGGCACCGGCGGACGGGTCGGGCTCCTCCTCGGCCTCACCGAGCGCCTCCACCTCGGGCCGACCTTGGAGGTCCGGCACGACTTCGCCAGCGACCGCACCGACGTCTTCGGGGCAGCGCGACTCTTCAGCCGCTTCCAGAGCCACTTCGCCATCACGATGGGGCTCGGCTACGGCCTTGGGTCGTTCAGCGCACCGGTGCCTCAGCACGTCATCGTGATCAGCACCGGCATCGCCGTTCGCGGAGGCCGCTTCTGGTTCTCCCTCGAGACCGAGGTGCTCTTCCGCGTCGTCGTCACCGGCTCGCGCACCGCGCGCGTCATCGGCGCCATCACCTTCGAGCACGATCTGCTGGGCTGATCAGCTCAGGGAAGAGCGAGTGTCAGGCTCACGTTGCGGAAGCCGAGCGTGTTCGCGCTGGTGATTTGGGTGAGGAACCAGACGCCGGGCGTCGCGCTGGTGCCCTTGAGGCCCATGCCGCCGGGGGTGAAGACCCACTTCTTGGTGGCGGTGTCGGGCGAAAACGGATCCGGCGCCGCGTCGCGCTTCAAGTACAGCTCGACGTCGTCACCGATGCAGGAATACGGGGCGCAGCTGCCGCCGTCGAGCACGAGCTCGATGCGGCTGGCGCTCGCCGGCACCACGAAGCAGAACTCCCGGGGCGGGTTGCCGCCGTTGTTGGTGCTCTGGAGCATCACCGCGCTGCCAGGCACCAGCACGGTCGAACCCGAGGGGCAGGTCGAGACCCCGGAGCCTCCGCCGGTCGCCGAACCACCCGCTGACGCCGAACCGCCACCGGCGCGTCCCCCTGCCGAGGAGCCGCCTCCAGCGGCGCTCGTCGTTCCGCCACCGAAACCGCCCACGCCGAAGCTCGTGCCTCCCCCAGCCGAGCCCGCCACGCAGACGCTCCGCTGGCAGACGCTCGCTCCGCCGCAGTCGGCGTCCTTCGTGCACTCCGGGCCTCCGCACGCCGACAGCGCCACCACCGACATCACCGCGCACGACATCATTCGCTTCGTCATCAGACCGCTCCAGGAAGGGGAGCCCAACGCTCCGTGGTGCGGGCAGACGCTTGGCCAGGCCGAGAGGTCTCGCGCAGGAGCGTGAGGGGACCCTCGGATTCTCGCCGCTCGACCAGGGGCGAACGCGACGAAGGACCCTCGGATTTTCCCTCACCGGTACGCCTTCGCCTGGAGCGTGAAGAGGTGCGCGTACCGGCCGTTCGCGGCGAGCAGCTCGTCGTGCGTTCCCAGCTCGACGAGCCGGCCACCTTCGAGCACCGCGATGCGGTCGGCCATGCGCACCGTCGAGAACCGGTGGCTGATGATGATGGCGGAGCGCTGCGCCGCGAGCGCCCGAAACCGCTCGAACAACGCGACCTCGGCCTCGGCGTCGATGGCGGCCGTCGGTTCGTCGAGGATGAGCAGCTCGGCGCCTTCGCGCATGAACGCTCGGGAGACGGCGAGCTTCTGCCACTGACCGCCCGACAGCTCGTGACCCTTCTCGAACCAACCGCCGAGCGTCGTGTCGTAGCCCGCGGGGAGCGCTTCGATGACGGCCTTCGCGCCGCCTGCCTCCGACGCGCGCACGATGGCCGCCCGGTCCTCCAGCTTCGCGGGCTCACCCAGGCCGACGTTCTCTCCTGCCGAGAACTGGTAGCGCACGAAGTCTTGGAAGACGGCGCCGAAGCGCGCGCGCAGCTCGTCGACGTCGAGGTCTCGGAGGTCGATGCCGCCGAGCCGAATGCTCCCCGAGGTCGGTTCGTACAATCGCAAGAGCAGCTTGATCAGCGTCGACTTGCCGGCGCCGTTCTCTCCGACGAGGGCGAGCTTCTCCCCGGCCCCCACGGTGAGGGTGACGTCGGTGAGCGCGTCCTGCGACTTGCCGGGGTACCGAAAGGTGACGTGGTCGAGCTCGAGCGTGAGCGGGCCGGGGGGCAACCGCACCGGCGCGGCGCGCGGCTTCTCGGCGTTCGTCGGCAGCGCGAAGAAGGCGTCGAGGTTCGAGAGGAAGAGCGCGTCTTCGTACATGCCGGCGATGGCGCCCAGCACGGCCTCGAACGCACCCTGGCCCTGACGGAAGACGGCGATCGAGAGGGTGAGATCTCCGACCGAGACCAGGCCGTTCGCCGCGCGGCCCGCGACGACCACGAAGCACACGTAGAACGCGGCGAGCGAGACCGCCCCGAGGCCCGCGCCCCAGAGCAGCCGCTTGTTGGCGAGGCGCCGGTCCTCCTGGAGGAACTTCGCGAACAGCGCGCGGTAGCGGCCGAGCACGAGCGGCCCCAACCCGAAGAGCTTCACCTCTTTCACCGTCGAGTCACGGGTGAGAATCCACTCGAGGTAGTTGAGGCGGCGGCCTTCCGGCGCGCGCCAGGACGAGAGCTTGAACGCCTCACCAGACAACTTCGTCTCGGCGAAGAAGGCGGGCAGCGCGGCGACGAGGAGAAGGAGCGTGCTCCACCAGCTGATGCTCCACAGCAGCACCGCGAACGAGGCGAGCGTCACCGTCTGCCGCACGACGTTGACCGCCGCGAGGGCGAGGGAGAGCGGGCGGGTCGAGGCTTCTCGGCGAGCGTTCTGCATCACGTCGTACGTCTCGGAGTCCTCGAAGTGACGCAGCTCGAGCGTCAGCGACTTCTGGAGCAGCCGTTCGTTGAGCAGGTTGCCGAGCCGCGCGCGGAGGAGCTCTCTGGTGAGCGTCTGGAGCCGGCTGGTGACGAGCACCAACAGCGCGAGCCCGAGTTCCCACGCGACGTACTGCATGACGAGCCGCCGCGACTCGTCGGAGGGCGCACGCGCCGAGCCCACCACCGCGTCGATGATCAACTTGCCGATCCACGCCATCGACGCCGGCAACACCGCCTGCACGAGCGTCAACAGCGCGGTGACGACCGCGTTGCGTCGATCGGCTTCCCAGACGAGCGCGAGCGCACGCGGGAGTTGCTCGAGCAGCCCGCGGGTCGAGAGCTTCTTGTCACGAACGGCCATCGGCGTTGGTTAGCGCGAAGCCCTTCACGCCGCGCTGACCGTTCGTCATCACCTCGTCAGCCGGGGAGGCTCTGGCTCACTGCGTCTTCAGGAACGCGATGAGGTCGGCGCGCTGCGCGGCGGTGAGCCCATCTCCGAAGACGTGCCCCTGGTTCCCGAGGCCGACCTTCGTGGTGTCGTACACGGCAGCCCGTTCTTCCCGAGGTGGGTTCACCGGCGCGGCCGTCAGCACGTCCACCTTCAGGCCCACCGCCACCTCGTCGTAGTCGGCGCGGCTGGTGCCTCTGACTCGGAAGAACCGTGGACGCTTCGACGAATCGAGCACCGCCTCGAGCGTCGGCACCGAGCCGTTGTGGAAATACGGGGCCGAGGCCCAGAGGCCGCGCAGCGGAGGCGCGACGTAGCCGGCGGTCGGCGTGTGCGGCGCGAGCGCTCCGAACCAGGAGCCGTTGATCAGCCCCACCTCGTTCGCTTGATACTTGAGGCTCCGCTCGGGGTCGGTGCCGACGGTCGCGCGCGGAACGATGATGGACTCGGCGCGCTCACAGCGGTCGTCGCGATGACAGATGGTGCACTGCGCGCGGAAGATGGACCGACCTCGCTCCACCGCATCGGCGGGCGGCGGCGTGAATGGCCAGGCAGGCGCCGTCAGCGTCATCAAGTACTCCCGCAGCGCGATGTACTGCGGCTCGAGGCGCTCGAGGTCTTGCTGCGTCGCGCCGAACGCGAGCTGGGTCGCCATCATCGTGCGGTGCGCGGAGTGCGGCCCGTCTCCGTCGACGTAGAGTCGCGTCTTGCTCGCGAGCCCCCACCACGCCGGTGATTCCTGGAACCCAATCTCGGTGTTCACCGGACCCGGCGGCGTGCCTCGCAGGAGCGCGAGCTGCATCGTCATGCCGATGATGTCGGTCGCGCCCTTCGCGCCGGTGCGCAGCGCAGGAGGATTCGGAGGCTGAAAGCCGAACTGCCGCGCGAGCGTCTTCAAGTCGTCGATGAAGAGCTCGAGGTCGACCCGGTTGTTCGCCGCGCCCACCATCGTCTGGCCCACCACTTCGCCTGCGTGACAGACGAGGCAGTCGACGTGCACCGAGCCACCGGTCTCCCGAAAGCCCATCGGGAGCCCGCCGTTGGCGCTGAGCGCGGGCGCAAAGCCATAGCGCTCCCGAATCGCCGCGGGCACGTCGGCCGGAGCCACCGCCGTCCACACCCGCCACAGGTTGTCGAACGCGAGCCGAGGCACGAGCACCCCGCCGACTTCGCCCTCGAAGAGAAACACCCGGCCCGCATCGGCGAGCGCGAGGTCGACGGACAGCGCGGGGAGACACGACGGCTGGCCGGCATCGACTCCCGCATCCACGCCTCCGTCGAGCTCGAGCCCGCCGTCGAGCGTCACCGAGGCATCGTCACCGCCGACCGGCGGAGGACACCCCAAGAAGACGCTCGCGAGCGCGACCAGACTGAGCTGCTTCATCGTCATTCGACGCTCCCAGGTTTCGACTGCCGCTGTGTGCCAGGAGCCGACGGGTCCGTTCAAGTCGCGCGGCGGCGACGCGTCGTCCGGCCCGCAGCGGCCTCGGTTGCCAGCCGCTCGCCAGACGATCCATTCCTTCGAAGCGCGGCTGCTGCTTCGTGTACGGTGAGGCCCGATGACGCCACAGCCTCCTGCTCCAGCCCCGGTGACGCCCGCGTCGCTCGACTCGGGCCGACGAACCACGGGCTGCATCCTCTACGGCCTCGGCATGGCCGCTGGCGCCCTGCTCCTCCTCGTCACCTTCTTCCTGCCCGCCGTCGCGGGAAAGGACCCGGGCAAGGAGCTCGGCGGCATGTTCATCGGCGCGCTCCTCGCGATGCCGGCGCTGTTCATCTACGTGTGGATCCCGTGGATCGTCGACCGCTTCGACCCTGAGCCGGTGTGGACGCTCGCTGGCGCGCTCGCCTGGGGTGCCATCGCGGCGTGCGGCTTCTCGGCGGTCATCAACTCGGCCATCGGCGCCTTCGGAGCGTCGGTCGGCGGGGCCGAGGCGGGCAACTTCCTCTCGGCCTGCGTGAGCGCGCCCATCTTCGAGGAGCTCTTCAAGGGCCTCGGCGTCGCGGGCATCGCCTACTTCCTCAAGCGCGAGTTCGACGGCGTCGTCGACGGCATCATCTACGCGGCCTTCGTGGCGCTCGGCTTCGCGGGTGTCGAGAACGTCATCTATTACGCGCGCGCCGCCATGCAGGACATGGGGCATGCGAACCAGGAAGTGAGCGCGCTCGCGGGCACCTTCGTGATGCGTGGGCTGATGACGCCGTGGATCCACCCGCTCTTCACCGCGATGACGGGCATCGGGTTCGGCATGGCGCGAGAGTCGACGAAGGGCGCGGTGAAGTTCTTCGCTCCGCTCGGCGGGTACCTCTTCGCCGCCTTCCTCCACTCGGTGTGGAACACCGCCGCGACGCTGTCGGGCATGTTGGTGTTGGTGATGTTTCCCCTCTGGCTCTTCTTCGTCATCGCCTTCGCGGTGATGGTCATCGTGCTGGTTCGCCGCAAGGGCCGCATCATTCACGAGCACCTGCGCGACGAGGTGCTGACCGGGCATCTGACCTACGCCGAGCTCGAGCTCGTCACCAGCGCGTGGAGCTGGTGGAAGGCCACCTTCAGCTGGGGCGGGGCTCCGGCGCGGCGCTTCGTCGAGGCGGCGGCGAGGTTGGGCTTGTCGAAGTGGCACTCGCGTCGCGCCGCGCAAGGCCACTCGCAGACCATCAGCGGTGCCTTCGTCGCGCCCTTGCGCAAGGAGCTCCGGCAGCGCCGAGAAGAGATGAGCCGTGCGCTCGGCCGTCAGCTCCCGCTCCCCGAGCCGTGGAGGCCGACGCCCGAGCAGCCGCGCCCCCCGTGGATGACAGCTCCCCGTTGATTCGGGCCGTCGTTGCGCTTGGAGGGAAGTCTCGCACCTTCACCGACGCGCGGTGGAGTGAAGCCAACGCGCATCGCTTCGTCGAAGCTGCGCTCTCATGATCCGCGCGCTCCTGCTGACGTGTCTCGCCGTCTCGAGCTCCTCCGTCGCCGAAGGCCAGGGCTCGCGTGAAGGGCTGCCCAGCACGGGCGCGCGCCTGCGGGGCGCCGACAGCCTGCTCGACAGTCCGCTCGGGTTGGTCGCCATCGGCGGCCCGACGTTGCGGGTGGCGAAGGACGGCTCGACGACGTGGGAGCCGTTGCACAAAGTCGACGGCGACTCGCTCTACCGGGTCGCGGCCGATGGCGAGCGCCTCCTCGCCGCCTGGGAAAAGGAGCCGCTCATTCACCTCTTCGTGCCCGGGAAGAAGCAGCACCTCACCTTCCCCAAGCCGACAGCGGCGCTCACCCCGGTGAGCCTCTGGAACGTCTCCGACCTCTTCTTCGAGCCGACGGCGGCCATCGTGGTCATGCACGGGAGCGCGGGCCGCAACACCACCTCGGTCGTCTACCGGGTCCCGCTCGACAGGGTGGGCGCGCCGCAAGAGCTCTTTCGCCAGCTCGGCTACTCGCTCTTCGAGTCGGGGAAGAACTTCGTCTACGTGGTGCCGAAGCAGCCCGAGAAGCTGTGCAACAACAACGGCTGCGACATCGCCTCGGTGCTGACGTGGACGCTCACCAGCAACGGCCCGGTGAGTCGCGTGCTCCTGGCGGCGAAGGCGAACGAGCTGCGCTGGGGCGGGCCGGTGTTCGGCAGTGACGACGCGCGCATCGGCTTCGTGATGCTGGAAGACAAGAACGTGGCCCGGCTGTGGAGATGGTACCCGGCGAGCGAGCGCCTCGAGTCCTCGGTCGTCGGCGGCTCGGCGATGGACCTCTCGCGCTTCCGGTACGTCGGTGACGAGGTGGTGGTGCTCGACGTCGGGCGAGAGGCGGGCAGGAGCATGACGCTCACCCGAATCGGCGCGGACGGGAAGGAGACGAAGAACTCGATCGCTCCGCCGCCGAGAGGCGACGTCGACACCGCGTACGACCGCTCGGTGTACGGCATCGGCCGGCGCGGCGAGTCGCTCTTCGTGCATTGGGGAAATGCGCTGGTCGTCGTCGACGCGGCCGGCAAGACCCGCGCGCTCGACGTGGAGCCGATGCTGAAGCGGCGCAACGAGTGGGCAGGCGCCGCGATTCCGACGAAGGACGCGCTGTGGCTGGCCGTGGAGGTGGGCGGCGGCCGCGACTTCGTGCAGCTCACGTGGAGTGACTTCGACAAGCGCGCGAAGTGATCAGAAAGAAGCACGACGCGACGGCGACTGGGTGCGCGAGCGCCCAGCATCGGAAGCGGGCTCGCGAATCGCCGACGCGTCGTGGTCATCATCGAGTCGCGCCTGTCTTCACGTCGGCGCCGAAACCGGGAGCGTGGCTCGGCTGCGTGAAGACGACTGGCCGGTCGTGGGACACGGTCGATGATGGGTGCGGCTGGAGAGTCAGGCCGCGCTCGTTCCGTGCACCTCCTCACCTTGGTTGGCAGGGCTGATCCGCTTCATGCCCAGGCCCATTCGCAAGCCACGTGCCGGGCTCCAAGCCATCGAAAGAACGCCGGTTCGTGCGCGTCGGGCCGAGCATCCACTGACGTGCTGACACAAAGCGGTCGTGTGGCGCTGACACTGTGATGTCAGCTGATCAGCACGCTCAGGGCGCGAGGCGACAGGCGACGGTCACCACCAGGCTCGACGGCCGCGCCACCGCCCGCGCGCAGACGGACCCGAGGAGCACCATCTCGCCGTTCTCCCGGTCGGTCCATTGCCAGCCGTTCTGCCCCGACGAATCGAACGGCACCTCCACGCCTTCGAAGGTGACGCGAATGGTGCCCTTCATGTCCGGCACCGAGTTGGTGAGGAACGAGCACGAACCCACCTGATCTCGAATCGTGCTGAACGCGAGCTGCAGCTCGGCGGGCGACTGCGCGGAGTAGTAGGCCTGCATGCCGACCCGCGGACGAGAGCCGGCGACGGCCATCTGCTGGAGCGCTGCCTGGAGGCTCGCGTCGTCGGCGATGCCCACGACGTAGGTCGGAATGCCATCGGTGGCGGCTCTCCGCAGCTCGGCGAGGGAGTCTTGGAGCGGCGCGCCGGTGCAGGTCGGCTGACCGTCGGTGGCGAGCACCATCGCGCGCGCCGCGTTCCCCGCTCGTCGTCCGCGCAGCACCTGGCCGGCGACTCGCAGCGCGTCGGTGGTGGGCGTCGAGCCCGTCGGTCGAATGCTCGCGAGGTTGGTGAGCAGCAGCGGCACGTTTCCACGCGCTGGCCAGATGCCGGAGACGTCGGGCACGGTGCACGGGTCGGTCTCGTTCGTCGGGTAGGCGAGGCCGCCGAGCTGCATGCGTTGGTCGACCGTCGGGAGCGTCGCCTGCAGCGAGTTCACCACCGACTCCCAACGCGTCACTCCGTTCTGGAAGACCAGGTCCATCGAGCAGGAGCGGTCGAGCACCATCATCACCACCGGCTCGGCGGGAGCGAGGGTGAAGGTGCCGTCGATGCACGGCTTGGGCACGAACCCGGCGTCCACTCGGCCGGCGTCGACTCCCGCGTCGACGAGGCCGGCGTCACGACCCGCGTCGAGGCCCGCGTCCATCACCAGCGGCTTCACCTCGGTGTCGAAACGAAAGACGTCCGAGCGCCCGCAGGTGAGCGCCGCGCTCGCGAGGAGGAGAAGACGAATCAGTCGGCGCTGCATGCGGGCACCGTAGCCCAGGACGAAGTCGCGTCGCGAGAATCGCCCAAACTTGGGCAGCAGTGGTTTTCGAACGACGCGGGCTCACTTCGGCGTGTGCATCAACACCCGAACTCCATCGGCGAAGCGCACTTCGACCTTCTTCTCGCGCACGCCGACGACGACGCCATCTCCAAACGTCGGGTGGCTCAGTGCATCACCGACCGCGTAGCGGTTCTTCGCCGAATACGCGCCGCCACCGGTCTTCGGCGCGAACGAGGTGTCGACCTCGGCATCAGGCGGCTCGAGGAAGTGCAGTCGCACCTTCACCACCTCGCGCTGCGAGCGCCCGACGAAGACCGGATACATGCCGTCACCGAGCCCCGTCGTCGCGACCGCGCCACGCCCGGAGCGCACGCCCTCCTCGAGCCCCTCGATGGGCCGCGGACAGCGCGCGTCGAACATGCCAGCCGTGCCGCTGTCGATGCCGATGGTGCCGCTGAGCTCGCTCGCGAACGTCTCGAAGCCGTCGGGGTGAATGCAGACGAGCTCGGCCGTTCGGTCGCTCCACTCGCCGGTGCCCGGGAGGACGTAGACGTGCCAGGTGCCGCGGCGAACGTCGAGGCGCAGCGCGAGCGCGAGCGGCGGCTTGGTGTGCTTCGAGTCGATGGCGCACGGGTCGCTCACCGTCACCTTTCCCTCGGTCTCGAACGCGCCGAGGTACTCCCAGCCCTTCAACGTCCGCGGCGCCTCGAGGGGAAACCGGCCGGCTCGGAAGGCCGCGATGAGGACCCGCTCCGAGACACCGAGCGCCCGGCCGAGCTCTTCGGCGAAGCCTGACAGCCGACGCTCCGCCTCCCATCGCAGCGGCTTCTCGAGGGCGTCTGGCGCGAAGAGCGCGTGCGAGGCCATGACGAGCTCCTGCTCCGTCGACCACGCGTCGTCCTTCGACGGGAGCGCGCCCGGCAAAGGCGTTCGTTCGAGCAGCCGGCTGACGAGGGGACGCGCTTGCGCTTCGGTGAGGGCGTGCCGCCAGGGGGTGCCGTGAGGAACGGAGTGCTCGAGCCCGTTGAAGCCGCGGCCGCGAGAGGCAAAGCGCCCATGCGCTTCGAGCACGACGCCTCCGACCTGACTGATGATGGGCACGCCGAGCGGGAGGTCGGTGGCGCTCGCGACGAACTCGGGCCCTTCCGCGTCCGTGCGCCAGACCGAGAGCGTCTGATTCTCCGCGAGGGCGACTCCCTTCGGGAGCACTCCGACGAGCCGCGGCGTGGCGTCATGCGCGAGCCGCTCGACGCCCCCGGGCCGCCACCAGCTCGCCTCGTGCCCACGGGTCGTGGTGATGACGATGCCGTCACCGAGCGGCGCGGCGGCCATCAGGTTTCCGGCGAGGTCGACCGAGGCCTCGACCGCGCCCTCGCCGTCGAGGATCCACGCCTTCTCGACGCTCCAGCTCCGCGCCACCACACGCGCGCCCACGACGATGGGCTCACCGAGTTCGACTTCGCTCTCCCACATCCACCTGATGCCATCGGAAGCGACGCGGGCGAGCCCACTGGGCCCGCTGGCCAGCACCTCGTCACCCCACGGCGTGAGCTGTTTGGCCTTCAGCTCGACGCGAGCGACCTCTCGGAGCTCGGAGTCGAAGAAGACGACGTTCGCGTCGGTGCCGAGCACGAGGAGGGCGCCACACGCTGCCACCATCGTCGCGCCCGGGAGCGTGGCGATTCGGCCGTCGGTCGACACGACGTCGGTGCGCTCCCAGTCGGCGAACACCACCCGGTTTCCCCACACGGCCACCTTGGCCAACACCGTCTTGCGCTCGAGCACGACCCGCTTGCCACCGCAGTCGAGCACGGTGTGTTTCTGCGACCAGGCGACGAAGCCGTCAGCGAGCGGCGCGAAGCTCGACCAGTACCGCTCCTCGCCGACCGTCACCGCCACTCCATCGACGGTGAGTTGCCCGAAGCTCGACGAGCCGATGAGCCGGCGGCCGTCTCCCAGCAGCATGAGCCGGTCTCCTCCAGCCTCCGGCAGAGGCGTCGAGTGGCGCGGCGCGAGCGAGGCGTCGAGCGTCTCGAGCTGCGAGGTCGTCAACACCAGCACCTCGTCTCCAGCGGGAACGACCTGAAGCACGTGGCCAGAGAGCCGGGTGACGAAGGGACGCATCCGTCGGGTGTAGCAAAAGCCGGCGCGACGAGCGGAGGTGCGCCACCAACTGCCGTCGAGCGCGGGGCGCTCAGCATGCCGGCGAGGAGGAACGGCGCTTCGCTCGGAACGGCAGCCTGATGCTGCGCCAGGGCGTCATCAGCGCGGCTGACCTCGGGGGTGTGAGTGCCACGTCAGGCGTTGAACGTCGCTCGGCCGAAGGCCAGCCGGCACGGGTCGACTCTCCGTCGCAGTTGACTTACCCGCGAGCGCGCGCGATGGCCGCGCCGTGGCGACGTCGATTCAGGACCTCATCGCGCAGGCCCGAGCCACCGGCGCGTGGCGGAGCGTCGTCGACGCGGTGCCCTACTTCCGCTTCCTCGGCATCGACGTGGTGAACGACCGCGGTGCGCTCGAGGGCAAGCTCACCTTCTCCGACCACCTCGTCGGCAACCCCACACTCCCGGCGATTCACGGCGGCGTGATGGGCGCGCTGCTCGAGGCGACGGCGCAGTGCGAGCTGCTCTTCCGCGCCGAGTCGTCGGTGTTGCCGAAGACCATCACCCTCACCATCGACTACCTGCGCTCGGCGAAGCCGGTCGAGACCCGCGCGCGCGCCGAGGTCCTCAAGCACGGCCGACGCGTCGCCACGGTGCTGGTGCGCGCCTACCAGGACGACCTCGCGAACCCGGTGGCGGTGGCGACGGTGCACCTGCTCGTCCGAGCCGATTGACGCGTCAGGGCAGGCGGGTTCTCCAGAGGACGCCGTGGCTGCCTTCGTTCTCGACGATGAGGACCGGGTCGGTCGCCGGCGAGGTGTTCGGAATTCGAATGGTGGCGAGCCCGAGCGGGTCCTGATCACCGGGCAGATCGAAGGCGACCGCGCGCGTCGCCAGCGGGCCGGTGTGGATCAGCACGACGTTGGCCTGATTGCCGCTCGTGTGCGGCAGCACCAAGCCGCCGAGGGTGTTGGAGGTCGTCGTCTTCGCGAGCACCAAGACGCCGCTCCCGGTCGGTGAGGGAATGAGGTCGACGGGCGTCATGGGAGCCGTCGAAATCTGTTCGTCGATCCGCGTCGCGCCGGCCTGCAGCGCCCACCGCTGGAGCAGGAGCAGCCCCGATGTGGTCTCGGCCGCGACGTACAGGTACGGGCCGTCGGTTCCCACGCGGAGCGCGCCAGTGCCCTCCGTTCCATCGAACAGCCGATGCTCGGTCGGCATGTCGAGCGCACCGCCCATCGGAAGAACGGGAATCGACGTCCACCAGCCAATCGAGCTGGCGCTGTTGACCGCTTGAAGGGCGTCGATGTTGCAAAACACGCCGGCGCCTCCGCAGCGGGTTGCGACCACGAGCGCGCCCAGCGGCGCTTCGACGACGTCTCGACCGCGGAGGTTCGGCGTGGTGCCGGCCGAGGTGAAGGTCAACCCGGGCGGGGTCGGCATCGACATGCGAAACACGGTCGCGGAGTTCATGCTCGCGCGCTCGACGAGCACGATGGCGTCTGGCGAGTTCGACAGGAGCCGAACCCGAACGACGCGCGCTCCTGCAGTCACCGCCTCGACACTCGAGAGTCCAGAGCCGACGTCGGCGAAACCGTTCGTCGGGTCCAGCTTCACCACCGCGAAGGACTGCGAGGCCCCCGGAGCAGTTCGGCCGGCGACGACGAAGCCTCCGGTGGGGCTGGTCCCGACCTCCTCGACGGTGAGGGTCTGGGCGTCGATGGTGCGAGCGCCAGTGGACCGGATGAGCGTCTCGTTCCACGCCTCGAGCAGGCTGCCGCCATCGGTGACTCGCCGAACCGTCGCGACGGCGCTGTCTGCCTGAGCCTGTGGACTGCGAAACGTCGCGATGCCCACGAATGGTGAGCCCACGAAGGTCATCCTCGTGAGCGCGTTGCCACCGGCGACGCCGCCTGACGTTCCGCCGCCTGACGTTCCGCCGCCCGATGTTCCGCCGCCCGAGGTTCCGCCGCCCGAGCTTCCGCCGCCTGACGCTCCGCCACCTGACGTTCCGCCGCCAGACGCTCCGCCGCCCGACGTTCCGCCGCCTGCTGCTCCTCCGGCGCTCGGCTCGACACACCACCTGCCGTCCCCGTCAATCGCCACACAGCGCAAGCCAACAGGGCAGCCGCCATCGAGCTCGCACCGAAAGAGCACGCCGCTCGGCTGTGCGCATGACACCCCGACGAGGAGAAGGGCGATGAGAGCGGACCGCATCTCCTCGATTCAATATCACTCTTCGTCTCGACCTCGTCACTCGCCGGCTCTGATATGGCGCACCCTCATGCGAGTCCTCTTCGCCGTCGCCCTGTCCCTCTCGTTCCCAGCCGCAGCCGACGAGGCCAAACCGAAACCTGCCGAGCAAGCGGCTCCAGCGGCGGCGGCACCGAACGCCGTGCAGAAGGAGATGCAGGCCTTGCACGGGCTCATCGTCACCTCCCTCGTCGCCATCGAGAACGGCGACACCTCGACCATTCCCACCGCGATTCACCAGGTGCACGAGGCGAAGGACGCGACCGAGAAGCTCATCAAGAGCGGCGGGTGGAAGCCGCCGCGCGCCGACGCGACCGTTGCCGACTTCGTCAAAGCCGACGAGGCGTTCCACGGTGAGCTCGTCAAGCTGCTCCAGGCCTCGAAGAAGAAGGACGTGACTGGCACCACGAAGCAGCTCGGCGTGGTGCTCGAGGGCTGCACCTCCTGTCACGTGCGCTTCCGCTTCCCGAAGCCGTGAGCCGATGGCGCGGCCGGTCCTCACCATCTGTCGGCGCTGCGAGCGCGACGACGACTCGGGAGAGGGCCTCTTCCAGGCGGTGAAGTCGCTGCGCAAGGCGCGTGGGCTCAAGCCACAGTTCAAGGTGAAGGGCGCTGACTGTCTCCACGCGTGCCGCTGGAGCATCGCCGCCGAGTTCTCCGGGAAGAAACGCTCGACCTACCTGCGCGTCGAGCTGCGCGAGGCAGACGCCGAGGCCTTGGTGGAGACCGCACGCGAGTACGCTGCGCTCGACCCAGCGAAAGAACTCCCCGAGAGGAAGCTGCCCGGCACCAGCGGAGACTGAGACGCTGCGCGGTGGCGCTCCGCCCTCGAAGCGCGCGCGGCGGCGACGGGCGCTCAGGGTCCCCCGTCGAGCGAGACGGGCGCGGCCTCGACCTGCAGCTCGTAGGGCCCGGACTGGTCGGCCTGAGCGCCATCGACGGTGATGCTGACTCGCGCTGCGCTCCTGATGATGGTCGACACTTCCGCGGTCGAGGCGCCCGGCGTGGCGGTGCTGCAGCGGTCGTCGGGCTCGGTACAGACACGCAGCCGGAGCCGAACGACCGCTCTCCACGCCCACCGGTGATGACCTTCACGGTGAGCCGGTGACTCGAGGGAACGTCGACGGCGAAGAACTGGTCCGGCGCCGGTCCGGCACAGCTCGAGAGCAGGGTGTTCTCGTCGTCGCGGGCACCAGCCGTGGTGCCCATCGCGACCGCGCGGAGCTTCGTGTCTGCCGGGATGGGCGACAGGGTGAGGAGCATGGGGGCCTGACAGGTCTCTCCGCCGCCAGAGACTCCGCCGCCGGTGCTGCCTCCGCTCGACCCTCCGCTCGAGCTGCCTCCCGCGCTCACCCCACCGCCGACTCCGCCGACCAACCCGCACACGCCACTCAAGCAGCTCAGGCCTGCGCCACAGGGCTCACAGTGGCAGCCGTCACGGCCACAGCGCTCGGGCTGAAACCCAGACTGGCACTCCCCCATCGCATCGCAACAGCCCGAGCACGTCGCTGGGCTGCACTCCCCGCCAGCCTGCACGACGACGCCACACGAGAGGATGAGGAGCGAAAGGAGGCAGAGCCGGACCATGGTGGTTCTTGGAACGAGCCCGGCAAGGTTCTCTCAAGGCCTGCTCTGGACACACGAAAGCCGCTGGGAGCGAGGGCTCCGCAGCGGCTCGTGACAGCTCGAGGGGGACGACGGCTCAGAGGTCGCCGTCGCGCTCCAGGCGGGCGTACACCTTCTCGATGCCCTGGGCGTTGATGATGCGCAGGCCGTGGGCCGAGATGCGCAGCGTCACCCACTTCTTCTTCGAGGCCAGCCAGAACCGGTGCTTCTGGAGGTTCGGCAGGGAGCGGGTCTTCGACTTGTTGTTGGCGTGGCTGACGTTGTTGCCAACCAGAGGGCGCTTGCCCGTGACCTGACAGACGCGAGACATGGTGAGTTCCTCGTTCCTTCGAAAAGTTACCAGCTCGCCTTGACGACGCCGGTGAGCTCACCAGCGAGCGCCTTCTCGCGGAACTGGATGCGCGAGAGGCCGAACTTGCGGAGGTTGCCACGGGGACGGCCGGTCACCTGGCAGCGGTTGACGACGCGAATCGGGCTCGCGTCACGGGGCAGCTTGGCGAGCTTCGCCAGCGCGAGCGCGCGGTCCTCGGCCGAGGTCGCCGGGTTCTTGATGGTCGCCTTCAGCTCGAGGCGGCGCGCGCGGAACTTCTGGGACATCGCGCGGCGGCGGTCGTTCTTGATGATGGAGGAGGTCTTCGCCATGGGTACGGTCTTCTCTCAAAAGAGGGTGAAACGGAATCGGAGGGCCGCCCTTACACGCAAACCCTCCCGTGGATCAAGTTCTGTGGTGAGCGACGGTTGCATTCCCCTCGGCAGTGGGGCAAGAGGGCCGCCCTTTCTCGATCAGACCGGCCCCTGGCTGGTCCCTATTTTGGAGCAGCAATGGGCACCCTCAAGACGTTCCTCGACTCGAAGAAGATCTCCTCCAAGCAGATCGCCACGACCAGCAAGCGCATCGAGACGTGGGACGCGACCTCGCGCACCCTGTTGGTGAAGCGCTTCGACAAGCGGGGCGACAAGGAGCTGGCCGCCAAGAAGTACAGCGAGCTCGAGATTGGCAAGCCGGCGCAGATGGGCCGGGGCGTGTCGCAGAAGCAGGTCGACGCGGCCATCGCCGAGACGCCGGTCGCCCGCAAGGTGCGCTCGAAGATCCTCCGCGCGGTGAACACGCTCCTCACCGCCAAGAAGGAAGCGGCCGTCGACATGAAGGCCCTCTTCGAAGGCACCAAGCACAAGGCCGGCAAGAAGCCGAAGGAAGAGGCCGCCGCGGCCAAGAAGTGATCAGCTGATCACTCCCGAAGACAGCTCATTCTCGACTGACGAGAACCAGCAGGACACCCTGCGCGCTCGGAGTGTGCCCGTTAGAGGTCGGGTCGGATGATCGACAACACCGTGTCTGGAGCGACCTGTCGTCCCAACTTCTCTGCGGCCGGGCGCAAGCGTCGCACGATGGCGGCCTGGGTGATGGGTCTGGCCACCGTGGGGCTCTTCGCGACCGCGCTCGTCCTGGGCGCTGGCGTGTGGTGGCGCGCCTTGGTGGCGGTGCCAGCGATGATGACCACCATCACCGGGCTGCAGGTTCGGCGGAACACCTGCGTCGCCCACGCCCGCATGGGCACCTTCGAGCATGAAGACTTCTCGACGACGAAGGCCGACGAGCGAGACCTGGTCGAGAGCCGCAAGGTGGCGGCGAGCATCTATCGTGACGGCCTGCTGACCGGAGCCCTCGTCGGGCTGCTCGGTGCGGGCTCGGCGTTCCTCGGCTGAGGGGCGTTCGTCGCGACTCGGAGCCAGCTCGCTTGGGCCCGGAGGACCCGACCTTCCTCAATCGGAGTCCGCCGACGCTCGTCGCCAGCCCGCTCAAGGACAGACTGGCGCGTCCCACGAGCCGGTGAGCGTTCCCGAGGTGAGGTTGTAGAACGTCATCGACGCCGAGTACGTGCCGCTCGCCCGCCCGCTCTCGAGCCGCGTGATGGTCACCGTCCCCGAGGTCGCTTCCCCGCCGTCTGGCCCCTGTCCCGTCGAGAGGAAGTCATCGCGCGTCACCTTCGTGCCCACGCCATCGATGGGCCACGTCCCGACCGTCACCGCGCCACCATCGGTGTTCGTCACTCGGATCAGCAGCACGCTGAACGGAGGATTCGGCGAGGTCGCGCAGCTCACCGGGGCCGCGTTGTAGAGCGCGGTGACGAAGACCGAGGGCCGGCCTCCAGCGCCGACCACCGAACGCGCCGCCGTCACCCCGAAGGTGGTCGGGCCGACGAGGGTTCCCACCCCACCGTCGGGCAGGACCGCCGTCCCTCCAGCCGCCGCCCCACCGCCAGCCGAGCCACCAGCACTCGACCCCCCCGCCGTGGAGCCACCAGCCGCCGAGCCACCAGCCGTGGACCCTCCAGCCATCGAGCCGCCAGCCGTCGACCCTCCAGCCATCGAGCCCGCCCCGCCTCCCGAGCTTCCGGCGTCGGGCATCGACGCTGGGCTGCAGGCTGCGACGACGACGACCGCAACGACGAAGAAAGAAGTTCGCATCGGCTGCGTCTAGGCGGTCTCTCAGCGCGGGTCCATTCCGCACTCCGCGCCCGCACTCCTGCGCCGGGCTTCCCACCTCGGCACCGCGCGGACACGCTCGCTCGGGCCCGAGCCGCCTTCTTCGTCTGGCAGCGCTCGTTCACCGAGTTCCTCTCCCACGAATTCCGTTCGTTTCGTTGTCCTTGCGGCATACTCGGCGCCCCGCATGTGGCAGCTCGTCATCAACGGCCCCGGCTACTTCGACACGAAGTACGACCTGCCCGAAGGCACCACCCACCTCGGCCGCGCCGACGAGAACGACATCGTCCTCTCCGGTGATCTCGTCTCGCGCAAGCACGCCCGCTTCCACGCCAACGGCAACGCGCTCGTCTTCGAAGACCTCGGCAGCCGCAACGGCTCGAAGCTCAACGGCGAAAAGGTGGTCGGCAAATCGCCCATGAAGCCGGGCGACGTCGTCGCGGTGGGCGAGAACTCCATGGTGGTGCGCCAGCCGACGACCGCCGAGACGGCCGCCACCGAGATGGTCGACGCGGGTGGCGGAGGCGCAGTGCGACGCTTCGGCCGCGGCGTCGACGTCTCCCACGCCGTGTTGATGGCGCGCGACATCCAAGACTCCATCGTGCGCAAGGTGCTCGACAACTCGCTGCCCTTCGAGGTCGAGGCCGAGCCTCCACCGGTCCCCGCGAAGGTGAAGCGCAAGGCGGCGAGCGACACCGAAGACGACGAGCCCTCGGAGCTCGCCAGCGACGGGCCCTCGTCCTTCCCCGTCGCCTTCAACTCGCTGGTGATGCTCTACCGCGTCGCCGAGCGCCTCGCGGTCGCCCCCACGCTCCAGGCCTTCCTCGACGACACCACCGACGCGGTGATGAAGCGGGTCGGCGCATCGACCGGCGTCGTGCTGGTTCGCCACTCGACCGGGGTGATGGTGCCGGCCGCCGTTCGCCACGCCAAGAAGCTGATGAAGGGCGAGGTCCCCGTCTCCGACGCCATCGTCGACGCCGCGCTGACCCAGGGCCAGGCCATCGCCGTCGCCGACGTTCGCGACGACTCCCGCTTCGCCGAGCGCGAGAGCGTCGTGCTCTACGGCATCGACCAGGTGCTCTGCGTGCCCGTCGGCCAGAAGGCACCGTTCGACGGAGTGCTGTACCTCAACCGCACCAAGGTCGACGAAGAGCCCATCGAGGCGCTGCTCGACGTCTGCACCGCGCTCGCCCAGTTGCTCCAGACGGCCTTCGCGAAGTTCGCCGCCCGGCCCGCGCAGACGAGTGACCGGCTCCGGAGCGCGCTCGAACGGTTCCACGGCCCCGACATCGTCGAGCGCCGCGTCCGCGACTTGAGCGACAAGACGGCCCGCCTGTCCCAGCTCGAAGAGAAGCAGCTCACCGTGCTCTTCGCCGACATCGCCGGCTTCACCGACCTCGCCTTCAAGGTGCCGCCCGACCACGTCGCCACGCTCCTCTCGGACCTCTACCGGGTGGCGACGCCCCTGGTGTTCAGCTTCGAGGGCACCGTCGACAAGTTCGTCGGCGACTCGGTGATGGCCCTCTTCGGCGCGCCCTACTCCAAGGGTGACGACGCCATTCGTGCGGTGCGGGCGGCGATGGCGCTCAAGGCCGAGTGGGACCGGGCGATGCAGGCGCGGCCCGAGAACGAGCGGCTGCGACTCAAGGTGGGCCTCACCACCGGCAAGGTGCTCGCTGGCAGCGTCGGCTCCGAGGCGCGGCTCGACTACACCGCCATCGGAGAGCCGGTGAACGTCGCCTCGTGGCTGTGTCAGTCGGCCGAGCCGGGTCAGGTGCTGATCACCTCGAAGACGCTCGCCGCCGTCGGAGCCCGCTTCGACGTGACGCCGTTGGGAGAACGCCCGCTCCTCGGGAGCCGAGTGCGCACCGCGGTGTTCGAGGTCCTCGACGAGGACGACGACTCGGGCACGCTGTCGGGCGTTCGGTAGGCCGGCGGCTCAGTCTTCGACGCAGAGCACGTGAAGGGTGCTGTCACAGCGGGCGGGCGCTCCGTCGTCCCACACGAAGGGCGTGCCCGTTCCGTTCGAGCCGCTCGTGCCCTGCTGCGCGATGCTCGAGGAGGTCCAGCTCGAACAGGCCTGGCTGGCGATGAGGCCGTGCACGGTGGAGCCGGTCCAGAAGTTCAACCCCGTTCCTGGAACACCGAGCTCGTTGGTGATGGCGAGGCTGCCACGGTTGAGGCCGAACTCGAGCGCCGCGCGGTTGTTGAAGACGACGCCGCCGTCGAGAATGGTGAACGGCCCCTGCGCCATGGTGCGGCCGACGGCCGGTGACGTCGGCCCGGAGAGCAGCGCGTGCCAGGTGCCACCGAGGTTGCGCGCCGTCGCGGCCGTGTTGCAGTTCGTGTCAGCGCCGGTCACCCCGCCCATGTTCCCAGGGAAGGTGCTCTGGGTGATGAAGAGGCGCTTGGGCGTGCTGGGACGAGGGCTCTGGCGCAGGGGCGACACGTCCTGTTCGACGCAGACGAGGCGCAGCGCCGAGGTGCAGGCCGAGTCCATCGCAAACCAGTTGAGCATTCCGGAAGAGGCGGTCCCCTCGGCTCCCTGAAGCGTGGTGAGCGTCCACCCGGAGCAGGTGTTGGTGGCGACCGCTCCGGCCGTGGTGGTGCCCGTCCAGAAGCGTCGTGAGCCGGCGAGCGCCTGCCCATTCTCGAAGGCGATGGAGGCGTTCGCGTTCACCAGACCTGCGGTGAGCGCCGTGCGGTTGTTGAAGACGGTGCCGCCGTCCATGCCGAACCAGGGCCCCGTTCCCACCATGCGCGCCGGCGCGGGCGTTCCCTGCACCGAGAGGAAGGCCCGCCAGGTACCGTTCAGCAAGCGCGCGTCGGCGAGCGTGGTGCACGCGAAGTCGGCGCCGGTGAGGCCATCGGTCGTCCCCTGCGCGAAGGCGCGGAGGTTGCCATCGAAGACGACGGAGCTGAGGAAGATGCGCGTCGGGCCCGCGTCTGGGCCTCCGCCATCGAACGTGCCGCCGTCGAAGACGCCGCTGTCGAAGCTCCCACCGTCGGTGCCGGCATCCGAACCCGATGAGCCACCTGCCGTCGAGCCACCGGCCGTCGAGCCACCGGCCGTCGAGCCACCGGCCGTCGAGCCACCGGCCGTCGAGCCACCGGCCGTCGAGCCACCGGCTGTCGAGCCACCGGCCGTCGAGCCACCGGCCGTCGAACCACCGGCCGTCGAGCCACCGCCAGACGAGCCTCCTGCGTCGCCACCCGCCGACGAGCCACCTCCGACCATCCCGCCCGCGGAGCCGCCGCCCGACCCCGTGCACTTGGACTGGGTGCACGTCTGGCCTGCGGTACAGGTCGAGCAGGCCGCGCCTCCGATGCCACAGGCGGAGGCCGCCGAGCCCGACTCGCACGTCCCCGCCGCAGAACAGCAGCCTGACGGGCACGTCGTGGCCGTGCACTGCGTCGCGGGCGGGCTGCAGGACAACGAGAGAGCGAGAACGACCGAGACGAGCGGCACGCGAAGGACCGAGCGACCGGTCGAGCGGTGAAGTGAATCGAAGAACATGTACTGGGCTCCGTTGGGGGGAAGAATCGGCGGCATTCTCTTCGCGAGGGGCGCTCAGTTGTGGGTCTCGAGCGTTCGGATTCGGAGCCCACTGGCGGTCGTCAAACGGCAACAAGTGTCACGGCTTGCGACCGCGCCAGTGCTTTCGCGGCGGGCGCGTTCGGATTGCCAGTCGACGCGGGCGTTCGGCTTCGGTCGCGGGAACCGGTCCACCCAACAAGCTGTCTGTCGGGCATGTCTGCTCGCCCGCTCGTCGCGCTCGCCGTGCTGATGGCTGGCTGTGGTCCCGACGAGTCGTCAGGCGCGAGGGGGACGCTCTTCGAGTCGAGCCACACGGTGACGCTGCGCTCCTTCGACGGGAGCGCGCGCCTGGAGGTCAGCCGCCAGTTTCGCAACGAGACGAACGAGCCGCGGTCGCTCACGCGGACCATCTCGGTGCCGAGAGGCGCCGTCGTCACCTCGCTGCGGTTGGGGCGAGGCGCTGCGCCGTTGACTCGTGCTCCGCTCTCGACCGAAGAGCAGGTCGCCGCCGACTGGGAGCGGCTCACCGGCGCTGGAGACGCGGCGCCGAGCCTCGCCAACCCGACTCAAGCGGCGCCGAGCCTCGCCAACCCGACTCAAGCGGCGCCAAGCCTCGCCAACCCGACTCAATCGGCGCCGAGCCTGATCGGCAAGCTCGACTGGGAATACGACGACACCTTGAGGCTCGAGCTCTTCGGCTTGCTTCCGCACGAGACCGTGACCGTCGAATACGACGTCTCCGTCGAGCCGGACTACTCCGCGGGAGTGCTCGCGTTCACCTACCCGCCGCAGGACGAGTCAGAGGTGACGCCTCGGTTCGAGCGCGCCGACGTCGAGGCGACCGACGAGGGCTTCGTGGTGCGCCGCCAGCACTTCACCGACTCCATCGCGGACGTCCGCTGGGCGACGTCACCCGTGGACACGAACCGCACGCTCTGGCGGCTCGAGGTCGACGTCGCGCCCGAGCTCGCGCCGCTCCCCATCGCGCCGAACGTGGTCTTCGTGCTCGACGCCTCGCACAGCCAGGGGCCAGACGGCATCGCGGCCCAGCTCGAGCTGCTCCCGCCGTACCTCGCCAACACGCCGGACGCGCGGGTCGAGGTGGTGGTCACTCGCCGGTTCGCCGAGCGCCTCTTCGGCGCCTTCGTGCCGGTAAAGGAAGTGCCCTCGTTGCTCGAGCGGAACGCGCAGAGGCTCGAGCCGGGAAATGGCTCCAACCTCGACGAGGGCGCAGCGCTGGCGGCGCGGGCGGTCGCCGAGATGAGCGGCCCTGGGCGCATCGTGCTCTTCAGCGACCGCCGGCTGCGCACCACCTTCTCGGCGGAGACCACCCGAGCAGCGCTCGCGCTCACCCCACGCGACACCGTGGTGCACCTCGTCGACCGCGCGCCGCCACGAGGCCGGGAGTTGGAGGTGCTGCGCGACGACGAGGACTCGCTCAACGCCCTCGTCGAGCCGTCCGGAGGCTTGCTGGTTCGGGTGGTGGGCGCGGTCTCGGAGGGCGCGGCGAAGGAGCTCGGCGGGCTCGTTCGTCCGATGCGCCTCGACGACGTCCACGTCGAGGCGCCAGGGCTCGAGGTCATCGTCGACGGCGAGCTCGAGCAAGGCGCCACGCTGCGAGTGCACGGCGTCGACGCCCGGCCACCCGACGTCGTCACCGTCAGCGGGATGCTCTGGCGACGCGAGTTTCGCAAGGTGGTGGGGGTGGATGCCTTCCTCGCGCAGCGGCTCCCGGCGGTGGCAGTGGGCGAACCGGAGCTCCGCCTCGAGCTGAGCGACGACGAGCTGCGGTCGGTGGCGTTCCTCTCGCAAGCCGTCTCACCGGTGACCGGCTATCTCGCCGCGCCTCCAGGTGCAGGGCCGACGCCTGCGGGCACCGTGCTGGGCTCGCAAGTCAGCTCGACGCGGTGCACTGGAGGGTTGGGCTCCACCTCCTTCAGCGGGTGCCGGCTCGGGATCGGCAAGTCGGTGGGGGCGCTCGAGGCCGAGCTCGCCAGGCGCCTGGCGGAGGTGCGAGGGACGTGTGAGGCCCGGCTCCAGACGACCTCTCACGCCCAGGTCGTCGTCGAAGTGACGAGTGACGAGATCGTCGACGTGGCAGTGCTGCGAGAACTCCCGCCGATGGCGGACTGCGTGAGCGAAGGGGTGTGGGCGCTGCGGCTCGGGCCGGAGTTTCGGAGCGTGTCACGCCGCCTCACCCTCGAGTTCGAAGCGCACTGAGCCGAGAGAACGGCCTCACTTCGGTGGCGGGAGCCTGGTGAGGGAGCCTCCGAAGATGGGGAGCAGGCCCTTCTCGTATCGCAGACAGACCGTCTCTCCAGCCGCCGCGTCGAGATCGATGGCGGCGAGCCCACCCCGCTGCCCGCCCAGCCACCTGCGCGCGACCTCGACGTGGATCTTCCCTGGCGGAGCGAGCACGGTCTTCATCGTCCACGGGCCGGAGGTCTGTTGGCCGTTCACCCAGATGTTGGCGTGCCAGTATCCGATGGGCTGCGAGCCCTCGGCGAACTCGATGCGAATGGTGGCGTTGAGGTCCTGACCTTCCATGAACTCTCCGGCGACGCAGGTGGAGCCGAGGGCCGCGGGGTCGTGCGCACAGCCGACCAGGAGCGTGCAGGTGAACCAGAGCGCGAGTGTCCGGGGCATGGCGACGTGCTGTCTACACTCCGGGCCGCTCGTCGGGTCGCGAATCTTGGACGGCGTCGGGCGACACGAGGGTCGGCGTCGACACGCTGCGGCAGGTCACCGCAATGCCGAAGGCGACGGGCGCGAGGCGGGCTATGTCCGAACGTCTCCCCAACGTTCCTCGAGGACTCCCATGAAGGCGCTCCGTTGGCTCGCGGTGGTGGTGATCCTCTCCTGTTCCCCGGGCACCATGGGAACGGACGCAGGCGGCTCGAGCGGTGGAGGCTCGGCTGGCGGGGCCGGCGGAGCGACAGGCGGCGGATCAACGAGTGGCGGATCAACGAGTGGCGGTTCCACAGGTGGTGGATCGACTGCCGGCGGATCAACGAGCGGCGGTTCAACGGCTGGTGGATCGACTGCCGGCGGATCAACGAGCGGCGGATCAACCGCTGGTGGATCGACTGCCGGCGGATCAACGGCTGGTGGATCGACTGCGGGCGGCGCCACGAGCGGCGGCGCGGCGGGCGGGAGCGTCTTCGTGCGCGGCAACCCGCTCTTCTTCGACGACTACCACTACGTCGTCACCTCCGACGTCGCGCAGGGCGCGGCGAACCGCATGGCGTTCTTCACCGCTGGCTACTCGCGCATCAAGGCGCTGAACGTCGACAACGCAGGCCAGGGCACCCAGAGCTCGCAGACCGGCGGCGGCGGGCGGCTCTTCACCGTCGACGTCTCGACGATTCCCGGCTTCAGCGGGACCGCGCCCGGCTCGACCCAGCGAGCGCTCTGCATCAACAGCCAGGCAGGAACGACCGGCCAGCAGACCGACTTCTACTTCCGCATCGGCGCCGCCATCGGCGACATCCCCGCGAACGTGTACTTCCAGTTCTGGGTCTACGTCGCGCGCAGCGGCAACCAGCTGACGCAGTTCCACGGACGCGAGAAGTTCCTCTACCCCACGCGCAACACCTACCCGGCGACCATCGCGAACAACGGAGGTCACTGGCTCTTCGAGCTCGCCTCGAACAGCTCGAACCCCGACAACCTCGGCGCGCCTGGCGCGGGGCAGGTGTACGGACTGAACCGCGACGGCACCATCCTCTCGAGCACGCCGTTCTGGAACGACGCCTCGGCCGTCGCCAACGGAGCCACCAGTCACCTCGGGCAGACCGACAGCAGCTCGCCGATGTGGGTCGCCAACGAGTGGATCGAGACGCGCATCCACTTCGACACCAGCGGCGCGAACGGGGTCTACGAAGTGTGGACTCGACGGCCGGGCGCACTGTGGTTGAAGAAGACGGAGTGGATCGGCGGCACGATGGTCGCGGGCGCGCCCTTCACCTGGTCGATCGACCCCGCCTTCCGTGATGGACACGCCGCAGTCAGCATTCCCACCACGATGCCGGGCAACAACGTGACCGCGATATGTACGACGCGTGGATCTACCTCCAGGACTTCGCGATGGCGCGCTCGGTCGCCGATCTCCCGACCTACGGCGGGCGTTGTTCAGCTGGCGCGTCGGAGCGGGAGCTGCCAGCCGACGCCGTAGTGACGAGCGCACTCGAGCTCGCGGCCACGCACCACGCGCCGTCCGGCGAGCGGCCCTCGAGCCTCGGTGACGACGGTGTTCTGGCTCTCTTGATGGTCGTGGCCCCAGTAGAGCACCACCCAATCGTGGGTCGTTCCCAGCTGGTGCGCGCGGCCGGTGTTCGAGAAGAGCGCGGTGAAGCGCAGCCCGTCGCGCATCGTGTGCAGCACCGGTAGCCACCGCGCGTGGGTCGGGTTGAAGCGCTTGGGCGCGATGAGCGGCAGCCGCTCCTCGGCGGCCTTCTTCCGGTACTCGGTGTCGACGTCGAGCAGCAGCGCGACCGAAGGGAGACGGGGGTGCGGCTCGGGCAGATGCGGGGGCGCGGCGGTGGCGACCGATTCCTGCTTCGGGCCTCGACCTCGCCGGCCCAGCAACCCGCCGAGCGCCTCACGAACCAGCGCGGTGCGACGACGCCCGAACCCTGGCACCGCCTCGAGCGAGCCGTCGTGAGCGGCGATCTCCAGCTCTTCGAGCGTCTCGACGTGGAGCGCGTCGTGGACCCGTTTCGCGAGCGCGGGCCCGAGCCCTGGCACTCGGCGCAGCCGCTCCAGGGGAGGAAGCTCGGCCTCGAGGCGCTCGAGCATGCGGAGGTGACCGGTGGAGGTGAGCTCCTGCACGACGGAAGCGATGGCGGTGCCGATGCCCAACGCCTTCCATTCCGCATCGGTCGACGTCCCCACCGGCCGCTTCGAGGCTCGCACCGCGCTCGCCGCGCGCCGGTAGGCATGCACCCGGAACGGGTTCGCCGCTTGGAACTCGAGCAGCTCGGCGAGGCGGTCGAGCGTCCGCGCCACGTCGTCGTTGGTGAGCGGCCTCATGGCACCACGGTAACCAGGCGCTCGGCGGCGGCACGGGCTTGAGGGCCGTCACGCACGCAGCGCCTCGCCCAGCCGAGCGGCTCAGATGCTGATGCTGCCCTCGCGGAAGTCCGTCTTGGCGATGTGCACGTTGATGCAGACCGGCACTCCCGACTTCGCCAGCCGCTTCGCCTCGGCGATGGTCTCGTCGACCTTCTTCGGGTCGGTCAGCAGCAAGCCCTTGCCGCCGTAGCCCTCGGCGACCTTCTCGTAGGAGGTCAGGCGCAGACCGGTGCCGACCGCCGAGCCGAGCAGGTGCACCTGATCTCTGGCGATCTGCTGCCACGAGGCGTCGGTGCCGATGACCGCGATGGGCGCGTAGCCATGGCGCGCGAAGGTGTCGAACTCGTTGAGCGAGTACGCGCTCGAGCCGTCGCCGTAGATGATCCACACCTCGCTCTTCGGCCGCACCGTCGCGGCGCCGACCGCGAAGCCACCACCGACGCCGAGGGTTCCGAACACGCCAGGGTCGAGCCAGGAGAGCGGCCTGCGGGGCCGGAGGATGTAGGCGGCGGTCGCGACGAAATCGCCTCCGTCGACGACGAGCACCGAGTCGTCGGCGAGCTGCTCCTCGAGCTTCAAGAAGAAGTGAATCGGGTCGACCTTCTCACCGGCCGGCTTGGCCTTGCCTCGAATCTCGGCGTCGCGCGCGTCTTCCCGCTTGCGGCACTCGTCGATGAAGGCGCGCCACTTCGGGTCGGGCCGAACCCGCGAGGCGAGCGTCTCGAGGAACTCACCGGCGTGCAGCTGCACCTGCACGTTCGCGCGCCGGTTCTTCACCATCTCTTCGGCGGACAGGTTGGCGGCGATGATCTTCGTCTTCTTCCCGAAGCCGAAGCCGTACTTCATGCGGAAGTCGAAGGGGAAGCCGCAGACCACCACCACGTCGGCGTCCTTCAGGGCCTTGCCGCGGGCGTGGCGGAACTGGGTGGGGCTCGCCTTGCCGAGGAGCCCACGCGAGGTGCCGCCGAGCCACACTGGAATGCCGAGGGACTCGATGGCGCGTGCGAGCGGCCCTGGGTCGCGAACGTTCACCATCGTCTGGCTGCCCACCACCAGCGCGGGCCGCTCGGCCTTCGAGAGCAGCTTCACCGCGTCGTCGATGGCCTTCTTGGTGTTCCGCAGCGACGGAGGCTCCGGCACCAGCCCGGCGACGTCGACGTGGGGCGCGTGGAACTGCCGCAGCAGGTGGCCCTGGAGGTACAGCTTGAGGGCGCGCTGCCCGAGCGTCTTCGGGTTCTCGACGCCGGTCTCCTTGATGAACATCTCGCGGATGAGCGCCTCGGGGTAGAGCACGTCGACCGGCACCTCGATGAAGACCGGGCCAGGAACGCCCGAGCGGCACTCCTTGAGCGCGCGGTCGAGGGTAGGCCCGAGCTGCTTCACCGTGGTGCAGCGGCCGAACCACTTCACCGCCGACTGAATGAGCGACAGCTGGTCGATGTCCTGCAGCGCGCCGCGCCCCTTGAGGACGGTGGCCGTGGCACCTCCCAGGAGGACGATGGGCGACTGGGCGAGCTGGGCGTTCTTGAGTGCGGTGATGGTGTTGGTGACGCCGGGGCCAGCGGTGACGGCGGCGACTCCGGGCAGGCCGGTCATTCGCGCGTAGGCATCGGCAGCGAACACCGCATTTCGCTCGTCACGGCAGTCGACGATCTTGATGTTGCGCTCCTCGCAGCCGACGAGGATGGGCGAGATGTGTCCGCCGCAGAGGGTGAAGAGGGCCGAGATGTTCCACTTCGAGAGAACCTCGGCGAGGTGATCGCCGCCGTGCCGCAGGGGTGCCTTCGTCATGCGCGCTCGTGTACGGCGGGGCGTGGCTCAAGTCACGAAGACTGCGCCGATGCCGAACGGGCGTGATGTTCCGCCGTGGAGGTTCGCTCGACAACGCCCCTCCGACACTCTCCCCTTGCCCGGCGCCCCGACTCGGGGTGAGGAGCCGCCCATGACGCTCGCGCGCGCCCTCGGGCTGCTGCTGATCATCGCTGGACCCGCGTTCGCTCAGGACGCCTCCGAGCGCTTCCGGCTGGCGACGCGGCTGTACGGCCAGGGCAACGTCACCGAGGCGATGACCGAGCTCACCGCCCTCTCGAAGACCGCGCCGAGCGGGCCGGTGTGGATGAACCTCGCCGTGATTCACGCGGAGCAGGGCCGGCCAGCCGAGGCGGTGGACGCCGCCGACCACGCGCTCGCCGCGCCGCAGGGCCTCACCGAGAAGCAGCGCGAGCGGCTCGGAGTCATTCGGGGGCTCGAGCTGCAGAAGACGGGTGAGCTGGCCATCGCCTCGCCCGTCGACGGCACCGAGCTGTGGCTCGACGGGACCTCGCTCGGGAAGACGCCGCTCGCACAGCCGATTCGTGTCGCCGCGGGCATCGCCTTCCTGGTCGCCCTCGCGCCGAAGCACGAGCCGGTCGCCAAGCAGCTCACCATCACCGCCGAGCAGCGCAGCGAGCTCGCGCTCGAGCTGACGCCCACCGAGCTCGCCCCCGCGACGGTGCGGCTCGAGACCGCGCTCCCCGGCGCGAACGTCTACGTCGATGATCAGCTCGTCGGGATCACCCCGAAGACGAAGTCGGTGGTGGTGCTCCCGGGCACGCGGAAGATCTCGGTGCGTCGCGACGGGTACCTCGATGGAGAGCAGCTGATCACCGTCGAGGCGGGCGCCACCGTCGTCGCCAAGCTCGAGCCAGTCGCCCGGCAGAACGCTCCGACGGGTCAGGCGCTGGTGGTGTCGTCGGAGGGCAACGTCGATCTCACCCTCGACGGCGAGCGGCGCGGCATCGTCTTCGACGAGAAGGCGGTCGACCTCGTGGGTGGCCCGCATCGGCTCCTGCTCGAGCGCAGCGGCTTCCTCTCGATCGACCGTGAGGTGACGGTGGTGCCCTCGAAGACCACCCGGGTGGAGCTCTTGTTCGAGCCGACCGCGGAGCGACGGGCGAGCCTCGCCTCGGGCCGGAAGGTGCAGCGGGTGCTCGGCTACGTCGGCATCGGCGTGGGCGCGGCCGGCATCATCGCCTCGTCCATTCTCGCGTTCGGCTGGTACCCGTACCTCGACCGCTACTGGAAGAAGCAGATCGACCTCGCCGACGCCGAGCTGCGCGCCAACAAGGGCTGCGCGGTGACGATGAACCCGGCGTGGCTGACGTGTGATCAGATCACCTCGCTCTCGAACGACAAGCGCAAGGAGATCGCGAGAGATCAGTCCTTCGCGCTCATCGGGCTCGCGGTCTCGGCCGGCGCGGTGGGCGCGGGCGTGCTGTCGTACCTCCTCGCGCCGGAGCTGACGCGGTACGAGCGGCCGCTGAAGAACCCCGACTTCATTCCCGAGCTGGGCGTGACCGTGTTGCCAGGCGGTGCCGCGGTGTCGGCTGCCGGGCGGTTCTGAGCGCTCGCCTCGCGGTGGGTCGACGACGGCCCCGGGCAGAGTCACCGTCGACCCAGTTCGGGTCGCCACGCCGGGTGTGGTTTCGACGACTTCACGCTCGAGCCTCGCAGGCGCGCGCCTTGCTGATCCACCGGGCATGAGTCACCTCGAGAACCCTGGCCGCATCTTGGTGGTGGACGACAACCCGCAGCTCCTCTCGGGCATCTCGCGCAACTTGCGGCGGGTCATTCCCGTCGTCACCGCGAACTCGGGCACCGAGGCGCTGGCGCTGCTCCGCGCCGACCGCGAGTTCTCCATCATCATGTCCGACATGCGAATGCCCGGCATGGACGGCGCGCAGTTCTTCGCCGAGGTGCGCTTCCTGGTGCCCGACGCGGTGCGCATTCTCCTCACCGGCCAAGCGGAGATGGCCTCGGTCATCGCCGCCATCAACGAGGGCCGCATCTACCGGTTCCTCTCCAAGCCGGTCGACTTCGAAGACCTCCGCACGGTGGTGGGCGCGGCGATGGCGCACTACCGGCTCCAGCAAGCAGAGGCGCGCGAGAAGGTGGCGATGCTGCGCACCCAGGTCGACCGCGTCGAAGACCTGCTCGCCCTCTCGTCGATCGCGGCGTGGGGTCAGGCCGCGCGCACCCGGCACCTCGCGGCGCTGCTGGCCGAACACCTCGGGCTGGCCGACGTCGTCTCCATCGAGCTCGCGGCGGTGCTGCACGCGTCGCGGCTCGCCTTCCCTGCCTCGGCGCCGACCCCTCAGGTGCTCACCGCGCTCACCTCGCTCGCCAGCTTCGACCCCGAAGACCCGGTGCGAGTGATGTTGAGCGAACTCTCGGCTCCCTCGAGCCAGCCTCTCCGGGTCGGCACTCGCTTGCTCAAGGTGGCGCTGGCTGCGGGTGAGGCGCCTGGCTCGTGGCACGATCGCGTCGAATACCTCGTTCGCGAGAAGGGCGTCGACGCTCGGTTCGCCGAAGCCCTCCGCGGCATTCACGACCGGCTCACCCCCAGCCCTCCGCGCAAGGTGGCCGCCTCGGAGCTCGCCGTCGGAATGCGAATCGTCGAGCCGCTCGTGGACGAAGCGGGGAAGGAGATCGTCCCTGCCGGTGCACGGGTGACGCCCACCGCGCTCGCCATCATCGCGGGGTGGAGCACCCCACTCGCGCCGGTCACCATGGTGGCCGACGCCGCCAGCGCCTCGGGCATTCGCGCCAGCGCCTGACGGTCAGTGAGCCGGGGCGCGCTTCGAGGGGTCGGCCTTCGCGCGCTCGAAGACGCTGAACGTCTCGCCGTGGTGGAAGCGCACCTCGAACACCGGGAGCCCGGCGGCGAGCACGCCCACCGTCGCCTCGAGGTGCCGTTGCCCGAGCGCGTGCACCGTCTCGACCAACGCCGACGGGTCGCTCGGCTTCTTCGGCACCAGCGACTCGGCGCGCAAGAGGAACTCGGCGACGTGCGCCCGCAGCTGCCGCGCGACCTGCGGGTGGTTGACGAACATCTGCACGCCGTCGACGTTCGGAGAGAGCAGCGGCACCTTCGAGAACGTCCACAGCTCCTCGTCGAGCGTCACCGACACCACCGCGCCTTCCCCGTGGCTGCCGCCGAGAATCACGTACTCGGGCTCGACCGCGCCGCTCCAGCGGGTGCGCCAGAACGCGCTCATCACCTGCGGCACCAGGCCAGGACGAACGCCGTAGCGCTCGGGGTGCAGCGTCATCAGCTTGAGGTGCCCACAGCCCATCGCGGCGGGCGTGGTGTAGTGCTCGAGCAAGGGCGCACGCGCCTCCATCGGCGGCTGCCGGAGGAAGTTTCGCCACTGCATCGGTTGGGAGAGCGGCTCGAGCGTCTTGGTGAGGCGCGGGTCGGCGCGCAGCGTCGGAATGAGCGCGTTCACCGTCGGGGTGTCGTTGTGGAGATAGAAGCGGCCGAAGGTGTCGAGCCAGGCGCGGAGGAGCGCGTCGATCTGCGGCTGCTCGAGCACCACCCCGGTGACGGCTTCGTAGGCCGCGAGGGCGAGCGCGAACTCTCCAGTGTCTCCGCCGGGCGTGCCGATGACGCCGTGGTCGTCGCGCCCGTCGACGCAGGAGCGGCGGCCCCGGGTGAGGAAGGCAGCGAGCGTCATCCACTTCACGCTGCCGCGCCGCCCGACGTGCTGCTCGATGAGCGCCTGGGTGAGCAGGCCGTCGGCTGGTGGCGGTGCGGGTGGGTCGAGCTTCTTGAGCGGGCGGTCGCGATAGAGCGTGAGCCGCGAGGTGGCGAGGCCCATCGCCTTCCAGGTGCGCATGCCTCCGTCCATCGCGGCGACGAAGTCCATCCCGAGCGCCTCGAGGTACGAGGCGGCGCGGCCGGCCCGGTCGGTGTGGTTGGAGATGAGCACCACCACCTGGTCGAGGCCGAGCACCTGCGGAATGCGGGCGACCTCGGCGAGCGGCACGTGCACCACGCCGGGAATGTGGCCGAGTGGACCGGTGAGCTCCGGTTCGTCGCGCACGTCGATGAGGGCGACCCGGCGGCCGGCGTCGGCGGCGTACTCGGGAGGCACCACGGGAACACCGGCGGCGTTGCGCACGCGGCGTTCGACGAAGTTCACGCGAACCAACCGCTCGGCGAGTGGGGCTTGGGGCGTCATGCGGCTCTCCTCACATCAGGTACCCGTCGACCGGGGCGAGCGGCGCCGGCAGCTCCTTCTCGCCGTTCAGCTCGCGCAGGTTGATCTCGATGGTGCGGCAGAGCGCGCTCATCGGGGTGTCTTGAATGCGGTTCTCGAAGGGGTCTTCGTTGATGGCCGCGATGCCGTTGAGCGCGAAGAAGAGGAAGCTCGTCGGCACGGTGAAGAGCGGGGTTCGCCAGTCGAGCGCGTCGACCATCGTCGCCGGGAGGAGCAGCACGAAGAAGTAGACGAACAGCCGGGTGTAGTACTCGTACTGACGTGGCAGCGGCGTGTTCTTGATGCGCTCGCAGGCGCCGAGCACGTTGACGATTTCGTTGAGCGATTGGTCGAGCTGCATCGCTCCGAACTCCGAGAGCGTGCCGGCGCGTTGGAGCTCGCGCACCCTCGTGCCCTGGCGGTTCAGCAGCGACATCGGCAGGTGCTGCGCGGCGCGGTGCTGGGCGAACTCCTCGGCGGTCAGGAATGGCGCGAGCTCGCTGAGGTCCGTCTGCCGGCGCAGGTGCAGTCGAATCGCGTTCACCACCGCGACGTGCCGGTGGAGCAGCTCGGTGCGCAGCTCCGGCGCGAGAATCATCGAGTGCACCTGGCGGCCGAAGTTGCGGCTCCAGTTCACCAGCGCGCCCCACTGCTTCCGCGCTTCCCACCAGCGGTCGTAGGAGCCGTTGTTGTGGAAGGCGAGGAAGATGGCGAGCGCGGTGGCCATCGGCCCGACCGCCGCGTTCGGCACCGAGAGCCAGGTCCAGCCGGCTTCATCGTGGAGGAAGACGATGAGGAGCGCCCAGGCGAGCGCGAAGAGCACCTTCGCTCCTTGCACGCGCGCCACCACCGAGAGCTTGAGGTACTTGCGGACGATCAGGAGCAACCCCTCCGAGGACGACGGTTCGAACGATACGAAGGGGCGAGGTGGTAGACACCGGTCGTTCGCGGAGCAACCGATTCCTCCTCGTCATTCGGTTGGACGCCGGACGCTTCACCGAAACTCGAGCTGGGTCGATCCTCCGAGTGGGGTGTGCGTCGCCGAGAAGGTGGTGGCGAAGTCGCCCACGGTGAAGTCGAGGTGGCTTTCTGCGAAGACGAGGATGGAGCCTCGCCCGACGACACCGGAGAGGAGCTGCGCATCGACGACTCCGCTTCCAGCGCGCGCATCGAAGGCACACTCCAGAAACTCGGTGGGATGAACGAGGCGCAGCTTCACGGTCTGCCCGATCAGACCTCCGCTCCAGGCGATGGCGAGCGGCATCGTGTTGCTCACCCCACCATCTCGTTCTCCGAGGAGCGGTGGCACGAGGCGAATGAAGGGGGCCACCAGGCGCTGCGACGGAATGGCTGGGACCCGCCCACCAGTCGTCGACAGCTCGAGCGTCACCGGCTGCGACCACCCGCGGGCGAACCAGGTCCCCGAGCCGCCGTCGAGCTCGACCCCGCCGTCGACGCTCGTGCCCACGATGCGCATGACGCCGGGACTCACCACCGTGCCGAGGACCAGCGGGGCTCCGCCATCGGGCGTGCAGACCCATCTCGAGCACTGCTGGATCCGCTCCTCGCGGCAGCCGCCCGGAGTCGTCGTCGAAGCGCCTCCTTCGATGAAGTGGGAGATCACCGCGAAGCCCGCGACCCCACCGGTGGATTCGACTTGCCCGACCGTCACTCGGCCAGTGTTGCCGGGAGTCGAGCCACCCGCGCTTCCGCCTGCGACGACGCCTCCAGCCGCACCGCCTCCGGCGCCGACGGTTCCGCCCGCGGCGCCCGCTCCGCCAGTCGACACGACCACGCGCTCGCACACGCCCGCGGTGCATTCGGCTCCCAGCAGACACACCTGGCAGGCGGCACCCGCGGAACCGCACGCCCTCGAATGGGGCCGCTCGACGCAACGACCGGTCGCATCGCAGCAGCCGCCCGCGCACGTCGTGGCGTCACAGACGACGGCGGTGCCACAGCTGCTCACGGCCACGGCGAGGACCAACGCAAGACGTCGAAGGCTCATGCGGAGGCTCAGTAGCTGCGCACCTGGCGAAAACGCGCGATCGGCCCCGAAGTCGTTGGCCCTCGACCAAAGGAAGCGCGGCGCGAACGCTCACCAGGTTCCGGCGAGGGCGAGCCCGTCGAGCCGCGGCACCAGCACGACCTGCGGCGACTCGGGCTGGAGCCACCACCAGCCGAGACCGGCGAGCGCCGTCGCCGCGCCGACCCCGAGCAGTCCGTAGGAGGTGTAGCTCGAGAGCCGGGCGCGGCTGATGGCTTGCGCGTACTCGGCCTCGTTCGCTTGAGGCACCCGCTGGGCGGCGGCGAGGTCTCCACGAGAAGCGACGAAGACCCCGAGGCCGACCGCTCCCAGCGCCGCGCCAGCCGCGGAGAGGAGCAGGGGAAACGGACGCCGGCCCTTCGCGGGCGTCACCACCGCCGGCGGTTCCGAGCTGGTGCTCGAGTGGTCGTACAATCGGCGCACCGCCGCGGTGAGCGCCTCGGTGGAGACCGGCCTCACCCGCTCACGGCTCGTCTCGCTGCGAGTCAGCCGGAGCACCTCGGCGCCATCGCCTTCGAGCGCGACGAGCAGGAGCTCGGACGTCGAGGTGCGCTCCTCGAGCGCCGCGAGTGGACGGGGTTGGTCGCGCCGCACGCCTGCCACCAGCTCGGCCCACATCGCGCGCAGAGCCGCCGCGTCGTCGGAGGGCGCGAACGGCAACTGCACCGTCGTTCCCGGCGTCAGCAGCTCGATGGACTGCAAGAGCGGCGCGCCGGGCGTGAACGCCGTCAGCCGATGCCGCCCCGCGACGAGCGACGCGGTCGTCGCCGGGGTCATTCCCACCAAGACGCCGTCGACCCACACCAGGGCGGGAACGGGAGAATCGATGACGAAGGTACTGCGCGCCGCCTTCGCCTTGCCCTGCCGCTGGAGGTCGACCTGCTGCTGGGTGTCATCGGGTACGCCGCCGGCGGGGAACGCGAACGAGGGCTCGAGGGTGAAGAGGAACGAGAGCTCGGCCTGACCGCCCTGCAGCGCGCCCTTCCACGCCAGCGCCTCGACGAAGGCCCGTTGCGTCGTCCTCCAATCGGCGCGCTCGAGCGCCTTGAGCGCCTCGGCGGCAGACCTGGCGGCGCCGTCCCGGTCTCCCGACTGACGGAGCCGTTCGACGGCAGCGAGCGCGGCGCGGCCCGACACTTCAGCTTCGAGGCGAGGCGAGAGGCCGCCTTCAGCCTGCTCCTCGGGCCCGCGCACCCGCAGCCGCGACTCGTTTCGCCTCAAGGCTTCGGTGAGCTCGACCCAGGTGCGCAGCGAGCGCGCCGAGTGCTGGCCGTCACGCTCGAGCACGACGAGCGCGGTGTCGATGGGCTGCGCCTCCGCCAGGCCGGCGACGAGGACGACGATGGCGAGCCCGCGCGTTCGCATCACGGCACCGACGCGCGCAGCACGGCCGAGCCGATGGCCTGGGCGAGCGAGGCCTCGTCGTTGGCGGAGAAGAAGCGCTGGAGGCAGCCCGGGTTCGTCACGCTGCAGGCGGTCGCGCCCCCTTCGTCGGCCATCGCGTTCATCACGCTCGTCACCTGCGGCGTGAGGGGGCCGATGACGACGATGGAGGTCTTCACTCCGGCGAGCTCGAGCGCGGCGACGGCCTGCACCGTCGCGGTCTGGTCGAGGTACCCGGCCTGGCAGTACTGCCCCATGCACCCCGCGCCGATGGTGCAGAGGTCGGGTGACGGCGCCGGCATCGCGCTGCAGCTGAGCGGGTTGGCCGGGTTGCAGTTCGGGAGTCCGTCGGTGATCAACACGATGCCATGCGGTCGAGCGCTCGAGCTGAACGGGGTGAGGGTCGCCGCGTAGCGGAGCGTTCCGGCAGTGGGCGTCCCTCCCGTCACCATCGTCGTCGTCCCGATGCCCGCCACGAAGGTCTGCACCGAGCGGGTCTGCGCGGTGAGCGTCGAGGGGTTGCTCGGCGTCGACGAACCGAGCAGCGCCACTGCCTCCGTCGTTGCCGGCGCGCAGCCAATCGGGGTGAAGGTGGCGGGCGAAGGAAAGGCGATGGCGCCGTAGCGGCCGAGCGTCGGGTTCATCGTCAGGAAGGAGCCGAGCGCACCGCGCAGGGCCGAGACCCGTGTCGGACAGGTCGCTGGGCAGCCGGTGCCGGTGCAGCCTCCACACGTCGCGCCGTTCGGGTCGAGCGGCGTGTTCATCGCGCCGGAGACGTCGACGACGAAGAGGAGATCGGCCGGCACCGCCACCCCGCCACTCGCTCCACCGCCACTCGCTCCACCGCCACTCGCTCCACCACCACTCGCTCCACCACCACTCGCTCCACCGCCACTCACTCCACCACCGCTCGCTCCACCACCGCTCGCTCCACCACCGCTCGACCCACCTGCGCTCGAACCTCCCGCGCTGCTTCCACCAGCCGTTGCGCCTCCGCCCGTGCCCGAGCTGCCGCCCCCGGTTCCGATGAAGCCGCCGATGCACGAGCCGCCGCTGCACTGCTGCCCCGCTCCACAGACCTGGCAGGTGAAGCCGTTCGAGCCACACGTGGTCTCGTTGGTGAGGGTGACGCAGCGGCCAGTCGAGTCACAGCAGCCGGTGCAGTTCGTCGGTCCACACTGCGCCGCGGTCGGAGGCGTACAGGCAGCCACGACGACCAGCAGCATTGGCGAAGCACGCATCACGTTCATGACGTTCTCCCGATGACCCGCACGACGATTCGCGGCCGGTGCGGTTTAGCGCCAAACCTCCTTCAATACTGCAGCTGCAACTCGACGGTGGCCTCGGAGGGCACCTCCACCATCGACGCCGATTCTCCGAGCGCGGGGTGCGTGCAGCTGACGTGGTGTTTGCCCGCGGGCAGCTCGAGCTCGAGCGCGGGCGCGGCCTTCCCTCTCGGCTTGCCGTCCACCACCACCTCTCCGAACGGCGCGCAGCCGAGCTTGAGCCGGCCCTTGGCGAGCTTGGGAGGAAGGCGCCGGGTCGGCTCCGCGACTTCGACGCTGGTGACCTCTGGAGGACGAATCGCGAGCGCGCCTGCATCGGCCGGGGAGTCGGCGAGGGCGCCCGCGTCCACCGACGGGCTGGGCTGAACCACCGACGACGCGGCCATCACGCTGGCGTCTGGGCTCGGCTGGGCGAGCGAGGTCACCGCCGTCGTGCTCGCGTCAGGGCTGGGCGCGCTCACCACCTCGGGCGAGCCGAGGACGCCGCTCGTCACCGCGAAGCCGACCGCCACCGAGACGCCAATCGCGAGGGCCGCGCCGACCACCATCGTGCTCAGTGAACGCTGCCGCACCGGCACCGCCGGCACGCTCTGGGTCATTCGTGGAGGGGCGACGGGCTTCGCCGGCTCGGGCACCTCGGGCGTCGCCGGCTTCGCAGGAACCGCCGCACCCTCGGCCTTGGGTGACGGCCGGGCGAGCTGGGTGGGCGAGGCGACGTCGGAGGAGCTCGCCGGGAGAATTTCCCCCGAGAGGATCTGCTCGACGATGGGCGTCTGCGCGCTCGGTGAGGCGGGCGGCGCCAGCGAGGCCTGGTTCCTCGTCGAGAGGTTGAGCCGGTCGACCTCGTCGGTGCCGATGCTCGCGCGGAGGAAGCCCGCCAACGTCTCCGCGCTCACCGGCCCCTTCTTCGCGAGGTAGCCCTCGAGCGCGCGCTGGAGCAGCTGGGCGGTGTCGAACCGGTCCTCAGGCCGCTTCGCGAGGCAGCGAGCGACGATGGCGGAGAAGTCGGCGTCGACCTCGAGCGGCGGAGGCGCCTCCTTGTCGATGGCCTCCATCACCTTGCGCTCGTTGATGACCTTCGGGTTGTCGTCGCGCCCGCGGAAGAAGGGCCGCTTGCCGCTGACGAGCTCGTGGAGCACCACGCCCAAGGCCCAGACGTCACTGCGCGCGTCGAGCGCCCGGCCCCACGTCTGCTCGGGAGACATGTAGAGCAGCTTGCCCTTCACCAGGCCCTGCCGCGTCTCGACGACCTTCCCCTCGGCCATCGCGACGCCGAAGTCGAGCACCTTCACCGAGCCCTGGAGGGTGAGGAAGAGGTTCGAGGGCGAGATGTCGCGGTGGACGATGCGCAGCCGCTGGCCGTCTTCTCCGACCGCGTTGTGGGCGAAGTGCAGGCCGGTCGCTGCCTGTGCCACCACGGCGGCGGCGACGTTCGGCGGAAACCAGTTGAGCCCCGAGAGCACCCGCGCGCGAAGGAGCGAGGCGAGGTCGTAGCCGCGCAGGTACTCCATCGCGAGGTAGTAGCGCCCGTCGACCTCGCCGAAGTCGGTGATGTGCACCACGTTCGGGTGGTCGAGCTGCGCCGCCAGCCGTGCCTCGTCGAGGAACATCTGCACGAAGTCGCGGTTCTCGAGGTGGTGCGGCAACACCCGCTTCACCACCACCGTCTTCGCGAAGCCGGCGGGGCCTTCCTTTCGCGCGAGGAAGATCTCCGCCATGCCGCCCCGGGCGAGCGGTTGAATCAGCCGGTAGGGACCGAACAGCTCGGGCTCAATCACGGAAGCGCCGGCACTCTACCCGCCCGTTCCCTCGAGTCGACGACGTCAGGGGCAGGTGGTGACGGTGCGCATCACGACTCCAGCGTCGCGCTTCATCGCCACTGCACTCAGCCCGGGAATGATCGACCGAACGGCCACGATTTCGTACCCCGCGCCGAGCCCCGCGTCGTCGGCGAAGGTCGCGCCGAGCGGAGTCACCTTGAGCAAGGCGAAGCGGTTCTGCGCCTCGAGCGCCACGAGGTAGTTCGCGCCGTCGAAGGTGGCGTGCTCGGTGCTGTTCTGTCGGTTGCCCGCGACGCCGAGGATGCGGTGATTCCCGATGAAGCGGCCGTCGCTCCCCATCGCGCGCAGGTAGTGGCCAGCGCTGTAGACGGGCCCTTGGCTGGACAGATCGAAGAACATCATCGCCGAGCCGTTGCCGACGGCGAACATCGCGTACTCGAGCTGCTGGGTGCCGCCGTCGAGGTGAGGGAACTCGGTGAAGACGCCTCCGTCGGAGTCGAGGAACGTCTTGGTCGCGGTGCCCGGAACCGAGTCCCACACGAACAGGCCCTTGTCGGGAGTGGCCGCGAGGCCCTGACCGCCGAAGCCGGGGAGCACTCGGGTGGAGAAGCCTCCATCGCTCGCCGACGACACCACCCGGCGCTCGGTCTTGGTCAGCACGACGAAGTCGGAACCGAACGCCGTGAGGCCGGTCGCGACGATGGGCGTCGGCTGAGACGCGAGCTCGCCATCGGCGAGGGTGTTGAAGCCTCGGTCGTAGGCGCGCGCCTGAATCGAGGAGCGGCTCCCACCGTCGGTGCTCCACACGTAGAGGAAGCGCTCGCCATTCCACGCGAGGAAGCCGCCCGCCGACGGGAGCGTGGTGGTCGCAATGCCCCCGTCGGGAAAGACGCGCCTCGCAGTGGTGGTGCCATCCAACGACACCACGACCTGCTCTCCATCGGAGGCGAGGCGCAGCGGCACCCGCGCGCTCGTCGGAAAGGTGAGGGGCACGGGCGGGCCGAACACCGGCGCCACGGGCGTCGAGGGCGTGTCGTGCAGCCGGGTGTTGAGACAGGTGCCCTGGCAGGTGTCGATGGTGCAGACGTCGCGATCGTCGCACTGAGCCGCGCTGGAGCAGCTGCCACCAGCCGATCCACCGCTCGCACCGCCACCGCTCGCACCGCCAGCTGATCCGCCGCTCACGCCACCAGCTGATCCGCCGCTCGCACCGCCGGCCGAGCCACCGCTGTCACCACCGGCCGAGCCACCACTGTCGCCACCGGCCGAGCCACCACTGTCACCACCGGCCGCACCACCACTCGAACCACCTCCGGCCGATCCACCGCCGCTCTCACCACCCGCCGCGACGCCACCGCCGCTCGAGACCGTGCCACCTCCCGAGCAGGCGAGCCCATCGTCGCGCTGACAGGTCCCATCGACGCAGGTCCACCCGGCGAGGCAGGGGCACGGCCGCTCGCAGAGGTTTTCCTCCACGCACCCGACGAGGCTCAGGGCGAACGCGACGGCGACGGCGACTCGGTGGACTGCGGCTCTCGTCATCGCTCCACGGCCAACTTCAGCACGCCGACCCGCGCCGAGTGATCAGCATTATCCGAGACGCGGTAGACAAGCACGCGCTTGCCGTTGGCGAAGAAGGCCAGCTTGGGCGCCCACCCTCCCTCGGCGTCGACGGTCACCGCGTTCTGCCATCGGCCACCGCCACGGAAGGTGACCCGCAGCGCGTCCTGGTCGGGCGGGCAGTCGGGCTGGAGCACGTTGCTGGTCGCGCTGCAGTCGTAGAAGGCGAGGTTCGGCTCGTGGTTGACCGGGTCGATGGCGAGCGAGGGGTACCAGCCACCGGAGCCGGTGTTCACCACGCTCTCTTCCATGTCCCACGTCGCGCCGTCGGCGGAGTGTCGGTAGAGCAGCTCGCTCCCACGGGTGACCGCCACTGCGTAGCCCTCGGTGGCGTCCCAGGCGACCTGCGGGCCCGTGAGCGTGTTGGTGCTCCGGAGCAACACGACGGGCGGCGACCAGTTGCCGCCGGTGAAGCGCTGCATGACGACGTCTTGGCCCGGTCCCTCGGCGTTGGTGGCGTTCTGGTCGTAGACGAGAATCGTCTCGTCGCTCGGGCCAGGCGCCATCATCAGGCGAGTGCCGCGCCCGGGCTTGGTGTCGAAGCCGCCGAAGACGCACTTGGGCGTGAGCGCACCGAGCGGGCCTTCCCAGCCCTCGACGTCGCTGCCGGTGTAGTCGGTCGGGTTCTGCGCGAAGTTGATGTCGCGGTAGGCGTAGACGAGGCGGCCCTGGCTGGTGAACCGAATCGCCGGCCAGAGCCCGACGGTGGTCGAGTCCCGAGGACCGGTCGTGCAGACGTTGCCCAAGCGGGTCACCACCGTCTCGGTCCACGTGGTGCCGGCGCGCGTGGAGAGCGCGGCGTCGTTCTGGAACCAGAAGGCCGAGTCACCGGGGACGAAGCGGTCGGCGCCTCCGAGGAAGGCGACGGTGGGTTCCTTCGTCGTCGGGTGGAGCGCGATGGAGAGCCCCTGCAGCCGCTGCATGAAGCGGAGCGTCTGGGGCTGGCCTGGCCCGCTGCTCTCCCGCCACTCGATGACGTTCAGGTTGTAGTCGTCGTGGCCGGTGGTGGTCTGGGTGCCCTTCGGGGCGAAGTAGGCGACGACGACGCGCCGCTCGACCGGGTCGACCGCCATCGCGAAGGGGACGAGGCCGCGCGCGTTCGCGTCGAGGTCGATGACGGTGAAGCCTCCCGCGGTTCCGCCGGCCGCCGAGCCACCGCCCGCTCGACCACCGCCGCCGCCGTCGGGCCCGCCCATCATCTGGGAACAGCCAAGGAGCCACACCGCGGGGAGCACGAAGCGGATCATGCGGCGAATGGTGCCACACTCGCGCCTCGAGCGGGCAGTGAGAGCGCCATCAGCTCGCGCCCCCGGTCAACGCACGGCGCCGACGCTCGAGCGCCTCGGCGGTCCACACGTCCTCCATTCGTTCGTAGAACACGTCGAAGGCTCGGGCGTTCTCCGGCAACGGCACCCAGGGCAGCTTCGAGCGCACGAAGATGTGCACGTCGGGCGGCAGGAGCGATGGGGTGTCGAGGGTGCCCACTCGCACGAAGCGGTAGTTGGGGCGGCGGCCGTAGTCGCTCCAGAGCGCGACCTGGCAGCTGGGGCAGCGGTAGATGTCGTGGGGCCGCCCGCTCTCGCTCGGCCCGGTGGTCGCGACCGGCGCCACGCCCGTCACCTCGAGGCGGTCGTTCTCGATGATGGCGTTGAGCACGAACGCGGTGCCGGTGTGGCGCTGACACTGGGTGCAGTGACAGCAGTGCACGATCATCGGCTCGGAGCGCAGCCGGTACCGAACGGCGCCGCAGCTGCAGCCTCCAGTGAGGACTCGGTCGGTCATGCGTCCATCGTACCCGCGGACACGACGAGGCCCCAGGCGTCGGTGGACGAACCCAGGGCCTCGATGACTTCAGCTCAGCTGACGACGTTCGACGTCGCCGGGAGCGGCTGGAGCACCGGCACCGTCAACACCATGCCCGGCTTCACCACGTCGGGGTTGGTCATCACGTCTTTGCTGGCCTCGAAGATCTTCGGGTACAGCTTCAGGTCGCCGTACATCGTCTTCGCGATCGCGCCGAGGGTGTCGCCGGCCTTGGTCGTGTACTTCCAGGCCTCGAGCGGCGGCACGCGGATGACCCAGTCGATCTCGATCTGATCGACGTTCTTCACCAGGTCCTTGTTGGCGTCGGCGATCGCCGGGTACGCCATGATCACCCCGTAGTACTTCTTGGCGATGAGCGAGAGCGTGTCGCCCTTCTGGACTCGATGGAGAACGCCGGGCGGCTCGGGCTTCACCACCGCGATGCCATCGTCGTTCACCTTGGTGATGCCCTGGTGGTTGCCGACGAAGACGACGGCCTTCTCCTTGGCCTCCTGGCTCGCGGCCGTGCCGGAGAGCGACACCACCCCGCCCGGCGCCACCACCACCGAGAAGTTCTCGATGGGGAGGTGGATCAACCTGGCCTGCGCGAGCAGCTGCTGGGCGACCTGATCACGCAGGGCCTGATCCTGCGCGGCGCGGTCCTGCTCGGAGGCGACCTTCTTCAGCTCTTCCTGCTTCTCGAAGTAGTCGATGCCCAGCTTGGCGCCGACCTTCGAGACGAAATCGAACATGCCCATGACGACCTCCTGAGGTGAGGGGACTTACTTCGCGGTGGCGCGCAGCGAGATGCGGCGGTTCTTCGCCCGGCACTCGTCGGTGTCGTTCGCCGGACAGACCGGGTGCTCGGCGCCGTAGCCCTCGGGCTCGAGCCGATCGGCCTTGATGCCCAGCGCGACGATGGCCTTCTGCACGGTCTGCGCGCGCGCCAGCGAGAGCTTCTTGTTGGCGTCGGCCTTGCCCTGGTTGTCGGTGTAGCCGCCGACCTTCAGCTTCACCTTCGGGTAGGCCTTGAGGATCTCGGCGACGTTGACGAGCTGGTCCTTCGACTTGTCCATCTCGAGCTCGGCGCTCCCGGACTTGAACAGCAGGCGGTCGAAGTCGAACCAGGTCGTCTTGTCGATCTTCTTGCCGGCGTCCTCGATGAAGCCGACGAGCTGGGCCTCGATGCCAGTGAGGTTCCCCGAGAGCGAGAAGCCGGTCGAGAGGGCCTTCGAGTACGACACGGGAGCCGGCGGCGCCTCGACCTTCGCCACCGCGGCCTTCTTCTTCTCTTCGGCGAGCGTCGCGGCCTTCGACTCCATGCCGGTGACCTCGCCCTTGAGCCCGTCCATCGTCTTCACCGCGGAGTCGAGCCCGCCCGTCGACGCGGCCTTCTGCGCCTCGAGCAGCTTGTTCACCTCGTCGGCGTTGCCGGCCTTGATGGCCTCCTCGATCTTCCCTGGGTAGCCGGTCACGTCGCCCTTGAGCTTCTCGAGCGAGGTCTGGTTGTTGGTGATCTTCGTCACCAGGTCGGAGGCGCCAGGCACCTCGGCGGGGATCTTCAGCGCCCGGTCCTTGAGCGCGTTGCCCGACGCGAGCAGCCCGTCGGCCTTGGGCGAGAACATGGCGAGGAGATCGCTGCTCTCCTTGCTGTACTTCGAGAGATCCGCGCAGGCGGAGAGGGTGAAGACGGCGACGACGGCGACGACTCGAAACACGGTGAGACCTCCTGAGTGAGAGCGAGCGGGTGGTACCGCCAGCGATGGCGAATTGCAGCCGGAACTGCCGGACGCGCGTCAGACAGTTCGTGCGCTCGAGAATTCGCTGACCCGCGTCGTCCGGGTTGGCGTCGAAGGTCGCCGAACCACTCCCTCTCGCTTCGGTCCCGCCGCGGGTGACTCAGAAGGTCACTCGACTCACTCGTAGTAGACGAAGGCCCGCATCGCGTGGTGCTGCGAGTAGTCGGGGCCTTGATCGTCGTAGCCGTCACGGCGTTCGAGGTTCGACGGACCGTCCCCACCAGTCGCCGCCACCGACGAGCGATGCGCCTCGTCGAAGCTCACCACGTCGAAGTGGTCGGCGCGGGCCTTCACTCCGTCGGAGCGCCGAACGAACACGAAGTCGATGCCGGTGAGCCGGTTGGTGCACGCCTTGTCGCCACCGCACGCCTCGAAGGCCGGCTCGGTGAAGCCCAGCTCGCGCTCGTTCGCGCAGGTCGGTTGGCGCAGCGAGCCGTTCATCTGCCGGTACCAACACTTGGCGTTGCCGTCGCCGTCGAAGGCCGGCTCGTTGAAGTCACCTGCCACCAGATGGAGCGCCGCGCCCGAGCCGAGCCCCGGGTGCGCGTTGGCGCCGGTGTCCCAGCCGTCGGCCAGCTCGAAGAGGTTCTTCGAGTTGCAGGAATGCCACGTCCAGTGACGGAGCGAGGTCACCACGACGTGCTTCTGCGCGCGCGTGTCGAAGAGCTTCACCCGCAGCGTCTCGTAGCCCGAGTGCGGCGACCGCTCGTCACACGTCTTCGGCTGGTCTGCGAAGCCCTTGCCCCACGGCCTCCAGCTCGTCTTGGTGACGACGTCGAAGCGGCGGTCGCGGAAGATCAGCCCGGTCGTCACCGTCGGATGAGGACGGATCTGATCTTGAAAGCGGCGATCGGGCGGGTTCGCCTGCGCCACCACGCCCACGTAGCTCACGCCGAGCCGCCGAGTCATGAAGGCCGCCAGCCGCTCGAGCTCGCGCTCGTCGGTGACCTGCTGCACGGTGAAGAGGTCGGGCCGCAGGTCGTCGCGGGCCATGTCGTGGACGAGGTCCTTCCAGTCGAAGAGCATGTTCTCGACGTTGAGGTTGTAGACGACGAGCCGGTCGGGTCGGGAGTTGGTGATCAGCTCCTCGGAGGCCTCGGCGGCGACGTCGTCCGCATCGACGAACTCCACCGTCGACACCCCACAGCCGACGAGCCCCAGCGAGACGAGGAGAAGTGAACGCATGGGGGGATTGTCGACCCCGCGCACCGGTGCGTGACGCACGAGAATGCAAAGGCCGCTGACGAGTGAAACGCCGAGGTGACGCGGAGAAACGCGGCGGTGTCAGAAGGTCAGCTGAATGCCCGACACGCCAGGAACGCCGGCGTTTCCGGGCGAGGTGCCGGCCGCGCCGATGCTGCCCACCATGAACGAGGTGCCGCTGATGGGGTTCCACATCGAGGTCGCGTTCTTCACCAGCCCGTAGACCGAGCCACCAGAGCCGCCGCCACCGTGTCCACCGGCGCCGCCGCTCCCGCCCGCCCCACCGACCCCGCCGACGCACGCGTTCCCCTGCCCCGTTCCCGAGAAGGGCGTGTTGCCACCGTAGGGAGAGGCGCCGCCGCCGCCGCCCATGCCCAGCGCGCCGCCTTGACCGCCGCGACCACCGGCGCCTCCGTTGCCGGCGACCGCCACCACGCCCTGCGCGCTCACGTTCGCGTTGAAGAGGAAGAGGCCGATCGACGCTCCACCGGGCAAGCCACCTTCACCTCGCGCGCCGCCGCAGCCGCCGCCACCACCGCCACCCCCGCCGCTCCCGTACGCGTTGCAGGTGTTCGACGCGTCGAGCACCATCTGCCCGCCGCAACCGCCGCCACCACCACCGCCGCCCTTGCCCGGAGTTCCCGCCGTCCCTGGCGAACCCGACGAGCCCGCGAAGCCGTTCATCGAGAAGCCGCCCGCCGTCGTCGCGCCAGCGCCGTTCGTCCCGCTCGTTCCCGGAGCGCCCACCGTGCCGTTCGACGTGTTCGGCCCTGGCCCACGCCCAATCTGCCCACCGACGCCCTGCCCGCCCGTGCCGGTGCCCATCGGCGCGTTGCTGCCCACCGTTCCTGGAGGCGCGGACGGACCGAACGTGGGCGAGCCGCCGTTGCCACCGGGAAAGCCACACCCGCTCGCGCCGCCCGTTCCCGCCGACGGGTTCGAGCAGAAGCCGAACGCCAACAGGCACGCGCCACCGATTCCGGTGATGTCTCGTGAGCAGCCTTGCCGGCCGGGGCCTCCGGGGTCTCCAGGTGTGCCCGGCGAGCCGTCGGCGCCGTCTTGGCCGTTCGCGCCGTTGCCCGCGCGCAGCTCCAGGCTCTCGAGCCGAACGTTCTGCGACTCCTTCACCCAGCCTCCATACGCCGTCGGTGCCCCCAGCCCGCCCTGGAACCGAAGCGCCTGCACCAGCACGTTCGAGGCGCCTTCGATCTCCAGCGCCTTCGCGCCGCCGTTCACGTTCACCTGGTTCGTCAGCGCGCGCTGCCACGTCATCGGGTGGTAGGCGCCGGCCACGTTCACGCCGCTCACTCCGAGGAGCGCGAGCGGGCCGGTGTACGTTCCGGCCGAGAGGTAGAGGTCGCGCTTGCCGCTCGTCACCAGCGCCGTCACCGCCGCGGCGAGCGTCTGCTTCGGCATCGCCTTCGTGCCCGGGTTCGAGTCGGCGCCCGTGGTGGAGACGAAGATGCCGCGCATCACCTCGCCGTCGATGCCGTCGCAGTTCGCGTCGACGAAGCCCAGGTCGGGCAGGTCGGTCGACGACATGAAGGTGCAGGCGTACTCGCAGCCGTTGCTCGGGTCGCCGTCGAGGTCCCAGAAGTTGGGGGCGCACTGGTACTGGCAGCTGCTGTTCACGCAGGTCGCCGTCGAGTTCGGCCGGGCGCACGGCCTGTTGCAGCCACCGCAGTGCATGGCGTTGGAAGCGGTCTCTACCTCGCAGCCGTTCGGGTCCATGCGGTCGCAGTTGGCCCAGCCGAGGTCGCAGGTGTCGACGTGGCAGGTGCGCATCGAGCAGGTGGAGGTCGCGTGCGGGAGGTTGCAGCGCACGCCGCAGCCGCCGCAGTTGTTCACGTCGTTGTCGATGGGGAAGCCGTTGTCGACGGTGCCGTCGCAGTCGTCGTCGACGTTGTTGCACAGCTCGGTGATGGGCATGCCGGGCGTGCAGGTGCCGGTGCCGCCGTCGACGCAGGAGTTCGCGCTGCGCAGGCACGCGCCCACGCCACAGCTGATGGTGCCCGCGCCCTCGTCGGTCTCCCCATCGCAGTCGTCGTCGAGGCCGTTGCAGGTCTCGAGCTCGGGCGTGCGCGCGTTGCACGAGACGCCGTTGTTCACCAGATCGCAGGTCTTCACCCCGAAGCAGGTGCCGGCGTCGTTCACGTTCACGCACGGCTGCATCAGGTCGCCGCGGGCCAGACACGCGCAGCTCGCCACCATCGGAGAGCACTGCTGCACCTTCGCGTTCCCGTCGGAGCCGCGGGCGTTCACGCAGACGTAGCCGCTGGGGCAGTTCTGGTCGAAGGCGCAGTCACGGCCGCAGACCTTCTCGCTGTTCACCACGATGCACTTGTCGGCCGGGTACGGGCAGTCGGAGTCGAGCAGGCAGGACTGGCAGAGCCGCCGTTGGTCGGGCTGACAGCTGAAGCGGCCAGGCGTCAGCTGGGTGCAGACCTCTTCGGCGTTGCAGCCCACCGCGCACTTGCGCACGCAGACCGCCTGGGTGACGCCGTCGCAGAGCCCGGTCTCACAGCGGTCGTCCGCCGAGCAGGGCTCGCCTTCCTTCTTGAGGGTCTCGACGGCGGGCTTCTTGGGACCACACCCACACGCGGCGCCGAGGACGGTGAGGGACAGCCAGAGAAGAAGGAGAGGACTCCGCATCGACGTCGTCATGACTGCTTTTCGGTGGCCGGTGAATGTGCCTGTTTGGACACAGCGGGGACCCCGACTGTGCAAGCAGGTCGGCCGAAACGCAAACTCCGCACGACGCAACGAGACGGGGCGGCCTCAGCGCTGCGGCTGGCAGCTCGCGTCGAGCGTTCGGGTACGAATGGCGCCGAAGTTGCGACCCAAGGGCCGCCCGAGGACTGGAGGGCCGCTCTCCTGGGTGTCGACGAGGAGCTCGTCGACGGTCGGCGCGAGGCTGCGGGCGAGCGAGAAGTTGGCGAGGGCGAGCTGACCGACCTCCACCCGGCCCGAGTTGGTGAAGTGGCCGAAGAGGTGCCCGTCGGCGGTGAACTCGAGCCACTCCACCGCGCCGGCCGCGACCCCGTCTTGAGTGAGTCGCGCGATGGTGCCGCCCGCTGGAGCCGTCTGGGTGACGCCTCCGAGGCCCGTTCCACCGTGAGCGAGCGGATCTCCCAAGTCGAAGGTGAGCGGCTGGAGCTTCTCGGCGAGCGCCACGGTGACCGCCGAGCGCTGGGTGAGCGAACGGAGCCGGCCAGTCGCGTCGAACGTCAAGGTGCCCGAGGCGAGGTCGAACGGCCCTCCGAGCCGGGGCCCGCGCACGTTCGCGTGGAAGTCATACTGGCCGAGCGCGGTGCGGTTGAACGCGAGCGTCACCTCGCTGCTGACGCCCGCCGCGTCGAAGACGGTGACGTGGGTGAGGAGGTTGCTCGTCGACTCCGGGTGCGCGGGGTCGAAGACGGTGACGACCGCGGCTGGGTCCAAGTTCGCCTCGACGTGAATCGAGGAGGTCGGGCGCGGCATCGCCTGCGGGGAACGAACCTGGAGATCGACGAGCCTGCCGTTGACGTCGAGGCCCTGCACGCGATCGCCGCGCAGCGTCGTCACGAAGCCCTTGGGGTCGACGACGAACTGGCCCCACCGGGTGAAGAAGACGCTGCGGCCGACGCGCACCACGAAGAGCCCGTCTCCGATGATGGCGAGGGAGGCGTCGGTGGGGCTGTCGATGAGCTCGGGCGCGGTGTGCTCGACGCACCGAACCAGGGCAGGAGGCGGCTGGGCGTTCGTCTGGCGCGGAGCGCCCGCCACGTCGAGGAATGGCTCCTCCGCTCCGCCGCACCCGAGCAGCGTCGCGAGCCCGATGATGGTCACCTTGTGCATGTCGTCCCTCGTGCCGAAATCCCCGGGGAGGACAGCAACGCCCGGGCCGCGCCGCGATCTCGCGCGAGTGCACCGGTGCGTCAGCGTTCTGACGTCAGAGTTCAGGCTCGGCGCCGCGTGAGTCGGACGCTCAGGCTCGGCGCCGCGTGAGTCGGAAGCCCAGCTCGGCGCCGCGTGAGCGCGAACTCGCGTAAGACGCGGCCATGGGACGAGAGACGTTTGGCGAGCGTGCAGGTGCGGGCCGACCGTGCCCGACTCGGAAAACGGCCGGCACTGCTCGAGCGGAAGTGGCGGCGAATGGCGACCTCTCCCTTCGGCTTCCTCCGCGGGGCCTCGGCGCTCTGGGTCGAGATGCTCAAGCGACACCCCAGCCTCTTGCACGGGCTGCCCGGCCAGGGCTGGCTGGTCGGCGACCTCCACCTCGAGAACGTCGGCGTCTTTCGGTCGGCGCGCGGGGTCGCCTTCCACGTCAACGACTTCGACGAGACGTTCGAGGGGCCGGTCGCCTTCGACGTGCTCCGCCTGCTCACCTCGACGTTGCTCGCGCGCAGTGAGCTCGAGGCGTCGGGCCTCACCGTGCTGGAGATCGCCTACGACCTGCTCGAGGGCTACGACTCGGGCTTGCGCGGCGAGGTGATTCGACCTCCACCGTTCATTCGCTCGCTCACCCAGGAAGTGGCGACGGCGAACCCCGAGGCGGTGCTCAAGAAGAAGGTCGACGAGCAGGGCCGGTTGGTGCGCAACCCGGAGAGAACGCCGCCCGCGCCGCGCTCGGTCGTCAAGGAGGTCCCTCGGGCGCTCGAGCAGTGGAGAGCCGCGCTGCCCGAGGCGCTCCGTCCGCCGTCACGCGCGGTGGAGGTGCTCGACGTCACCCGGCGCATCGCTGGCACCGGCTCGCTCGGGGTGGAGCGGCTCTGGGTGCTGGTCCGCGGCGACGAGTCACCCTGGCTCCTCGAGCTCAAGGAGGTGCGCGGCTCGACGTGGACCTCGAGCGCCCCATCGGCTGATCAGCTCGTCGAGGTCGTCCGGCACGTGCTGCCGCGGCCTCCGGCCTTCTTGGGCGCGTCGAAGCTCGGGAAGCTGCCGGTGGTGGTGAACCGGCTGCAGGCCAAGGACGACAAGCTGAGCGTCGAGGACGTTCCGGCCGAGGCGCTGACCGCCTTTGCCCGTCACCTCGGGAGCCTGGTGGGTGACGTGCACCGCCGAGGTGGAGCGACGGCCCGATGGACGGCGACGGTGCAAGCGCGTGCGCTCGACGCGGCTCAGCAACTGGCGGGGCTCCACCAGACGGCCTTTCTCCAGTTCTGTGACGCGGTGTACGAGCGCGGGCTGCGGGCCTGATCAGCGAGCGAACGTCTCGAGCTCGCGTTCGAGATCGGCCGCGGCGATGAGCTCGGGCAAGGCCTTCACCGCGCCTCCCGCTGGGTCGAACAGGCAGAGCCCGGCTTCGCACTTCGAGGAGAGGTAGTCGAAGGGGTCGGTGCCGTTGGTGGCGACCGTGCCCACCTGGAGCTGCATGAAGACGTAGCGATCGACGAACTTCGCCTGCACCTGGCCGATCTCCTGCGCGGCGTGCTGCGCCCACTGGCACCCTGGCGGCTCGATGCTGACGAGCAGCCGCTTGTTCTGCGCCCGCGCGCTGTTGATCGGCTCGAACTGGGAGGTGTTCGACAACGCCCGCTGCATGCGCTTGCTGCGAGTGACGGCATGAAGGCCGAACGCGACCGGGAGCGCGAGGAGCAGGAGCGCGAGCTTGCGGATCATTCCGTGAGCTTGGCACAACGAGCAGAGCGGCGAGAGGAGTCACCGAACGCAGCGTGCGTAGGCCGTCATGCCGTTCTGGAAGTTCGGGTATTGAATCGAGGTGCGCGCGTCGACTCTCCAGGCGGTGGCGGTGTTGAAGCCGATGGTGGAGCTCCAGTAGTCGGCAGGAAGCGTGTTGGGGAAGATGAGCGGGTCGAGCGCGAGCGGTTGGGCGCGCACGTCGACGAGGGTCTTGAGTTCCTGCACCGTCGGCAACCGCCACCCGGAGAGCCCGCCGAGGGTGAGCGACTGGCAGGCGGCGCCAGCCTCGGCCCAGGTGACCCGCGTGGTGGGCGCGTCGCGTTGCCAGGTGAGGCCGGTCTGGGTGTCGAAGGCGGCCGTCGCGGTGAGGGTGTAGCGGCCGGCGGGCGGGCCAGGAACGAGCGCGCGGATGGGGACTGGGCGGGTCGAGCGCACGCAGCGGGCGTGAGCGAGCTCGGCTGGGAGACTCCAGCCGTCGATGCCGTAGCTGAAGCTGATGCTCCGCGTGCTCGTGGGCGAGATGACCGTCGGGGAGGACGTCCAGAGATCGGCGTTCGGCGTGCCGGGGAAGACGGCCGGGGCGATCGCCGGGCGCGACCTGGTGAAGTCGACGATGGAATCGAGCTCGATCAGGGTTGGGAGCCGCCAGCTGCCCCCAGCGAGCGTGAGGCCGGCGCAGTATTGCTGAGCGTCGGTGATGGTGAGCGGAGCGCTCAGGCTCTGTTGCCATTCCAGGCCGGTGAGTGGATCTCGCACGACGCCACCGTCGATGTCGAAGCCGCTCGCGGGGCGGACGATGGGAGGCGCCGGCCAGACCGCCCACTCGTGATCGGGTCCGGTCGGCGCGTTTCCGCCCGCCGAGTTTCCGCCCGCCGAGTTTCCGCCAGCGACGTTTCCGCCAGCGACGTTTCCGCCAGCGACGTTTCAGCCAGCGACGTTTCCGCCAGCGACGTTTCCGCCAGCCGAGTTTCCGCCAGCCGAGTTTCCGCCAGCCGAGTTTCCGCCCGCCGAGTTTCCGCCCGCCGAGTTTCCGCCAGCCGAGTTTCCGCCAGCCGAGTTTCCGCCCGCCGAGTTTCCGCCAGCCGAGTTTCCGCCAGCCACGTTTCCGCCACCGGAGGCTTCCCCACCGTCCATCTCTCCTGCGACGGGACCGCAGGCGGAGACGGCGAGGAGGCACAGCCACGGTCGCACGAGCATTCGATGAACCTCGGTCATGCCCCCCTCTTGGGGCAAGTGCGGAAATCTCTCTTCGCGTCGTGAACGCCGCATGAGGCGGCCTGACTGGAGCAAGCTGCGACGAGAGGTGGACTCGGGTGCGAGGGGCAGTGAATCATCGGCTCGTGAGCGCCTCGGACGCGAGACCATCGAATCGGGTGAGCCGCGCGAGGGCGCTCGCGCTTGCGTCGCTGATCGGACTCGCGGTGGGGTGTGAGGGGCTCGTCAGCCCAGAAGGCGACGCTGGTGGAGCGGTCGCGGGAGGCACCGGCGGCAACTCCGCAGGCGGCTCGGCTGCAGGCGGCGACGCGGGTGGATCAGTCGCTGGCGGAGCTTCGTCGGCCGGTGGATCCGTCGGTGGCGGTACGTCGTCGGCTGGCGGATCCGTCGCTGGTGGCACGTCGTCGGCCGGTGGATCCGTCGGTGGCGGCATGTCGTCGGCCGGTGGATCCGTCGGTGGTGGCACGTCGTCGGCCGGTGGATCCGTCGCTGGTGGAGCTTCGTCGGCCGGTGGATCCGTCGGTGGCGGCACGTCGTCGGCCGGTGGATCCGTCGGTGGCGGCACGTCGTCGGCCGGTGGATCCGTCGGTGGCGGCGCTTCGTCGGCCGGTGGATCCGTCGGTGGCGGCGCTGTCGGCGGCGGTACGAGCGGTGGAGCGACCGGCTCCGACGCCGGAGTCGACGGTGGCATCTTCCCCGTGCGCATCGCCCCCTCGGGCCGCAGCTTCGTCGACGCCTCTGGCCGGCCCTTCCTCCTCCACGGCGAGGCCGCCTGGTCGATGATCGTCGAACTCGACGGAGGCCAACTCACGACCTACCTCGACGACCGCCAACAGCGCGGCATCAACACCTTGCTGGTGAGCCTCGTCGAGCACCAGTTCGCGACTCGGGCGCCGAACACCATCGACGGCCTCGCGCCCTTCAACTCACCCGGCAACATGAGCACACCGAACGCGGCCTACTTCGACTGGGCCGAGCAGGTCGTCAGCGCGGCCGAGCGCCACGGCATGCTCATCGTCTTCACCTTCGCCTACCTCGGCTACGGCGGCGGCAACGAGGGCTGGTACCAGGACCTGGTCGCGCTCACCCCCACGCAGCGGCGCGACTTCGGGCGCTTCGTCGGCACCCGGTTCCGCGCGCACCCCAACATCCTCTACGCGGCCGGTGGCGACTACGAGCCCGCCGACAAGAACGTCGTCCGCAACCTCGTCGATGGCGTGCGCGACGTCGACACCACGCACCTCTTCACCTTTCACGGCTCTCGTGGCGTCGAGCCGCTCGCCTTCTGGGCCGGCGACACGTGGATCGACGTCAACAACATCTACGTCGGGAACACTCCCACCCTCGCGGCGAGCGCCTTCGCCAACGGCACCAAGCCCTTCTTCCTCATCGAGGGCTTCTACGAGAACGAGAACTCCAGCTCCCGGCAGAGCCTGCGTGCCGAGGGCTTCGTGACGATGGCGTTCGGCGGCGCTGGCCGCATCACCGGCAACTCCCCGCTCTGGTGCTTCGGCCGCACCAACTGCTTCAGCCCGAGCGGCCCGCCGACCTGGCAAGCGCAGCTCGCCTCCCCGGGCGCTCGCGACATGCAGAGCTTCAAGCGCCTCTACGACGGCCTGCCCTGGTTCGAGCTCGCTCCGCACCCCTCGCTCGTCGGCAGCGGCACCGCCTACGCCGCGCGCACCGCGAACGGCCGGCTCGCGACCCTCTATCTCCCGAGCGGAGGAAGCGTCACCGTGAACCTCGCGCAGCTCTCGGTCACCACCACTCCCAGCTGGGTCGACCCGAGCTCGGCCGGCTCGCAGAGCGCGGGAGCGATGACCAACACCAGCGGCACCCGAACGTTCACCGCGCCGGGAATGAACGCGGCGAGCGGCTCCGACTGGCTGTTGCTGCTCGACGGGCGCTGAGCACGAGCGGAACCAAGGAGGCGGTCGCTCCCACGCGCGACCCGCGTCAAGGGCAGGTGCCACCGAGCTGCGCGACGACGTTCTTGGTCTGCACCCCGAAGAGCACGTTGGCCTTGAAGCAGAGGTCGCTCGAGCAGGTGCCCTCGGCGACGAAGGTGAGCTTCGTCGGCTTGCAGGTGTTGATCAGCTTGCGCAGGGGCTCGCTCTGGGTGCGCTCGATCTCGTCGAGGCAGGCGTTGAGGCTGGTGAAGACCAGCGTGCCGTCGGTGACGTCGAGGCGGTTGGACGCGCAGACCGTGCGGAGCGTCTGCTTCGGCGCCCCCGCGGTGCAGTCGGCCTCGAGGGTGATGGCGTCGAGGGTGACCGTGCCGCGTGGCGAGGTGCAGCTCGCGCCGGGGCCCAGGTCGCCGTACTCCGCCACCAGCTCGAAGGTGCCCTGCTTGATGCAGCCCTGCGAGAGGTCGATGCCCGCTTCCTTCAAGTCCTTCGCGTAGTCGATGCTGCCCTTGCCGAACGGCGCGCCGTCGCAGAGCGCGGTCGAATCGACGCCGACCGAGGTGGTGGTCGCGAGCTTGCGGTCCTTCACCTCGACGACGGGCGGAGCACAGGCAGCCAGGAACGTCAGCACGGCAAAGGCTTGCAGCTTCATCGGTGACCTCTTCGGCGGCTCCGGCTCGAGCGTGAGCGCAGTGTAGAGGAGAACGGCAGCGCTCGTCGCGACCGAGAGCATCGACATCGCCACCCGAGTGCGGTTGAACGCCGCGCCATGGCCATTCGCCTCGTCGTCACCGACATGGACAACACGCTGTACTCGTGGATCGACTACGTCGTCCCGGCGGTGGAGGCGATGGTCGACGCGGTGGTGCGGGCGACCAACCTGCCGCGCCTTCGGGTGGTGCAGGCGCTCAAGGCCGTCTACACGAAGTACGAGTCGAACGAGTACCCGTTCGCCCTGCAGGAATCGAAGCTGTACGAGGAGTTTCCCGACTTCGGCAGCTTCGACAAGCTCGTCATCGCGCCGGCGCGGGCAGCGTTCTCCGATGCGCGGCGCAAGTACTTGAAGCCCTACAAGGGCGTCATCGAGACCCTCACCGCGCTCAAGGAGCGGCGCATTCCCGTCGTGGCGCTCACCGACGCCCCGAGGAACCCGGCCGAGCAGCGGGTGCGGCGCCTCGGCTTCGACGTGCTCCTCACCGCGATGTACACGATGCCCGGCTTCACCTTTCCCGAAGGCCCCGACGGCGCCGCCCTCGTCGCCCCCGACATTCTCCTCAAGCAAGAGAAGGGGGCCTACACGCCCGCCTGCCCGGTGGTGGAGCTGCCTCGCGACTACGAGAAGCCCAACGCCGCCGGCCTCAAGAAGATCCTCCAGACGTACGGCCTGCAGCCAGCCGAGGTGCTGGTGGTGGGCGACTCGGTCAAGAAGGACATCGCCATCGCCAAGGAGCTGGGCTGTCACGACGCGTGGGCCGAGTACGGCACCTACGTGCCCGGCGAGTACCGCGAGCGGCTCGACATCGTCTCCTCGAACGCCATCACCCGGCGGCACGCGGCGAGCGTCTTCGAGTCGGGCACCCAGGCGGTGAAGCCCTCTCGGAGCCTGTCCAACTACGCCCAGCTGCTCGACCTCATCGACACCGTCAACGCACGCTGACGAACTCGCAGCTATTGTCCGCTCGTGGACGAGGCGTCGGTACGAGTGAGGCTCGAGGGCCGGGCGGAGCTGCTCGAGGCGACCCGGCTTCGGTACCGCGCCCTGGTGAACGCCCTCGCGAGCTGGCGCTGGCGAGCCCGCCTGCGGAAGAACGCGCAGCTGCTCCAAGAGGTCGTTCGGGTTCAAGACGAGGTCGACGAGGCGCTCGGCTCGGTGCTCAAGCGCGCCCGCATCGAAGGCTGGGCCGACGGGCTCTTCGTGATGCGGCACCGCGCCGAGGTCGAGCTGCTCCGCACCGACCTGCTCGCGCTCGTCTCGAAGCGGCTCGGGCGAGAGCTCCCCTCCGACGCCCTGCGCCCCGGCATCGAGGCGCTCGAGACCGAGGTCCTCACCGCGCCCCGCATCGTCCTTCCCGGGCAGCGCTGGTCGACGGCGCTCGAGGTGCTGCCGCCCAACACGCCCGAGCTGCGGCGGGCCGTCGGCTTCGCGCGCAAGGCCGAACTCCTCTTCGGTCGGCCGTCTCAAGGCCCGGCGCGGCTGCCGATGTCCATCGACGAGCTCGACGACTTCATCGAGAGCTGGCCCGATGGCGTCGCCTCGCTGGAGGCGGTGTGGCAGCGGCTCGTTCGCATCGACGCGACCGGGTCGTTGGTGCGCTTTCTGCGCAAGCGCGCGCGGCGCACCCTCACCACTCCACCGAAGTCGGGCCCGGAGCTGCTGCTCTACTCGGAGTTCTGGCGGACGATGGCCGTCGCGCGGATGGATCAGCTGATCAACGACGTGCTCTCGCCAGTGAGCTGGAAGGAACCGGAGCGCTTCACCGTCTTGCGCTGGCTCTGGCACCGCGAGCACAACCTCACCCTGGCGCTCGGGCTCGATGGAGGCGCCCGCGATGCGTTGATCGAGCTCGCCGCGACCTTGAGTCAGCTGCCGAGGTCGCTCGACCGCGCGCCGCTGGTGCTGGGTGGGTTGATCCCCGTCGCGAGACAGGCCGATCGCCTGCGCGACACCGACGATTGGAAGCGGGTGCACGACGAGCTGAGCCTGCTGGTGCGGGTCGTGTGGGCCCCGAAACGTCAGCGAATTCCGGAGACGCACGGCTCGCTGGAGGAGCTCGTTCGGGTGCTGCGTGACGCGGGGTGAGCGCGCGACCGGCTTCCGGCTCACCGCGGCCGCCGTGCCTCCAACGCTCGCGCTACCACCGCGCTCTCGTTGATCGTCCGCTGACTGAACGCCGACTTCACTCCCACGTAGCCGAACGCTCGCAACGCCTTGGGGTCGTCACCCGCCTCGTCCGCGCGACGAAGCTCGAAGCCCTCCGCGGTGAAGGCGTCGGGGTGCGTGCTCGTGTCCAACTGAAGCGACCGCTCCGCATGGCTGCGTGCCCGCGAGGCGACGTGGCAGCTCGCGCAGTCGACCGTCTTCGGTGACGAGCGCTCCGGGTGCTCGAGGCGCAGCGCCGAGGTGATCGCCGAGCTCACCGTCCTCGGGTCCGCCAACCGCAGCGCGCTCTCGCTCAAGAGCGTGTCGAGCCGATCGTCGGGCGCCGCGGGAAGCAGCGAGCCGTTGCGAAACGTCTCGGTGCCGAACTCCTGAACGCCCTGCACCACCAACGCCGGGAGCCGCGGAATCGGGTCTGGCTGGAGCACCCCGCGCTCGACGTTGAACGCCCCGAAGCGCCAGAGCGTGCCCGTCGAGTCGACGCTCATGAAGGCCACTCGCGACAACGTGGCGTGACCGCACGCCTCGAGCACCATCGCCTTCAGCTTCGCGTGGTACGGGCCATCGAGCCCCTGCCGCCGCAGCACCGGGTGCACGTCGAGCACGCCGTTCGTCATCTCTCCGGCCTGCTCGTCCATCACGAAGAGCTGCTCCACCACCCTCGAGAAGCGCGCCTCGTCGAGCGTGTAGAACAGGTGCACCGTCGCGTCGCGAGTCGACAGCCGCCCTTGGTCGACGAACACCGGCTGCGCCACGAGCCGCACCTGCCGCAGACACTCGCCGGTCGCTCCCGGGAAGCACGGGTCGACCCGCACCGACACGATGCGCAGCTCGCCGAACAGCCCGTCGGCCTTCTGATCAGCCACCAGCAACGGGAGCCCATCGAAGAGATGCCGAGGCAGCAGCGGCCCCATCGCGCCTGCCGTCGAGACGGTCAGCATCGCCTCCACCCGCGTCGGCTCGGGCAGCGGCACCAGGAACGAGACGTCGTTGAGGTCGAGGCGCGGACCAGCACGGTCGGGACCGACGGGCGCCCGCTCAGCGCCGCACCCGGTCAGCAGGAACATCGAGAGCACCCAGCGGCCCATCACCGCCGCCGTCGCAAGGCGAAGGCCAGTCGGAGCGACCGTCTCTCTGCATGCTTGCAAGCGCCGACGCGCGTCCGGCCTCAGAATCCCGAGGAGGCTCCGCGAGCTTCAGCGGCGCCGACGGCGAGCCAGCACCACCAGCACCACGAACAGCAACGGCGCTGCCGGACTCGAGCACGAGCACGTCGGCTGAAACTGGTAGGCGACGGTTCCCCCACCGTCCGTCGAGCCGCCATCCACGTCGCCGGCATCGGGCCCCGTCGTGCCACCATCGGCGACGACCGGGGTGAAGTGGCGAGCCCGCAGCACGACGCCATCACCCACCACCGCCGGCCACACCACCACCGCCTCGCCCGCTGGGTTGGTGGCGACCGCCGCCCGTCCTCGCAGTCGTGACCCGCTCGAGTCGAGGCGATGGAGCCGGGGAGCCGCGTCGTCTTCGACGATGGCCGACCCGAGCCCGTCCTCGTCTTCCCAGATGACGATCCACCCGTTCGGGAGCGGCGCGAGGTGCACGTCACGCGGCACGGCCCCGGTGGACACGAGGTGCCGCGTCGCCGACCCCAACGTCGACACCACGATGGCGGCAGGTTCGGCGGTCGCCAAGCCGAACTCGGTCGGCTCGAGGAGTGGTCGACCGGCGACGCACGCGTCGGTCGCGGCGAGCGGCGAACCAGCGTCTTCGGGGAGCTCCCCGTCGGCGAAGGTCACCAACCTCGCTTCACCACCCACCCTCCGAGTCACCGCGAACTGGCCCGCTGCCCACGCGGCGCACCGCACGCTTCCAGCCTGGCGCGTCGTGATGGGCATCTGCCCCGGGCGGAGGAGCTGCTCTTCGTGAGTCCCCACCACTGGCGCCTTCCACGCGAGAATCGTCGTTCGGCCGGCTGCGCCGCTCTCGAGCTCGGTGTCCACCGGCAGCACTGTATTGAGGTTCGGAAGCTCGGGAGGCAGATACGAGACGACGGCCTGGTTCCCACCTGCGCCGTAGAGCATGAACAACGAGCCGCTCGGGTGCTGCAACAGCCGAGGCCAGACGACCGGCGGGAGCGGGGTCACGGTCACCGTCAACGGCTCCAGCTCCACTGTGCCCACCACGCCCCACCAGGCGTTCGTTCGGTGCTCTGCGGCCACTGCCCAGCGGCCGTTGCTCCACGCGATGGAAGGCCGACGCTGCAACCCGTGCGACTCGGACACCCGCACCGGCCCCGTGCTCGACGTCAGGTTCGCGAACGGGAGCGCGAAGAGCTCACCCGAGCTGGCGCGAACGAGCGCGACGCCCCCGTCTCCACGCGCGGCCTCGGTGACCCCGGCCGCCGTTCCCAACAACCCGAGCGACCTCGGTGCCGCGCCCGGCCACCACAGCGCGACCGCCCCTGCGCCAGTCTCCGCCAGCGCGACCGGACTGCCCACGTTCGTCGCGAAGAGCTGCCCTCGAAAGGGCCCCGCGCTCCGTCCGGTGCCCTGCTCGACGAGGTTGCCGCTCGACGAGAGAACGAAGAGCACGGGCTGTCGGTTCGGCTCTTGGGCGTACGCGAAGGCCTCGCCCTCGACCGAGAACTCGAGCAGCCCGTCCTTGCGCGACTCGATGCCGCCGTCGAAGAAGGCCCCGACGTAGAGCGCGCCTCCAACCTCGATCCCCGAGGCGCGCGTTCCGCGACCGCCGAACGTCAGCGCCGCCCCGTTCGCCTCGACGCCGACGAGCCGGTCGACCGCCGCCTCCCACAGCACCAGCGCGTTCCCCAGCGAGGGGCGGGCGATGACGACCGGGCCGCTCGCGCCCGCGTCGCCGGTCAGCGTCAGGCCGCACTCCTGCCCCGCCCAGCCTCCGTCGGCGTTCCGAATCGTGAGCGAGATTCGATCGAGCTGTGCGCTGTGGCGCCAGGCGAGCCCGAGCCGGCCGAACCAGGCGAGCGAGGGCGCCGTCGCCGGAGACTTCTGCTGGCAGATCAACTCCGCCGGCCCACCGCCGAGCGTCCGCAGCCAGAGATCCGAGATGAGCAGGTCACTCGGCGCCGAGGAGAGCGCCTCTGCGCGGCGGCGATCGGTCCAGGCGACCACGACTCCACCCGGCGTCGTCGCGACTCCCACCGGCGTGGCGTCGACCTCGACGCTCGTCGGCTGCGAGGGAAACTCCAACACCGGACCCAGGTGTTCCGCACCACCGAGAACGACCATCAGCAGCGCGTGCACCATCGGCGCTCAGCTTATTCCCTCGACCGTTCGCGCGGAAATGCAGCGCCCCAGCGCGCGCTCACACGGAATAGGTCTTGTCGAACAGCACCGCGCCCTGACCGTCGTGAAACACCACCCGGACCTCGCCCCGCGAGGGGTCGCAGTGAAAGACGGCGTAGTTGTTCTCACCGCTCGCGAAGTCCCACCTCGGGGTCGAGAGCAGCCGGAAGAGCTGGTTCGCGGTCTGCGCGCCCGGCCCGACGAGCACCTCGAGAGCGCGGCTGCCCACGCCGCTCGGCGCCACCCTGCCAGCGCTCGCGAAGTGATGGTCGCCGCTCACCCAGAGCACCCCAGTGAGGCGCTGGTCGTCGATGAACTGCAGCAGCTCGAGCCGTTGCTTCCGGTAGACGACCCACGCGTCGGTGTTGAAGGCCGAGAAGCCGAAGTCGGTGATGGGCACCGAGTTCATGATCAGCTTGATCCGGCAAGGGCTCGCCATGAGCGCGCTCTGGAGCCAGGCGAGCTGCGCGGGGCTCACCAGCTCCTGGTTGGCGGTCAGCAGGGTGGAGGGCTTTCGTTCTCCGCGAGTGTCGAGCACGAAGAGCTCCACCGCGTCGCCCCAGCGAAACGAGCGCCAGAGCCGGTTCGGGTCGACGGTGCTGCGCCGAAAAGGGAGCGCTTCGAAGAAGGCAGCCCGTGCAGCCTGGAGCTTCGCGGCGGAGATGGTCTCGGGGTTGAAGTTGTTGTCGACCTCGTGGTCGTCCCAGGTCGCGACGATGGAGGTGCTCGCGCGCAGCCGACGATAGGCCTCGCGGGAGAGGCTCGCCGCCCACTTCTGCCGGTACTCCGCCTGGGTGTCGGCGCCGTCGTTGTACGAGGTGTCTCCGAGGAGGAGGAAGGCGGTCAGGTCGTCGCGCGAGCCGGCATGGAGGAGCGGCGCGGCGCTGCCGGTGCTCGTACAGGAACAGGCCCCGAAGACGAGCGGCTCCGACCGACCCGGCGCGAGCGCAGCCCGAAACCGGCCGATGGCGCTGCGCTGCCGAAGGGTGCCCACCTGCTCGATGAACGCGTAGCGATACCGTTCTCCAGCGACGAGCTGCTGCACCTCGAGCTGCACGAAGCCGCCGTCACCCGCGGTCAGCGCCACGTCGGCGACCAGCTCGGCGTAGCTCGTGCCTTCCATGCGCCACACCACGAGGCGCAGCGGCGAGTGGCCGTCGTAGCGCGTGCCGAGAATGACGCGGTCGACCAGCACGTCGCCCGAGGCGATGCCGAAGGCGAAGTTCGACGACTCCGTCCACCCCTCTGGCGACTCGACCGGCCGCCCCGCGTCCTCCGCGCCGGCGTCGACGCCCGCATCGACGCCCGCGTCCAGCTCGCCCGCGTCGAACGCTGACCCGCCATCGACCTCGCCGACTGGCGCCTCCAGCACGGTGCCGAGCTTCGGTTGCCCGCACGCCCACGCGCCGCCGACCGCCACCACCTCGAGGAATCGTCGTCGAGTCGTCACCCGGCGGCGTCCTAGCACGGCGTGGCGAAGGACCGAACCGAGCGGTCATGACATTTCCGCTCGACTGTTCGAGGCAACCTCAGGCCACCAGGCGGCGCTCGAGCTCGTCTCGCGGCCGGTCGCTCATCGCTTCTTCGGGTCCATCACGAGCACCGTGCTCTCGTCGTCGTCGTCCTCGAGGGCGTGACCTTCTGGCTCGGTGGGCTCGACGGGCTTCTTCGGCTCGGGAGGCTTCTTCGGAGCGAGGGCGACGGTGCGCTCGTCGTCGTCGTCTCCGCTCGCGTCGGGTTCGACCACCGTCGAGTCGACGTCTTCGTCCTGGGCCAGCTTGAGCGACACCAGCGCCTCGAACGCGTTCGACGGGCGACGGGCGGCGTCCTTCTGGAGCAGGCTGGCGACCCAGCGCGCGAGCGGCTCGGGCGCGTCGGTGCGCAGCGTCTTCACCGACGGCGGCACGGTCTTCAGGTGATTGAGGGCGAGGTCGGCCATGTTGCCGTACTTGAAGACCGGCTGGCCGACGAGGAGCAGCCAGGCCACGCAGCCGACCGCGTAACAATCGCTCTGGAGCAGCACCGTGCCGCCGAGCTGTTCCGGGCTCATGAAGCCGAGGCTGCCGACGGTGAACTCAGGAGACGTGAAGCGCTCCCGATTCGCGCGATGGGCGACGCCGAAGTCGAGCAGCTTCACCCGCCGCCCATCGGGGCCGACCGAGATGAAGACGTTGGTGGGCTTGAGGTCGCGGTGCACCACGCCCACCTTGTGCGCCGCGGCCAGCGCTTCGAGCAGCCCACCGAGCAGCCAATAGACGTCGGCGATGGCCAAGGGGTGGTTGCGGCGCAGGTACTCCTGGAGTGATTCGCCCTCGAGCAACTCCATCACCAGATAGGGACGCCCGTCGGGCAGCACGTTCGCGCCGAAGATGTCGACGATGGCCGGGTGCCGAATCGCGTTCACCACCCGCGCCTCTTCGAGCAGCCGCTTCGCCTCGACCTCCGCTTCCGCCGCCGTGTTGCGCATCACCTTGATGGCGACCCGTTTGCCGATGGCTGGGTGCACTGCTTCGTAGACCTCTCCCATGGCGCCCGAGCCGAGCGGGCGCACGACCTCGTACTCCCCGACGCGGGTGCCTTTGGTGAGCGGCATCGAGGTGATCAACTTACTCCATCGACTCGAGCCGGAGGTCGATTTCGGGGACGGCGGAACGCCCCCCTCGGGCGAAGGGCGCACGGCGACGAAGCGAGCGCGCTGGCGGGAGACCGAGTGCCCGGGCTCGAATGCAGGCCGTGACGTCTTCCGTCGGCTCGCGGCAGCCGTCCTCGTCGGCGCTCAGAAGCGGTCGTCGGTCGGCACCTGCAGCGCGGTCACCGGCGGAGTGATGTTCACCGTCGCCTGCGACGAGGGCAGCGCGGGCAGAATCACCGTGAAGCGGCTGCCCCGGTTGATCTCGCTCGCCACCCGCACCACCCCGCCATGGCCTTCAGCGAAGCTCTTCACGATGGCGAGGCCGATGCCCGCGCCCCCGAACTCGCGCGTCGACGACGAGTCCACCTGGTAGAAGCTCTGGAAGATCTTGTCGAACTGATCCGCCGGAATGCCGACGCCCGAGTCCTCGACGATGATCCGGTAGCCCTGGGCGTTGATGTCCGGCTGGTGAGCGAGCTCGGTGAGGAGCACCCGCACGGTGCCGCCCTTCGGAGTGAACTTCACCGCGTTGGTGAGCAGGTTGGTGACGACCTGTCGGAGCCGGTCGCGATCGCCGGTCACCTGGAACGAGCGCTGCGGCAGCTTCGCCTCGAGGATGACGCCCTTCTTCTGCGACTGGGGCTTGAGGCTCGAGACCGAGGAATTGATCAGCTCCAGCGGATCCATCGGCTCGAAGGTCAGCCGCACCTTGCCCGCTTCGATCTGCGAGATGTCGAGGATGCTGCTGATCAGCTTCAAGAGCGTCTCGCCCTTGTCCATGATCGTCTTCACGTAGTCGACCTGCTCGCCGTTGAGCTGCCCGGCGAGGCCCTCGGCCAACATCTCGGAGTAGCCGATGATGCTGGTGAGCGGGGTGCGCAGCTCGTGGCTCACCGTGGCGAGGAAGGCGCTCTTGAGGCGGTCGAGCTCCTTCAGCTTGGTGTTCATGTCCTCGAGCTTGCGGTTGCGCTCTTCGAGCTCGCGGTTCTGCTCGAGCGTCGCCTCGATGTGCAGCTGCGAGGTGAGGAACATCTTCTGCCCGGCGAAGAGCATCGTCTGCAACAGCCCGGCGAAGTGCAGCAACACCCGGGCGATGGTGCTCTCGGGCGCACGGCGCACCTTCTCGACGAACTTCTTCGCGTTCGCCGCGTCGAAGCCCTCGGCGACGTCGGTGAGCGAGGCCGGGGGGAAGTTGCCCAGGTCTTCCGGGAAGAACGGGCCGAAGACGACCCGGCCGAGCGTGTCGCCCTCCCAGAGGATGGGGAGGATGATGTACCGCAGCCCGGTGAAGCACGGCACCGTCACCACGCCCCTGGCCCGCGGCGTGTCGCCCGGCTCGAGCACCGGCAGCCGCGCGCCGTGGCTCAAGGCGACCGGCCCGTCCTTCACCCGGCCCACCGTCGAGGTGCAGCGCCGCCGGCCCTCGGGGAAGCTGAAGACGTAGCCGCAGAAGTCGCCGTTGCCGACCTTGATGTCGGCCAGCTTGGCGCCCTTGTCGTCGAACACCTTGATGCCGACCTTGTAGAGCTCGACGAAGCCCTTCACCACGTCGGTGAAGGACTCGCTGTCGAGGAGCTCGGTCAGCGAGATGCGACGCTGGAGGACGGACTCCCCTTTCCTCACGTCTTCCCCTTCGGCGGCAACACCTTCTCGAGCTCGGTGCCGGTGGTGTCGATGTTCTGGAAGACCTGGGTGAGGAACTCGCGCTCGGTGAGCCCGATGTTCTTGGTGAGGCCGGCGCGCGCGTCGAGGCTCCGGTACGCCGCCTGGAGCACCGCGTAGAGCGTCTCGAGCACCCCGACGCCTCGAATCGCGATCGCCCCGACGACCGGCTCCTTTCCCTTCTTGCGCGCCTCTTCGATCTCGGCGTCGGTGCGGGTGTCGGGCAGATCGCGCTTGTTGAACTGAATGACGATGGGCACCTGCGCCGGGTCGAGCCCGTTCTCCCGCATGTTCTCGTTGAGGTTCTTCCAGTAGCTGTTGTTCTCCGGCGAGGCGCTGCGGCGGCTGTCGGCGATGAAGGCCACCGCGTCGGCGCCCTGCAACACGATGCGCCGGGTGGCGTTGTGAATGACCTGCCCGGGCACGGTGAAGAGCTTCACCTTCACCTTGAAGCCCGAGGCGGTGTTGAAGAACACCGGCAAGAGGTCGAAGAAGAGGGTGCGATCGTCGTGGGTCTCGACCGTGAGGAGCCTGCCGCGCACGTCTGGCGTGGTGCGCTGGTGAATCATCTGCAAGTTGGTCGTTTTCCCCGACAACCCGGGCCCGTAGTAGACGATCTTGACCGTCAGCTCGCGCTGGGCGTGGTTGAGTTGCACCACTGAAGTGTGCCGCTGAACGCCCACTGCGTCACGTCTTTCAGCGCTTGCCTCTCGATCGGGCCGCGGTCGGCTGATCAGCTCGGCGACGCGAGCCAGGCCAGGTCCATCGCGCTTCCTGCCCACTCGCGAGTCCTCGGCGCCGAGACCCACACTCGGAGGAAAGGTGCGAGTGAATCGACGCTTTTTGAAATTTGGTGCTGTGCAGTCCGTTCATCGAGATGGTTAGGATCAACCCTGGCCGAGCCGCACGCTTCCGCGTTACGAAGGAGAGGCGATGACCAGCAAGCAGGTCGAACCGACCCCCCACACCACGCCGCCTCCGGTGCTCGACGCCGGCGCCGTCTTGGCCGACTTGAAGCACACCAAGTTCGCGGCGCCGACCGACGAAGACATGCAGGCGCTCAGCGTGCTGCGCTCGGGCAGCGACCCGTGGAAGGCGCGAGGAGAGTCCGCCGCCGAGAGCCTCGAGGCCCTCACCAAGCTGCGACCCTTCATCCACGTCGGCAAGGTGAACGCCAACCTCATCGGCTACGTCACCATCGAGCGTGACGGCCCGGTGCCCGGCGCGGCCTACCTGCGCAACATCGTGGTGAAGAGCGAGCTGCGTCACAAGGGCGTGGGCGCGGTGCTCCTCGACAAGGGCCTCTCGGTCGCGCGCGACATGAACCGCAAGACGCTCGCGCTGCGCGTCGACCCAGCGAACTCCACCGCGGTCAGCTTCTACCGGAAGAACGGCTTCACCACCGTCGCCACCGTCGTCTCGAAGAAGAGCGGGAAGCTGCGGCTGTTGATGAGCCGCGAGGTGTGAACGCGCGGCTGTACCTCCTCGCGGACAGCGCCCGGCTTCGGAACGACTGGAGCCTGCGCCCACCCTGCTGCTACGACCCGCACCCGTGAGCCAATCGCGCCCCCGGTTGGTCTGTCCGTGTGGAGAGCCCGTCGCGCAGCCGCGGCAACCCCGCGACTCGGCCGACCCGAACTCGCTCTGGCCCGCGCGCGTCGCCACCTGCCCCAAGTGCAAGCGGCTCCTCATCGCCGAGGACCCAAACGTCGGCCGCGTCATCGGCAACAAGTGGAAGCTCGAGCGCCGCCTCGGCCAGGGCGGCATGGGCAGCGTCTACCTCGCAGCAGACCTCACCATCGAGCGTGAGGTGGCGCTCAAGTTCCTCCACCCGCGGCTGGTCGAACGAGACGAGTACCGGAGCCGCTTCGAGCGCGAGGCGAAGGTGATGGGGCGGGTCGACCACCCGAACCTCGCCAGGCTCTACGGCGTCGAGCGCATCGGCTCCACGCCCTTCCTGGTGATGAAGTTCGTCCCCGGCACCACGCTCACCCGGGTGATGAAGCTGCGCCAACGGCTCCCCCTCTCCGAGACGCTCGACGTGGTGAGACAGATTGGGGCGGGCCTCGGCGCGCTCCACGCGCAGGGCCTCGTCCACCGCGACCTCAAGCCGGGCAACGTCATCGTCGACGACCGCGGCCACGTCACCCTGCTGGACTTCGGGCTCACCCGCTCGAACGACGGCTCCCTCACCCGGCCCGGCGTCGCGATGGGCAGCCCGCACTTCATGTCTCCCGAGCAGGTCACCGGCGGCACCCTCGATGGCCGGAGCGACCTCTACTCACTCGGCTTGCTCACCTCCGAGCTCCTCACCGGGCGGCGGCCGTACCCCGACGCGTCCACCCAGCTGATGCTCCTGCAGCACCTCAACGAGAGCCCGGTGCCCGTCAACGTCTCCAACCCGGCGCTGCCGGAAGAGGTCGCCCAGGTGATTCTCGTGGCCCTCGCGAAGAAGCCGAACGAGCGGCAGCGCTCGGTGCAGGCCTTCGTGGAGGACTTCATCGCGGCCACCGAAGGGCGCTCGACGGTGACGAGCCTCATCTTCTCCGAGGTCCTGCCCGCGCCCGATGGACAGCGCGTCGCCGAGGAGGTCAACCGGCAGACCGCCTCGCTCGCCTCCTCCGAGCAGGTCGAGCCCCTCGAGACGGTCGTCGCCCGAGGGCCGTCGGTCGCCCCCGCCGAGCCCAAGGAGACGGTGCTCGCGCGCGCGCCCGCCTTCGAGACCGAGCCGATGCCGGCCTGGGAAGAGCGCACCGAGGACCTCGCTGGCAAGCAGACCGAGGCAGTGAACGCGTGGAACGACGTCACCGAGCCGCCGAACGAGCAGCAACGGACGGTGGTGGAGGAAGCACGTCGGCGTCATCGACAGGCACAGCTTCGAACCCTGCTGCTCGCCGGCCTCGTGGTGGTGCTCCTCGCCATCACCGCCGTGGGCCTCTGGCTGCTGCTTCGCTGAGCCTGGCCGCGCCTCGCCTCGAGGGCGCTTTGGGCTATTCTGGCCGAATGGTCCGACCTCTCGATGGCTCCAAGGCTTCGCGGATGACGCCCGTCGCGCGCGCCGAACCCAGCAGCACCACCATCTCCACCGGCGCGAGCCCCCCGCCCGAGCCCGAGCTGCCTCGCGACTCGGGGTTCGCCGACGCGAAGCAGCGGCTCGTCTCCATCACCGGCCGGAACAAGACAGTGCCCCTGCCGACGGGCGCCTCGATTCCGTTGAAGGAGCTGGCCGCCAAGGAGACCGGCGCGCTCAACACCGCCGTCGCCGCGGGGACGAAGACGATGAGCAAGGGCCTCGCCGCTCCGCTCGCGAGTTTTCAGGCGCGCATGCAGGGAACGGGCAGCTCGACGCCCACCGTCGCCGAGCTGATGCGCGGCAACGTGCTCGAGGCGAAGGGCGCCAAGGGCCCGGCGGGCGCCGAGCTGCCGAAGCCCTCTCTCGACGCCGCCGGCAAGGCAGCGGTCGCGACGCTCAAGAAGGCGAGCGCGAAGGAGCTGGCCGTCACCGCACAGGGCGCCTTCTTCGGGCTCTCGCACGAGCAGCGGGTCGCAGTCTGGAGCGCGCTCCCGAAGGACACCAAGGCCGCGCTCAGGAAGACGATGGACAAGGACCCCAACCTCGGCGCGGTCGCGCTGGGAATGGTGGGCGCGATGAGCACGGCCGAGCTGAACGAGGCCAAGGCCGCCGTGCGGGCCGGCAAGGGCGCTCCGGGCGTGGTGGCGCTCGCGGTGGGCGTCGAGCTCGCCGCGCGGACGAAAGACTGGGCACCCAACAACAAGGACGTGGTGGACCACCTGCGCGAGTCCATCACCAACCAGTCCATCACCTGGACCGAGGGCCGCGGCCAGGGCCGCACCGACATGAAGACGGGCTCCATCGCCCTCGACCCCGACCTCGCGAAGTCGCCCGAAGCGCTCGCCGCCGCGCTCGCCCACGAGGGCACCCATTCGCGGCACGTGCGTGATGGAACCATCTCGGGCATCTATCGCGAGGAGACGAGCGGCAACCTCGCCAGCACGCAGGTCTGGAAGGAGCTGGGCGACCCGAAGGACAAGGCGCTCTCCGAGAACCGCCGCGACACCTTGAACGACTATGTGCAGCAGTACGACGCCTTCAAGGAAGACGGGGTGAAGGCGCGCGCGGCGACGGAGTACGCCAAGGAAGCCGCAGCGACGTGGGAGAAGAACCCCACGGCGAAGGGCGAGGCCAAGAAGGTGCGCGAACTCGTCAACGAGCTCGCCTCTGACAGCGGCGCCCAGAAGGCCCTCACCGTCGACTACGCGAAGGAGCTGCTGACCGCCGCGAACATCGTCGCCGCCAACCAGGACAACGCGCTCATCACCTCGCTCGGCACCGCGTTCAAGAACGCTCCGGCCGACGTGAAGAAGTGGGTGCGCGAGAATGCCAAGAAGACGCTCGGCGACGTCGGCATGCAGTTGCTCGAGCAAGGAATGGGCTCATGAGCGCGCCGGTGCCGTTGCCGCGGGCCGAGGTGGAGGCGTTCCTCGCGAAGCACCCGGCCTGGCGGCTCGAGGGCCATCGGCTGGTGCGCACCTTCGAGGCGCCGAGCTTCCTCGACGGCATCACCTTCGTGCAGCACGTCGCCAAGCTGGCCGAGGCGGCCGACCATCACCCCGACATCGACATTCGGTGGCGGAAGGTGACGCTCGGCTTCGTCACCCACGACGCCGGGAACCAGGTGAGCGCGCTCGACACCCGGCTCGCCGCGGAGTGTGACGCGCTCTTCGCCGCGCAAACCAAGCTCGTCGGCTGACCCATCGACGACCGCTTCCCACCGCGCTCCCGGAAGCGGTAGGCCTCTTCAAACGTCAGCTTCGAGCACAGCAGACGCAGGCGCGCTCGAGCCCGTGACGTCCACCTTTCCCGACCGCGGCACTTTTCCGTCGAGCGAGAGGTGCGATTGACTGCCGGGCCGAGCGAGGAACCCATGCCGCGACTCGGTGCCGTGGGAAAGTTGAACGAGCTGTACGAGCTCTTCACCAGAGTCGATGGGGGCAAGCTGACGAGCGGCGACGTGGAGGCGCTCGCGGGCTACTTCAAGGGGCTCCCCGACTCGGCGAAGGCCAAGGCGAGAAAGCGCATCGTCGCCATCTATCGGTCGTCGGCCTACTCGGTGGGGATGAAGGCGCGCTTCAAGAAGGCGCTCCTGGACGCGGGGTTGACGCCGGGCGAGCTGTCGCCGAGCAGCGTGCTCGCCCCGCCACTCGACAAGCCGGCGCTCGTCGCGTCGCTCAAGCGGCTCTCCGATGACGGCGAGGGCGCGGGTCTCACCAAGACCATCACCCTCACCCGGATTCCCACTGGCGCGCAGCCTTTCGTGAAGGCGGCGATCGAGGCGCTCAAGCGCGAGACGGTGCAGAAGGATCCGAACAGCGAGTTTGGCGATCCCCTCGTGAAGGTGATCTTCTCGACCCCTCGTGACGCCGGCGCCGCGGAGCTGATCGGCTTCACCGTCGAGCAGCCCGTCTACACCGAGGACCACGAGGCCGATCGCCGGCTGTACTTCGCTCCCAGCGGCGAGCAGGTCGGCGACGAGTACGTCGGCGAATGAGCCATCGAGCGGCTCACGGCAGCGGCGTCACCTCGAGCTCGCAGCTCGTGCCGGCGAGGTACCCGATGTTCTTGGTGAGCTCGGGCAGCTCGGAGCGCGCGTCGGCAGCCGGAGCGAGCACGAGGTAGACGAGCTCGTCCTTCCACACGACCTGGAGCCCGAACGAGAGCACCTCGAAGGTGAAGCGGCCGAGCTCGAAGCGGAACTCGTCGACGCCCAGCATCGTGAAGACGACGGCCGACCAACCGCTCGTGGCCTGGCGGTCCTTGCAGTGGAGGGTGACGACGACGCTGCGCGGCTGGGCCCGAAGCCGCAGGTCCACGTTCGCCACCACCCCGTCGTAGAACTCGAAGCAGCGGTGACGAAGTTCGGCGAGCGTCTCTGGGGTCAATCGCATCGTTCGCGCGTCACTCCCCGCCGACGAGCCCCTTGAGCTCGGCCTGCGAGCCACTCGGCAGCGAGAGCGCCTGCGCGTAGTGGAGCAGCAGCGCGCGGTTGTCGCCCACCGAGAGGTTCTGCAGCTCGAGGGCGCCGATGCGGTCTTCCGGAGTGAAGGCGCCGACCGTCTTCTCCATCGACAACTTCTCGGGCGCGTAGGCCGACTGGGCCGCGTTGGTGGAGAGGATGGTGTAGTCGTCGCCGCGCCGCAGCTCGACCTTCACTTCGCCGGTGATGGCGGTGCCGACCCAGCGCGACAGCGACTCCTTGAGCAGCATCGCCTCGGGGTCGAACCACTTGCCCTCGTAGAGCAGTCGGCCGAGCCGGCGGCCGAGGCTCGCGTAGAGGTCGGTCGTATTTTCGTTGTGCACCGCCGACAGGAGCCGCTCGTAGGTGAGGCTCAAGAGCGCCATCGCCGGCGCCTCGTAGATGCCGCGGCTCTTGGCGTCGATGACCCGGTTCTCGATCTGATCAGACATGCCGAAGCCGTGGCGGCCACCGATGGCGTTCGCCTCGAGGAAGAGCTGCACCAGGTCGGGGAAACGTTTGCCGTTGAGGGCGACCGGCAGGCCGGCTTCCCAGGTGACGGTGAGCTGCTCGGCGTCGATCTTCGTCTCGGGCTTCCAGTGCGCGACGCCCATGATGGGCTGCACGACGTGCATCGAGGTGTCGAGGTGCTCGAGGGACTTCGCCTCGTGGGTGGCGCCGAGCATGTTCGAGTCGGTGGAGTAGGCCTTCTCGGTGCTCATCGAGTGCGGCAAGCCGATGGACTCGAGGAACTTCGACATCTCGGTGCGCCCGCCGAGCTCGGTGACGAACTGCTGGTCGAGCCAGGGCTTGTAGATGCGGAGGTCGGGGTCGACGAGGATGCCGTAGCGGTAGAAGCGCTGAATGTCGTTGCCGCGGTGGGTGCTCCCGTCGCCGAAGACGTGCACGTCGTCGTGCTTCATCGCGCGCACGATGGCGGTGGCGGTGACGGCGCGGCCGAGCGGAGTGGTGTTGAAGTAGCGCTTGCCGCCGACCGCGAGGTGGAAGGCGCCGCACTGAATCGCGAGCAGCCCTTCGTGCGCGAGCTGGGCGCGGCAGTCGATGAGCCGGGCGGCCTTGGCGCCGTGCTTGGTGGCGATGGGCGGAATGTCGGCGGCGTTCTTCTCGTCGGGCTGGGCGAGATCGGCGGTGTACGCGTAGACGTCGAGGCCCTTCTTCGTCATCCACGCCACCGCGGCGCGAGTGTCGAGACCTCCGGAGAACGCGAGGCCGATGCGGGTGCCCTTCGAGGGAAGCTGTCGGTAGATGCGGCTCATGGAGCGCCGCCTAGCACAGCTGCGCCGGTTGTCTTCGCGCGCGCGTCAGCGTGATTGATGGCATCGACCACCGTCGGCGATGGGTGGAGCGGGCGAGGAAGACGGTGAGCTGCGACAAGTCTCGCGAGAAGCCGTCTTCTTCATGACATCGTGCAGGCTCGTTCGCCGACTTGGGGGTTTTCGCTGATGCGCGCTTCTCCGTTGTTTCTCCTCTCGCTCCTCTCGTGCACCCACGCGGGCACGCTCACCACCCGCCAGAGCAGCTTGTTCGTCACCACGACCGCGGGGATTCCGGCGTTCCCCGGCTCGGCGCTCGCTTGCCCCACTCGGAATGGAGAGGGCGACATCCTCAAGACGTGGCCGAACGGGAAGAAGCAGCTGAGCGGCACCTGCCGAGGTGGGCTGCTGGTCGGAGAGTGGAAGGGCTTCTACGAAAACGGCGCGCTCGAGTGGAAGGCGAGCTTCGACGCCGGACTGATGAACGGCCAATACCACGCGTACTACGCGAACGACCGCAAACGCGCCGAGGTGCAGTTCAAGGCCGGCTTTCCGGAGGGAGAGTTCAAGGGCTGGCACTTCAACGGCGCGACCTCGATGAAGGGCGACTACGTGGGCGGCAAGCCCAACGGCTGCTGGGAGACCTGGCACGACAACGGCCAGAAGGCGTCGAAGGGCACCTACGAAGATGGGGTGAAGGTGGTGACGTGGCTGTACTGGACCGCCGATGGCTCCAAGCGGAAGGAGAAGCTCGGCGGGACTCCGACGCACGGTGAGTGTCTGATCACCCTCTAATCAGCGCCGATAGAGCTCGAGCTCGGTGAGCGCGGTCTTCGATCGAGCGTCCGAACCGTCAGAACGTCGCTCGTCAGGGCGATGCAGAGCTCGGGGAACTGGCTCGGTTGAGGAGGAGGTGATGCCACTCGCGCGCGGGACGGCATCGAGTTCGAACATCTCCGCCAGCTCACGCTCATCGGTCTTCAAGGCGCTTCCCGCCGACTCACCTGCTGTCTCTGGCTCGCGCTCGAAGGAGCAGCAGCAGTGCACCCGCGAGCAGCGGCCCGACACCGCCTCCCGAGCAGCCGCACCCGGTCGGCGTGGGGTTCATCGGCATCGGGTTCATCGTCATTCCGGGATCGGCCGGCTCGACGAGCAGAGTGAACTCACAGCTCGAGTGATTGCCGGACGCGTCGGTGGCCGTCGCGGTGATGCGATTGGAGCCCAGCACGAGCGCGATTCCGTCTCCCACCGACTGCGTCACCATCGGCGTCGGGTCGACGACGTCCATCGCGGTCGCGCGCACCGACAACAGCGGCGGACCAAAGGTGGTCGACTTGAGCGTCGCGTCCGGCGGGCAGGTGATGATGGGCGCGATGGTGTCTTTCACCGTGATGCGCGTGGTGCACCGGCCGACGTTGCCGGCGGCGTCGTTCGAGGTGAAGACGATGTCCGAGTCTCCGAGCGGGAAGGTGCCGCCCGAGAGGGACGACGCCTGCACCGGCGTCATTCCCGAATACGCGTCGTTCGCGGTCGGGAGCGTGAAGGAGACGAGCGCTCCGGAGCTCGCCGTGGCCTCCACCGTCTGCGGCATCGGGCAGGTAAAGACCGGCGCCGTCGCGTCACGCTTCACGGTGACGGAGTTCATCGCGGTGCCGCCTCGCGACGTCGCGGTGCAGGTGAAGGTCTGACCCATCGTGTCCATCGAGATGGTGGTGGCCGCGCAGCCAGTCATCGCGCTCACCGCCGACTCCGGATCCGTCACCTGGAACGAGACGCCGACGTTCGAGGTGTACCAGCCAGCCTGGCCCATCGTTCCGGTCAGGACGGGCGTGATGACCGGCGGCGTGCTGTCGAGGCCGAGGTCGAGCTTCCAGAGCTCTTCGTCACCATTCGCGTCGAAGGCGGAGAAGTAGAGGCTCGGCTCGACGAGGAAGAAGCCGGCGGGAGAGGACGAGCCAGCACCGGGAACGAGGTCGGCCACCATCGTCGTGCCCGTCGTCGTCCCATCGGTGCGCCAGAGCTCGGTGCCGTTCACTCCGTCGCTCGCGGCGAAGTAGAGCTGCCCGCCCGCAGCGCCGAAGCGCAAGGTCCACGCGACGTCGGAGCGGCTGCTCCCAGCGAGGTCCTTCAACACCTTCGTGCCAGTCGGCGTGCCGTCGGTGACCCAGAGCTTCACCGTCGTCGTCGAGGCGAAGGCGAAGACGAGGGACGAGCCCACCACGCCGCTCGAGGCGTAGAACCAGCTGTTGTCCGCGAGCAGCGTCTGCCAGGGCGAACCGAGCACCGCGAGCTGCCGCGTGTTGCCAGCCGTGCCGTCACTCGTCCACAGCTCGGCAATGTCGTCGGCCGAGCCAGAGCCGTTCGGGACGAGCACTCGCACGATGAGGGCGCTTCCGAGCGTGCTGAGCCCGACGATCTGCATCGTGGCAGCGCCGAGATCGACCGTGCTGGTGCCCGCGGGAGTGCCGTCGCTCACCACGAGCTTGTTCCGCTGGTTGGCGAAGCCGATGAGCCGCTGCCCGACGAGGGTGAGGCCGGTCACGTACTCGCCGGGAAACGCCTTCACCACCACCGTGCCGTTCGCGGTGAAGTCGGTCTTCATCACCGAGGAGCCGCTCGAGTTCGACGTCGCGAAGTAGGCGCTGCCTCCGAACATCACGAGGCTGCCCATGGCCGTGCCGGGTGCGCCGGGCGTGAGGTCCTTCACCAGCCGCGTGCCGCTCACCGTTCCGTCCGAGAACCAGGGCTCCTGGCCGGTGCTCGGGTCGTTCGCCACGAAGAACACGCCGTTCGCGGTGAGGGTGAGGGCGCTCACCGAGTCGTCGAACGTCTGGGTGGCGAACTGCTTGAGCATGTGCGTTCCCGCCGCAGTGCCGTCCGTCGTCCACAGCTCTCGACGATTCGCCACGAACCAGGCGCGGGTGTCGTTCGAGAAGATGGTCCTGACGTCGTACAGGCCCGCCTCGAGCACCTGCGTCCCGGCGAGGGTGCCGTTCGAGCGATAGAGGCTCTGCGCACCGGAGGTGACTCGCGCGGCGAAGAGGAGCGAGGTGCCGAACTTGGCGAAGCCCATCGGTGACGAGAACGCGTAGTCGGGGCCGGGGTTCACGTCGGCGAGCAAGCGCGTGCCGGTTGGCGTTCCGTCGGAGACCCACGGCTCGGTGCCGACCACCGCGTCGTTCGCCTTGAAGACGGTGAGCGAACCGACGGTGCCCACCAGCGCATCCGACTGGGGCTGGAGCGCGGAGCGTGGCTGGAGGAGGACGGTTCCTCCGTTCGTTCCATCGGTGCGCCACAGCTCGAGCGAGCCGCTGCTGTTTCGCGCCGTGAAGAAGAGCTGCGTTCCCGAGACGAAGAAGTCATTCGGTGACGCGCGCGAGGTGCCGGGGAGCAGGTCCTTCACCTGCACCGTGCCCGCCGTCGTGCCGTCGCTCTTCCACAGCTCGCCGTCGCCGCCCGAGAAGAAGACCTGGTCCTGGAAGACGACGATGTCGCTGGTGGCGGTGAAGGTGTCTCCGGCGGGAGTGAGGTCTCCGACGAGCCGGGTGCCGACCGACGTGCCGTCGCTGACCCACAGCTCGATGCCGACGCCGGTGCGCGCGAAGAAGTAGAGCTTGGTCGAGGTCGCCCAGAGCTTCACGGGCACCGTGATGCCTTCGACGAGCCCGCCGCCGGACCCAGCCACGATGTCGGCGACGAGGGTGGTGCCTGCGGAGGTGCCGTCGCTGCTCCAGAGTTCGAGGCCGCTCACGCCGTCGTCGGCCGCGAAGTAGACGCGAGGCCCCATGCCGACGATGGGCGAACGGAGCGAGCGAGTGGTGCTCGTCGGGCGGAGATCGCGCACGCGCGCCGCGGTGACACCATCGGTCTTCCAGAGCTCTCCGTCGCTCGAGGGGTAGAAGAGCGTGGTGCCGATGGAGGCTCCGTCCCATGGCTGGCCGTACAGGGTGAGCGGGACGTCGGAGCCGACTCCCGACGAGTCGACGATGAAGAGGCTGTTGCTCCTGGTGGTGATGCACCAGAGCTGGGTGCCGACGGGCTGGAGCGTCTCGCAACGCCGACTGGCGACGAGCGTGGTGCCGGCGACGGTGCCGTCGGTGCGCCACAGCGCGTCTCGAATGCCGTCGGTGCCGAGGAAGTAGACGCGGCCGGCGTGGGCGACGAAGGGGCCTCCGAGGCTCGAGGCAGTGCCCGGCGCGAGGTCGGTGAGCAGGCGCGTTCCGGCCGAGCTGCCGTCGGTCGCCCAGACTTCGTAGCCGGTCGCGGGCTGCTTCGCGCCGAAGACGAGGGTGGAGCCGACCGTCGCACCGCGAACGAACTCGGTGTTGCGAAGGCCCGAGCCGGTCGTGAGCAGGTCGCCGACCCGCGCGGGCGTCTGCGCGAAGGCGCACGTGGCGAGCAGCGAAGAGACGATGAGTGAACGCGTCACGAGAGGACCTCCCCTGTCCCCGGCGACGTCGTCGAGGAGCGTGCCCTCTACGGATTCGGTGTGCGGATATTCACCACGTTCGCGCCACGCACGTTCGATCAACGAGTTGCGTCACCCGCGCCGGCTGTAGATGTCGTGCCGGATGTCGCGCGGCAGATTCCACCCGCTCGGATCGGCGCGCGAGAGCTCTCCGAGGTCGAGGTCGGAGATGATCAGCTCGGGATGCCGGCTGAGATCCTTCGCGAGCCCGTTGGGCCCGGTGAAGTGACTCTCTCCAAAGTACGGCTGGTTCCACGGAGCCTCGACGCCCTTCCGGTTCGAGCCGCCGATGAAGACGTTGTGGCGCGCGGCATCGACCTGGAACTCGAGGTGCCACATGCGCTGGCTCTTCGCGCCGAACGTGACTGCGGGGCTGAAGATGAGCTCAGCGCCTTCTTTCGCGAGCGACCACATCACGCCCTCGAAGTGTCGGTCGTAGCAGATGGCGACGCCGAGCTTGCCGAGCGAAGTCTGGAACACGGGGAAGAACGGGTTCTTCGAGACGTTCGCCGGCCCGAGCACGTTCCCGCCGTCGGAGCGGTCGTAATAGTGCCCCTCGAGGAACGAGCCCTGTTCGTTCTGCCCGTGGGGAATGTGCGTCTTTCGATACGTGCCGAGGACCTCGCCTCGCTCGTCGATGACGACCGCGGTGTTGAAGCGCTTCCCATCGGCGGTGAGCTCGTAGATGGGCGCGATGATGATCATCGAGTGCTGCCTGGCGGCCTCGCGCAGCGTCGAGACCGTCTTTCCGGTGCGGGCGTCCTCGGCGAGACCGACCCAGAACGAGTCGTGCCGGAGCGCGAAGTACGGGCCGGGGAAGAGCTCCCCGAAGCAGATGACCTGCACGCTCTGCTGCTTGGCCGAACGGATCAGCTCGACATGGTGCTCGACGTTGGCACGGCGAATGTCCTCGAGCTTGCCGGCGAGGGCCGCGAGCCCGTCGACGGTCGGCGGCATGTGGGGATAGGCGTTGATGGTCTGGGTGAGCGCGGCGCGCACGATGCGAGTCATGGGCCCTCCTCTTCCGCCAAGCTGGTGAGCACGTCGAGCAGCACGTTCACTCCGTCGGCGCACTGCTTCGGCGTGGAGAACTCGCGCGGGTTGTGGCTGATGCCGTCGTACTCGCCGGGGACGAAGATCATCCCCGCGGGACAGACCTTCGCGACTTCCTGACAGTCGTGGCCCGCGCCGGAGACGATGCGTTGGTGGCTGAGCCCGCGAGCGGTGGCGAAGCGCGCGACGAGCTCTTGCACCTTGGAGGCGAAGGCGACGTTCGGTGTCCGCGCGGTGCGCTTGTGGGTGAGCGCGACCTTCTCCTCGGCGGCGATGGAGGCGTAGAGCGCGGCCAGCTCGGCCTCGGCTCGCTGCAGCACGGTGTCGTCGGGGTGGCGAAGGTCCACGGTGGCGACGACGCGATTGGGCACCACGTTCACCAGGCCGGGATGGAATTGAGTGACGCCCATCGTGGCGCGAAGCGAGTCGCCGAAGCGTCCGCTGCGGACCAGCTCTCGAAGCGCGAGCTGAATTCGAGAGACGGCGACGCCTGGATCGGCGCGGAGGTTCATGGGCGTGGTGCCGGCGTGCGCGCTGCGACCGACGACGGTGAGCTCGTGCCAGCAGATGGCCTGAACCCCGGTGACGACGCCGAGGTCGACGTTCGCCGCGCGGAGCATCGGGCCTTGCTCGATGTGGCACTCGACGTACGCGTGCGGAGGAGTGAGCCGCTCGTTGGCGGTGCCGAGGAAGCCGATGTGCTCGAGCTCGGCGCGCACCGACTTTCCGTCGCGGTCGGTGAGCGCGTAGGCCTGCTCGAGGGGAATCCGGCCGACGGCGACCGCGCTCCCGAGCATGTCGGTACCGAAGCGGGCGCCCTCTTCTTCACTGAAGAAGGCGACGATGAGCGGGCGGCGGGTGTGCGTGTTGGTGTCGTTGAGCGTCTTCACCACTTCGAGGGCGCCGAGCACGCCGAGACAGCCGTCGAAGCGGCCAGCCGTCGCGACCGAGTCGATGTGCGAGCCGGCCATGACGGGTTTCGCGCCGTCGTCACGGCCCTTGCGACGGCCGAAGACGTTGCCGATGCGGTCGATGGTGACGTCGAGGCCGGCCCGCTTCATCTCGTCGACGACGTGGCGGCGGCCGAGCCCATCGTCTTCGGTGAAGGCGAGGCGGCGCACGCCGGTGAGACCGGTCGTTTCGTCCTGGTACGTGCCGATGCGGCCGAGCGCATCGAGGCTCTCGGTGAGGCGAGTGGAGTTGATGGAGTTCATGACGGCGGCCTCCCAGCGCTTGGCTTGTACCATCGCGCAGCCGCTCGCACGGTGACGTCGAACGCGGCTATTGATCTGGATCCGGCGACTGCCCGCGGCCCGATTCCGAACATTGGTCGCCGAAGCAGACGAAGGCACGGTCACCATCGAGGACGAGCTGATGCGAGCCACCGAGTGTTGCTGCCGCCTCCTGCGTGAGAGCGCATCCACCGCCGAGCACTCCGGTGGAGCCATCTGCGAAAACGCTTTGGGCCAACTCCCTGTCGTTCGGCGAAAGTCACCGACTCGCGCTGCGAGAAAATCGATACGACGTTTGTGACCAGCTCTCTGGGCGCGTCGCTCGGTAACCAACCACGTCGCAGCGACCACGACGAGCAAGAGGATCACGATCCCACCGACTCGAGCGGCGCGACTCACAATTTTGGCGCTCGCGATCGGAATTGACTCCACACGTCCAGCACCTTCACCACGCCAAGGCCCTCGTCGACCACGTAGTAGAGGTGAAGCTTCGTCTTCCTCGCGGGAACTCGATAGATCGTGCGTCGCTCAGTCCGACGAGCGATCGGCGCCGCAGTCGGGGCGAGCGTGATGCGTTGGACGGCAGCAGAGATGTCTTTCTCGAAGACCTCGGGGACGCGGGCGTTGTCACGCCAGCGTCTCGCCATGCGACGCAACGAGGCCATCGCGCGCGGCATGAAGAGCACCCGCATCGCTACTTCATGGCCCGGAGCTCGGCGAGCACCACTTCCGCTGGTACCCCCTCGGCCGTCTCCGCTTCATCCATCGCGGCCTGGAGTTCTGCCCAATCTTGATCAGAGACATCCCAGGTTGATTCGTCGTCCTCGTTGACTGCGCGAAGGACCAACTCGACTCGAGACCCTTGCGGCAGTGGAACGTCGCCCTCGACTACCAGGGTATTCCCTACCACCGTCGCCTTCACTCTCATGGTCGCCATTGTGCGGTCGTCCCGAGGCCTCGCGCAACTGCCCGCACTTCTCAGGTTGTCGCGTTCATCCGACGCCAGAGTTCGGGCGCCGCCTCGCGTGCCTTCGCGCGCACCTCTTCGACGTCCGCGGTCTGGAGCACGCCGTTCTTCACGACGAGCCGGCCGCCGACGACGACGTGACGAGGCCGCTGATCAGGCTCTCCGACGATCAGATCAGCCGACGCACCCGCTCGCACCGACTCGAACGCGGCTCCGAACAGCTCACCAACGAGCGCTCGACCGGCCGCCGCACGCGCCTCGAGCACCGACCGCGACTCGCCATGCTGCGACCCGAGCCGATGGAGCGCGTCACGCTCCACCTTCATCTCCGACGCCCAGCCATCGGTCCCGAGCGCGACATGCGAGCTCTTCGCCAGCGCCCCTGGATAGCCGACTCGATTCCCCTCGTTCGAGCGCGGGTTCTGCACGAGCCACACGCCGGCCGCTTCCGCGCGTGCGACCTGCGCCGCCTCGAGATGCACGCCGTGCGCGACGACCGAGCCGCGTGGGAGCGCGTTCAACTCCAACAACCGCTCGAGCGGACCTGCGAAGCCTCTTCGCTTGGCGTCTTCCACGTCGGCGACGTCTTCCGCCACGTGCACGTGCATCGGCGCGTGCAGCGCTTTCGCCAGCTCACCCGCCTCCCGAATCGTCTCGTCCGACACGGTGAACGACGCGTGCAACGCCACCATTCCGCGCACGAGGGGCCGACGGTTGCTCCGCAGGAACCGAGCGCACTCGTCGAGCCCGCGCTTCGCCTCCACCCGTCCGCCATTCCGTTCCGTCGCGCCGTACCCGACCGCCAACCGCACCCCGAGCGACTGCGCCGCATCAGCCAACACCTCGAGCGAGCCCTCGATGAAGTTCGGCGACTCGTGATGATCGATGAGCGCGGTCGTTCCCCACAGCAGCCCTTCCGCGATGGCGGAGCGCGCCGACGCCTCGAGCGACTTCGCATCGAGCGCGCGATCGAGCCGCCACCAGACCCGCTGGAGAATCTCCACGAAGTTCGCCGGCGGCTGCTTCGGCGGTGGCATGCCCAACCCCGCCAGCCCCGAGTACAGATGCGTGTGCGCGTTCACCTCGCCTGGCCGCACCTCGACGTTCGGAGCCCACGCACAGTCGAGCCGTTCGCTCGCGTCGCCCTCGGCCCGCACCGTGTCTCCCACGACGAACCACGACGGGCCCAACGCGCCGCGATCGAGCTTCATCGCCAGCGGCTCCGGTCACCCTTCAGCTTGCCGACGCTCATCGCCTTCGCGGCCGGAGAGTCCTTCATCGGCAGCGTCATGCGCCGAACGCCATCGAACGCCTCGAGCGCCCCCGCCACCGCGCCCGCCGTCGGCACCAGCCCGATCTCCCCAACGCCCTTCGCGCCGAACGGCCCTTCAGGCTCTGGATCTTCGATGAGCTTCACCTCGACGACCGGCATGTCTCTCGCGCGCAGCACGCCGATGTCGCGCAGCTTCGAGGTCACCGGCATGCCGTTCTCGCACGGCAGCTCCTCGGTCAGCGCGTACCCGAGGCCCATGTGCACCGCGCCCTCGACCTGCCCCTCGCACGACTGTGGATTCACCGCGCGCCCGACGTCGTGCGCGGCCACCACCTTCTCCACCTTCCCGTTCGCGTCGAGGACCACGACCTGCGTCGCCCAGCCGAAGGTCGTGTGCGTCTTGATCTTCGGCACCTTCGCGCCGAGCGCGGTCGTGTCGTTGATCACCACGTCGCCTTCGTAGATCCGACCTTGGAGCTGCTCGAGCCCGAAGCCCAGCTGCAGATCCGCCTTCAGCTTTTTCGCCGCCGCCACCACCGCGTTCCCCGCGAAGAGCGTCGCCCGCGAGCCCGTGGTCTGCCCGACGCCGAGCGAGAAGGTGCTGTCCACCTTCGGCACGAACACCTTCGTCTTGAGCCCAGTGATCTCCGCCGCGAACTGCTGGCAGATGGTGAGCAGGCCTTGGCCCATCTCGGTGTAGCCGTTGTAGAGCGAGACGGTGCCGTCCTTCTCGACGACGAGCCGGCACTTGCCCCACTCCGCGACGCCGTTGCCGATGCCCGAGTTCTTCACCCCACAGCCGATGCCCACCGCCTTGCCCGCGCGCTTCGCGGCGTAGAACGCGTCCTTCACCGCCTCGAGGGTGCGCCGAATGCCGACGGACTTTTCGAGCACTTGACCCGTCGAGAAGACGTCGCCGACGTCGAGCAGGTTTCGCTCCCGCATCTGGTACGCGTCGAGGCCGCACTTCTTCGCGAGCGCGTCCATGCAGCCCTCCATCGCGAAGGACGCCTGGTTCGCGCCGAAGCCACGCATCGCGCCGCAGGGAGGATTGTTCGTGTACGCCGCGACCGCCTCGACGTCGACGTTCGGCACCTTGTACGGCCCGCACGAGTGGCCCGCCGCGCGCTCGAGCACCTTGCCGCCGACGGACGCATACGCGCCGGAGTCTCCCACCATGCGCGCCTTCACCGCGGTGAGCCGGCCTTCCGCGTCACAGCCAACCGAATACTCGAGCCGAATCGGGTGACGCTTCGGGTGCATGCGCACCGACTCTTCGCGCGTCAGCTTCACCATCACCGGCCGCTTCGTCAGGTGCGCCAGCAGCGCCGCGTGCGCCTGCACCGACATGTCTTCCTTGCCGCCAAACGCGCCGCCGTTCGGCACCAACTCCACCGCGACCTGATCAACCGACAGCCCGAGGAAGCTCGCGACCTGCCGTTGATCATCGAAGATGCCCTGGCCTTGCGTGTACAGCTTGAGGCCGTTCGCGGTCGGCTCGGCGAGCGCGCACTCCGGCTCGAGGAAGAGGTGTTCGATGCGCTGGGTCTGCCAGGTCCCGCGCACCACGTGAGCGCTCTTCGCCAGCGCCTCGTCGACGTCGTCGCCGCGTCGAATCACCGAGCGGCTCAGCACGTTGTCGTGCACCGGGTTCACCCGGCGAGCACCGGGAGCGATCGACTCATCGGGTGACAGCGTGGGCTCCAACACCTCGAGGTCCACCTTCACCAACGCCGCAGCCTGGCGCGCCGTCGCCTCGTCATCAGCCGCGACCACCGCCAACACGTCACCGACGTACCGTGTCTCTTCACCGACGGCGACGAGGCCCGGCCAGTCCGCGTAGAGGAGGCCGTACCAACGCTGTCCAGGCACCTCCGCCGCCGTCGCCACCGACCGAACACCCGACAGCGCCTTCGCCGCGCTCACGTCGATGCCCTTCACCTTCGCGCGTGGGTGCTGCGAGTAGACGAGCGCGCCGTGCAGCATGCCGTCTCGCACGAGGTCGGCCACGTAGGGTCGATCGCCGAGCACCGTCTCGAGGCCCCGATAGCGAGGGAGCGACGCGCCGACCCCGCCCGTCTCGAGCAGGTCGGGCAACGCCTCTCCGGCGCGCGCCTTCGCATACGCCTCCACGGCGTCGACGACCTTCACGTAGCCGGTGCAGCGACAGAGGTGCGCGTCGAGGGCGGTCGCGATCTCCGGCTTCGTCGGACGCGGCGTCTTGTCGACGAGGTGCTTCGTCTTGAGCGCGATGCCAGGAATGCAGAAGCCGCACTGGAGCCCGGCGGTGTGCACGAACGCGTGGGCCAGCAGCGCGCGCTCGTCGGGGGCGACGCCTTCCAGGGTGACGATTCGTTTCCCCTCGCACGCGGTGGTCGCGATGGCGCAAGTCGTCTTCGCTTGCCCGTCGACGATGGCGAGGCAACACCCGCACTGGCCCTGAGGCGCGCAGCCATCTTTCAAGGAGTGCAGGCCACAGCGCTCGCGCAACGTCTCGAGCAGCGTCTCGCGCTCACGAACCTCGAGGCGCTTCGGAATCCCATTCACCGTGAGGGTGACGGTCGGCATGGAGCACCTCAGGCATTCACGTAGTTGACCGGCCCCGCGAGCACCGCGTCTCGGAGCCACCGCAAGATGTGGAAGTAGGTCAGGTCGATCTCGAGACCGTCGGGGGCTTCACCGCTCGGCGCGTCGACGTCCTTCAGCTCGAGCGAGAACCCGGCGCCGACGAAGCGCGAGCCTGAGAGCGTGAACTCCTGGCCCTTGAAGCGACCGTGTGCGGTGCCGTCTCGCTCGAGAAAGACGCCATCGCCCTTGGGCAGTCGATTCCACGTCTCCTTCGTGCCGAAGAAGCGCGGCTTGAGCGCATAGGGCCCGCCATCTTCCGGACAGAAGACGTCGCAGTTCCCGCACTCGTTGCAGAAGTCTGCGTACGTCGCGAGCTGGTGCTTCTTCGCGATGACGAGCGGGTCGGCTGCGACCGTGCTCCACTGTCCCGTGCGTCGCGTCACCTTCGCCACCGGCAGCGTCACCGCCGGCAACACGTAGGTGAAGTTCGCGTGGTTGGGGCACACCGGCACGCACTTGTCGCAGGTGAGGCAGTCGAAGAGCACGAGCGTCGAGCCCACCTTGTTCGGCGGCCGCGAGTTCGTGTTCGCGTGGTAGCGCGGGTTCTTCTCGAGGGTGGCGACGTAGCGCCGGGTGTTCTCGAGCCGCGCGCGATCGAGGTCGGCGATGCCCGCGGTCTTGGTGACGAACTCGTCGAGGGTCTTCGCGCCAACCGCGTCCATGCGCGTGCCGAGCTCTTGGAAGTACGTCGCGAGCCGCCCGTAGCCGCCTGGCCGGAGCAAGTCGGTACACACCGTCACTGGCTTGAGCCCGAGCGCGACCGCGTCGGCGAAGTTGTGCCGCTCGATGCCGGCCGAGAACGAGATGGGCAGCCGGTCGCCGAACACCTCGCGGAAGCGCTTCACCAGCGTCATCGCCAGCACGTGGAGCGGCTGGCCCGAGAGGTACGCCGACTTCTCGCTCTTCGGCAGGAAGTCGCCCTCGTTCTCCACCACCAGCGTGTTCGAGAACTTCACGCCGAGACCGCGGCCGGCCTTCCTGGCGACGTCTTCGAGATCGCTGATCAGCTCGACTGCCTGATCGAACGTCGGATCATTCGCGAACGCCGCGTCGGGGATCCGGTAGCGGTAGCCGAGCGCGTCGTTGAGCAGCCGGCGCGCCTCGGTGGGTCCGTTCAGCGTCGGGTTCAGCTTCACCACGCAGTGCAGCCCGACGTCTTCCATCAGGTGGCGGGTGATGCCGCCGATCTCCTCGGGCGGGCAGCCATGAAACGTCGAGAGCGTGAGGGTGTCCGAGATGCGCGGTCTGAACGGCAGGTCGCGATACGGCGCGGGCACGAGGGGACGCAGCCGCTCGATGATTGGCGACGCGTCGAGCATGCCATGGAGGAACGCCTGCACCCGCTCGTGCCGAATGCCCTTCAAGTCGTAGCCGACACTCAGGTCGAAGACGAACGGCTCGAAGCCGGGGTCGAGGCCGAGCTTCCCCGAGGCGATGAGCACCTCGAGCGCCATCGACGCCTTCACGTATTCCTCGAGCGACTGCTCGAGCTTGAGCTCCTGCGACCACTCCACGTTGAAGCCCACCGTGCGCGCGTCGATGCACGGCCGCGGAATCGCCAGCTCATCGAGGAGCTGCACCGTCTTCAGCTCGAAGATGCGGCAGCCACCGAGGTACCCGAGCACGATGTTCTGCGCGAGCTGGGTGTGCGGGCCGGCGGCCGGTCCCAAGGGCGTCGCGACTCGGTGGCCGTTGAGCCAGGTCGACCAGTCACGCCCACCCGCTCCACGAACGAGCTTCGCGCGAGGCAAGTCCAACACCGGGCCCGGACCGTCGAGCTCCCGGAGGAGCCGGCTCAACAACCGATCGAGTGGAAACGGTGTCAGGTGCGCCATCACATGCTCGCCAACACGCCGGTGCGCGAATTGAACGCGTCGATGAGCGCGTCCCACCCACGCGCTTCCTCGTAGCGCTCGTCCCAGAAGGCCGGGTCCCAGAGCGCGCGCAGCTCCTCGCTCGTCTTCCCCTGCTGCTCGACCCAGGTGAAGTACTTGAGGTGATGGAGCGCCTTGCGATCGCGATAGCCCAGCTCCTTGAGGAAGTCGGTCTTCGCGCCGTGGAGTCGGCGATCGAGATCGCGCGCCGCGTCCACCTCGCCGTACGAGCCACGTTCGGTGCGCAGCTCCTCGAGCCGCGACGAATACAGCGCCTCGGAGTCGGTGAAGACGGTCAGCACCACGTCGTCAGCTCCGAGCTCGTAGTAGCGCGCGAGCTTGATCGACGAGAGCAGGTTGCAGATGCCCGAGATGCCGAGGAGCGGCAACTGCTTCACCACCGCGGCGTCGACGCCCTGCTTGCTCAGCCACGCCTGCCCCGCGGGCTCGTTGAAGAGCCGCAGGATGCGCATGGTGTCTTCGTCGTCGATGGCCACCACCGCGTCGGTGTTCCGCACGTTGTGGATCCACGGCACGTGCTTGTCGCCGATGCCCTCGATGCGGTGCTCACCAAAGCCGTTCGAGTACAGCGTCGGGCACTGCAGCGCCTCGACCGCGCCGATGAGCACGCCCGGGTACTTCTTCTTGAGGAAGTCGCCCGCCCCGATGGTGCCTGCCGAGCCAGTCGCCGAGAGGAAACCTGCCAGCCGGCCACGCGGGCCCTTCACCTTCTCGAACACCTCCGCGAGCGCTGGCCCGGTGACGTGGAAGTGCCACGATGGGTTTCCGAACTCTTCGAACTGGTTGAAGATGACGTCGTTCGGGCGGGTGCGGCGGATCTCCCAGCACTTGTCGTAGATCTCCTTCACGTTGCTCTCGGTGCCGGGCGTGGCGATGACCTCGGCGCCGATCTGCTTGAGCCACTCGAAGCGCTCCCGACTCATGCCCTCGGGGAGAATCGCGACGGCGGTGGTGCCGAGCAGCGCACAGTCGAACGCGCCGCCGCGGCAATAGTTCCCCGTCGAGGGCCAGACCGCCTTCTGCGACGTCGGATCGAACGCACCGGTGATCAGCCGCGGCACGAGACAGCCGAACGCAGCGCCGACCTTGTGCGCCCCCGTCGGGAAGTACTTGCCGACGAGCCCGATGATCCGCGCGTCGACGCCGGTGATCGCCTTGGGGATCTCGAAGGCGTTCACGTCTCCATACAGCCCGCTCGCGACGTCGTTCTTCCACGAGATGCGGAACAGGTTGAGCGGGTCGACGTCCCACAGGCCGATCTTCGGCAGCCGCGCCTTCACCTTCGAGGGGATCGCCGATGGGTCTCGCATCTGCGCCAAGGTAGGGATGATCACCTTGCGCTCACGGCAGAGCTTCGCCGCGCGCTCCAACACCGCCTCGTTGAGCTTCGTCATGCGGAGACCATACAGATTCGGACTCGGTGGATCTCTCTTCGCGTTCCTGATCTAGATCATTCGCAGGAGGCGACAGCTGACGGGCTTCGTCGGCTGGGCGACCATCGTGAGCATGTTCTTCTGGCGCTGCACCGACTGTCGACGGGAGTACGGACGCGACGCAGTCCACACGTTGTGTCCGAGCTGCGGCGCGCAGTATCGCCCCGGGATTCCGCTCGTCGGCGTGCTCGAGGCGGTGTTCGACGTCGAGCGGGTGAGGCCGAAGCTCGATCGCGCTCGGCCCGACTGGGGCCTGCTCTCGGCGGTGGAGCCGCAGTTCTTTCCCAGCCTCGTCGTCGGTCGAACGCCGCTCGTGCCGGCGCGTCGGCTCGGCGAGTCGCTCGGAGTGCCCAAGCTCTGGGTGAAGAACGACGGGCAGAACCCTTCCGGCTCGCTGAAGGATCGCGCCTCGTTCCTCGTCGTGGCCGAAGCCCTCCGCACCGGCGCACGCCGAGTCGTCTGTGCCTCGACGGGCAATGCAGCCTCGGCGTTGGCGGCGGTCTGCGCGTCGGCCGGCATCGAGGCCCTCATCTTCGTCCCCGAGAAGGCGCCGCGGGCGAAGCTGGTGCAGATGGTGCTCGCGGGCGCGCGCGTCGTTCCCGTGCAGGGCACCTACGACGACGCGTTTCGCCTCTCGCTCGAGTTCACCCAGAAGCGCGGCGGGCTCAACCGCAACACCGGCTACAACCCGCTCACCATCGAGGGAAAGAAGACGGTCTCCCTGGAGATCGCCGAGCAGCTCGGGCTGCGGGCGCCCGACGCGGTCTTCGTCTCGGCTGGCGACGGGGTGATCCTCGCGGGAGTGCACAAGGGCTTCGCTGATCTCTACCGCGTCGGGTTGATCGATCAGCTGCCGCGGCTGTTCGCGATCCAGGCGGAGACGAGCGACGCGATTCACCGCTACGTCGAGACCGGCGTGTACTCCGACGCGGCCGATCCACGCACCGTGGCCGATTCCATCTCGGTGTCGTGCCCGAGCAACGCGCACTGGGCCCGCCGCGCCGTCATCGAGACGAAGGGGAAGACCGTCACCGTCACCGACGCCGAGATCCTCGACGCCCAGGCGACCTTGCTCTCGCAGACCGGCGTCTTCTCGGAGCCAGCAGGAGCGACGGCGCTCGCCGGCCTCACCAAGCTCCAGCGGTCGAGCCAGCCGTTGCCGCGTGACGCCGAAGTGGTGGTGCTCGCGACGGGTCACGGGCTCAAGGACGTCGACGCTCCGCTCGCCCGCGTTCGAATTCCGCCGGCCATTCCTCCGACGCTCGACGCGGTGCAGGTGCCGTGAACGAGCTCGCGGCCATTCTCCTCGCGGCCCGACGCGCCTGGGCATCGAAGGAGACGCCGGTGTTGGCGACCATCGTGGCGACGCGCGGCTCGTCGTACCGGAAACCGGGCGCACGAATGCTGGTGACGAGCGCAGGCTGGCAGGCCGGGAGCATCTCGGGCGGCTGTCTCGAGGCCGACCTCGTGCGCAAGGCGAGCTGGCTCGTGTCGCAGGGCGTTCCGACGCTCAAGACCTACGACACCTCCGTCGACGGAGAGGTGGCGCTCGGCTGTGGCGGCGAGGTCGACGTGTTCGTCGAGCCGTTCCTCGAAGCCTCGCGCACGACGGCCGCCCTCATCGAGGTGGTGGAGCGACGACGGTCGGCGTCACTCGAGCTCGCGCTCCCCGACGGCCGGCGATGGACGCAGGCGCTCTCACCCTCGCCACGGCTGATCATCGGCGGCGCCGGACATGACGCGCTCCCGGTGTGCACGATGGCGCAGACGCTCGGCTGGGACGTGCACGTCGTCGACTGGCGCCAGAACGTGCTGGGCGGGTTCCCGGGAGCCACGACGCACCTCCTCTCCTCCGAGCGGTTCGAGGCGCTCCCGTTCGAGGCTGGCTGTGCCGTGGTGGTGATGTCGCACCACCTCCTCTACGACACCCGGTTCGTCGAGGCGTGCCTGCGCTCCGAGCTCCCGCGCTACGTCGGACTGCTCGGGCCGAAGAAGCGTGCCGCCGAGGTGCTCGAGGCGATTCCGGCGCGGCTGTCTCGTGAACGACTCCACGCCCCAGTCGGGCTCGCGCTCGGAGGAGAAGGACCCGCCGCGGTGGCGCTCTCCATCCTCTCCGAAGTCCACGCGGTGCTCCACGCCGCGCCCGCCATTCCGCTCGCGCGACTTCACCCCGACACACCGAGACCATGACCGCCGCGCTCGTCCTCGCCGCCGGAGCCTCGACTCGGCTGGGCTCTCCCAAGCAGCTCGTTCGGCTCGACGGAGAACCGCTCGTGCATCGCGCGGCACGCTTGGCGCTCGAGGCTGGCTGTTCGCTGGCCATCGTCGTCGAGGGCGCAGTCCCACTCCGAGAAGCGCTCGGCTCCCTGACGGTCGAGCTCGTCCATTGCGACGACTGGGCCATCGGCATGGGCGCCTCGATTCGTCGTGGCATGGAGGCGCTCGGTGAGCGCGCGGACTCCGTCCTCGTGCTCCTGGTCGATCAGCATCGACTCGTCGCCGACGACCTTCGAACGCTGATCGACACGCATGGTTCGGTCGTCGCGACCGAACACGCCGATGGCCCTGGCGTCCCCGCACGGTTCTCGGGCGCCAGACTCGAGGTGCTGCGCACGGTGCCACCTGCGGAGGGAGCCCGCGCCTGGCTCCGTCGCCATGCGAGTGAGGTCGTGACGGTGCGACTCCCCCGTGCCGCCTCCGACCTCGACGAGCCAGGCGAGCTCGACGCGCTCGGCAGGTCGCCTCGGTGAACACCGTTCGCAGCTCCGTCGGAGCGCTCGGCTCCACGCCGTTCAGTACGCGGAACGCTCTCTTTCCGAGTTCGAATTCGCCTCACCCTCGACGAAAGTGGCTCTCGCGATGCTGACGTTCGTGCTGCTGTTGTCCTTGGGAACTGCGGAGCCGGTGGGCGTCGGCGATGGCGGCGTGCCAGAGGACCTCGCGAGCGACGGAGGTCTCTCGACTGACGCGGGCCTGGCCTCGACGGAAGAGGAGGACCGCCGGCTCGAGGCAGCGAACGCTGCGGCGCTCGTCGGTGGCGTCACCTCTGCCTCCAGCGCCTTCACGCTCAGCGCCGCGGCCGAGGTCTTCTACCAGTGGAACTTCAACGACCCGTCGAACGGCATCACCGCGGCGCGCGCCTTCGACAACCGGCACAACACCTTCACCATCAGCAACGTGATGGTGGACGTCGCCTGGGACTACGCGGGGGTCGTCGGGCGCGCAGCCCTGCAGGTCGGCAACACGCCATCGAGCTACTACCTCTCGGAGCCGGGGTTGTCGGGGGCAGCCGGCACTCCCGCCACGAGCAGCGAGCTGTGGAAGTACGTGCAGCAGGCCTACGCAGGCTACCGGTTCCCGGTGGGGCGCGGCTTGCTGCTCCAGGCCGGCCTCTTTCTTTCTCCCATCGGGCCCGAGGGCATGCCCGTGCGCGAGAACTGGACCTGGTCGCGCTCGACGCTCTTCTTCGCCCTGCCCTACTACCACACGGGACTTCGAGCCTCGTTGCCGGTGACGGAGCGCTGGGCGGTCACCCTCGCCGGCTACAACGGGTGGAACGCCGTCATCGACAACAACTCGGAGAAGTCGATCTCGCTCCAACTGACCTATGCGCTGGCGCAGCGCCTCGCCCTTTCCTTCCTCTACTTCGGAGGCGTCGAGCGGCCGACGAGCGCTCCCGAGGGCCGGGCCTGGCGGCACCTCTTCGATGCGCACGCGACGTGGGTGGTGAACCCGCTCGTGTCGCTCTTGTTTCACCTCGACGCCGGGTTCGAGCCGAACGACCTCGCTCCGTCGTTCTGGGTCGGAGGCGCCCTCGCCGCTCGGTTCTCGGTTCGTCCCTGGTTGTTCGTCGCCGCGCGCGGAGACGTGCTTCACGAGCGCTGGGGGCGCGCGACGCCCATCTTCTTCGGCGTTCCACTCGTGGGCTCGGCCACCCTCACCGTCGAGGCGCGGCCGCACGAGCGCGTGTCCTTCCGACTCGAGTACCGGCACGACGAGGCGAGCGCCGAGCTCTACTTCCGAGGTCACCTCGCGGGTGATGGGCTCCAGACGCCGTGGGTGCCGAACAGCCGCTCGCAGAACACCCTCACGCTCGGCGCGACCAGCTGGTTCTGATGCGGCTTCCTTGTCGCCGCTCAACGTCTGCAGCGACTCGCAGGTAAGTCCTGCGGAGAAACGCAGCGCGACGAAGGAAGTGCGTGATCAGCCCCGCGCCCTCGGGCGCAGCGATGGAATGTCGCTTGCTGAACGTCGAGTGACGCTGTCGGCCTCGCGTGCGCGATGGCGCCGTGCAGTCGGTCGCGCGCCCCGGAGTTCCCATGCGCCGTCTCCTCGCTGCCGTGCTCCTCGTCACCGGCTGTCAGTGCGGCCCTTCCGCGACCCCCGATGCGGGCGAGTTCCTCGCGAAGCCCTCGACTCCGGCTCGTCCGCTCTTCGATGGTGACGCCGGAGGGCTCGAGCTCGACTTCGCGAACGTGGTGGGCGTCTGGCAGACGGTGCCTGCGACCGAAGCCGCGGCGCAACAGCAGGTGCGCGTGCTGCGTGCCTCGCTCGCCGCCATCGAAGCCTCTGGGGTGACCGGCGCCGACCGCCTCGCGGCGAAGTGCGAACCCCTCACGGCCGACCAACGCGACTCGCAGCTCCTGTGTCTGCGACTGCTCTCGTACACGGAGAGTCCGCGGAGCCTCGCCCTCCTCGCCACTCGCGCTCGAACGCCGCTCCCGACGCCCACCGACACGGGGCTCCCGTCGGCGGAGGCGCTGACTCGGCTGGTCGCGACCCACTCGCTCGCTCGCCGCGCCTCGACCGGTTCCGCGCCCGCGCTCGACACCTTGCTGCTGCTCGCGGCCGAGCCGGACGAGTCCATTCGAGCCAGCGCGGTGTCGGCGGTGTTCGACGCGCTGCCGAGGTGGAAGGCGAAGTCGAAGCTGCGCGCGGTGCTGCCCGAGGCCGAACGGTGGCGGCTGTACCAATCGCGCTGAGGAGACGACCATGAACCGAGCCATCGTCGCGGTGCTGGTTGGCTGGTCGAGCGCAGGCTGGGCGGACGCGTGCCCACCGACGCCGAACGACTTCGTCACCTGGGGCGCGAACGACGCCGTCACCAGCGGCGACGTGTGGATGTCGAGCGTCTGGTGCGGTTCGGTCGTCGACGGCCAGCTCGTCGTCCAGCCGAATGCGCCCGTCGTCTTCAACTCGGTCGTCGACGCGATGGGCCTCGCGCAGAACTGGTCGAGCCAGTGGGCGCAGCTGATGGGCGACGTCGGCTCCTGCGACCCGGAGTCGTGGAGCGCGCGCTTGATGAATGCGGCGTACTTCTGCGACTACCTCGGCACGAACCGGAACCAGACGACGTTCGCGCACACGGCGTCTCCCGGAGTCGTGCTGCCCGGCACGAGCACGCCGGTGATCTACTGGCTCTCCGAGTACGTGAAGTACTACACCCGGCCTCATGGCTGGCGCCCGATGTGCATCGCGGTCGGGGATGCGGCGGGCACTGCCGACGGGCACGTCTACGCGGCCAACCCCGAGAACGACGACCCGCTGAAGCTCTACTTCCCCTGGTTCTGGAACCTGACGGCGGTCGATCGCGCGAGCACGCTCGTGCACGAGGCGTCGCACGAGTTCTCGGGGCACCTGCCCAACAACTCCTGCGCCAACGTTCGCTCCTGCGACGACGTCTTCGGCAACATGAATGCGCAGACCCTCACCCTCTTCTTCAACGCCCAGACGCTCGACGCCTACCGGCGGGCCGAAGGGTCGACCGAGCTCGAGCTCGTGAACTACGGCAACGGGGTCTGCGGGTACGTGCCGCTCGTTCCGGACGCGCAGCGGTTCGCCCTCGTCATCTCGATGGAGCTGCGGCTCGAGAACACCTTCAAGTACCCGCCCGCCGAGAGCGAGTGGCCTCCATCGGCGTTCGTCGATTCGGTTGGCGGCACCAGCCTCGACCTGGGCGACACGCCGGGAGGCCTCGCGGGGCTCGCCTACCGAATCGACCTCGTGAATGGAGCGCGCTGGCCCTGCGGCGCGGTGTGCACCGCCACCGACTACGACTTCGCCACCGGCGGCACCCGCGCCTGCAACGAGCAGTACCAGCCGGGCAACGCTGCCATCAACGTGCACAACCGAGAGCTCTGTCGCAGCCTCAACGCCGAGGTCGGCACCGGAGTGACGCCGAAGCAGCACGCCGAGCTGAAGAAGCGGCTCATCATGGAGTCTCAGAACTGCCTCTCCGGCGTCAGCGACACCTACGTCGCTCAAGTATGCGCCCAGCTCTCGACCCAGGCGACGCGCGTCGAAGACATCGAGACCGCCTGGCCGATTCCTGATCAGGGCTTCTCGTTCGACGCGAGCAAGGCGATTCGTGCCTGTCAGGCCTCGTATTGCACCCAGCGTCGCGACGCCTCGTGGGACACCGCCGCCACTGCGGCCTGCTTCGACTGGGACGACCCGTACGGGTGCCTCGCGTTGACGTGCGGCGATCGAACCGCGCTCGCGAGCGCTCACGGCAAGAGCAGCTACGAGTACTTCGAGTCCGTCGTGTGCAGAGGCTCGGCGCTCGGCCGCCAGTTCGCGGGGCTCACCGATGGTGATGACCAATGCGCAGCCCGTTACGACGAGTGCGTCATTCGAGAGCGCTACCTCCCAGCGTGGATCGCGCAACAAGCCGGAGGGACGTGCTGGCTCCGCGCGACCGGAACGTCTCCTTCGCGTGACCCGCTCTTCCGCACGGTGCGTGACGCGGTCGGAACGGTCTCCGTCGAGAACTTCCTCGCGCTCGACCGCGACTCGAACCTCGCGACCTCCCGCTGTCTCATGGAGTCGGTGGCCTGCCAGGCCGAGGTGGCGGCGCTCGAGGCCGCGCTGGCGAAGTTGATCCACGACGAGGCCTCGACCCGGCCCGTCTGGAAGACACCGGTGCTGCCCGATTCCTGGGAACGGCTGCGCGGGCGGTTCGATCGCGACGTGCGCAGCGAGCTCGAACGACTCGGCGCCGATCTCCTGAACCCCGCCGTCAGCACCGGCCCGCTGATCAAGAACGCGCGGCTCTCCGCGCTGGCGACCTCACCGGAAGCGATGGTGGCCATCGCCGAGCTCGTCGGGCACGACACGTATCTGCGCGCCGGGGGTGCCCGCTTCGCACGGGGCCGCTTCGATCCGGCTGCGCTCACCCGCTATTCCGTCGAGGCCGACCCGTATGCGATTCCGACGGCGACCCGGGCCACCGAGCTCGGCGCCTTGAACCGGCTCGACCAACGCATCGGCTCGACCCAAGCCCAGGCGGCGTTCTCGAAGACGACGCTGCTCACCGGGCCGCAGGCCTACACGCACCTCCGCGCGCTCTTCGACGCGAAGAATGGAGTCGAACTCGAGGCCGCGTTCGAGGCCTTCGTCACCGACGCCAGCGCGCACTGACGGACGCGAAGAATGGAGTCGAGCTCGAGGCCGCGTTCGAGGCCTTCGTCACCGACGCCAGCGCGCACTGACGGACGCGAAGCACCGCGCTCGAGGCCGCGTTCGAGCCTTCGTCACCGACGCCAGCGCGCACTGACCGACGCGAAGCACAGTCGCGCTCGAGGCCGCGTTCGAGGCCTTCGTCACGACGCGCGCGTTGACCGACGGTCACTCCAGGTACGGCCGCTCGAGCGGGAAGAGGAGCGCCTTCGCCTGCGTCCTCCACGCCGCTGGCGCCTTCTTCCCGAGCACCACGACGGCCGACGCGTAGACGGCCCCGCGTTCCTTGAGTGAGAGGGCGCGGGCGAGCTCGTCGACGAGCGCTGGGTGTTTGGGGAGCGATGGGTCGGCCAGCGCGGTGGCGAGCGCGCGACGAGCGTCTTCACTCACGCCGAGAATGCGAACCGTGTCGACCTTCACTCCGCGGCGGAGCGACAGCGCGTCTTGAACCCACCAGAGCTCGTCGTCCACCTGGGTGTTCAGCGCCTCGTCTTCTTGGTCGCGCTGCGCGCCTTCCGAGGCGCCGATGAGCACGGTGAGCACCGCTCGCCCTTCTGGAGGCACCACCGGGTCGGCAGCGGCCGCCTCGGCGCGCGCGAGCTGGCCGTGGTTGAGCTCCCGGTAGGCGCGCAGGGTGGGTCGATCGCCCGACGCCGCGTGCGACTCGAGCGAGAGGATGAAGGACACCGTCGAGCGCTCGGGAGGTCGAGAGAGGGTCGACGGCAAGGTGGCCAGGGCGCCTGCGGCCATCGCGCCCTTCGCCGCTCGCAGGTACTCGACCGACGCGTGGTCCTTCAGGGGCGCGAAGCTGGGCGTCGAGATGGCGTGCTGGAACGCGGCGAGCGACTCCTTCCACTTGCCTTGCGCGGCGAGATCGCTCCCGACGGCCCAGTTGAGCCACGGACTCTGGGGGTGTCGCTTCCACGCCGCTTCGAAGTCGGCGTTCGTCGGCGCCTCGCCACAGCGGAGCAGCAGGTACGCGAGGTCTCCGTCGTCGGGCGCAGCGGCCGCAGCCTTCCGCAGCGACTCGCACTGGGCCTTCTTCTCGTCGGCGCTCGAGAAGTCGAGCACCGTTCGCTGCAAGAAGACGTTCGCCGGTTCGGCAGTGGCGCGCTCGAAGAGCATCGCCTTCGCCGCGGGAATGGTGTTCGCCGCGCTCGCCCAGCCGGAGAAGTCCTCGTCGACGACGTCGAAGGCGACGTGCGCCTTGATCAACTCCTCCCGCTCCGGCGCGTCCGTCACCAGGCGGAGTTGCTGCGCGGCCGTGCCCTGAAAGGCCGCCTCGAGCACCCGACGATAGGCGCTCTCACCGCGCTTGAGGGAGATGGACCGCGGCGGCTCGACGAAGACGTAGTCCTGCGGTGCATCGGTGAAGCGCGGCGCACCGAGCGGTCGATCGGGCGAGTCGGGCTGGGAGCCGGGGCCGTAGTAGGCCGTCCACTCCACCAGCGCGGCCGAGTGGGCGACGTCGTAGAGCGAGTGCGAGAAGCCTCCGCCGACCTCGATCTCGAACGCCTCGATGAGCCGGCCGTCGAGCGTGGTGGTGCGCACCTGCACGTCCCCCGAGGGGTCGAGGTCCCAATGCGTGGTGGCGTGCGCGTCGACTTGGTGCGTCTTCCCTTCCATCTCGACCAACACCGGCACGTTGAGGCCGTTGACCGCGTGCACGGTGGACGAGCCGACGTGGCCCCCGACGAAGAGCGCAGGGAAGAGGACCGCCGAGGCGACGACGGCCCGCATCGTTCCCGGCACCACGCCGTCGGCCGTCTGGAACCGGTCCCACCAGCCGAGCTTCTTCTGCCGTTCGCGCTCCTGGCCCGCGAGGAGCGTCGAGTACTTCGTCGGCACCACGGCTGCGGTCGGCGCCGGCTGCACCTCTCCTCCCTCACGCACCCACGACGCCACCATCGCCTCGGTCTCGAGCAGCCGGTCGAGGGTGACGTCCGCCAACACCCGGAAGTCGCCGAGCGCCCCCTGGACCCAGCCATCGAGAATGCGCAGCCAATCGCCCAGGTTCTGCTCGTTGGGCGGGTTGAGGCCGAGGTCTTCGGAGAGCGCCGACCACCCGCCAGCTTCGGCGAACGTCTTCGCCACGTCGGGCGGCACCACCAGCGCCTTCTTGGTGGCCCAGACCTCGGTGAGCACGTGGTACAGGTCGTCGGCCGAGGCGAGCACGCGGCGCCGCTCGGCGCCCGAGACGTTTCCGTCGGCCAGCACGATGTCGAGCACGTGGTGGAGATGGCTGTGCGCGTCCGACAGGTTGCGGAGGTTGTGCGAGAGGTAGTGGATGAGGTTCACCAACCCCTCGAGCGAGTCGTTCCACCCATTCCCCATCAGGTTCGCCGCCGCGAGGTGGGCGGCACGGCACGCCTTGTCGTGGTCGTAGATGCGCTTCTCGACGTCACGGCGCTCGGTCTTCACCGCTTCGATGACGCCACGCAGTTCCTTGCGACGAATCTCGCGGCCGCGGTACCGAATCACTCCGCCGGGAGCGGTCAGCACGCCGTCGGCCAGGCCCTCGAGCTGCAGCTCCTCTTCGCGCCGCTCTCGGTAGCTCTTGAGCTCGGTGCGCAGGTTGCTCGGGTAGAGCCGGTCGAGCGCCGCCATCACCGCGGGGCGATCGAGCAGGTCGACTCGCCCGATGAGCCCGCTCGCCTTGGCTTCGGTCGCCGCCAGCGAACGCCCGAGGTACACGCCGCGATACTTCGGGTCGAGCGCCGCCCGGGAGAAGCGCACCGCGAAGCGCTCCTCGAAGCTCGTCGTCATCGGAGGCGAGGGCTTCGCGTTCGGGTTGTTCGCGCGCTCCTCGAGCACCTTGACGAACATCTGGCTGGTGACGCGCAGCCGCACCTGCTCGACGTTGGCGATGAGCTCCCAGGCCGAGCGGGCGTCGAGCGGCGAGGGAACGTAGAGCTCCTTGGCGCTGTCCTCGCGCTCGCGGTTGGGCGGGTGGGTGAGCCACATGCGCGGCGGCTGGGCGAGCCCGGCGGTGAAGACGCGAAAGGTGGCGTCGTTGGGCGGCCGCTTGGGGGTGGCGCCGAAGTCGGCCTCGTCGAAGATGTGACGCAAGTGCCCGAGCGCGGCCGTCTGGAGCGCGAAGAGGTCGGGCGGCGAGCGGCCCTGGTGCACCTCGTCGACGGTGAAGGAGACCGCCTCTTCCCAGGCCTCGTCGGCCGGGCCCAGGCGATGGAGCGCGTGCACCAAGCTGTCGGAGCCGCTCACCGAGACGGCGACGCGATCGGCGTTGAACTCCATTTCCCGGCCGAGCGCGCGATGCGCGAGCACCACCAGCCGAAACGCCGTATCGAGCACCGCCCGGATCGCCCAGACGAAGAGCCGCAGAATCCACCCGATCCACGCGATGCGAATGTCGATGCGCGAGATGCCGGTGAGGAACCGGTCGAAGATGCCGCGCGACATCACGATGTGCCCGGCGATCTGCTGCGAGATGTAGACCCAGCGGCCGACCGCCATCGTGCGCTGCGCGAAGTGGCCGTACTCGTGCGCGAGCACCGCCTTGAGCTCGTCGAGGGTGAGCGAGTTCACCAGGCCGAGCCCGAGCTCGAGGTTCTTCCGCGAGGGGAAGACGAGGTTCCAGAACGAGAGGTCGTAGAAGACGCCGGCGTTCACCCGCCCCGAGAGGAACACCTTGTGCGGGCGCGGCGCGCCGGTCTCGTCGGCCAGCTTGAAGAGGAAGGCGAAGAGGGTCGGCTGGTCTTGCGGGGTGATCTCGACCAGCGTCGGGTCGCCAGTGTGCTTCACCACGAAGAGGCCGCGGAGGAGGAAGGCGAGGAAGAAGAGTGCGGGCACGGAGAGCAGCGCGGCGCCGATGACGTTGCCTCCATGCAGCAGCGCGTTGCCGAGCAGCCGCCAGACGCTCCACGCGAGGTAGCCGGTGAGGCCGAGGTAGAGCCCGACGAACGCGAGCAGGCCACCCATCGCGAGCCAGGCGTGCCGCTTGTACGCCTTCGAGGGCGCCGTGAGGCCCGCAGGCACCGAGGACGGGGACGGCGGGAACACGGCCGACAGCTCTCGAGCGCTCATGAGGCCGCGCACTGCAATCGTCGAGTGACGACGAGTCAAGCGCTCAGGGCGTCGTCAGAAAGACTGCACCCGGTGCTCCGCTCGAGGGTCTCGCAGCGGGCGCACAGCGGTGATCAACGCACCGACGTCGCTGGCAGCACCCAGTCGCGATACCGAACCAACTCCGGCATCACCGAGAGCACGCGCGCCGCGCAGGCCTTTCCTGGCTCGGGCTGCCCGGCATAGGTGAGGACGTCGAAGCGGCCGATGCGCGTCGAGCCAACGGGCCCTCGCTCGATTCGTCCGTCGGCCCACACCAGCACGGCGGCGTTCTTCGGGTCGGTCTGCGCGTCGGCGAGGAGCGCGAGGGAAGGCGGCCGCCCGTCGCGACGCACGAACTGAGCCTGGGAGCGTGCCGCGTCGATCAGCACCTTGCCGCGCTCGCTCTCGAACACCCAGCTCACGGACCCGGCCGTGGCCACGACGAGCTTCCCGCCGTCGAGCACCTCGAGCTGATCGCGCATGAGCCCGCTCGAGAGCTCGTGCTGATGGGGCTCGGCCGACGGGTGCACGACCACGACGCGCTTGCCCAAGCCGACCGCGATGACGCCGTTCGAGGTCGCCAGGTTGAGGACCAGTGGGAGCGGGCGTGGCACCTCGCCGAGGAGCACTTCGAGCCGCGCGACGCCGCGACTCGACACCCGTACGACCTCGAGCTTGGTGCCTCCGAAGGCCGCGAGGACGAGCTCGGTGTCGGTCGCCTTCACCGCGGCGACCTCTCCTGCCGTCGACGCGAGCGGCCGTCCTCGCTCGTCGAGCGCGAACGCCTCGATGCCACCGGAGAACCGAAAGAGGTGCCCTCCGAAGTACTTCACCCCAAAGGGAGCGGAGGCATCTCGCACAATCTCGGACCCGGAGACCGACAAGCCATCGCACAGCGGCACCGGCGAGACGACGAGCAGCTCCTTTCGGGTGCGGAGGTCGAACACCGCCAGGCGCTGGTCCTTCACCGCGATGGCGCGGGTGTCGTCGATGACGTGCTCGGGAAAACCCGGCACGTAGACCCTGGGCGAGTGGTCGCGCGTCGACTTGGGGATCCGAATGTTCGACTGCACACCCATCAGCCGGTCGACCACGTAGCCGTCGACGTCGAACTTCTCGTCGTCGGGGCCGGTGAGGAAGAAGCGGCCGGTCTCGACGACGAACTCGAGCGTTCCCACCTTCGGCATCATGAACCAGACACGACCCGGGCTGGCCTCGAGGCACGCCTCGTATGGCACCACTGGTTGGAAGAACTCCGCGCGGCAGGCGTCGCTCATCGGCGCCAGCGGCAGCTTGGGGGGAGCCCGACCCTCGACGACCTCCTGCCAGACGGACGCGACCTGGTCGGGGTCGAGCGCAGGCTCGGAGCAACCTTGAAAGGGCTCGAGCGAGGTCGGGAGGTTCGGCTCGGGCGGCTCGGTCGGAACGGTGACGCAGCTCGCGAGCAGGCCGAGACACACGCCGCGCCACGAGGTCGGTACGACGGCGCTCGCTCGACCTCGCGCGTTCACGGGCTCAGGGTGTACGTCGGCGTGGTGGCGTCGAGCGCCGGGAAGGTGCCGGCGCGAACCTGCACGTGCGGTGGCGACGTCTGATTCGTCTTGTACAACTTCCCTCCGGTGCCGACGGCCTGGAAGAAGAGGTCGTATGAGCCCTGCGAGAGATAGGGGAAGAAGGTGCCCTGGCCGTTCGTCATGTCGTTGCACGGCACCTCGGCGCCAGCGTTCGGGTAGACGAAGGCGCCCTGCGGCGTGCGGAGGTTCAGGAACATCGAGGTCACCCCGGCCTGCGTGCAGGTGAGGGTCTGGCTGCCGTCGCGGAAGCTCCACTTCACTGGGAGCGAGCCCACGTCCCAGTCGAGGGTGACGGTGACGGGCGTGCTGGCGTTGGGCACGACTGGCACCTGCTGGCTCGCCTTGAAGTAGACGAAGCCGTTCGCGTCGGCTGCTGCGAGCGCGATGGTCGCCGAGCCAGTCAGGTTGGTGAGCCGCACGCCCGCGCCACTGGGCTCGCCCACCGAGCAGTTCTCCTCTCGCGTCGACCCGCCGTTCACGGTGACCTTCATCTTGGTGATGGTGGCCTGCGCGCAGGTGGGGTCGTTCGAGACGGAGAGCGGGGGGAACTTCCACTTGATCAGCAGGTCTCCCGGCCCGGAGCTCATCACCGGCTCGAGCCGCACTGGCGCCGAGATGTCCTGATCGACCACCCGCAGCGAGGCGGTGCCGCGGAACTTGAGCGCGTTGGCGCCGTCACGGCCCTCGAGCGTCGCGGTGTACGAGCCCGCGGGGATGCCTTGCACCACGGCGCCGTCGGTCCCGGAGGTGTTGCACTGGATTCGTTGGCTGCGCACCGAGGTGTTCGGCACGTTCACCGTCACCATCGAGACACCGGCCTGCGCGCAGGTCTGGCCAGCGAAGTTCCAGAGGAAGATGACCGAGAAGGTCGGGCCCGCGACACCTCCCGACGTGCCGCCGCCCGCGCTCCCGCCTCCGGTGACGCCGCCGGCCGCTCCACCGCCCGCGCCCAAGCACACGCCCGCGCTGCAGGTGCTCGTTTGAGGGCACGTGGTGCACGCCGCGCCTCGTGTTCCGCACTGCGCGTTCGTCGTCACTTCGACGCAGAGCCCGTTCGGCGCGCAGCAGCCGTTGCAGTTGTTCGCCGTGCAGTGGTTGTACGGACCGCAGCCCACGAAACCCAGAGCGAGGAGGAAGAAAAGGAACCGCATGGTGGGTCTCCAAAACGGCGGGAAATGAACTCGACCCACCTGACGAAAAGCTAACCCGTCCTATTCATTCAGGGTCGGAGGTTGTCCTACCCCGCTGATCCATCCTCCTGCTGACCGATGTTCTGAAAAGTGGGCTCGACCGATACTTCTTCACGAACCCGAACACCCCGCTTCGCCGCGGGCCTACCAAGGAGCACCACATGAAGAAGCTGAACAAGAAGCAGATGATGAAGAAGGCCCGCGGTCAGGGCATGACCGAGTACATCATCATCGTGGCCCTCATCGCCATCGCGGCCATCGGCGTCATCACCCTCTTCGGCGACAACATTCGTAAGCTGTTCGGCGCTTCGGCCGACGCCCTCGCCGGCGAAGAGTCGGTGACCCCGGCCACCAAGACGTTCAAGGCCGCTGGCGTCGACACCAAGAAGACCCTGTCGACCTTCGGCGAGAAGAACAACGCGAACTACTGAGTTCGTTCGTCGCCGTTCCCTGTCGGGGTCCACTGCTCGCGCGGTGGGCCCCGATTGCTTTTTCACGTAAGTCGCGAGCGTGAACGCGAGCACCGGCTTCCTCCTCACGGTCGAGTGGCGCGACACCTCGAAGGGCGTCGAGTTGGTGCTGTGGGCGGCGACTCCGGACGGGCCAGTTCGCGCGCGCGTGACTGGGCAAGAAGCGGTGATGTTCGTGCGGCGGGAAGAGCAGCTGGCGAGCGGCCGGCGCGTTCCCAAGCCGCTGCAGACGAGAGACCATCTCCCCGTCGACGCGGTGTACTTCACCAGCCAGCGCGCCTTGGTCGCCGAGCGAGAACGGCTGCGCGCGGAGGGCGGGCTCACCTTCGAGGCCGACCTCAAGCCGTCGAACCGCTTCACCATGGAGCGCTTTCTCCGCGGCGGCGTCGCGTTTCATGGCGTGCCTCAGGCGCGTGAGGGCTTCCTCGAGGTGAACGAGCCGCAGGTCGTCGCCGCGGACGTGAAGGTGGCGTTGCGGGCGCTCTCGCTCGACGTCGAGACCGATGGGTGGGACGGCGCCCTTCTCTCGGTGGCGCTCGCCGCCGACGGACTCGAGCACGTCTTCCTGATGCGGCCCTCGGAGGAGCCAGCACCGCCAGGGCGCTCTCATTTCACCGAGGAGAAGGCGCTCCTCGAGGCGGTCTTCGCCGAAGTGCGGCGGTTCGACCCCGACGCGCTGCTGGGCTGGAACGTCGTCGACTTCGACTTGCGGGTGCTCCAGACGCGGGCGCACGCGAACGACCTGTCCTTCTCCATCGGACGAGCGGGTGAGTCGGCGCGGGTGCTCGACCGAGACTCGCCTGGGTCGGTCGCCATCGCGCGCGTGCCAGGCCGCGTGGTGCTCGACGGCATCGCCACCTTGAAGAACGCCTCGATGGCCTTCGAGCGCTACACGCTGGAGGTCGTCGCCCAGAAGCTCCTCGGCCGCGGGAAGACCTTCGTGGGCAACACGCTCGAAGAAGTGCGCCGGCTGTACCGGGAGGATCCCGCCAGGCTCGCGGCCTACAACCTCGAAGACGCGCGGCTGGTGCGAGACATCTTCTCCCAGGCGAGGCTCATCGAGTTCCTCGTCGCGCGCTCCAAGTTGACCGGGCTGCTGCTCGATCGACAGGGCGGCTCGGTGGCCGCGTTCGACAACGTGTACCTGCCTCGGCTGCACCGGCGCGGCTACGTGGCGCCCGACGTCGGTGGCGTCACCAGCACTGCGTCGCCCGGTGGGCACGTGCTCGAGAGCGTGCCGGGCTTCTTCACCAACGTCGTCTCCTTCGACTTCCGCTCGCTGTACCCGAGCATCATCCGTACGTTTCAGATCGATCCACTCGGGCTCTGGGAGCCTGGCGACGATCCCATCGGTGGCTTCGAAGGCGCGCGGTTCGCGAGGGCGGGCGCGATCCTCCCGGAGATCATCTCGACGCTGCACCACGAGCGGACGCGGGCGAGGGAGGCGGGAGACGAGACCCTGTCGACGGCGATCAAGATCCTGATGAACTCGTTCTACGGCGTACTGGGCACGCCGGGCTCGCGGTTCTTCGATGCGCGGCTCGCGTCGTCCATCACCCGGCGCGGGCATGAGATCATCGAGCGCTCCAAGGGCTTCTTCGAGAGCAAGGGCCTCAAGGTCATCTACGGCGACACCGACTCGCTCTTCGTCGCGTTCGACGCGGGGCTCGAGACGGCGGCCGTGCGCGAGCGTGGAGCGACGTTGGCCGCCGAGGCGAACGCGTTCTGGAGCGAGGCGGTTCGCGCCGAGCATCGGCTGGAGAGCTTCCTCGAGCTGCGCCTCGACGCGGTGTACGCGAAGTTCCTGATGCCGACGCTGCGACACTCCGAGCGCGGCTCGAAGAAGCGCTACGCCGGCTTGTCGGTGACCGAGCGCGGCGCGAGCAAGCTCGTGGTGCGCGGGCTCGAAGCGGTGCGCACCGATTGGACCGAGCTCGCCCGTGAAGCGCAGCGTGAGCTCTTGCGACGGGTGTTCGCGGGAGAGCCGTGGAAGGAGTGGCTCCTCGAGCTGCGCGGCAAGGTGGAGCGCGGCGAGGTGCTGGAGCAGCTCGTCTACCGCAAGCGTCTGCGCCGAGCGCCGGCCGAGTACGACGCCAACGCGCCCCACGTGCAGGCGGCGAGGCAGTTGGCCGAGGAAGACGACGACGAGCAGCCGCGCTCGGAGGTCGAGTACCTCATCACCACTCGTGGGCCGCAGCCGGTCTCCCAGCGCACCGCGCCCATCGACGTCGAGCACTACCTCGACAAGCAGCTCGGGCCCGCGGTCGACGTGGTGCTCATCCCGCTGGGAACGTCGTGGGAACGACTGGCTGGCCGGCAGCTGTGGCTCTTCGGCGAAGGCGAGCTCTGACGCGCGCGTCGCTCACTCGTGCGTGCCCCACTCGCAGAGGAAGGTCGCGCCTGGTGCTTCGAGCCGCAGCCGAGGAGTGATGCGCGCGCCGTACCCGCGAAGGACCAACGCCTCGACGAACGAATCGAAGAGACGCCGCTGAGTCATTGGAGACGAAGTCGAGCGGCGCGGCTCCACAAGCGCAAGAGGAGGCGCTCGCTGAACTCCATGCCTCCGCGCATGATCCGCTCGCGCCAGCCAGCCGCCGGGTAGAAGGCGACGTGGAAGACGTTCGCGTCGACGGCGCGCTCGAGCAGGTAGTCGTCGCTCGTCTTCACGACGTCGATGAGGCCGAGTTCCTTCGCGCGGGAGCCGAGCCAGTATTCGCCGGTCGACACCTTGTCGATGTCGAGCGAGCTGCGGTGCTGCTTCACGAAGCCCTTGAAGAGCTGGTGGGTCTCCTCGAGCTGCTCCTGGAGCTTCGCCTTGCCCTTCTCGGTCACCTCGCCGAAGAGGCTCACCGTGCGCTTGAACTCGCCGGCGGTCATCTCCTCGACGTCGACCGAGTGCTTCTGCAGCAGCCGGCGAACGTTCGGCACCTGAGCGACGACGCCGATGGAGCCGATGGCCGAGAACGGCGCGGCGACGATGGTGTCGGCGACGCAGGCCATCATGTAGCCACCGCTGGCCGCGACGTGGTCGATGCACACCGTGACCTTGAGCTTCTTCGCCTTGAGGCGATCGAGCTGGGCCGCGGCGAGGCCGTAGTGGGGAACGCCGCCGCCACCGCTGTCGAGCCGCACCACCACCTCGTCGTCGGGCTTGGCCACCGAGCCGATGGCGGTGATCTCCTCGCGCAGGCTGACGGTCGCCGAGGCGAGCACGTCACCGTCGAAGTCGACGACGTACACGGTCTTCTTCTTGTCCTCGGTCTTCGCAGCCTTCGCGAGCTCCTTGCGCTGTTCCTTGAGGCTCTTGATGGCGTCAGGGCCACGCGCCATCGCCACCTGGAGCCCGTCGCGCAAGGTGTCGAAGCGATCGTTGAGCCGCTTGACCTCGAGGGAGCCGAAAGGGTGCGCCCCTCGGCGACCGCGTCGAACCTGCCAGGCGATGAAAGCGACGATTGCGCCGGTCGAGAGCACCACGAGCACGCTCTTCGCCAGGAAGGAGAGCAGGTCGGTCGCGAGGTCCATTCGATGAGGGCTAGCCCGGCCGATGCGTGTCCGCCACGATGTTCGACCCACCGAATGAGGAGCCGAGGTTTCCCCACCCGAACGAGAGGGGCATGCTCACGAGATGGAATGGACGCTCGTTCAGCTCGACATTGCCGTGGTGAGCGGGAGCCCCGAGACCGAGCGCGCCATCGAGCACTACAGGCGAGAGGCCGATCTGGTCGAGCGACACTCCCTCGCCCACTGGCGGCGGGTGGCGAAGGCGCTTCGACCGACGGAGCTCGACGAGATCGACGCGTGCATCGCCGCCTCGGAGCGCTCCACGCAGATTCGTGCCTGGATCGACGGCCCGGACGCTGAGCTGACCGAGGCATTGATCAGCGACGCGCTCTTCTGACCTTGTGCTACGAGCGCCCGGTGACCAACCCCGCCGCTTCGACCGAGCTCGAGAAGATCCAGACGTTCGAAGGGAAGTACCCCCGCCAGATCTGGTCTCTCTTCTTCTCCGAGATGTGGGAGCGGTTCAGCTTCTACGGCATGCGCGGCATGTTGACGTACTTCATCGTCGACCAACTGCTGATGACCGAGAAGGTCGCCAACCTGCAGTACGGCGCCATTCAAGCGTTCGTCTACGCCTTCACCTTCATCGGTGGCCTCTTCGCCGACAAGATCCTCGGCTTCCGCAAGTCGCTCTTCTGGGGAGGCGCGCTGATGATCGCCGGCAGCCTCGTGCTCGCGGTGAACCCGCAGAAGCTCTTCTTCGTCGGCATCGCCTTCAACATCGTCGGCACCGGCTTTTTCAAACCAAACATCTCGACGATGGTCGGTTCGCTGTACAAAGATGGAGACCATCGCCGCGACGCCGGGTTCTCGCTGTTCTATTCTGGCATCAACATTGGCGCGCTCCTGGGCGGCTACATTCCCATCGCGGTCGGCAAGGACTACTCCTGGAACCTCGCCTTCGGCCTGACCGCCGTGGTGATGACGGTCGGCGTCGCCTGGTTCGGAGTGACCCGAAGGCACCTCGGGCCCATCGGGCTGCAGCCTCCGCAGACGGCGAAGTGGCCGGAGTACGCGACCTACGCCGGCACGCTGCTCGTGATTCCGGTGCTGATGACGATGGTGTCCCAGACCGACCTCACCGACTATTTCATGTACACGATTGGGCCACTCACCCTCGTCTATGTCGGGTGGGAGATGACGCGCTTCTCGCCCGACGAGCGCAAGAAGCTCATGGCCGCGATGGTGTTCGTCATCTTCAGCATCATCTTCTGGGCCTTCTTCGAGCAGTCGGGCGGCTCGCTGGCGCTCTTCGCCAAGAACAACCTCCACGAGAGCATCGTCGGCGTTCACCTCGACCCGAACGGCGTGAACAACGCCGCCAACTCGCTCTTCGTCATCATCTTCGCGCCGCTGCTCGGCCTCGTCTGGGTCGCGATGGCGGCCCGCAAGCTCGAGCCCAACACGGTGGTGAAGTTCGGTCTCGGCTTCCTCTTCCTCGCCGCTGCGTTCGGCACCTTCTACGCGACCCGCTTCTTCGACGACGGCACCGGCAAGACGTCGCTCGGCATCTTCACCCTCGCCTACTTCGTCATCACCTTCGGTGAGCTCTGCCTCTCGCCCATCGGGCTCTCCATCATGACGAAGCTGTCACCGCCCAAGCTGCAAGGCGTGATGATGGGCATGTGGTTCCTCGCGAGCGCGTACGGGCAGTACGTCGCCGGCCTCCTCGGCGCGGGAATGACGAGCCCCGCGGAGAACGCGACCGCCAGCGACAAGCTCCTCTCGTACACCGCCGGCTATCAACAGCTCGCCGTCTACGCGCTCATCGCCGGAGTGGTGCTCATCGCCATCTCGCCGCTCGTGCGCAGGCTGATGGGCGACGTGAAGTAGCGCTCACTTCAAGCGGAGGTCGGCGACCACGGGCAGGTGATCGCTCGCGGTTCCGGGCAGCGTGCCGCACGCCTCGACCTCGAAGTGCTTGCTCGCCCAGACGTAGTCGATGCGGGTGAGGGCGAAGGCGCTGTTCCAGGTCTTCGCGAGCCCTTTTCCCTTCACCTCACAGGCGTCTTGCATCGTCGGCGCGAACTGCTCGTAGGTCGGCGAGCCGGTGTCGTCGTTCATGTCACCGAGCACGAGGACTGGCCCCTCCGACGCCTTCGCGAGGCTCGCGGTCGCGGTCGCTTCGGCGAGGCGAGCCGCGTTGGTGGCGGCGGTCTCCTTCTCGTCGCGCAGCGGAAACGTCACCGTGTAGTGCACCACGATGATGCGCACGTCGCCCGAGGGCGTTCGCACGGTGGCGTCGAGCTGCGCGAGCCGGCTGCCCTTCACCCGGCGCCGCTGCGAGCTGACGATGGGGTACTTCGAGAGCAGCGCCACGCCGTACTCACCGCCTTGATACGGAAAGTGCGCGGCGAACGCGTGCTGCATCGAGAGCGCCTTGCCGAGCACGCTCGCCTGCTCGACCCGCCCGGAGCGCTTCGTCTTCTCGTCGACCTCCTGCAGCGCGATGACGTCGGCGTCGGCGGCCTCGAGCATCGTCCGAATGCCCTCGAGCCCTCGGTCGCCCGCGAGGATGTTGTAGCTCATCACCCGCAGCGACCGTGGCGAGCGGTCCGCGGCGTGTGCGCGCGTCGCGACGTGGCAGCCCACCCACGTCACCAGCAACACCGCCATCGAGAGCACCGACAGCTTCGATCGAAGTCGCATGGAGGCGCCCGCCAGCAGCAACCGTACCAGCCACCTCCTCCCACCCATGAAGTGAGTTGCTTCCTCAGCGACGAGCGCGCAGAAGGCCGCGACCCTCATGCCCCGCCTCCTCGCCGTCGATTTGGATGGAACCTTGCTGGACCGCTCGGGCAAGCCTCACGAAGAAGACGTGCGCGCGCTGCGAGCCGCGAAGGACGCGGGCGTCGTCGTCACCATCGTCACCGGCCGACTCCACTCGGGCACCCAGCCAGCGGCGCTCGCGGCGGGCCTCGACGGACCGCTCGGCTGCGCCGATGGTTCGCACCTGGTGATGACGAATGGCGAGACGCTCCAGCACAGCACCATCAACGGCGCGGCGGCGCTGCGACTGCGAGAAGGCCTCGCCGAACACGACGTCGCAACCTTCGTCTTCAATCACGACACCATTCTCCACGACGACGCCGGCGCCGACTTCGTTCGCTACGTGAGCACCTGGTCGCCCAAGCTCGAGCGCCTCGACGACGTGCTCACCCACTCGCAGTGGAGCCACGAGCGAGGCGTCACCGCGGTCGTGGGTGTCGCACCGGAGCAGCAGATCAGCCGCATCGTCAGCTTGATCCGCGAGGAACTGCACCACGTCGCGCAGGTGCTCTCCTTTCCGCTCGGCGCAACCGGCACCTGGGCGGTGCTCACCCGCTCGAAGGGCATCGACAAGGGCACCGCGCTCGACTTCATCGCTCAGCGCGCCGGCATCGCACGCGCCGACACGGTGGCGGTCGGAGATTGGCTCAACGACCTCCCGCTCTTCCGTGCGGCCGGCCGGTCGTTCGCGATGGGCCAGGCACCGGCCGAGGTGAAGGCGGCGGCGACCGACGTGCTCCAAGAGACCGCGGAGCAAGGCGGCGGCATCGCCCGAGTGGTGCGCGACCTCTTCGGCGTGTGAGCGCTGATCATTCGGTTTGCACGCTCTGGGCGTCTTGCGAATCGGCGCACCTCGAAACGTTGGGAGCGAGGCGCCTCGGGAGTCGGAACGCGCTCCGCCGGTTCGAGTAGGGTGCGCCCGTGCTCGCGCGCTTCGTCGCTCTCCTCGACCGGCACTTCCTCACCCGAGTGGGCACGACGCTCGCGCTCGTCGGAGGCACCCTCGTCATCTACCAGCGCCTCAACGCCGCCCTCGTGCCGCGCTTCGACTTCTGGGTCCCGCTCGACGGCCTCATTCCGTTCTGGCCGTGGACCTGGCTCGTCTACGCCTCGTTCTACGTGATGCTGCCGCTCGCCGCGTGGTGGGCGAAGCCGGGCGAGTACCCGAAGACGCTCGCCGCGGTGCTGCTCGCGAACGTGCTCTGCTGGCTCGGCTTCATCCTCGTTCCCGCGCACTACCCACGGCCGTCACTCGACGGGGTCGACCCAGTCTGGCTGCACGACGCGCTCGCCTCGATGTGGAGCGACGACCTGCCCGGCAACACCCTGCCCTCGATTCACGTCACCACCTCGGTGCTCGTCTCGCTCCGGCTGCAGCGCATGCGCGGTGGAATCGGCTGGCTCCTCTGGGGCGCGGCCATCTCGCTCTCGACGCTCACCGTGAAGCAGCACTTCCTCGCCGACGTCGTCGCGGGCGGACTGCTCGCGCTCGCCATCAACGCCGTCTTCTTCCCGCCGACGGTGGCGCCAGCGAACGACGAAGCGCCAGTGCCCGCGCCGCCCTCGGGCCTCAACGTCGGCCTCGCGCTCGGCATCGTCGGGCTGATGCTGTCCTGCCAGTGGCTCGCCTCGACGGCGTCCACTCCGCTCACCTTCGCGCTCGCGCTCGTCACCTTCGCGCTGCTCTTCTTGCCGGCGTACACGCTGCTCCACGAGGCTGAGCACGGCGTCTTCCACTCGAGCCCGCTCACCAACGAAGTCTTCGGCGTGCTGCTCGGCCTCTTCTTCCCCGGGAGCTTCAGCTTCTTGCGCCTGTGCCACCTCGGGCATCACCGGCGAAATCGCAGCGAGGTGGAGCGCTTCGACGTGCTCGAACCGCACGACCACCCGGTGTTCCGCCGGCTCTACTTCTACTTCCTCTACCTCGGAGGCTTCTGGGTGGTGGTGCCGCTCGCCACCGTCGCGCTGGTGGTGTGGCCCGGGCTGCTCCAGTCGACGCTCGCGCCGCTGCACGAAGACTCCGACGCGATGGTGAAGGGCGTCACGGCCTCCGCGATGCGGCGCATTCGGCTCGAGGCCGCGGGGACGGTCGCCGTGCAGGCGCTCGGGCTCTTCACCTTCGGGTGGACCTGGGCGCTGCTCCAAGCCGCCGGTGGCATCTGCTGGGCGTCTCAGCAGTACGTCACCCATGCCGGCTCGCCGAGACACGTGCTCGATGGCGCCCACAACCTGAAGGCGCCGAGGCTGTACGAAGCGCTCCTGCTCCACTTCAACTGGCACCTCGCGCACCACCAACGTCCGAAGGTGCCGTGGCTCTACCTGCCGCAGTTCGACGATCCTCGACGCGTACGCCCGGCCTACTTCGCCTCGTTCCTCCGGTTCTGGAGAGGCCCTCGACCGGCGCAGCGCGGCCCAACTGCCGACGAATGAGCGGCCCCTCGGAGCCTTGTGCTATTCGACGATGCATGCGTCTCGTTTCGTTGCTGATCAGCGCCCTCACCCTCGCGATGGCGTGCAGCCCGGTGAAGCCGCCTGACACCCAGGTGCCCGCGGCGCCGACCCAGCAGAAGGGCGTGGTCGAATCCGACGGCACCGTCAGCCTGACGTGGGTGAACACCTCCGAAGGCGACTTCGCGCGCGTGCTCGTGGCGCGGTTCCCTCCCGGCGGCACGGCGCGCAAACCCGAAGGCACGCCCGCGGTCGGCGACCCCATCGGGAAGGACGGCGTCGTCGTCTTCCTCGGAACGGACGCGAGCTTCGTCGACCTCACCCCACCGGCGACCTGCGGCTCCCTCAGCTACCGGCTCTGGTCGCAAGACTCCCAGGGCCGCTGGAGCGACGACGTGGCGACCATCACCCTCCCGGCGGGCGCCACCACGCCTGCGCCGAGCCAGCCCGTCACCCAGCTCTCCGCGAGCGCGATGAGCTCGAACCGCATCCTCTTCGTCACCTGGGTCAACCCGCCCACCTCGAGCGGCTTCTTCCAGACGTCGGTGGTGCGCAAGCTCGGCTCGGCGCCCACCTCGTTGACCGACGGAAACCTGGTGGTCACCACTCCAGGCGCCGCCTTCTCCGAAGCGCTCTCGGCCTACGCCGCCGGCACCCGACTCTTCTATGGCGCGTTTCCCTGCAACTCGTGCGGTCGCTGTCAGCAGGTGCCCACGACGGTCTCCTTCACCGTCCCAGCCTCGATGGACGGCGGCAGCGACGGAGGTCTCTTGGATGGTGGCTCGTCGGACGCAGGCCGCATCGATGGAGGCCTCGACGATGGCGGCGCGAGCGATGCCGGTGCACCGGTGGACGCAGGCGCTGACGGCGGGGGCAGCGAGGTCGACGCAGGCGTGACTCCGTCGGCGCTCACCGTCACCCTCTCACCCGACGGACAAGAGGTGCGGGTCTCGTGGATCAACCCTTCGTCACCCGCGCTCACCAGCGTGCGAATCAGCCGGACCCTCACCGAGACGCCCGCGGGTGGAATGCCCTCGACCTCCGGGCCGGTGCAGCTCTTCGATGGGCTGGCGACCCAGGCGAGCGAGCGCGTCGACCGACTGCTCCCTTCGACTTCCCCGGCGCGGAGCTACACCTACTTCGCGCGCGGCTGCTCGGCGGGTGGCTGCGAGACGTCCGGGCCGAGCGCGACCCTCACCCTCACCCTCAAGCAGGCGCTGCGCGGCGGCGGCTACACGCTCTTCTGGCGTCACGCGTCGGCCAGCATCTGTGGCGACCAGACGAACCTCTGCCCCGCGAGCCCTCCCCTCGGGCAGACCTGCGCACAAGCGCTCGCGAGCACCTCGGCGGCGAACTGGTGGAAGACCTGCGTCTCCGACCCGCCCACCTGCAGCACCACCGCCCGCCAGCTCGACCCAGTGCCTTCCCAGAACGAGACGAACGCGATTCACGGCTGGTTCCAGACGAACGGAGTGACGGTGGGCCGAATGCTGACGAGCGAGTACTGCCGCGCCTTCACCACCGCGCAGCAGCTGAACTTCGGCCCGACGCTCGAGTACAACACCGACATCACCTACTACGTCTACGAGGAGAGCCTGCGCTGCCCGAAGACGATGGCGCTCCTCAACGTCACGCCCGCCGCCGGGACGAACCTGGGCATGGTGAGCCACGCAGGCTTCTTCTGTAACACCGTCGACTCCCTCGCCTGGAGCGAGGCCGCCATCTACAAACCGCAAGCGCCCTCGACGCAGACCTGCACCGACCACACCGGCTGCACGGGCGCGGGGACGCAACCTGCCTGCGTGTCGGGCTTCTGCGTGACGCCGCTCCTCATCGCGCGGGTCCCGGCGCTGGGAGCGAGTTCCTGGTCGACGCTGCCCTGACGCTCGACGAGCAGCTCGTTCGCGAGGCGGCGCTCAGCTCACTGCGGCAAGCCAGCGAGGACCTCGGCGACGTCGTCCATCGAGAAGGGCTTGAAGAGGAACCCATTCGCGCCGGCGGACCGCACCTCGGAAGCGCCTTGGTCGTCGAGGAAGCCGGAGGTCATCACCACCCGCACCTGCGGCGCCAGGGCTCGCAGCTGAGTGAGCGTCTGGTTCCCGTCGAGGCCCGGCATCACCAGGTCGCAGACGACGAGCGCTGGGTGCAGCCCCCCGCGCAGCAACGACACCGCCTCTTCTCCGCTCGCCACGAGCTGCACCGAGTAGCCCAGCTTGCGGAGGAAGCGGCCGAGCACGTTGCGAGTCACCTCGTCGTCGTCGACCACCACCGCCACCCCGCGCGCCGCCGGAATCGGGGTGCTCATCTCGACTTCCTGCTCGGTCGGCTCCCTCGGCAGCCACATCGTCACCCTGGTGCCCTGACCGAGCGTCGACTCGAGGCGAATGTCTCCGCGGTGCGCGCGCAGCGAGGTGTAGGCCATCGAGAGGCCCAAGCCGGTGCCGCTGCCGCGCTTTTTGGTGCTGAAGAATGGCTCGAAGGCGCGCTGGAGGACTTCCTTGGGCATGCCGATGCCCGAGTCGGCGATGGTGCAGATGACGCGCCGGTTCTCGCAGGCGAGGCTGACGGTGATGGTGCCGCCCGCGGGCATCGCGTCGCGCGCGTTGAGGCAGACGTTGAGAATGGCCTGCTGCAGCTGCGAGCGGTCGCCCAGCACTTCACAGAACTCGGCCGTCGCGTGGAGGTTGAGCCGCACGTTCGTCGGCAACAGCCGCGTGGCCAGGCCCACCGCTTCGCGGGTCATCTCCACCATGTCGAAGCGCTCGGTCTTCGTCGGCGTCTTGCGCGCGAAGGCGAGGAGCTGGTTGAGCAGGTCGCGCGCCCGCTGCGCCGCGAGGAGGATCTGCTCGGCGTCGGCCTTGTGGAGCGCTTCCTTCACCTCGTCACGCAGCGCACCCGCGCAGGTCTGCACGACCGCGAGCACGTTGTTCATGTCGTGCGCGACGCCGCTGGCGAGCTGGCCGATGGCGTCGAGCTTCTGGGACTGGTGGAGCGCCTCGAGCAGCTGCTCCCGCTCCTCGGCGGTGCGCCGCTCGCTGGTGACGTCGTTCAGCTTGAGCACGCAGAGCGGGCTCCCGGGCACCTGGCGGCACCGCAGCTCCATCACCTTGTGGCCGGCCGGGCTCATCCACTCGAAGGACACCAGCTCGGTGCGGTGGCCGGCGAGCGTGCTCTTCACCACCTGCAGGACGACGGGAGAGGGGATCAGCTCGTCGAGCGTTCGCCCCTCGGGCTCGTTGAAGTGGAGGGCCGTCTGCGCGTTCGCCTCGACGATGCGGCCCTGGCCGTCGACCACCAACATCATCGCGGGCGTCGCTTCGAAGGCGGCCTCGGCCGGCGAGCCCTTGAGGAACGCGACCAAGAAGCCTTCGTCGGTCGGCGCGAGCGCGACGCCGGCTCGCCCGCCCACCATCACGCAGGGGCGTCGCTCGGTGAGCGCCGGCAAGTACCGCGGTTCGGTCGAGAGGAACGAGACGACCTCGTGGAGCGGAGCGCCCACCCGCGCGCCGAGCGTTCGCTGCGCGCGCTCATCGGCATGGCGAAGCACCCCCGCGCCGTCGACGAGCGCCGTGCCTGCAACCGTCCCCCACTCGGCTTGGGCCACCAGGTCGAGGAGGACTTCGTGAGCTGACTTACCGATGGGAACCCCCAACCATTGAGCCGTGCATCGTGTCATCGAATGGGCCGGCTGGAAACACGCGTCGCCCCGACTGGTTCGACACGCGTCAGGTGTCGACCACCTCACCCTCGGCGTCGAGGCGCGCTGGCGGAATCTTGAGGACGCGCTGGACGACCGCGTGCCCCAAGTAGATCAACGGCGTGAGGCCCACCGCGACGAGGATCTTGACCGCGTAGGAAGAAGCAATGAGGCGGATCAACTCAATCGGGTCGAGGTTTCCCTGCCAGGCGAGCGTCTGGATGATGACGGTGTCGATGAGCTGAGAGACGAGCGTGCTGCCCGTCGCGCGGAGCCAGAGGAGCCGGCCCTCGGTCGCCGTCTTGAGCCGGTTGAAGACCCAGATGTCGGAGAACTGCGCCACCAGGTACGCCACCATCGAGGCGATCAGGATGCGTTGGCTCCCGCCGAAGACGGTCGCGAAGGCCGGCTGCGTGATGCCCTGCCAGGTGGGCTCGAGGGTGACGGCCGAGATGGGCAGCGCCACCGCGATGGTGATGACGACGAAGGTGAAGACCGCCATCGCGAAGCCGATCCAGGTGATCGTCCGGGCGGTGCGCTTGCCGTAGAACTCGTTGAGCAGGTCGGTGAGGAGAAAGGTGATGGGGAAGGGAATCACCCCGACCGAGAGGGTGACCGCGCCCACCTGGAAGAGCTTGCCGCCGATGAGGTCGCCCACCAGCAACGCCGCGACGAAGAGACAGGCGAGCGTGAGGAGGAGCTTCGAGCGGGGGTCGAGGCGGGTCAGCACTGGCGGCACCCTACTTCACTCGTGCAGCGAGGGTGCGCTCAACCACCCGCGCTCAGCCCGGCTGCCCGCTCAGCTGTTCGAACACGGTGACGAGGCGCGCGGTGATGGCCTCGACCTCCTCGCGCGAGCCGGAGCGCTCGACGAGGTCTCCCGCGAGAATCGCCTGTGCCAGGGTGTCGGCCATCTCGCGCGCGGTCTGCTCGTCGGCTTCCTTGGCGACCACCTTGAGCTCGCGCTGGAGCCGCCGCATCGAGACGAGCACGCCGTGGAGCGCGCGGCGGGCGTGCCGGTTGGCCCGGCGCTCCGAGGCGTCCATCGACGGCTGGGCGCTGCGGTGCGCGGCTTCCTTCTGCGCCAGCATCGACGCTTCGCTCTGGGCGAGGTTGGTGCGTTGGTCGACCTGCAGCTGCTGTGACTGGCCCGAGAGCTGATCGAGCACCGAGACCGACAGCAGCCCTTCCATGTCGAGGGTGAAGGTGACGAGCAGCTGGTGATCTCGGCGCAGGGTGCCCAAGAGCTCGTCGAGCACCACCTCTCCCACGCGCACGTTCTCGGCGGCGCGGCTGCCGTCACCTTGCACGATGGGGACCCGCACCGAGGTCTGCCCGTCCTTCCCTGGGTAGAACACCTCGGAGGCGTGACAGGGCAGCATGGTGTTTCGCGGCAGGAGCGGCTTCACCAACCCGCCCGCCACCTGGACCCCGAGCGTCGAGCCCACCACGTCGAGGAGGAGCGTCTTGCCTTCCTTCTCCACCAACTCGGCGGCGTGCACCGCGGCTCCGAGCGCGACCGCCTCGTCCGGGTCGATGCGCACGTCGGGCTCCTTGCCGAAGTGTTTGGCCACCAGCGAGCGGAGGAGCGGAACGCGGGTCATCCCTCCCACGAGGAGCACGGTGTCGACGTCGGGCGCGGCGAGGTTCGCCTCCATCAGCGCCTGCTCGACGATCTGCAGCGCGTGCTCCGTCTTCGGCCGCACCAGGTTCTCGAAGAAGGCGCGGGTCAGCATCGTCTCGATGGGGATCGAGCCTTGCCGCGAGTCGGGGAGCAGCACGGTGCTGATGCGGGAGAACTCGGCGAACGACACCTCGCGCTTGGCGCGCTCGGCGATGAGCTTGAGCTGCTGCACGGCGGCGCGGTCGTGGGTGATGCGCTCGCGGCTCGGGGCGTCGGTGATGTGCCCCAGGAGCCACTGCACCAGCACGTTGTCGAAGTCGTCGCCGCCGAAGTACGGGTCGCCGGCCGTCGCGAGCACCTCGAAGACGCCCTTCTCGATGCGCAGCACCGAGACGTCGAAGGTGCCACCGCCCAAGTCGAAGACGAGGGTGTTGCCGGTGAAGCCGTTCGCCAGCCCGAAGGCCATCGCCGCGGCGGTGGGCTCGTTGATCAGCCGGAGCACGTTGAGCCCGGCGATCTCCGCGGCCTCTCTCGTCGCTGCGCGCTGAGCGTCGGTGAAGTTCGCGGGCACGGTGACGACGGCGTCGACGACGTCTTCGTCGAAGAACTCCTCGGCGTCGATGCGCAGCTCGGACAGCAGCATCGCGGAGATCTGCGAGATGGGCAGCGTCTGCTGGGCGAGCTTCACCCGCACGTCGTCGTTCGGCCCGGCGACGAGCTGGTACGGGTAGAGGAGGCGGGCCTTCGCGGCGAGCTCCGCCGTCCACCGCTGGCCGAGGAAGCGCTTGGTGGCGTGGGCGACCGCCTCGGGTCGGGTCTCCATCAAGAGCCGGGCCTCTTCGCCCACCACGCGCGCGCCGTCGTCACGAATGCCGACGAGCGAGGGCAACAACCGCTGGCCGGTCGCGCGCTCGATGATTTGAGGCTGCGGCGTCGTGGCGGTGGCCACGGCGGAGTTGGTGGTTCCGAGGTCGATGCCGATGGAGGGCCGCACGGCGTCGCGAATGCTGCCACGGCCGTTCGCTTTGCGCCGCTTTCCGTGGTCAGCGAGCTGTCACGACCTCAGCCCCACTGTGCGAGGAAGGAGGCAGCCGGCGCCTGGTGAGCGAGAATGGAGACCTGCACGCCCTTCGCGCCCAGCGCCTGGAGGAGGACGATCATCGAGCCGCGCACGAACTCGGGAATGGTGCCGACGTCGCTCATCGACACCTCGAGTGAAGTGGAGGTCTCGGCGCCGAAGGTGACGACGTTGTAGTTCTCGCCGTTGCTCCGCTTCAGCGAACGCCGGAGCGCCTTGCCCGTTCCGAGCACCCGCAAGATGGGCATCAACGAGGCGCCGACCGGGTTCTGCTCGATGCTCGCGCGCGCGAGCCGCTTGCCCAACTCGGTGAGCGCGTCGGCCTTCGACAGCTCGGGAAAGAGCGCGGTCGCCTCGAGCACTGAGGCTTCCCACACCTCGAAGTCGTAGCCGGGCAGCAGCTTTCCGAGGTCGACGCCACGCTCGGTGAGCTTCGTCCGCACCTCGTTCGTCAGCCGATCAGCCAGCCCGTGGAGGAAGAGGTGCTCGAACACCTGCTTGAAGACCAGCCGCTGCGAGGCCATTGACGCGCCACTGTAAACGCAGGGCCGAGGGGTGGAACCAGGAGACGGTGTGGGCACCGGTGTGAGGCACGTCACCGCGTTCGACGAAGCCCTGATATGCCGCGCGCGTGTCCTCGGCCGAGCTGCCTTCGTCGCTGACTCCACCTCCACCGCCCTCGACGGTGACGATCGAGGACGAGGGGGTGCTGGCGAGAGTGGCGGCGCGCTTCACCGCGTGGGCCGAGCGGTGGATTCCCGACGCCTTCGTCTTCGCGCTCGTCGCGACGGTGCTCGTGGTGGTGGCGGCCTTCGTGGTGCTGAACGGGAAGAAGTCGGCGGGCGACGCGGCGCTCGAGGTGGTGCGGTTGTGGGGCGCCGGCTTCTGGGAGCTGCTGCCCTTCACCCTCCAGATGGCGCTGGTGATCATCACTGGCTACGTGGTGGCGACGACGCGGCCGGTGTACCGGCTGATCTCCGCGCTCGCCTCGGTGCCGAAGACGGCGCGCGGCGCGGTGGCGTGGGTCACCTTCTTCGCGATGGCATCGTCGTGGCTCAACTGGGGCTTCTCGCTGATCTTCTCGGCGATGCTCGCGCGCGAAGTGGCGCGGCGAATGGAGCGCGTCGACTACCGGGCGCTCTGCGCGAGCGCCTTCCTCGGCCTGGGCAGCATCTGGGCGCAAGGGCTCTCGGGCTCGGCGGCCTTGCAGATGGCCACGCCGTCGTCGTTGCAGCCGGAGATTCGAACCATCGTGGCCGGAGGTGGCCTGATCACCGACGGGATCATTCCACTCAGTCACACCATCTTTCTCTGGCAGAGCCTGGTCTCGGTGCTGGTGGAGATCGTCGTCATCACCCTGCTGATGTTCTTCGCGGCCCCGACCGAAGCGAAGGCGCGGTCGGCGAAGGCGCTGGGCATCGACCTGGGAACCTCTCCGCTCGAGACCGAAGCACCGACCTCGCGAGGCACGCCGGGCGAGTGGCTCGAGCACCAGCCGTACCTGAGCATCGCGTTCGTGCTGCTGGCCGGCGCGTACCTGGTCGCGACGTTCGCGAAGGCGACCGAGCCGCTCAACGCGCTCAACCTGAACACGTTGAACCTCTCGTTCCTCACCGTCGGGGTCGCGCTCCATGGCACGCCGGCTCGGTTGATGCGCGCGGTGAAGGAGGCGACGCCGGGCGTCTGGGGCGTGCTGCTGCAGTTTCCGCTCTACGCGGGCATCGCGGCGCTCATCGTGAAGACGCAGCTCAACGAGCACATCGCGGCGTGGTTCGTGAGCATCTCGACGCCGACGACGTTCCCCGCGGTCATCGCCTCGTACTCGGCGCTCCTCGGCGTCTTCGTGCCGAGCGGCGGGTCGAAGTGGGTCATCGAAGCGCCCTACGTGATGCAGGCCGCGCACGACCTGAAGGTGCACCTCGGGTGGATGGTGGCGGTCTACGACCTGGGTGAGGCGCTCGCGAACCTGCTCCAGCCGTTCTGGATGTTGCCGGTGCTGGGGCTGTTCGGACTCAAGGCGCGCGACGTGATGGGCTACACGTTCCTCGTCTTCCTCGTGCTCGCGCCGCTGGTGTTGGTGCTGGTGACGGTGCTCGGCAGCACGCTGTCGTATCCGCTCTGATCAGGTGCAGCCTTCGCCGCGATCGTCAGGCGATCGTGACGACGCCCTGCGAGATGGCGACGACGTGCGCCCGCAGGAGGTGACCGACGAGCTCTCTGACCGGCAGACCCGGAAGCGCGTGGATGAGTTCGTCGAGTGTCTTCGAGCCAGAGCGCCGAACCTCGGCCAACACGTCGTCGCTCGCCGGTCGTTCGCCGCGCGCGTCCTTGAGGTGCAGACGGAGGTGTGGCGGCGCCGACGCGTCGATGGAGAACGTCACTCCAAGCGGCTCGGTGGCTCCTGGAGTTCGAGGTGCCGGGCCGGGAGCGTCTCTGATGGGCTCGGGGTTCGGGTCGACGCTCGGCGGGTTCCGAATTCCGCCCGGCCGGGGATCGACGGCCACCCATCCCATTCGATCGAGCGCGATCCGTGCATCGCCGTCGGCGCCGCGCCAGGTCAGCACTTCATTGGTTCGCACGCGCGTCTCGGGGGAATCGGAGAAGTCGATGGCGTCGCCTCGAAGGAGCACCGAGTCCGGTGAGGTCGAAAGTCGGCCGTCACCGAAGACCTCTCCGACGAGCGGCGCGGCGGGGTCGACGTGCTGACGAACGAACTGATTGAGGAACCGCGCAGCCTCGGAGGTCGGACGGCTCACCGCATCGATGACCACCGGCACTGGGCCCGTCGCCGTCTCGACTCGTTGACGAGAGGGTTCGGTCATCGAGTCGAGCAGCCTCAACCGGTTGGCTCGCTCGTGGGCCGGGAGCGCCTCGACTTCCTGCGCAAGCTGCTTGGCGGCGTCGACGTCGAAGGTCGGCGCACCCTTCGCGACGCGAAACAGCAGCTGCGCCGCCCATCGTTCTTCAGGAGAGGTGCGAATGCCCATGAGTCGATGGGTAGCACTCGGACGCTCGACCGTCGAGTCTCGCCAGCGGACGGCGCGGTGGCGACGAGGACGAGAGCACGGCCGAGACGTCTCTGATCATCAGCCACTCACGGCGGGCTCGGGCGGCGTGCAAACCGATCGGGGGCGGGACGATCGCACTCGGCACGTGATGGACTTCGTCGGCACGACTCGGTGAGCAGGACGACCTCGGTCCGGTGGACGCCAGCGCGATGCCCGGCGATGGGTTGGTTCGAATCCCATTGCAGGAGCACGCGAGTCCCGTCGGGTGACGACGAGAGCTGGGGCGAGCCAGCGCGCGAACCGAGGAAGCCCTGACGAAGCGCGCCGCCCTCCGCGAACCGCACGGACACCTCGAACGTCACCTCGGTGCGAGGATCGAGCAGCTCGACTTCACCGCGCTTGTCTGGATTTCGCGTCGACGAGAGCTTCGCGTCCGAGGTGAGCCTCACCGGAGGCAGGAGTCGTTCGAGAGACGCGCTCGCCCGCACCGCAGTGAGGATCTCCGGAGCGCTCGGCATCGGAGAGACCTGAGTGGGCTCCTCGGTCGAACACCTCCGAGCGTCGACGACGCCCAGGCTCGCGAGCAGGTCGGCAGGCAGCGGCGTTCGGCGTCGCTCGGTTCCGTCGGGCGCGAAGACGACGAGGGCCAGCGAGTGCGTCACGCAGCCGCCGGGAGAACGCTCGACCGCTCCCTCGAGGAAGACCGCGTCACTCGACTCCGGTGAAAACCCCAGGAGCTGATGAAAGGCCTCCTTCGCCTCGGCACAGGCGCGGGCCTCGTCTGGCATCAGGAGCAGCGACACGATCAGCATCGTTCTTCGCATGGGAACCTCGGCTCACTTCTTCGAACACGGTTGATTCGCGCGGCCAAGGCTCGGGAGCGCGAGACAGCGCCGGCCTTTCGGGTCGAGCTGCCACGACGGCGGCTCCTCGAACTCGGGTTCCTCTTCGTCGCCGAGGGTGACCGCGAGTCGGTCGAGCACCCGCGCGCCACGTCGAAGGACGAGCACCTCCGGCATCGACCGGTCATCGCCCTCGACGAGGCAATCGGTGCGCTCGAAGTCCCGCGACACCACCACCGTCTCACCGGGGCCGATGACGCACGAACCCATCACCCAGCCCCACTCGTCCTTGGGGGCCGCGAGCATCGTTCCGGTGAGATCCTGCGCGACGGGCGAGGGGTTGATCAGCTCGACCTCGGAGAGCCGTACCGAGTGGACGTCGGCGAGTTCGCTGATCCGCACGACGCCGTCACGTCGAGCCACTCCGACCGGCTGCAGAGACTTCGCTCGAATGCTCCAGCGGCCGATCCGCGGGGTGCGTGGGGTGCGCGCGCGGGTGCACGGCGCGGTGGTGCGGCACAACGACTCGAGACGAGGCCAGCCGCGAGGGTCGACGTCTCCTTCGCAGACCCGCCGCGTCGTGATGATGGGCGGCTCGAAGCTGGGGCACGCGAGGTCGACGCTCGAACCGTGCATGAAGCCCGAGTCCGTCACCGCGCGGCCCCACTGGCCTCCACCGAGTTCGAGCACGCTGCCGATCGACACGCCGTCGTCACGCTCGACCAACTGCACCAGCCGGTACCAGACGGAGCCCGAGGCGTTGTTGCCGTTCCCTCCTTCCGAGTACGAGAGGACGAGGAACGGCCAGCGCACCGTCTCGACGACTGGAGCCGTGCCGGCGCCTTCGAAGGTGACGGCGGGGAGCGGGCCCGTCACCGCGAGGCCGTCTCGCGAGAGCACGAGTCGGTGTTCCGCCGCGTCGCGATTGCGAAACGAGAGCAAGGCGTAGTCGAGCGGATTCGAGCCGAGCTCGATGGTGATGAACGTGTCGTTCGGCGCGCCGACGGCATCGAAGAACGGCCTCAGCGCGGGGAATTCGACCGGCTCGTGGCTGTCGAGACGCGTGCAGACCGCTGACGACGCGGCTGCCTGGACACAATTCGCCAGACCATGAAACGGGAGCTCGAGGGTCGCGCTCCAGCCGCGGTGCGGGTCGTGATGCGCGCTGATCAGGCCGGGGACCGTGGCTTTCGTGAGCGCGTCTCTCGTCGAGACCGCGACGGCGTCGAAGGGCGATGCACAGATGAGCGCGACGAGGGCGAACACGCTCGTCGTCGCCGCCTGCAATCATGCGGCCACGGCTCAGCGGAGCTTGGCGCAGCTCGAGGACCCAGCCGAGGCGGTGCCGACGGCGTCAGGGCGAGAACGAGACCGGAGTGGGAACCTGGATGGTGGGCGCGAGCTGCCCGACGCCCAGCTGGCCCCAGTCGTCGACGCCCCAGCAGAACGCCACACCACCATCACGAACGCCGCAGGTGCCGATCCCCGAAGAGCCTCCAGCGTTCACGCTGATCCAGTCCGTCGCCGAGCCGACCTGCGTGGGCGTCGCGATCGTCCCGGCGTCGCCGTTGCCGAGCTGGCCATAGGAGTCGTCACCCCAGCACCAGAGACTGCCGGCGCCGCGTCGTCCGCATGCGTGCGCGGAGCCCGTGCTGATCTCGACCCAGTCCGACGCCATGCCGACCCGCACCGGCGCGGGGCTCGAGGCGCCGGGAACGCCGTCACCGAGTTGGCCGGCCGCGTCACTCCCCCAACAATAGAGCGCGCCCATGGTGTCGAGGCCGCACGCGAAGTCGGCTCCGAGTGACACGGTGGCCCAGGTGATGGCCGCGCCGGTCTGCACCTGCGTGATGCTGCCGGGCGTCGAGAACGTGGTGCCGAGCGGGCGGCCCCAGCACCAGGCGGTCGAGCCGCGCAGCCCGCACGTTCCATCCGACGAGGTCGCGACCCACGTCCAGTCCGAGGCGGTGCCGACGCGGGTGGGATCCGTCAGGGAGCCGTTGGTGATGCCCAGCTGGCTGCGGAAGTTGGAGCCCCAGCACCAGAGCTCTCCGCCGCGCAGCCCGCAGCGATGCGACCCGGACGTCGAGACGTGCGTCCAGCCGGTCGCGGTGCCCACCTGCGTCGGCGTCGCCGCGCCCTGCGCCCACATCCACACGGTGCCGTCCGCGGCGCGCGCGTAGGTCACGCTCGTCGCGGTGACGACCTGCGCCCAGTCCGTGCGAATGCCGACCCGCGCCGGACGCGTGACCGCGATGGTCGAGGTCGATCCCTGGCCGAGGAGGCCCTGCCGGTTGTCTCCCGCGCAGAAGAGCTTTCCGCTCGTGGTGCGCAGGCACATGTGCGCGAACGCGACGGAGGCCGAGGCGACGCGCGGGGCGACGATGGTGAAGTTGGTCTGCGGCGGCGTGGGATCCGTCTTGCCCAGCGTGTCCATGCACTGGAGCTGCACGGTGTGCGAGCCAACCGGGAGCGTCCTGTTCACCGTCACCAGGTCGCTGCCGAGGCTCTGCTGGCCGGGCACGGTGGACCAGGACGGCCAGAGGTCGGGGCCTCCTGCGAGATCGTCGGTGCAGGTGCCTTCGAGGCTGATGGCGTCGCCGAGCTCGAAGGTGGCACCCGCGTCAGGTCCGAGGATCGTCGCGTTGGGCGGGTTGTTGGGGATCACCACGACCGACGCCGAGGCGTTCACCGGCCCGCCGCGTCCCGAGCAGGTGAGGGTGAAGGTCGTGTCTCCGGTTGGAATGGTGGTGATGGTGCCGCCCGGAGGACCTGCGTCGAGCGCGCCGGGCATGATGGAGCACGCGCTGGCGTTCTCCACCGTCCACGAGAGGTAGACCTCGTCGCCGAGCGAGAGCGGCGAGGGCCCCAGCGAGAAGTCGGTGATGGAGACGGGCGGCGGCGTGAGGGTCACCGTGAGGGAGCGCGACTCCTGCTCGCCCTGCCGATAGCAGGTCAGGGTGAACGTCGTGGTCGCGCGGACGGTGAAGGTCACCGAGTCGTTGGGGTTGAGCACGCTGAAGCTGCTGGGGACCAACGAGCAGAAGTCCGCGTTGTCGGTCGTCCAGGTGAACGTCACCGGAATGCCGGCGTCGCCCGTCGTGGGAGAGGCGGTGAAGGTGAGAATGATGCCAAGGCCTGCGTCCGGCGAGCCGGCGTCGATGGTGCCGGCGTCGGAGCCCGCATCGGGAACGCTGCCGCCCGCGTCGATGGAGCCAGCGTCGACCGGTCCCGCGTCGATGGCTCCCGCGTCGACCTCACCCGCGTCGGTGGATCCCGCGTCCGTCATGCCCGCGTCGGTGGATCCCGCGTCCGTCATGCCCGCGTCCATCGCGCCCGCGTCCATCGTGCCCGCGTCGCTGCCCGCATCACCGACGCCACCATCACAACGCGGCGGGTACCCCTGGCCTGCGTCGTCGATGCAGAGCGGGTAGCTTTCTCCGGCGCCGTACTCGACGACGCAGATCCCACCGCGGCAGACCGAGACAATCGCCGCGAGCTCGCAGGTTCCGTCGCCTGCGCACCGCTTGAGTTTGCACGTCGGCCCGCCGCCCGGGCAGGTGTACGCGGTCGACGAGTCACATTGCCGGGTCAGGGTGGTTGCCGAGCCAGAGAAGATGCACGCGGTGTCCGTCCCACCATCCTCCAGCGGGACGACGCACATCCGCCCCGACGGGGTGTCGCGACAGTCAATCGCAGGGCCCACGTTCCCTTGACAGTGCTCGATGTTCTCGCACCTTCTCGCGTGGCACGTGACCGAGGGGTCGGAGCAGGGAATCTCGAACTGGCTCACGACGCAGGTGTCCGTGCGCTCGTCGAACACCTCTCCCTCAGGGCACCGCTTGCACCCGTTGATCAGCAGCAGCGACGCGGACGTGACGATCGCCCAGAGCCGCCAGCTCGGTCGTTCGGCGAAAAGGCTCAGGGCGCGCAATTTCGGGCTCCAGTCGAAAAGGAGCCTCGACTGTACGTGGCTGTTGCCGCCCGTTGGGAACCTTCCAGTGCCGGTTGATTCGCGACAGGCAGCGAAGTCTCACAACGGAATCCACGAACTCACACCGAGCGTCGCGCGAGCGGCGGGCCTCACTCCTTGTCGATGTCGCGGTCCCAGAGCTGGGCGGCGTTTCCACCAGGGAGGTCGCGCAACCGCTCGGCGAGCACCTTGGCGATGGCGACCGAGCGGTGTTTGCCGCCGGTGCAGCCGATGGCGACGGTGAGGTACGACTTCCCTTCCTTCTGGAAGCGCGGGAGCAGGAAACCCAGCAAGCCGGCGACGTGGTCGAGGAACTCCCAGGCGTCGGGCCGGTCGATGACGTACGCGGCCACCCGCTCGTCCTTGCCGGTGAAGGCCTTGAGCTCGGGCACGAAGTACGGGTTCGGGAGGAAGCGCACGTCGAAGACGAGGTCGGCGTTGCTCGGCACTCCGTACTTGAAGCCGAAGGACATCACGGTGACGGCGAGCTCGTGGGCAGCCGAGCCTCCGAAGCGCGCGATGACTTGCCGGCGCAGCTCGTGAACCGTCATCGAGGTGGTGTCGAGTACGTGCTCGGCGCCCTCGCGCAGCTCCCGCAACAGCGAACGCTCGGTGGCGAGCCCATCAGCGACGGTGCCCTTGCCCGAGAGCGGGTGACGCCGGCGCGTCTCGGAGTAGCGACGGGTGAGCGCGTCGTCGGCGGCGTCGAGGAAGAGGACCTGCACGTCGTGGCCGGCGCGGCGGGCCTCGTCGAGGATGCGCGGCGCGTCCTTGAGGTACTCGCCTTCACGAGCATCGATGACGAAGGCGAGGCGTTGGTGCTGGCCGCCGAGCTCGGTCACCTTGAGCAGCAACGGCGCGGGCAGGTTGTCGACGCAGGAAAAACCCGAGTCCTCGAGCGCACGAATCGCGGTCGACTTGCCCGCCCCCGACATGCCGGTGATGACCACGATGTGCTTGCCCGCCATGACGGCGGCGAGCGTACTCCGAGCGTTCCGTCCTCCGAGGGCAATCTGCGCGGCTCTGGAACGGCACGGCGACACGGGGCTTCGAACGCGCTGGCCCCAGGAGTGCGTCGTCGCTCCCGAGGCCACCCGCGAATTCCCACACCGTTCGCTTCGAGCGTGCGCCTCCCGGTTCGAACTCGGTGGAGAGGTCGCGCTCGAATCAGCGGCGCTACGGCGAGCGGCGGACGTCGATGCAGTTGTCGAGCTCACCTGCGCCTTCCGCCACCACGTTGGCGTCGTCGATGCAGAAGTGAACGCTCGAGGCTGGCAGCAAGGAGCCACCACCCGCGCCGGCGCTCACTCCAATGGAGACGTCACCGAGGTCGTTGCAGTCGCCGACACCGAGCCGCGCGAGGCTGCTCACGTCGAGGCGCATCGACGAAATCCAACCCACGGACTGCCAGGTGAAGCCGATGCCCGTCGCCGACGCAGGAACCCCGACCGTGCCCATGTTGCACACCCGTGGATGGGCGGTCTGCCCGTCGTGCGCCGCAATGCTCAAGACGAGGTTGGGCGCCGGCATCGGAGCAGTGCCGCCTCCTGCCGAGCCGCCGCCTGCCGAGCCACCACCAGCGCTGCCGCCGCCGGTCGAACCCGAATCGAACGACGGGAGAATGGAGAGCATCCCGCCGTTCTGGATGATCTGCTGCGGTTGGCCATTGCAGCGCAGCCCGCTCCGGGTCACCACCTTCGTCGCGGTGAACCCGGTGGCGTGGGCGCGGCTCCAGGCGGCGCGCGACACCGTGCAGGTGTACGTGTTCGAGGCGCGCGTGCAGGCGACCGGCGTTCCTCCCCCGATGGCGAAGAGCAGCTCGCCGACGTTCTGATCACCCGTAAAACCCTCGGACGGCTGAGACGACATGCGAACGACGACGTTCGTCCCGCTGAGGCGCGCGTCGACCGCTTGAATGAACGGCCAGCCGGGCATGCGGGTGAAGCCCACCGAGGCGGTCTGCACGTTGCCGTCGTTGTAGGTGGCGGTGGCGACGTAGGAGGTGGTGGTGTTGGTGAGCCCCAGGTCGCGTTGCAGGATTGGATCGTTGAGCTCGCCGCCGAGGGGAGCGTTCCACTCGGCCACCCGTCGCCGGGCGCCGCTCGCGTCCACCGCTTCGAGGAGGATTCGTCGGGTGGTGCGCAGCGGGTCGACCGACACGACGGCCGCGTTCCCACACGACGCCCCGCCCTGCACGAGCGCGCCGTGCACCGAGATGATCGGAGGGAAGAGAGAGTCCTTGAGGGGCGGGAGCACGATGGGCGGCAGCTGCCAGGGCGGTGGCGGAGCGGTGGGCGTCTCGACCCATCGACGCAGCTGGAAGCCGAAGCCGTCGCTGGTGACCGCGTCGCCCCAGCCATCGCCAGTGAAGTCACCGAACCAGCACGCGGTGGTGCAGCCGATGCCGTGGGTGGACGCCGACACGAACGACTCTCCGCCGGCGCGCGCCACCACGACGTCGCCGCTCGCACGAACGATGATCAGATCGGCGTCGGCATCACGATCCATCTTGGCGAGGACGATCGACGTCGCGATGGGCAGGCCCGCGGCCCACAGCTTCGCCGGCGCGAGCCCGAGCGCGGTGCCGTAGTTCTTCGAGACGTAGACGTCTCCAGTGACCTTCGAGGCGAAGACCACGTCGGTGAGCCCATCGCCGGTGACGTCACCGGTCGCCCACAGCATCGCTGGCGCGTCGAAGGTGAGCGCGGCCTGGGCCTCTCGCGGCACGTTCCAGGCGTTGTTGTAGGAGAAGTACGAGCCCATCGACCCGTAGAAGAAGATCGCGTCACCGATCTGGGTGTTCGCGCGAGAGAGGAGCTGCGCGTAGTCGTCGCGGGTGGCGGTGACGAACCGGCCGGTGAAGGGGAGCGTGGCCGCCGCATGGGGGTTCGGTGCGCTCAGCCGCGCGCCCCAGTCGGTCGAAGGCGCAAAGAGGCCGCCGAGGTTGAGCGAGACCTTCTGGCCGTAGCGATCGAGGAGATCGGGCCTCCCGTCGCCGTTGAAGTCGCCGACGAACGCCTCGGTGGCGGGCACGTTCGAGCCCGTCCACGCCACCGGAGCCGCGAAGGACGTGCCTCGGTTGAGCACCATCCACCGGAAGGCCGGCCCCATCGCGCTGTCGGGACCGACGCCGGAGGGAGAGAGGTCGAGCCTTCCGTCTCCGTCGAAGTCGGCCGGCGAGACGTTTCGAACGTCGAGCGGCGCAGAGGACCAGAGCTCTGGAGGTTGGAAGCTCCCGGCGGCGAGCGAGGTCGCGCCGAGCAACGCGTTGACGACGAAGAGGAGTCTTTTCATGTGCCCAGGTACTCGCGGCCGCACACACCTCTTTTCCGGTGGGGCGTCGTCCTCGGTTCATTCTGCTCGGAGCTGCTGTCGTGGGTCTCGCGTTCGTGATTCGCGCGCTCCAGCTGGTGGTGTCGAGCATGATGCTGGCGGGGTTCTACGGGCTGCATCGCACGAACGGCATCGAGCTCGAGTCGCTCCCGTTTCGCGCGCTGTTGGAGTGAGCCCCGAACCTTCGCGTCGCGCTCTCGCGAGTGGAGTACAAGCCGCCGCGTGTGCGCTCTGACTCGGTGGATACCGTTGTTGGTTGCAGTGAGTGCTTCGCTGGCCGAGGCCCAAGATGGTGGCCGCGGCGAGGCTGACGCCGGGTGGTCGGTCGACGCTCCGCCCTCTCCTTTCCGAGACGTGCCCATCGACGTCACCGAGGGCACGTGGATGAACGTCGACGTCAGCCCCCGCGGTGACGCGCTCGTCTTCGACCTGCTCGGAGACCTCTACCTGCTCCCCATCACCGGTGGAGACGCGAAGGCCCTCACCAGCGGCGTCGCGTGGGACATGCAGCCGCGCTTCAGTCCCGACGGCCGCGAGGTCGCCTTCACCTCGGACCGCGGCGGCGGCGACAACCTCTGGGTCACTCCGCTCGACGGCGGCAGCCCACGGAGCCTCAGCAACGAGCGGTTCCGCCTGGTGAACAGCCCGAGTTGGAGCCCCGATGGCCGCTTCGTCGTCGGCCGAAAGCACTTCACCGGACGGCGGTCGATCGGCTCGGGCGAGCTGTGGCTCTACCATCGCGCTGGCGGAGGCGAAGGCGTTCAGCTCACCGAGAAACCGAACGACCAGAAGGACGTCGGAGAGCCCGTCTTCTGCCCTGATGGAACGTGCGTCTACTTCAGCCTCGACGCCACGCCCGGCAAGACGTTCGAATACAACAAGGATCCGAACGCGGGCATCTACGAGGTTCGCCGGCTCGACCTCGACAAGAAGGAAGTCAGCACCTTCATCACCGGCCCTGGCGGTGCCGTTCGCCCGACGCCGAGCCCGGACGGCAAGTCCGTCGCGTTCGTGCGGCGCTCCAAGGGCGTCTCGGTGCTGATGGTGGCTGACGTCGCCAGCGGCGCCGAACGGCTGCTCTTCGAAGGGCTCGATCGCGACCTCCAGGAGACCTGGGCGATTCACGGGGTGGCGCCCGCGATGGGGTGGACACCCGATTCCCGCTCCCTCGTCTTCTCGGCGAAGGGCGGCTTGTGGAAGCTCGAGGTCGCCACGAAGACGACGGCTCGCATTCCTTTTCACGTGAAGACGACGCGCCGGCTGTTCGACACCGTCCGCTCGCCGCAACAGGCCGTGTCCGACACCGTCGACGTGAAGATGGCGCGCTGGGTTCGTCCCTCGCCCAAGGGTGACTCGGTGGTGTTCGAGGCCCTGGGCCGGCTGTGGGTGAAGGCGCTCCCGAACGGAAAGCCCAGGCCGCTCACCACCCAGACGCGACATCGAGAGCTCACCCCGTCATGGACGCACGACGGCCAACAGGTCGTCTATTCGACGTGGAGCGACGAGGACTACGGCTCGATTCGCCTGGTGCCCGCCGCGGGAGGCGAGGGCCGCGTGTTGGTGAATGGCCCCGGGCACTACGTCGAGCCGGCGCTGTCGAAGAACGGGCGCGTCGTGGTGTACCGCGTCCCCGAGCCCAGCTTGACGCGCAGCGCGTTGTACCTGCGCGAGTCGGGCCTCTTCGCCACGGTGCTGGCCACCGGCAAGACCAGGCGGCTGTCGAAGAATGGCGAGGACCCGCACTTCACCGGCGCCGCTGACCGGGTCTACTTCCTCACTGTCGCCGAGGAGCCAAAGGAAGACGTGCGGGCGCTGCGCTCCATCGCGCTCGACGGAACCGACGAGCACGTGCTGCTCACCAGCGACGAAGCGACGGAGTACCGCGTGTCACCCGACGGCAACTGGGTCGCGTTTCGAGAGAACTTCAACGCGTTCCTCATTCCGTTTCCCAAGGGAGCGCGCACGCTGGTGGCCGCTCCGGAGTCGAAGGCGCTGCCGGTGGCGAAGCTGTCGAAGGACTGCGGCGAGTGGCTGACCTGGTCGGCGGACTCCAAGCGGCTCTCCTGGGCGTGGGGCGCTCAGGTGTTCACCCGCGAGCTGGGTGACGCCTTCGCCTTCGTGGCTGGAAAGACGGTGCGGCCGCCTCCGGAGACGGGCGTCGCGTTGGGCCTGAGCGAGAAGGCCGCGAGCGCGCGAGGGGTGGTGGCCTTCGTCGGCGCCAACGTCATCACCATGAAGGGCAGCGAGGTCATCACCGACGGCGCCGTCGTCATTCGAGACGGGCGCATCGCCGCCGTGGGTCCGCGCGCGAGCGTCGTGATTCCCGAGGGCGCCAAGGTGTTCGACGCCGCTGGCAAGACCATCATGCCGGGGCTCGTCGACGTGCACTGGCACGGCTCCGTCGGCGCTGACGGCGTCATTCCTCAACAGAACTGGGTGTTGCTCGCCGGGCTGGCCTTCGGAGTGACGACCGCGCACGACCCTTCGAACGACACCGACACGTTCTTCGCCGCCGCGGAGCAACAACGCGCCGGGCTCCTGGTGGCGCCGCGGCTCTACTCCACCGGCACCATTCTCTATGGCGCTCAGTACCCGGCGCGCGCGATCATCGAATCGCTCGACGACGCGAGGGCCCATCTGCGCCGGCTGAAGGCGGCCGGAGCCTTCAGCGTGAAGAGCTACAACCAACCTCGGCGCGAACAACGTCAGCAGGTGCTCCAGGCGGCGCGCGAGCTCGGCATGCTCGTGGTGCCCGAAGGCGGCAGTCTGCTGCAGCAGAACCTGTCGATGGTCGTCGACGGCCACACCACCATCGAGCACGCGATTCCGGTCTCGCGTGTGTACGACGACGTCGTTCAGCTCTGGTCGCAGAGCTCCACCGGGTGGACGCCAACGCTTGGCGTCGCTTACGGCGGGTGGTGGGGTGAGAATTACTTCTATTCCAAATACGACGTCTGGGCCGATCCACGCCTGTCGTCCTTCGTGCCACCGCGATTGCTCGAGGCGAGAACGCGCCGCCGGTTGATGGTGCCGCCCGACGAGACGAACCACCTCGACGTCGCCCGCATCGCCAAGCAGCTCAACGACAAGGGCGTGCTCATTCAGCTCGGGGCACACGGTCAACGTGAGGGCCTCGCGGCGCACTGGGAGCTGTGGAGCTTCGTGCTGGGCGGCATGACGCCGTTCGAGGCCCTTCGCGCCGGCACGCTCAACGGAGCGCGCGCCCTGGGACTCGAACGCGAGCTGGGGAGCCTCGAGCCAGGCAAGCTGGGCGACCTCGTGGTGCTCGACGCCAATCCACTCAAAGACATCAACAATTCGCGGTCAGTTCGGTACACGGTGCTGGGCGGCCGGGTGTGGGACAGCGCGACCATGAATGAACTGTGGCCTACGCCGAGCAAGCGCCCGCCGCTGTACTGGGAGCGCCCCGGTGGTCAGACGTGGCCGCTCAAGACGACGCCCGAACCGCAAGACGACTGAGTGCTTCAGACCTTCGCGAACGGTGAGCGATGACCGACGGTGATGACGAGCGCCTCCTCGACGACCTGGCGCAGCTGATCGCGACCAACGGCCTCTCCGACTTCGTCCATGCACCGATTCTGCTGCCGACACCCGAGTTCTTTCCCGACGCCTGGCGCGCAGACCTCCGCAGCGCCGAGGTGATGCTCCGCCGCTTGATGGCACACGCGCGCTTGTCCGCGCTCCCATTCACGCTTCATCTCGACACCGACCCGGAGTGGACGGCCGACGAGGTCTACGAGCCGGCGCACGAAGACGCCGCCGCGTTCTTCGGTGGGGTGAACGAATTCGGGACCTATCTCTTCGGCGTTCGAGCGGATCAGCTCGAGAACCCCATGTCACTCGCGGGGGTTCTCGCTCACGAGACGGCGCATGCCTGGCGCTTTCGTCGGGACATCACGCAGACGCACGATGCGACGGAAGAGCGGCTCACCGACTTGAGCTCGCTGTTCCTCGGCTTCGGCGTGCTCTCGTGTGCCATCGCCCATCGAAATGACTCGTCGCTCTCGAAACGTGGCTATCTCCCGCTCCAGACGGTCGCTGCTGGGCTCGGCGTGCAGCTCGCGCTCCGGAACGACGCGCGGGAGTGGAGGCTCATCGAGGAACAGCTGTCGGTCGATGCGCGGGTGATGGTCGACGAGGTTCGCACGCGTTGGCTCGGCCAGCGGCCGCAGCTCCTCGCCCGGTTGGGCCTCCCGCCCGAATCGACCTGGACGAAGAAGGCTGCGCCGGCGTTGCCCGCACGGTGGGAGCCGAAGGCGCGCGCGTCGAAGGACATCTTCTTTCGGGTCAACCAGCCACCGGTCCTGCTCGTCACCATCGGCTTCGTGGCGCTCGGTGGGCTCATCGCCCTCGCGAACTGGACGTGGTGGCCGATGCTCCTCGTGCTGCTCAGCCCTCTCGGGTTCCTCGTGCGGAGGGACCTCTGCTCAGGCTGCGGCAACGTGCTGGGAGCGCGCGTTCGGTGTGCCCATTGTGGCGGTGACGTCGTCGGGCGAATCAAGCGCCGGTCGGATCACCGAGCCGCCGAGCAGGCGTGGCTGGCCGACGAAGGCGATGAACAGGCGAGTGCGGCGAAGAGCATCGCGCTGAGTCTGCTCGACGGCGCGCGAAAGCCGTGAGCTTCGTTCAGCGTGGGCGCGCGTCGCTCGCAACGGGCGGCACCGGCGTCACCACGCCCTTGCTCACCGCGAGCCAGCTCGTCTCCGGCCCCGCGGCCTTCCGCACCAGCTCCGCGTCGGTCGTCGTCAGCAACGTCTGCGCGCCCGAGTCGGCGAGGTACTGCATCAAGAACGCATTGCGCTCCGGGTCGAGCTCGCTCGAGACGTCGTCGAGCAACAGCATCGGCAGGAACCCGTTCGTCACCTGCAGGTTCTCGATCTCCGCCACCTTCCAGGCGATGACGAGCGCCCGCGACTGCCCCTGCGAAGCGAACTGCCGCGCGGCGTGCTCGCCGAGAGCGATCTCGACGTCGTCGACGTGTGGCCCGACCGAGGTGTGTCCGCGCTCGACGTCACGCGCGAGCCGGTGCTCGAGCGCCTTCGCCAGCGCCGCTTGAAGCTCGCTCTCGGACGCGGTCGCAAAGGTGAGCTCGAGGTGCGAGGGCTCGTAGATGAACTGGGCCTTCGCCTCGATGCGGCCAATTCGGGCAAACGCGTCCTGCGCGCGGGTGGCCACCTCGTCGAGGAGCGCACGGCGGCGGACGAGCAGCCGCGCTCCGACCCGAGAGAGCGTCTCGTCCCACACCGTCAGATGCGAGAGCGGCGCGTCTTCCTTCAGCAGCCGGTTGCGGCTCTTGAGCGCCTTCGCGTACTCGCGGCTCTCCTGGAGATAGGCCGGGAACCGGTTGAACACCGAGCGGTCGAGGAAGGTGCGCCGGCCCTCGGGGCTGCCCTTCACGATGGAGAGGTCGTCGGGCGTGAAGGCCACCACCGACACGCCACCGAAGTACGCCTCGACCGAGCTCGCCCGCTTGCCGTCGACCGACGCGGTGCGGGTGCCGTGGGAGACCTCGACGGAGATTTCTCGCTCGGCGCCGTTGAGCAACCAGCGGCCCGAGACCCGCGCATGGCCCGCCCCGAACTGCACCAATTCCTTGAGCGTGTTGGCCCGGAGCGGCTTGAGCGTCGCCAGGTAGTAGAGCGCCTCGAGCAGGTTCGTCTTACCCTGACCGTTCTCTCCGACGGCGATGGTGGTGCGCGGCGAGGGCACGACCGAGACCTGGCTCAGGTTCCGAAACGACTCGCAGGTGAGCGAGAGCAGCCGCACGCACGACGGCGTAGAGCAAACCACCGGCGCGCGCCACGAGGTGGATGGCGAGGCGAGACCTTCGACAACGCTCGACGTTCACGCTACGCGTCCCATACCGCGTGGCGACCCTGCGCAGGCCCTCATCAGGAGACGACGCATGAGCACCAACCCCGGCATGTCGAAACGGCAGAAGGAACAAGCGCGAGCGCAGCACCAGAAGGAGAAGGAGGCCAAGCGCGAGGAGCGCAAGCGGCTCAAGGAGTCGCGGCCTCCGCGGCAACCCGGCGACGAGGACCCGGATCTCGCCGGCATCGTGGCGGGCCCGCAGCCCGTCGATCCGAACGCCTGAGGGCGAGGCCATGCCCGACGACGCCAAGACCCGCCGCATCGCGCTCTTCATCGACTTCGAGAACCTCGTCACCAACACCGGCATCACCGCCGCGACGTTCGACTTGAAGCCGACCCTCGACCGCTTGCTCGAGAGCGGGAAGGTCATCTTCAAGCGGGCCTATTGCGACTGGTCCCGCTTCCGAGAGGCGAAGGCGCACTTGCACGAGCATGGCGTCGAGCTGGTCGACGTGCCGCCCTCGACGCGCTCGGGGAAGAACGGCGCTGACATGCGGCTGGTCATCGACGCGCTCGAGCTCTGCTACCTGCGCGAGCACATCGACACCTACGTCATCGCGTCGGGTGACAGCGACTTCTGCCCACTCGCGCAGAAGCTCCGCGAGAACGACCGCTACGTCATCGGAGTGGCGGTGAAGCAGGCGACCTCGAGCATGTTCATCAAGGCCTGCGACGAGTTCGTCTACTTGCAGACCGACGAACGGCCGGCACGGACCCAGGCGAAGCCGAAGCGCGAAGGTCGAGGTGGTGCGCCGGCCGAGCGGGCCGAGCTGCCAGCGTTCGTCGGCGACGTGGTGACCAGCCTGCTGTCTCGCGCCGAAGGGCCGCTGAACCCGTCGTCGATCAAGGCCGCGCTGGTGCGCAAACAGCCGGACTTCGACGAGCGGGAGTACGGGTTCTCGACCTTCTCCAAGTTCCTCGAGGCGCTCGAGCGCGACGGGCTGTGCAAGCGCCGTCAAGATGGCCGGCAGTGGTACGTGCTGGCGGCCGACGCGCCGAGCGGTGGCGGTGGTGCTCCGCACGGAGACGAAGAGACGATTCCGGATCCAGTCGACGCGGCCTGAAGGTTCGGTCGTTCAGGGAAGCACGCGTGCCAACACGCTCGCCGACTGAGGAGGGGCCAGTCACGGTGTCGCTGGGGCGAAGGAACGAACGCGGCTGATCAGCTCCTTCACCACCTCAGGTTGGGTCGCGAGGTCGGGGTTTGCGGGCATGAGCGGGCTCTTTCCAACCGCGGCGCCGCCCTCGACGATGGTCTTCGCGAGCTGCTCGTCGGTCACCGACCTCTGCCACTGGGCGTCGGCGAACGCGCGGGGCCTCGGCGTCAACGCCCTCGCCGTCACCGTGTCGGCGTGACCGTCGGAGCCATGACAGCTCGAGCACAGGCTCCCGAAGAGCGCGTCGGCCTTCTCCGTGGGGGTGGTCGGGGCCGGCGGCGGCGCGACGTTCGAGGTGGGGAGCTCCACCGGCCCGGCGGCATCGACCTTCGCGCCTTGAGCGACCCACGCGCCGAGGAGGTCGCGCTCGGCCTCGGTGATGCCAGTGAGGTTCCCAAGCGGCATCGTCTTGGTGGCGACCGCGCGGAGGTAGAGGCGGTCGGCGTGTTGGCCCACCTGGTCCTTCGTCTCGAACATCACGCCCTGCGGAGGCGCGTTGAACATCGCAGTGGTGGGCTTCGCGGCGTGGCACGAAGTGCACCGAGACTGCACGATGGCGTTCACCGTCGCGAAGGACACCGGCTTGGCGCTGGCGTAGCGCTCGAGGCCCGGCAGTCCTTCCTTGGTGGGCATGGTGAGGAAGAGGAAGCCGCCGAGGGACACCGCGAGCCCACCGAACACCACTGGGTGCGTCTTGCCGCGGTAGCTCATCGTGTATTTGAGCGCCGCGCCGAAGACGAAGAGGAGCACCACGACGACCCACGCCCAGCGATGCCCGTAGGTCGAAGGGAAGTGGTTCGAGAGCATGGTGAAGAGCACGGGCAGCGTCAGGTAGTGGTTGTGGAGCGAGCGGCCCTTCGCGCGCAGGCCGTACGAGGTGTCCACCGGAGTGCCCGCCGCCGTCGCCGCCAGCATGTGCCGCTGCGCGGGGATGATTCGGAAGAAGACGTTCGCCGCCATGATGGTGCCCAGGGTGGCGCCGAGCTGGAGGTACGCGCCGCGCCCCGAGAACGTGTGCGTCAGCCACGAGGCGAGCCCGCCGAGGAGCACGAGCCCGACCGCCGCAAAGAGCCGGTTGTCATTCGCGAGCGGCGTCTTCCAGAGCAGCTCGTAGACGATGAGCGCGGCCGGCAGCAGGCCGAGGCTGATCAGCGTGGCCTGGGTGCGGGTGAGGTCGGAGACCTGCGGGTCGATGAGGAACGAGCCGCCGCTGCCGTAGTAGACGACGCAGAGGAGCGTGAAGCCCGAGAGCCATGTCGTGTAGCTCTCCCACTTGAACCAGTAGAGCTGGCCGGGCACTTCGTTCTGCGCGAGCGACTTGCGCTTGATGACTTCGTAGAAGCCACCGGAGTGCGTCATCCACACCTCGCCGACGACCGAGCCGTCGCGCTGCTTCGTCGGGGCGCTGAGGTGATTGTCGAGCCAGACGAAGAGGAAGGAGTCGCCGACCCACATGATGGCGGCGATGACGTGGACCCAACGGACGAAGAGGTTGAGCCACTCGAGGAGCACGGTCATTCGGCCAAGTCATAGCCGAGTGGTGGTGGCTGTCAGCGTTTCGCCTCGTGAATCAGTGCGACGTCTCGCCGTCAGAGGCCGCACGGGGGCTTCGATGCAACGATGGTGGCTGAGCGTGATGGTGTTGTTCGGCTGCGGTCGCTCCGAGTTCGGGTTTCCCGACCAGGCGGCCATCACCTCGGCGCCAGCGTGTCGTGCGCGCACCGCGACCACCGACAAGATGCCGCGCCAGGGAACCGCGGCGAACGTCATCGACGGCAATCCGACCACCTCGTTCGTGAGCAGCTTCGATGACTGGCAGTTCGTCACCATCGACCTCGGCTGCGAGCGCTCGTTCGCCGGCCTCCGACGGGCGATGAGCACCGGCAACGGCGACTTCGTTCGAGCCTCGCAAGGTGAGACGGTCTCCTTCTCGACCGACGGCCAGACCTTCACCCGTCTCACCAACACCACGAGCAGCGGCTGGGAGGCCGCCGTCAACTATCGGCCGCACGCCTGGCATTCGCTCCCGTACGGGTGGTCGCCGTGGATCCGACCGACGGCGCCGCTCAGCGTTCGAGCCGTTCGCTTCGAGTGGGATGGGAACGCCGACGCACTGAACGAGGTCGAGCTCGACGTCGGTGGCTGATGACCCCGACGCTGATCAGCGATCTCCGAACCGCCGCTCCAGATCGTCGGCGAGCGCCTCGGCCCCGTCGCGCTCCAAGACGACGGCGGCCATCACCTCGGCTGCGCGCCGCTCCACCGCTGGCTCGAGCGCCTGCCGCACGACCTCGAGCAGCCGTGCCTCGCTGAGCCTCACCTTCGGCACGCTGCCGCCCAAGCCGAGCCGCTCGATGCGCCAGGCGTTGTCGTACTGATCATTCCCGAACGGCACGACGACCTGCGGGCGGCCCGAGCGCAGCGCTTCCGAGAGCGTTCCCGCGCCGCCGTGATGAACGAGCAGCTTCGCGCGAGGAAAGAGCGCCGAGTACGGCACGTGCGCGGCGACGAAGGTGTCCTCCGCCGCGAGCGACGACGCTGCGCCGACCAAGACCGAGCGCAAGCCCAACCGCCGAGCGACTGCCCGCGCCTGCTCGTACAGCGTCGTCGCCATCGGTGGCAGCAGCGAGCCCACCCCCACCACCAGCGGCGGAGGCCCGGCCTCGAGAAACCGCGCGAGCTCGGCGCTCAGCTCGGCCGGCCCCGTGTCCTGGATGAAGCCGCAGAAGGTCGCGTTGCGTGGATCATCTGCCGCAGCCCCACGCATCGTCGGCGACCACAGCCCGTAGGAGACCTCACACTCCCGGTTCAACGCGAAGAACGGCGCTGCCGAGGCGGGCAGCCCCAATGCTCGACGGGCGCGAGAGAGCCCAGCTCCGAACAACCCGTTCATCACCCAGCGTACCGGCCAGCGGAGGATGGCCTTGTGAAGGAACCCTGGCGGACGCATCGGCCAGTAGAGGCCAGGGTCCTCCACCGACCACCACGACAGCGGGGCCATCGACACCGACGCGGCCGGCACCTTCGCCGCCTGCGCTGCGTAGAGCGCTCCGAAGCACCAGGGGTGCACGAGCACCACCGAGGTCGGCGACTTCAGCGCGTCGCCGACGGCACCGAACATGTCCGACACGAGCGGAACGAAGAGATCGGTCCACAAGCGATACGGGCCCACCGTCGGGCTCGAGTACGCCGGGTCCTTCGTGAGCGCGGCGGGGTCGTAGCGGGTGATGGGTGTTCGCGGGGTCAGCTCGGCTCGCTCGACGGCCGCTCGGTGGGCGACGTCGGTCACCAGCTCGACCGAGTGACCGCGGCGGCGGAGCGCGCGGCCGAGGTGCACGAAGGGCAGCACGTCTCCGGCCGTGCCGAAGGTCGCGACGACGACCCGCATCAGCGAACTCCCGCGCTCGCGCTTGGGGCTCTCACGGCGAATCGGCCTTCGCGTGGTGCCAGTCGCCTACGTTCCACCAGAGCGAATCGGCCACGCCCCACTCCGGCCCGACGAGCTCGGCCCGCACCGCCGCCAAGCGCGAGGTGAGCACGAGCGGAATCATCGGCAGCCGCTCGAACCACGCCGCTTGGAGGTCCAACGAGAGGGGCCGCTGTCGCTCGGCGTAGAGCGTGCCCTTCACCCGGTTGAGCTTCTCCACCATCGTCGCGTCGAAGTGCTCTCCGAAGGGCTTGTCGAGGCCGGTGCGGCCCGAATCGCCCGGCACGTTCATGAAGCGGCCCGGGTCCGAGGCGTCACGGCTCAACAGCGCGAGGCCCTCGACCGTTCCGGCGTTCACCAACTGTCGAACGTCGGCCGCCGGCTTCTCGACCAACTGCACGACGAGCCCGGCGGCGGTGAGCTGCTCGGTGATGGCCTTCGCCAACACGGCCTGCACGGTGTCCTTCGTCTTGCTCTGCTGCACGACGAGGGTGACCGAGGTTCCCGCGAGGCCCAGCGCCTCGAGCGACGGCCCCGGAGGAATCGAGGGAGCCTTCTCCGGCAGCCACCCCCACGCGACCTGCGCCGGAGCGGGGGCGAGCACCTTCACCAGCTCGTCCCGTCGAAGCGCGCCCAGCAACGCACGGCGGGCCTCGAGCGAGTTCCACGGCGGCGTCGAGAGCTGCGGCACCAGCGTCCACAGGAGCTCGCCGGGCTGCTCGAGCACCCGCACCTCCTTCACGCCGTCGAGCGCCTTGGCTCCGTCGGGGGTGAGCGCGGGGATGACGTCGACCTCCCCCGCCACCAGGGCCTTCGCGCCGTCGATCGGATCCTGCACGGTCACCTCGACGCGCTCGAAGGTGGGCCGCCTCGTCACCGTCGCGTCGTTGCGAGTGAGCACCAACGACTTCCCCTTCACGAACTCGCCCCCGAGATAGGCGCCGTTGGTCGCGAGCTTGCCCTCGCCGTGCGCGGTGTTGTGCGCGTCGCGGCCGCCATCGAGGTGGAGCGCCTTCGCCGACCTGGGGAAGACGGTGAAGCCAGCGAGCCACTCGGCCCGCCGCGCAGAATAGGTGACGTCGATGGTGCGGTCGTCGATTCGCTCGACCAGCCGACGGAGCGCATCGGGCTGCACCTCGAGCGAGTACAACAGGTCGTCGGCGGTCACTCGTTGGCCGTCGCTCCAGCGCGCCTCGGCGCGGAGCTTCCAGCGCAGTCGCATCCCTCCGTCCGGGAGCAATCGCACCAGCGCGTTCGTCATCGCCGGCGCCTCTTCGACGAGGTCGGGCCGAAAGGTGCCGTCGGCCATGCGCGTGACCAACGCTCCACGCCGGTTGGGAAAGCCGCTCCCGCTCATCGAGTCGAGCGCTGCCACTGACACCCGCAGCACCCGCTCGGAGGGATGCGGATTGGGCGCCAGCTTCGGCTCGCGCTCGGCCTCACGCGAGAGCGCGGAGACCACCAACCAGACCAGCCCCAGCAGCGTCCCCAGCGGCAGCACCCAGCTGCCGAGTCGATCGGCCGCTTCGGCTCTCGCCGGCGCCTTCGCGTGCAGCCGAAACGCCACCACGCTGAGCACGAGGGTGACGGTGACGAAGACGTAGGCCCCGAGGAACAGCTTGTCGGCCGCGACGAGGTACGTCACCGCCGGGAGCGTGTCGGCCTGGGTGTAGTGAAACGCGATGCACGAGAGCAGGCCGGTGATGCCCATCGCCGAGCGCACGTCGAGGCGCTCCGCCGGCAGGAAGAGCGCGAGCAACGCGATGAGGAGGATGAGCGCGAGCGGGAGCGCGAACTTGATCAGGTACGGCCCGAATGGCCGCGAGACCTCGACGGAGTAGGTGGTGAGGCGCTGCCGAGCGGCGAGGCCTTCACGCTTCACGCTCCCGAGGTCGGAGCCGTACGTGCGCTCGAGGCTGCGGGCTTGAAAGTAGGGCTCGTAGCCCCAGCCCGTCACCGAGAACGACGGGCTCATTCCACTCGCGCCGAGGTCGGGCACCAGCACCCCGTGCGTCACGTCCATGCCGAAGACGATGGGCAGCGTCTGCCGGTCGAAGGGAAACGCGTGAACGGGGAACTCGCCGCGAAACGTCCCCTGCACCCGCCACTGCACCGAGTGCCACCCGGCCTCTTCTTCGGTGCCCAGCTCGTCCTTCGCGTCGAGCTCGGCGTTCTCGAAGGTGAGCTGCGGCACCTCGGCGCTGCCCTGCCACTTGAGCCAGACGCGGAGGTCGGCCTTGAAGCGCCCGGCCTTCAGGTCGAAGTCGGACACGTCGGAGAGGTAGACCCCGACGTAGACGTTGCGAGAGGGAGCGGGAGTCGCGGCGAGCGTCAGGACTCCGAGGAGCGCGAGCACCCGCGGAGTGTACGCGACAACTCGTCAGTACCCTTCGTCTTTGCAGAGCTCGGTCTGCAGCTCGGTCAGCGCCTTCTTCGCCCGCAGCGCGCTGCACGAGTTGGCGAGGAGCGACGACGAGGCGCCCACCAGCTTCTCCTTCATCACCGGCTGGAGGCTGCTCCAGCACGTCTCGAAGGCGAGCGTCCGAGCGAGGCCAGCGCGCTTCTCGTCCTTCGGGAGCTCGAGCCCGGCGACGACGGACTCCTTGAGGCTCTCGTCCTTGCAGAGGTCCTTGTTGCCGCTCACCGCGTCGCTCCAGAGGTCGAGGGGCGCTGCAGGGTTCCACGACTTGCGAATCACCTTCGCACCCGCCGCGAGCGTGTCGGCGTTGGGCTTCGACTTGCGGAAGGCCGTCACGCAGTCGCCGAGTGGGTCTCGGAGCCGCTCGTCGCGCAGGCACTTCTCGAGCACGCTCACCGTCGCGCCACCGCCGGTCTTGGCGAACGCCGGGTCCTTCGTGAGGAAGCCATAGCGGGCGCTCAAGGTCGAGGCGCGGCTCTCGTCACGCTCCACCACGTTGGTCGCGGCCTTCGTCACCAGCGCGCGCCACTCGTCGGTGCGCTTGGCGGCGGGCACGTCTTCCGCGTGCTCGAGCAGCTCGTCCCACGAGCCGTCCTTCGCCATCGCCTGGAGGTCTTCGAAGCTCGCCTTCCCATCGGCGAAGGCGGGCGCCGCGAGGCACATCACGAGGAGAACCTGCTTCATTTCGCGAGCTCCTGTTGCGCCCAGCTGGTGGAGGCGCCGGTCTTGGGAACGGTGAGCCGCAAGCTGCCGTCGAGGCGTTCGACCGATGGTACGGCGCCGAGCGCGCAGCTCACCTTCGGCCTCGCCTTCACCGCCGCGCAGCGGGCTTGGAGCGCGGGGACCAACGGCGCACAGAGCTTCCAGGCGTCGACGTTCGCCATGGTGTCGTCGTCGAAGGTCGCCCAGCGAAAGCCGAACGTCACTGGCGCGCCGCACGACTTGGAGAGCTGGGAGGCGGCCTCGTTGGCGGCCTTCTCGTACTTGGCGACGAGGTGAGGCCACTCGGCCTTCTCGGCGAGGGCGATGGAGTCGTCGGCGAGCTGCGCCTCGTGGGTCTTCACCACCGCGTTGGCGTCGCCTTCCTTCGTCGCGCGCTCGTCGAACTTCGCGCGGAACTCGCGTGGACCGGGCATGGACACCGAGAGCTCTCCGTCGCGCTTGTCGAAGAGCGTCCACTCCTTGCCGCCGTAGCGCATCACGAAGGCGTCGCGGTTCGCCTGCTGAGTGACGCCACGAAACACCAGGCCGTCACGCTCGCTTCCTGAGCCGGTCACCCGCACCAAGGTCGCCGGTCTCCCCTTTTCCCCTCCCACGAGCGTGACGACCTCGACGCGCTGCCCATCTTTCCCGCGGTACACCTTGACGTCGTTCGGCACCAACTGCGCCGACACCACCGCGACGAGCAGCGCGATCATCTTCGTGGCCTCCGGTCAGTTGAAGGCCTTCTCGAGCACCGCTTTGCCGTTGTCCGACAGGTTCGAGGTGTCCTTCTGGTAGGTGTACGAGAAGACGCCCTTGTCGAACTTGAAGTGCGCCTGCGAGTGCTCGGTGGAGCTCTCCTTGCCCTGCGGCTTCCCACCGGCGAGGTTGAACTTCAGGCCGGTCACCTTCTTCGCGATGATCTTCTTGTAGGCCGGGCGCTCGCAGAGCGACGAGATGGCGTTCACCAGCGCGTCCTGCGCGTAGCCCGAGACCGAGATGCCCTCGACCGCGGCGGCGTTGAAGTTCTTCCAGTCGACGGTGACGGCCAGCTTGGTGCCGCACTTGTCGTTCATCGCCTTGAGGGCGTCGGTCATCTCGTTCTCGAACTTCTCCTTGGCTTCCTCCTGCGCGGGCTTGAGGTCGTCGTCAGCGAAGACGGCAAACGAAGTGAGCAGCGCGGCAGCGATGAGGAAACGCTTCATGAAACGACTCCTTGGGTGTGGGTGAACTGCGATTGACGGGTGGATGCAGCGAGGCCAGCAGACGTGCGGAAGACCCGACGATTCACGCAAGTGCGCGGTTCGTAACATGTGGGTGTGCGCGTTCGGTGCGGGAAGGGCTGGCACACAGCGTCATGTCGCAGCAACGACGAGGGGCTCCCAGCGGTCGAGCAGCCGCCGGAAGCCCCTGGTCAGCTCGAGTGACGAGCGATCAGCGAACGCGGTCGTGCGCCGCGTTGCCGGACGACTTTCCGGAGGTCGACTTGCCGCTCATGCGGTCGAAGGCGTCGCGGGCGCGGTCGCGAACGGTCGTGTCCTTGCTGGGGCCGAGGCGGTCACGCACGCGATCGACGGTCGACTTCGAGGTGGACTTCGAGAGGCCGGGCCCGGAGGTCGACTTGCCGGTGCGGCGGGCCTGGTCGTACTGCGAGGGAGGAGCGGTGACGAGGGTGAGTCCCATGGTGAGTGCCTTCGGGTGAGAGTGGTTGCTTCACTGGGAACGACGCCCGGCCCGAAATCCTGTCGCATCGAATTCGACTTCTGAGCGAGATTGCTTCGGTGCGGCCAGTCACGTTGGCGCTGACGACAGGGTGGGCGCTGAGCCGGCGCGCGGCGGTGAGCCGGTTCGACGAAGCGTCGCGAGCCCCACGCGAGGCACAAGCGCGGTGGCTGCGCGGCGCGCTCGAACGGGTGGGGCCTTCGGCGTACGGACGGGCCCATCGCCTCGACGACGTCGCAGACGTGGAGACCTTCCGGCGGCGCGCGCCAGTGACGAGCTGGGCCGAGGTCGCACCCTGGGTCGAGCGCATCGAGCGCGGAGAGGCGAACGTGCTGTCGACGGAGCCGGTGCTGATGCTCGAGCGAACGAGCGGCTCGAGCGCGACCCCGAAGCGCGTTCCATACACCAAGGGCCTGTTGGCCGACTTCGGCGCGGCGACCTCACCGTGGCTCGACGATCTCTTCCGTCACTTCCCGTCGCTCTCCACGACGCGGCAGTACTGGTCGCTGTCTCCCGTCTCGCGAGCGCCGGAGCGCACCTCGGGCGGGCTGCGCATCGGCATGGAGGACGACTCCGAGTACTTCGACCCGCTGACCCGCGCGGCGATGAAGCGGCTCTTCGTGGTACCCGGAGCGGTGGCGCGCTGTCGCTCGCTCGAGGCCTGGCGCGAGGAGACGCTGGTGCATCTGCTGAACGCGGCCGACCTCGGCTTCGTCAGCGTGTGGAATCCCTCGTTCCTCGCGGTGCTCTTCGACGGCATCTCCGGGCTCGCGCCGACGCTGGAGCCGCGGCTCACGCCCGCTCGACGACGCACCTTCGCGCGCGCCCTCGAGGGTGGTCGGCTCGATGCCGAGACGATGTGGCCGTCGCTCGCGCTCATCTCCTGTTGGACCGAGGGCTGGGCGGCACAGGCGCTCCCGGAGCTCCGGAGGTTCTTCCCGTCGACTCCCGTCCAGGGAAAGGGGCTGCTCGCGACCGAGGGCGTCGTCTCCTTCCCGCTGTGGGGCGAGCCGGGCGCGGTGGCGGCGGTGACGAGCCACTTCCTCGAGTTCGAGGCGCTCGACGACGAAGGCCGGCCCCTTCGACTCGTCGACGAACTCCGCGTCGGCGCCCGGTACGCGCCCATCATCACCACGCGTGGCGGGCTCGTGCGCTATCGGCTGCCCGACGTGGTGCGCTGCGTCGGCTGGTGGAGGGCCGTGCCGTTGCTTCGCTTCGAGGGTCGCCTCGACAAGACGGCCGATCTCCGTGGAGAGAAGCTCTCGGCGGTGGTGGTGGAGCGCGCCATCGCAGAGGTGGTGCGAGCCGTTCCGGTCGCCTTCGTGCTCCTCGCGCCCTCGCTCGCTCCCGCGAGGTACCGGCTCTTCGTCGAGGGCGTGCCGCAGGCGAGGGCTGATCAGCTCGCCCGCTCGCTCGAGGCCGCGCTCCTCGGCGAACACCACTACCGCTATTGCCGCGAGTTGGGACAGCTCGGGGCCATCGAAGCGGTCACCGTCACCGACGGGCGCGTGCGCTACCTCGAGGCCCTGCGCGCGCGAGGCCTGAAGCTGGGCGACATCAAGCCCTCGGCGTTCGACGTTCGGCCCGAGTGGGACGCGGTCTTCGAAGCGGCGCGCGTGCTGGGGCGCTGATCAGCCCTGCTGAATCGACCAGATGACGCTGAAGTGCAGCGCCGCCGCGATGACGACCAAGGTGTGGAACACCTCGTGGTACCCGAACACCGACGGCCTCGGGTTCGGCCAGCGCTTCGCGTAGACGCCAGCGCCCGCGATGTAGACGACGGCTCCGGCGAGCAGCAGGCCGACCCGGCCCCAGCCGATGAACGCCGGCAAGGTGAACACCAGCGGCGTGGTCGACAGCCCGAGCACCACGTAGACGGCGGCGCGGAGCACTCGGTTGCCGTGATTGTTCAGGAACACGTGCGCGATGCCGCCGAGCGCTCCGAGCCACATGACGAGCAGCCCCCACGTCCAGGTCGTCGGCGAGACGAGCGCGGCGAAGGGCGTGTAGCTGCCGGCGATGAGCGCGAAGATGCCGCAGTGATCGACGAGCCGTAGCCGCGCGCGCATCGTGTGGCTCCACATCGGCCGGTGATAGAGCGCCGAGAGGCCGAGCAGCAGCGAGAGCGAGCACGCGTAGACGAGGCCGGAGACGTATCGCCAGCCGGTCGTCGGTGACATCGCGAGCTCGGCGATGCCTCCCAGCGACACGAAGAAGGAGAGGAAGTGAATCACCCCTCTCAGCCGCGGCTTCACCTTGCGCGGAGCTGGAACCGGAAGCACGACGGGCAACGCCGGAGTCATCACCTCGAGTGTCGATCGCCCGAGTCATTGCTTCGTCACGAGAACGAGCGGTCAGGAAACGTCGGTCGCAAGTGCGCCGATCGACTCGAGTTTCGACGAAGCGCACTTTGCACGCGACTTGTTCGCCCAGCGGCCGTCTCGGAGGGCGATGCGCACGCTGATCGTCTCCGCCGTCGTCTGCCTCGGTTGCCTGCCCGACCCCTCGACGCTCGTCTTCGCCTGCGAGGGCGAGTGTGAAGACGCGGGCGTCGAGTGCCACGACTGGAGCGACTGCCCGAATCCTCCGCCGAGTCGGTGCCTCGACGCACACACGGTGCAGACGTTCGCCTTCGGGACCTGTCGGGAGCAGCGCTGTGTCTTCACCTCGACGAGCGTGACGTGTCGCGAGGGGCTCGTCTGTGGCCTCGGGCAATGTCTCCCCGAAGGAAGCGGCGGCGGCACTGGCAGTGGGACGAGCGATGGCGGTGGAGCGAGTGGTGGGTTCGTCGGCGGTGGATCCGCTGGCGGAATGAGCAGCGGTGGAGCGAGTGGCGGGTTCGTCGGCGGTGGATCCGCTGGCGGGAGCGGTGGATCCGCCGGCGGAATGAGCAGCGGTGGAGCGAGTGGTGGGTTCATCGGCGGTGGATCCGCTGGCGGGAGCGGTGGATCCGCTGGCGGGAGCGGTGGATCCGCCGGCGGAATGAGCAGCGGTGGAGCGAGTGGCGGACTCGTCGGAGGCGGATCTGCTGGCGGGATCGGCGGTGGATCCGCCGGTGGACTGACCGCTGGTGGATTCGTCGGCGGTGGAACGAGTGGAGGTCGAGGAGGCGGATCGAGCGGTGGCGCTGCCGGCGGATCGACCGACTCGTGCGCGACCAGCACCACCTGCGACGCGTGCACCCTTCAACCCAACTGCGGCTGGTGCAACGGCTCGTGCCGTTCGGGGACGTCGAGCGGCTCGAACGACCTCGTCTGCAGCCGCGCGAGTGGCAGCTGGAAGTGGCTGTCGACCGAGTGCGGCTCGAGCGGCGGCGGCTCCGCGGGTGGAGGCAGCGCTGGGGGAACGACCTGCGCGACGCGGCCCCTCCCCTCCGGAACGGTGACGACCTTCACCGCGGCGTGCTCGAGCCTGTCGAACGAAGCCGCGCTCCTCACCGTCACCGACTTCACCGGAGACGGCACCGACGACCTCGTCACCGACGTGCGCACCTCGACCGTCGGAGGCCTGCAGCTCTTCCGCAATCTCGGCAACGGGCGCTTCGTCGACGCCGGCGTGCTGCCGCTCGAGACGAACGACGGCGGGCTCGGGTTCTTCCCCTCCTACGACGACCTCGTCGCGCTCGACCTCGACTCGAATGGGCTCTCCGACCTCGTCCTCGTCGACTCCGACGGCGTTCAGGTGTGGCTCAACTCGGGGGCTGGCGCGTTCCGTGGACCGACTCGGCGAACCTTCACGCCCTCGAACCTGTACGCCGACCGGGCGCGCGTCGCCGACTTCAACAACGACTGTCGGCCCGACCTCGCGGTGGAACACCCGAACAACCAAGGCCGCATCTCGATTCTCCTGAGCGCGGGCGACGGCGGCTTTTCCTCGGTCACGAGCTACAAGACCGGTTCGTCGCAGGCGAGCGTGAGGGCCTTCACCGTCGGAGACTTCGACCGCGACGGGTGGCTCGACCTCGCCACCATCACCCTCTCCGACACCCGAATCCTCTACAACCAACGCGACGGCACCTTCCTCCTCCCTGACGGAGGCACCGACTTCGTCGTCGCCGGCACGCTCTCGGGCAACTCCGAGCTCGAGACCGCCGATTGGAATGCCGACGGCGTCGACGACGTGGTGGTCAGCACTGGCACTGGCTGGTACCTCCTCACCGGAAGCACCGCGCGCACGCCGCAGCAAGTGCCGCTCGCCCTCCCGTTCGCGCCGGCGACGACCCTCTTCGTCTCGAGCGGAGTCGACCTCAACGCCGACGGCAAACGAGACGCGGTGGCCTTCGACGTCGGCGCGACCATTCGAGCTCAGTGGAGCGTCTTTCAGAGCGGCGTTCCCGGGCCGCTGCGGATCAGCAGCACGGGACCAGCGCGCACCGCCGTCTCCCCGCTCCGCATCTCGGACCTCTCTCGAGACGGAAAGCCCGATCTCGCCGCGCTCACCTTCACCTCGGGCACCGCCGTGCAGCTCTGCACCTGGAGCGGCCAATGACCACGCTCATCCTCTCGCTGCTCCTCACCGCCACTCCGGCCGAGCGCGAAGCGCAACAGCTGTTCGACGAGGCGCGCGCCGCGATGAAGGCGAAGGACTGGGCCCGGGCGTGCCCGAAGCTCCAGCGCAGTCGCGAGCTCGCCGCCACCCTCGGCACCACCCTCAACCTCGGCGTCTGTCTCGAGTCGAGCCAGCAGCCGCGCCGCGCCTTCCTCGTGTTTCAAGACGCGCTCGCGCTCGCCCGACGCCAGAGTGATGCGCGGCGTGCCGACTTCGTCACCGCACGGCTCGACGGACTCCGGAGCTCGTTGGGCTGGCTCGAGGTGAAGGCGACCGGGCTTCCCTTGCCGGGGACGACGGTGGAGTTCGGAGACGAACGTCGCGAGTTCGCCGAGTCGTTCACCGAAGTCGTCGAGCCGGGAACGCTCGCGCTCCGCTTCGCCGCCGAAGGAGCCGTCACCCGGACGCTGACCGTCGACGTCGCCGCGGGAAAGACGGTGCTCCTCGAGGTCGCGCCGCTCGAGCCGATGGTGACGAACCCGCCTGCTCCCCACCTCGAGCCTGCGCCCCTCGCCAAGGTGGTGCTCATGCCCGAGCACGCGCCGACGCCAGACCTTCCTGCGCTCGAGCGTCCTGTCGCGCGACCCCTTCGGCCCGCGTTCCTCGGTGGTCTCCTCGTCAGCTCGCTCGTCACCATCGCGAGCACCGTCGGCTTCATCTGGAGCCGCTCCATCGCTGATCAGGCGCTGCTTCAGCAGCTGACCGGAGTCCTCACCGTCACGCGCGGGCAGTACGACACCGCGGCGACCTTGCATCCCCTCTCCATCGCCGGGCTCATCGCGGGCGTCGTCGGTGGCGTCACCTTCGGCTCGCTGGCCTTCGCCGAGCGGTGAGGCTGATCAGCTCCACCGAATGCGGAAGGTGACGTCTTGTTTCTCCGGGTGCGTCTCGACGAACTCGACGACGGCGTCGGCACGAATGAGCTTGAGGATCTCCTCGATGACGCCGCGCCGGTACTCGGGCACCAGCAGGCTGCGGTCGCGGGTGCGGCCGAGGAAGCGCTCGTGGGTGTAGGTTCTCAGCAGCAGCTCCTTGGGTCCCGTCTCCTTCGTCTCCGACTCGATGTAGTTGGTCGCCTGCTTGAAGTTGCGGCCCATGCGCAGCAGCGTGCGGCGCGGGCCGATGAGGCGACACATGGTGAGCGCGGCGACGCCGATGGGCGTGCTCGTGTAGCCCTGCATGAAGGAGCCTCCGAGGCGCACGTAGCGAACGGCCTCTGGCGCGTCGGCCTCGAGGTGCCTGCCCAAGACCCGCAGCGCGTCGCACCACAAGTCCATGTGGTAGGCGGGCAGAATCCGGCTCATGTCGAGGCCGAGCGTTCGGAGTTCCTCGACGAGCGGTGCGGTGAAGCGCGCCTGGAGCCCGTTGCGCAGGGCCTCGACGGCCGAACCAAAGACGACTGGTTCTTCTGGGGCGCTCAGGGTTCCTCCTCACCGGCAGTGTAGCTGATCGCGCACCACCGCACCCGTTGACGTCGGTTTCCCACATTGCTGGGCCGAGGGGCAGGTGAGTACCGTCTCGGCAACCAGCGCGGGAGGCGTCATGTGGGGAGTCGCGACCGCAGTGCTCATCGTCACCGGTACCATGCCAACGCTCCCCGCTGGCTGCACGCTGAGTGACTCCTACCTCTGCGCGTCCGTGAGCGGCACGCTCTCGTCGAGCGCCGGCACCTGTGTCTGCACCGCGACCTTGCCGACTGGCTGCACGATGACCAAGGCGAGCCACTGCATGGCCTTTCACGGCACGCTCGAGTCCCACTCCGGCACGTGTGTCTGTGCGGTGACCTCGTGGGTTCCGCGTGTCGTCACCAACGCCAGCAAGGGTGACCTCGCGCTCGTTCCGCTGTCGTCCCTGACCTCACCGGACGACGCAGCGATCAAGCTGACGATGAGCGCCCTCGCGCAGAACTTCAGTCATTCCCTCATTCATCTCTCGCAAGGAGAGGTCGTCCACGCGACGGCGGTCGGCGCGATCGATCAGGACGGCTTTCACCTGGCGCCCGACGATTTGATGAACGCGACGCCCGGTGTGGTGCGCACCACCATCGACTGGGCGCACGACCACGACCGCTTCGCCGACGAGGGCCCGGTGGGGAAACCGGCCTCCGAGGTGCTTCGTCCGCTCCTCGAGGCTGCGGCCGACGAGGCGCTGCTCGACGTCGGCTCTGCCTTCTACAAGGTCGCCGATTTCACCGACAACACGGGCATGTCGTTCGGCTTCTCCACCGACCGCTCGGTGAACCGCCGAGGAACTCAGTGCGCGGGCTTCGTCTGGGAGGCGTTCAATCGCGCCGGGGTTCACATCTCGCGGCACGAGTACCCGGTCGACCTGAGGACCGACGTCGCGCACTCCCTCTGGGACGGCCTCTTCGACCTCGCGCCATGGCCCGCGAAGAGGAACGTCGCCAACCAGGTGGTGAACTGCTTCGCCGGCTTCAACAAGATCGACGGCGTGGTGAACTGCGACGACACCTCCGACACCTGGCTCACCAGCGGCGTGGGCATCGGGACGACGGTCTCGCCCGACAACCTGTTGCCCGTGTCCTTCGTGCTCCACACCGGCTCGAGCGGCTTCACCGACACCGGGCTCCCCGGCTACGAGTGGACCGAGCGAATCGGGTCGCGCACCGTCGTGACCAGCCAGAAGCTCCCAGGCATGACGGTGGACAGCAGCAGCCGCTGCGACGCGGCCGGAAGCTGCGTGTCCTTCGGCGCGCCCACCACGGTGTTCCAGCGCATCGAACTGCAGAACGTCGTCGGCGGGTACTACTCGACGACCTACTTGACCTCGTTCTGACTCGACGTGGCTCGCTCCTCTCGACGCCGGTGGATGCTCGGCGGCCTGGCGCTCGCGGTGCTCGCCGTCGTGCTGCTGCTCCTTCGCGACGGCCCGACGGAGGAGCCGGTGACGTCCGATGCTCTCGTCGAGCGGCCCACGCTTCCCACCAGCGTCACGCCGCCGGCGACGCCGATGCCTCCGCCCCAGCGACCGGCGGACTCGCCTTCCGGTTCAACGCCGACGGTGAAGAAGACGCGCAAGTCGCTCATCGAGAGCGTCGAGGTCAGCCCACGGCAGCCCTGCCGCGACGAAGAGGTGCTGGTGGAGGTGAGGCTCAAGCCCGAGGCGAAGGAGGCGAAGACCTCCATTCGTGGACGCATGGGCAGCCGCGCCGTCTTCGTCTTCGACCGCGCCGGGCCGGTCGACCTCCACGTGCTGGCGGACGACTGGGCTGATGGGCTCGACAGCCGCTCCGTGCGCGTCTCCATCGGCGAGTGTCCCGCGCCGCCACGGCTGCTCATCACCACCGAGTCCGTCGGGCCCTCGAGCTATCGCTTCACCGCGACGGCGACGACGGGAGCACGCCTCGACCAGGTGCGCTGGCGAATTGGAGAAGAAGCGTGGAGCCCGGGCGGACCAGCGCTGGAGCGTTCCTTCGCGCTCCGTCCCCAACGCAGCACGAGCGAGACGCTGCTCATCGAAGCCGAGGCGGGCCGGCTGCGCGGCCGCACCACCGTGTTCCTGGTGAACCAGAGCCACCTCACGAGGTTGTTGGGCGCGCCGTTCCTCCCCGTGGTGGCCTCGCAGTTCCCCGAGCGCAGCGGCGCCCACGTGCTCTCCCGCCTCGAGACCCGAAACCTCTTTCGCGCCGAGGGCCACTTCGAGACGCTGAAGCTCACCACCTCGCCCTGTGACGACGGCGCGCCGCGCGAGCTCCAGCTCCCCGCGAAGGACGTGCTCGACCACCTCACCCTGCGCGCCGACGAGGTGGACACGTTCCAGGTGCGCCTGCCTGCCGACGTGGTGAAGGACTCCTGCCGGGTCGAGCTGCGGCTGGAAGGCACCGCCGAGGACCAACGCTTCACTGCGCTGTGGGGCTTGGCGACGGGCGTGCCGAAGAACGCCGAGGCCGTCACCGACTCTCAGCTGCTCCAGCGGCTCCACCGCGCACGGCACGCGCTCGGCCGCACCAACATCACGCCAACCGAGCTCGAGGCGTTCGAACGCACCTCGCCCGTCACACCTGCAGCTCCGTGAGCGGCCCTGGCCCGATTCGCGCGCTGCCCTCGAGCCGCGTGACCCAGCCTGGTGAACACGTTCGAGATCAGCGGCAGAGGCCGTCGGACATGCACGACCCCGACTGGCAGGCAGAGAGCAGACCGCCGTTGTTGCACGCGGGCCGGCAGTACCCGCCATTGCTGCTCCCGGGAATCGTCGCGCAGACGTAGTCGGGGCGGCAGCCAGTCGTCGTGCCGGGAGTCGGACACGCAGCGCGGCACTGCGAGAAGGTCTGGCCGAAGAACGTCTCGGTGATGCAGACACCGTCGCTGCAGGCGTTCGGGTTGCACGCCTGCGAGCAGTAGCCACCGTGGTAGCCGGTGGGCTGACCGAACTGCGTCTCTTCGATGCAGATCCCGCCGCAGTTGGAGGTCGCGGTGCAGGGCGAGCCGTTGGGCAAGCTCGCTCCCGCGTCGGCGCTCGAGCCAGAGCAGACGCCCTGTGCGCACATCGCTCCGCCGTTGCATTGCTGGCACTGCCCGCCCTGGAGCCCGCACGCGAACTGGGTCTGCTGCGTCGGCATCAGGCAGTTGTTTCCCACGCAGCACCCCGAGCAGGTCGTCGGCCCGCAGGACCCCGCGTCGATGGCTCCGGTGCAGGTGCCGAGGTTGCACGTCCCCAGGCCGCACGAGGTGCAGGCGGCTCCGCCGAGACCGCAAGCGACGGGACCTTGTTGAGCGACGGGAATGCAGGTGCCGGCGAGGCAACAGCCTGCGCAGGTCGCCGGAGTACAGGCGCCACTCGAGCCTCCGCCGCTCGCTCCGCCACCGGTGCCGCTCGCTCCACCACCGGTGCCGCTCGTTCCACCGCCGGTGCCGCTCGTTCCACCGCCCGTGCCGCTCGTTCCACCGCCCGTGCCGCTCGTTCCGCCACCCGTGCCGCTCGTTCCGCCACCCGTGCCGCTCGTTCCGCCGCCGGTGCCGCTCGTTCCGCCGCCGGTGCCGCTCGTTCCGCCGCCGGTGCCGGAGTTGTTGAGCACGCAGACCTGGCCGACGCAGTTCGCGACGACGCCGCACGAGAGGCAGGAGGCTCCGCGCGAGCCGCAAGCCGAGTTCACTTCCCCGCGCTGACACTGACCGGCGCTGTCACAGCAGCCAGTCGGACAGGTCGTTGGCGAACACTGGGTCGAGGTCGTTCCGCACGCGGTGACGAGTGCGAGGCTGACGGCGCAAAGGAGAAGACGCATGCGGTCTCCTTCCATACTCCAGAGGTGAATCCAACACGCAGAACCACTTTGCGTCTCGGCTCTGGGAAGTGGAGGCTCCGGTCATGCGCCATTTGGGGTTCCTGTGCGTCCTGCTCGTAGCCGCGTGTTCGACGCTCCCTGCTGGAGGAGATGGGGGCTCTGGTGGCGGAGCGACGGCAGGCGGATCGACGGCGGGCGGATCGACGGCGGGCGGATCGACGGCAGGCGGATCGACGGCGGGCGGATCGACGGCAGGCGGATCGACGGCAGGTGGATCGACGGCGGGCGGATCAGCGGGCGGCGCCGGCGGAGGCCTGGCAGCAGGCGGTGGCAGCCCGGGCCCGACGGACGGAGGCGTTCCGACGTGGCGGCAGGGCCTCGCGAAGTGGCAGTGGGTCGAGATTCCGGGGAGCGCGCTCTCGAGCGTCCAGGTCACTGACCCGTTCAACGGCACGATGGTGGCGCCGACTCAGCGCATCAACGCGTGGAATGGACTCGCGGCGAACCGCGACAACAACCGCCTCTACCTTGCTGGCGCAGGAGGTCACGCCGACTGGGCTGGCAACGAGGCCTATGAGATCGACCTCCAAGCGAATCAGCCCCGGTGGCGGCTCTTGCGAGGCCCTTCGCCGGGCACCGCGGTCGTCTTCGGAATGAATTACTATACAGACGGCCGGCCCAGCTCGACCCATCTCTATTATGCACTTCATTACGTCCGCTCGAAGGGTCGAATCTTCAAGCTCTCGGCGGGGTCGGTATGGGGGAGCGGCAACGAGAGCAACAGCAACGTCGACGCGTTCAATCTGAGCGTGAACGATTGGGACCCGATGGGTTCCTGGCCCGCCGGAATGCCGCACGGAGACGCCATCGGCCGGCCATATGCTCAGCACCCGACGACCGACGACGCGTACACCTTCTTCCAGGGCAGCTTCCGCAAGTGGGACTCGGCCACGGCCACCTGGTCCGTCCTGGCGGCGCGGCCGAGCTACGCGAACAACGACATCGTCGGCGAGTCGGCCTCGGCGGTCGACCCCACCCGCTCCCGCGTCCTCTTCGCGCGAAACGCCTACCGCATCTCGCAGCGCCAGGGCCTGCTCCTCACCTATTCTGGTACACCCACGCTCACGGACGTCACCTTCTCCGGAGCCTCGGCCGGCATCGTCTCGCAATCACAGACAGCGATGTTCTACCTGCCAGGCGAGGACGTTTTCTTGTTCAAGACTGACACCGATGGAAACGTGTATCGCGTCAACGCCCAGACCTTCGACGTCAGCCAGCAGGCGACGACGGGTCCGACACCTCCGGTGCCGGTGAACGGCATCTACACCCGGTGGCAGTACCTCCCGCTGCTCGGCGGAGTGGCCTACCTGCCGAGCGGGTCGACGAACTTCTGGTTCCTCGCCACCCAGTGAAGTTCAGCGCGCCCCGAGCGCCGTGAGTGCCTTCTGCAGCGCCGCGTCGGTCTTCGCGAACACCCTCACGTCGTCCGTCGTCTTCAACACCGTGAGCGAGGCGTTCTGCCACACCTTCTCGTGGGCATCGGACGCCTTCTTCACGAGCGGCAGCCCGAGCTTCTTCGCTCCCGCCGCGGCGGCGATGGTGCTCGGGAGGACCTCGTAGAAGCGTTGACCGAGGACATTCGTGCGAAAGCCATGGGCCTCGCGCTCGAGGCGCCGTTCCATGCCGTCGGCGCGGAGGTGCACCGAGTTCGCCGCCTCGTCCTCGTCCCAGATGTTCCCGGACTCGTCGATCAGCAACCGCCCGGTGGCGTTCACCCCGACGCACACCAGCGGCACCGGCTTCGAGCGCGTGGTGCGCACCCTCGGCTCGCAGGTGATGACCGCGTGCGTCCCGAGCAACCAATCCTCGCTTCCCTCGGCGAAGCGCAAGCCGCCGAAGTCGCGCTCCAGGTCGAAGAGCACCGGCCAGGGCGCGAGCTTCGCCTTCGCGAGCGTGCGTCTCAGGGTGTCTGGGTCGGCCCGCGCGTCGAGGTCGAACCGCACGGCGCGCCGCTCGAGGTGGGCGACGGCGACCGCGCTCAACGTGGTGGGGAGCTTCGGGCCTCGAGGTTCGCGCGTCTTCATCGGTCAGCACCCGTTCGAACGAAGCACCGCTGCCTCGCGCAGCGTCCCGTTCTTCGAAGAGAGGAAAGCCGCATCGTGTTTGTCTGCCGACGGCAGCCGGTCGACACCGGCTCGGCGAAGTTCGTCGTCACCATGACCACGAGCGCGACGCGCATCACGGCACCTGCTGGGCGAGCAGCTCATTGAGCCGCGGGACGAGGTCGGCGACCGCCGCGTTGCCTTTCACCGACCCCTCGATGCGCTTGCCAGTCCCCTTCCCGTCGGGGCCCGGCACTGCGAAGAGCGGAATGAACTGGGACTCGTAGTTCGAGAGGAGCATTCGCTCGGCGTCCATCTGGGAGTCGAAGGCGACCAGGTCGAGCGCGCCCACCTTGCCCGTGAGCTCGCCACGATCGACGGCTTCATGGAAGTACCGACAGGGCTCACACCAGGGCGCTCCGGCATAGAGCAACACCCGCCGCTTCTCGGCTTTGGCCTTCTCGAGCTGCGCCTGCATGATGGTCGAGACCACGCCATCGACCGGTGGCGTCACGAAGCGCACGGTGGCGTTCGGGTCGATGGTCGGCGCCGCTGGAGTCGTCTGGGACTTGCACGCGCCGAGCACGAGCAGCCCGGCGAAGGCGAGGGTGCGCATGTCGAGAACCTGCTCAAGAAGGCGTCGACTCGCAACCGTGAGCCGTCAATCGAGCTCGAGCAGCCATTGCTTCGCCACCGGACTCAGCGACAAGCGCTCGAGCCTCTTCACCGCCGCTCGTCGGCGCGCCTCGACCGACCTCTGCTTGCCTGGCTCGGGCGAGCGCTCGGCGAAGGCGTCGTCGCTGAAGAGCAGCACCTGGACCGCGCGCAGTCGGTCGTAGGCATCGGTCGAGGGTGATTGTGCGAGGCGCTCGAGCACGGGCTCGAGTGAACGTCGACGTCCTGCTTCTCGAATCGAGCGGGCGAGCCGCCAGGTGTTGATGGTGGCGCGGTCACCTGGGCGGCTGATCACCAGCCCGAGGAGGAACTGATCCACGTCGACGCCCGTGCCGATCAGCCGTTCCGCTTCGGTGGAGTGGGCTGCTTCTCCGAAGCTCGACCAGGCGACCCGCTCGAAGCGGTCGCCCATGATGGCGACTTGGAGCTGGAGGAACGCGGCGAGGTCACCGCGAGCGAAGGCGAGCTCGGCGTAGGCGCGCGCCGCTTCCTGAGGGGCGGTGTCCATCGAGCAGGAGCCCATCGGACGAAACCGGGCGAACTTGCGGAAGAGCGCGTCGTCAGCCCGGTGCTTCTTGGCCCACGCGGTGAGCGAGGCGCCGCTCAGCCCATCGATCATCGCCGTCAGCTCCGCGTCGAAGTCGGCCCCGGGCTCGTAGAGTGGCGTCGCGGTGGCTACGAGGGTCTGCACGTAGGTCCACGGCACGAGGTCGACTTCGGACATCTGGGCGCTCGGCGCTTCGAGCACCTCGAGCGTGCCGACCCGAGTGCCATCTCTGGTGAGGTGCCAGGTCGAGGTCGCCGTCGAGGTCGCGGTCCACGCGCTCCAGCGGTCGAGCGCTTCCTCGGCGACGACCAAGGGCCGGAGCGTCGTTACTCCAGCTTCCGCCACGAGCAGGAACCAGCCCTCGATGGGCTGCGAGCCGAGCTTGAGCGCCCCGCGCACCACCTGATGGCCCTCGGACGGGCGCTCGTTCCAGGCGGTGGTGAAGGCCTCGGCTGGTGGGAAGCTGAACTGCTCGAGCCGAGCCACGGTGGGGCGGGTGAGAACCTCGGGAAACGGCGTCGCGGCGAGCAGGAGGCTCAAGAGCATGGGACCACTGACACCGGTCGCAAGCAGGCGGTTTCAGCGGCTGATTGCTCGTGGCCTCGGGCTCGGGCGAACCGGCAGCCGAGGTCGACCGTAGAGTCTCCGACATGCGCACTCTTTCATTCACGGTCGGGATGACGACGCTGGCCCTCATGGTGAGCTGCTCGGGCGTGCCGCCGGCCGGAGAGGATGCCGGGGCAGCGAGCGGTGGTCGGGCTGGCGGGCGGGCCGGTGGAGCAGCGTCGGTTGGCGGTGGCGATGCTGGTGGAAGTGCCGCCGCCGGGGGCGACGCAGGTGGAATGACCTCGGGCGGGACAGTCGGAGGCGGAACGGCCGGTGGATCCTCGACTGCGGGTGGATCCTCGACTGCGGGTGGATCAGCGACTGCGGGTGGATCAGCGACTGCGGGTGGATCATCGACCGCGGGTGGATCCTCGACTGCGGGTGGATCATCGACTGCGGGTGGATCATCGACCGCGGGTGGATCCGCGACGGCTGGCGGCTCCGCAACGGCTGGTGGGTCCGGTGGCTCGACGGCGGGCGGCTCCGCGACGGCTGGCGGGGCTGGCGGAGGGGACGATCGCGACCTCCAGAACCGGCTCGTCCCCGACTCGGTGCCCCTTGCGACCTACTCCGGCGTCATGGCGTGCGAGTTCCTCGGTCAGACGCCCGCGCCCGGCCTCGGCGGGTTCGCTCCATGCGGCTCGTACCGAATGCCGGTGAACGCCTGCAACACGGGCATGCTGAACACCACCACGAGCGGCGTGCCCGACCGCATCCTCGGGGTGAACATGTTCGTGTCGGAGGAGTTCCGCCTCGGCAACACCCACTTCTACGGAAACAGCCTGCGCTGGGGGCAGGAGCCGAACCAGGCCTTCATCATCAAGTTCCACACTGGCGCGACGATGGCCGACTTCCCCGCGGTCTCGTCACTGCCTCCGGGCGTGCTCGGCCGAATGCAGTTCGCCTTCAGCAACCAACCCAACCGCGGAGAGCCAGCCTCGCTCTTCGCCACCCTGAGCCGCTCGCCCTGCGACTTCGACACCGCCCGCTTCGACGCGGCCGACCCGTGCTTCCGCTCGATTCCGCCCTCGTCCGGCGCCCTCAACTTCGAGATCGCTCCGGCGAACGTGACGACGAGCACCGGCCAGTGCCACCTCCTGCCCGACACCACCTACTACTTGAACCTGCGCTGGGAGAACCCTGCGCCGGCGTCGCGCGGGCGGATCAGCTGCCACCCGACCAGCGGCGGTCCGACGTATCCGTACTGCGGCGTCAACTTCACCATCAACTGACGCTCGAGCGCGCACCCGAGCTGGCTGCCGCCGTGCGACGAGCGCACCTTCACGTGAGCGCCGACTTGACGCGCGCGGGCCGGGCGCCTTTGAACCCGCTTCGTGAATCTCCTCCGCTCCCACCTCGTCCCTCGCGCGATGCGGCTCCTCGCGCTCGCCTGCGCCCTCACCGCCAGCCTCGCCTTCGCCGAGCGGCTCACCGTCGCGGTCAGCTACTTCGACAACAACTCGGCCGACGGCGCCCTCGACCCGCTCGCGCGCGGCTTGGCCGACATGCTCATCACCGACCTCTCCAACGTGCAGTCGCTCCAGTTGGTGGAGCGCGAGAAGCTCAACCTCGCCCTCGACGAGCTCAAGCTGTCGAAGTCGAAGTTCGTCGACCCGAAGAACGCGCTCAAGTTGGGCAAGGGCCTCTCGGCGCGCTACCTCCTCACCGGCGGCTACGCCGTCGTCGGTGACACGATGCGCGTCGACGCCCGGCTCTTCGACGTGCCCGCGAGCAAGGTGCTCTTCTCCGAGAAGGTCGAAGGCAAGAAGGACGAGTTCTTCGCCCTCGAGAAGGAGCTCGTCGACCTGCTCATCAAGGCCCTCGACGTGAAGCTCGCGCTCGCCGAGAAGACGAAGCTGCGCAGCAACGCGACCGAGAGCTTCGACGCCTTCTCGAAGTACTCCACCGCGCTCGCCGCCAAGGACGCCGGAGACGAAGCCAAGGCCCAGCAGCTCTTCGATGCGGCCCTCGAGGCCGACCCGAACTACCGCGCCGCCAAGAACGCCGCCGAGCGCCTGCGCGCCATCGCCAAGAAGGTCGACGACAGCCAGGTCTCCCAGGCCGACGACCTGCGCAAGCAGCTCGACCCGAAGGCGAAGGACTTTCCCCAGAAGGTGACCCAGCTCATCCAGGGGCTCGACAGCCGGAAGACGGACCAGCTGAAGCGGAAGATCGACCTCCTCGTCTACCTCGCCGAGAACGACCTCACCCCGATGACGGCGCCGGGCTTCTCGATGGTGGCGACCGCCGGGCTCGAGCTCATCGGCCGCATGGAAGAAGACCCGGTGTCGTGGCCGCGGCTCCTGCCCGCCTGCGAGTATCTGGTGATGAAGTTCCCGACCCACGGCGGCATCACCGACAGCTGCCGCCTCATGCAGCGCAGCGTCAAGGACGAGATGCAGACCCCCGTGCCCGAGGCGCAAGCGAAGTGGGACGAAGAGAAGGCCGAGGAGCTCCGGCTCGACCCCGACGACTGGCGCGTCGCGCTGCGAAAGAACGAAGCTGGGCTCCGCAAGCTCGTCGCCACCTACGCCGCGAAGGGGAAGAAATGAGAGTCGTGCTCGCGCTGTGCCTGATGTCGTCGTTCGCCGCCGCCGCCGCGGAGCCGGCCACCGTCGCCATTCTCTACTTCGACTACGACGGGAAGGACGACGAGCTCGTCACCCTGCGCAAGGGCGTCGCCCAAATGCTCATCACCGACCTCGCCGGCCGCGATGGGTACAAGGTCGTCGAGCGGGCGCGGCTCCAAGAGGCCCTCACCGAGCTCGACCTCGCCAAGACGCAGAAGCTCGACCCGGCCTCGGCGCTCAAGGTGGGCAAGCTGCTCCAGGCGCGCTTCGTGGTGGTGGGCGGCTACTTCGTGATGGGCGGCACCCTGCGGCTCGACGCGCGAATCTACGAGACCGAGACGACGGCCACCCTCAAGGGCATCGGCGCCACCGGGAAGACCGACGACTTCTTCGCCCTCGAGCAGAAGCTCGCCACCGACCTCGACGCGGTGCTGACCCAGGCTGCCACCAAGGCCGCCGCCGAGAAGAAGGCCGAGGCCGGGCAGCTCGCCAAGTCGGCCAAGGGCAAGGTGCCGCTGAAGGTGGTCGCCAGCTACGCCAAGGCGCTCGAGGCGGTCGACGCGAAGCAGCCGGAGAAGGCGAAGGATGGGCTCGCCCTGCTCGTGAAGGCGAACCCCGACTTCTTGCTCGCCCGGCTGTCGCTCGCCGAGATCGCCCAGTGACTGCGCGCCGACGAGGGCGCTGACGTTCTCCGCCGGCTGTTGCGGGTGCTTGGAAACGTCGGCGCCTCCGCGGGCCTCCGCTGCGCTGAGACGGACGCGACTGCTGGCAACGCAGTCAGGAGCGACGCGCGGTCAGGTCGCGCACTGCACCGCCATTCCTGGCGACGCCTTGCACGACGAACTGCGCCCCACCTCGGTGGCAACGCGACGTCCACCTGCGCCGCTACGGCTTCACGAAGACTGGCAGGAAGCGCGCGAAGAGCGCCCGCACGGCCTCGAGCTTCATCGGCTTGGTGAGGAAGTCGACCGCGCCAGAGCTGCGCACCGCTTCCGAGAGCCGCGACTCGCCCATCGCCGAGAGCAACACCACCGGAATGCCGGTGAGGGTGGCGTCATTGTGAATCGCCTTGGCCACCTCGAGCCCGTCGAGCCCGGGCATCAACACGTCGAGGAAGACGAGCTGCGGTTTCTCCTGCCGCACCAGCTCGAGCGCCTTGTCGCCGCGGTCGGTGCGCACCACCCGATGGCCGGCCTTGGTGGCGACGCGGGTGAGGAAGTCGAGAATCGAGGGGTCGTCGTCGGCCACCACCACGGTGAAGCCCGACTCCGGCGCCGCCTCGGCCTTGCTCGCCGACAGCGCGTTCACCACCTTCTCGAGCCGAACCTCCGTCACCGAGTCGAGGCCGATGAGGCGCACGCCGCACAGCTGCAGCTCGCCGCGAATCCACATCACCGTGCCGCTCAAGGTGGCGTCGCCGTCGGGCAAGGTGACGACGAGGCTGATGACCTTCCCCGGCGCGGTGGCGAACGGCACCTTCACGGTGAGGCCGTGCGGCGAGATGGACTTCACCGCACAGTCGTTGGTGCCGCCGCCGAGCATCGACCGCGCCGGAAAGTCACAGTCGACGCGCGGCTCGGTGCGGCCACCGATGCGCTGCGGCGGTTCCTCCTTCTGATTCGCGCCGATGAGGCTCTGCAGCCGCGCCACCGTCGCCTCGTCGACCCGCACCCAGACACCGCGTTTCAGCGTGCCAGCGGCGGGCCGCGTTCCCTGCACCGTCACCACGCAGGTGATGGCGTTCGGCAGCTCAGGCGCTTCGATGCTGAGGCCCGTCTGCGTTCCAGTGGCGAACGGCTCGTCAGAAGGAACGAAGACGCGATCGCCGCGGGGCATCACCACCTCCGCCCAGAGGTGCGCACGGGTGGTGAGAACGAGCTTCAGTGCCACGGAGCCTCATCATGCTCCGAGTGCGGCACGCCGAGAACTGGAGAAGTCGTCTCAGGTTGGAACGACGAGGAAGCCTTCTTCAGCTCAGGACGTCACGTTGAAGCGGAAGTGCATGCAGTCGCCGTCTTGCACGACGTACTCCTTGCCTTCCATGCGCAGCATGCCCTTCTCGCGCGCTGCCGCTTCGCTCCCGAAGGCGATGAGGTCTTTCCAGCCGATGACCTCGGCCTTGATGAAGCCCTTCTCGAAGTCGGTGTGAATGACGCCGGCGGCCTGAGGCGCCTTCCAGCCCTTGTGAATCGTCCAGGCGCGGCACTCCTTGGGGCCGACGGTGAAGTACGTCTGGAGGCCGAGGAGCTTGTACCCGGCGCGCACCACCTTGTTGAGGCCCGGCTCGGTGAGCCCGGCGGACTCGAGGAAGGCCGGGCGCTCTTCCTGGGGCAGCTGCTGAATCTCGGCCTCGAGCGCGGCGGCGAGCACCACGACCTCCGCGTTCTCCTTGGCGGCGATGTCCTTCACCTGCTTCACGTACTGGTCCGAGTCGGCGCCGGCGAGCTGCCCTTCGGCGACGTTGGCGACGTAGAGCACCGGCTTCGAGGTGAGGAGGAAGAGCTCGCGCACCACCTCGAGCTCGTCGGGCGTCAGGCCCTGCGCGCGCACCGGAATCGCCTCGTCGAGCTTCGCCTTCAGCTTGTCGAGCACCACGAGCTCCACCTTCGCGAGCTCGCCTTCCTTGCCAGGGGCCTTCGCCGAGCGCTGGGTCTTCTCGCGCCGCTTCTCGACGGTCTCGAGGTCCTTGAGGCAGAGCTCGGTGTCGACGGTGTCCTTGTCGCGGGTCGGGTTCACGCTGCCCTCGACGTGGGTGATGTTGTCGTCGACGAAGCAGCGCAGCACGTAGAGCACCGCGTCGACCTGCCGAATGTTGGCGAGGAACTGGTTGCCGAGGCCTTCACCCTTCGAGGCGCCGCGCACGAGGCCGGCGATGTCGACGAACTCGAGCGTGGTGGGGAGCACCTTCTCGGGCTTCACCATCGCCGCCAGCTTCTCGAGGCGCTCGTCGGGCACCGGCACCACGCCCACGTTCGGCTCGATGGTGGCGAAGGGGTAGTTGGCGGCGAGCGCGCCGGCGTTCGACAGCGCGTTGAAGAGGGTCGACTTGCCGACGTTCGGCAGGCCCACGATTCCGATGGAGAGTCCCATGCGGGGGGCCCTGTAGCCGAACGCGACGGGCGGTCAATCGCGCTCGCGTCGCCGGGGGAGACGGCGGTACCGTTCGACGCATGGCCGGAGGGGGACTGCCTGAGACGAAGGAGCGGGGCGCTCGGTTGAATCGACTCGCCGTCGGGCTCCTCGTCCTCGGGCTCGGGCTGCTCGTGCTGAGGCTCGGCCAGTCGGAGGAGGCGCCTGTCGCCGTCGACGCAGCGCGGCCCGAGGCGCCGCACACGAGCGACACGGGGCCCAGCGCTTCGGCCTCCACGCTTACGCCAGCGAGTGTGCCGACGCCCGCGGGGTTCGCTGACGCCTCGGTGGAGCCCGTCGTCGACGCCGGCAGCGCCTCCGTCACCGTGCCGCCACCCGGCTTCGACGTCGAGGGTTACCTCCGTCGCTGGCGAGTGGCGCTGGCGCCGCTGATGCGACCGGGCCCGGCGTTGCGGAAGACCATCACGGTGGCCGCCAGGCCCGCTCCCGACGCCGGCACTCCGTGCACGCCTGGTCGAGGCTGGGGAGAGACGAAGGCGCAGCCAGCCCCGCTCGACCTCGTCGTCTTCATCGACACCTCGGGCTCGATGTTCCGGGTGATGAGAGACGTCTTGTTGTGGCTCGCCACCCTGGAGGCCTCCCTGCGCCTCCGAGCGGTGGACTTTCAGCTGACGGTGGTGGCCGACCGGAGGGAGCTCCTCTTGGGCGCGCCCAAGCCGTTCGACGCAGGCGTGCTGGAGCAACGCATCGGCTCCCACGACCTCTTCGAGGTGGCGCTCGAGGGGAGTTGGCGCGCGTTGCTCCGGCCGAAGAGCCGGGTGGAGGTCGTCTTCGTCACCGACGACGCGGCCAGCCCTCGCTTCCAGCCCCAGCAGGCGTGGGCGGAGTTGCTGCGCAATGAGCCCGGCCCGGTGCGGGTCAACGTCTGGGGAGGGTTCGAGCGGGCCGAGGTGGCCCTGGCCGACGAGCGCGCGCCGTTGAGCACCTCGAGGTGTCGGCCAGCAGGCGTCGACCCAGGCCTGCTCTATCAAGGCCTCGCCATCGCGACCGGTGGGCGCCGCGCCAGCCTCTGCGACGCCCGCGCGCCCGAGGCGCTCACCCAACACCTGCTCGAGGCCGCGAACCTGCAGCCGACGCTCGGGGCCTGCGAGGTGCGCTTCGCCGTGCCGGCCGCGGCGCGCATCACCGAGGTCTCGTTCGTGCTCCAGTCGGGCCTTCGGGAGCCCTTGGTGGGCGTGCAGCCTGCGGCGTGTTCCGGCCTCACCCGCGCCTTCGCCCAGACGAAGGCGAAGACCGTGACGCTGTGTCCGGCCACCTGTCAGGCGCTTCCGATGCTCGAGTGGCTCGAGGCAGCCTGGGACTGTCCGTGAGCGGCGCGCCTCAGAGGGGCTGACAGCCGACCAACCGGCAGCTGTGCTCGTAGAGGTGCTTCTCGAGGGTGGCGTTCTTCGCGTGCGGCGCGCAGGGCACCTCGCGGGCGTCGGAATAATACGTGCCCGACGCGCCCACCTTCGGCGAGGTGGCACAGAACACGCTGGTGCGAGCGCCCGACTCGAGACTCCCGCCGTCCATGTCGAAGCCGGCGCGGAGCAGCTTGGTGGTGATGACTCCTGGGTGGAGCGCGAAGACGACGACGCGGCTCTTCTTCGCCGCCAACCGGCGCGCGAGCTCGTGGGTGAAGAAGACGTTGAGCAGCTTCGACGCCGCGTAGGCGCGATAGCCCTCGAAGTGGCGAGGCACTGGGAGGTCGGCTTCCTCGATTCGGCCGTTGGCGTGCGCCATCGACGACACGTTCACCACCCGCCCGTGCGCCGCGTCCACCAACGGGAGCAGCTCGTGAGTCAGCAACACGTGCGCGAGGTGATTGACGCCGATGGTGAGCTCGAACCCGTCTTCGGTGCGCAGCTCTTCCTTCGCGAACACGCCCGCGTTGTTGAGCAACACGTCGAGGGTCGAGGTGAGGCCCTTCACCTGCGCGGCGAGGGCGCGCACCTGCGCGAGCGAGCTCAAGTCACCCCACACCGGCTCGACCGCTCCGGTCCCTCGCAGCCGCTCGACGGCCTGCTTCGCCTTCGCCTCGGTGCGCCCGTGGACGAGCACCCGCGCACCACTCTTCGCCAGCGAGCGCGCGGTCTCGAACCCGATTCCGTCGGTGGCGCCAGTCACCAAGAAGGTGGGCATTCGGGCTCCATCGCCTCTTCATCGCGAAGCGGCCAAGTCGCGGGAGTGGGTCAGTCGCCGATCGGGAGCACTCCGTCGGTCCGCGAGCCTTTGTACAGCTCGAAGGCGCCGATGTCGTGGATGCCGCCGTGCCCCTGCGTCACCACCTGGTTCCCGCCGGCCCGCGGCCATGGGTCGTAGATCTGCCCAGGAATGCCCGCGCGCTCGAGCACGAAGTGATCAGGCCGGGTGTTGCCGTCTTCGTCCTTCGCGCCGTCGATGTCGACCAGCACCGGGTTTCCACCCGACACGCCCATGCCCGACTCGGTCATCACCTTGTTCACCGCGTGAATCGAGATGTCGGCGTTGTTGGTGTTCGCCCCGGGAATGGAGTTCTCGGCGACGTTGAGCGTCGAATAGAGGCACTTCTGCATGAAGTCGAGGTCGCCGCGGGTGATGGACTCTCCGGCGTCGATGCGCTTCTTGAGCGCCTCGAGCTGCGACCGGTCTTCCGAGAGAATCTTGTCCGGCTGAGGGCTCAGCATGTAGTCGCAGAGCTTGCCGAGCGGCTGCTTGGGGTCCTTCTGGTTGAGGGCCGAGGCGAGCAACACGGCCGCCCCACACCCGTGGGTGTTGTGGAGTGCCTTTCGACTTGGATCAGCCTGGGTGAAGGTGTTGAGGAACTTCCGCCGCGCCTTCTCGTCGCCAGGCGCGAGGCTGATCTTCTGATCCATCTTGGCGCGCGGCGCGTCCTCCGCGGGGATGTGGTAGGCGCCGCTGATCGTCCCCGGGTTGTCTCCGACGCGATCGCCCTTCCCGCCTTCGGGGCTGGCGGTGGCGATGGCGCCTCCACTCGAGTTCACTGCGGCCCGCTGGGCGGCGACGAGGCTCTTGAGGTCTTCGCGCTCCGACACCACGGCGGGCTGGGTTCGGTACCGCCCGCTCACCGACATCAGCTTCTTCTTCGGGTCGTCGTAGCCTTCAGTCGGTGCCTGCGCAGTCGGCGCAGCGGCCGGCGTCGCGACCTCGGTGGAGACCGCCTTCGTCGTCTCGACGGGCTTGGGCATCGCCGGCGAGGGCTTCGTACCAATGGAGTCGATGGGCATGGCGTCAGTCTAGTCGAACCAGCGGGGGCGGCGGCTCGGTCAGTTCTGCCCACACGCGACCACCGCCTCGAGCCGTTGGGTGCCCCCGATGAGCTGGGCGCAGGTCGACCCGAGAAAGACGAGCTCGCCGTTGGGTCGATCGGTCCACGCCCAGCCCGAGCGCCCGGTGGCATCGACGGGAACGACCTGCCCATCGACCTCCACCCGAATGCTGCCGGTGGCGTTGGGAACCGAGCTGGTGAGGTAGGCACAGCGCGCGACCTGATCACGAATGGTGGAGAAGGCCGTCGACAGCTCGGCCGCGCTCGAGGCCGAGTAGTACGGCTGGGCACCGGGGAGCGGCCGGCCTCCCGCCACCGCGAGCCGATCGAGCACGCCCGTGAAGGTCTGACCCGGCGACTCGATGCCGATGACGTAGGTCGGAATGCCGGCGTCGAGCGCGTTGGAGACCCGCAGCACCGAGCGGTCGTCGTCGACGCAGGTGATGGAGGAGCACGGGAGCATCAGGCAGAAGCAGGTCGAAGGCACCAGCGCCGGGTTGCAGTTGGGCACGCCATCGGTCGCGAGCACGAGCGCGCGCGCCGACGAGGCCGTTCGTCGGGAGAGCAACGAGTTGGTCGCCGCCTGGAGCGCGTCGGCGGTGGGGGTTCCTCCGGCCGGCTCGGTCGAGCCCAGCACGGAGAGAATCGTCGACACCTGCCCCAGGGCGGGCTCGGGGTTGGGCGTCACGAAGGAGGAGCAGGTCTGCTGCCGGCTCACTGGGAAGAGCAAGAGCCCCAGCTGCATCGTTTGATCGACCGCTGGGAGCACCTGGCGCAACGACGACACCAGCGCGTCCCACTTGCTCGCGGCGCCGGAGAAGGGCTCGTCCATCGAGCCGGAGCTGTCGAGCACCAGCACCACGACGGGCACCGCTGGCGTCAGCGGGAAGCGGCCCTCGAGGCACGGCTTGGTCCCGGCATCGACACCTGCATCGACTCCGGCATCGAGTCCGGCATCGACGCCGGCGTCACGGCCAGCGTCCACCGATGCATCGGGCACCGACAGGTCGAAGCGCAGCACGTCGGTTCGCCCGCACGACGCGCCCCAGAGTCCCAGCGCGAGCGCGACGGCCCCAGCCCCACTCCACCTCGTCGCTTGGGCCACGCGAGCCGTCCCCTTCGAGAGCACCCGAGCTCGGCCGCTCGGTGCAGGAGCGAACTCAACCGTTCCTCGACGCCGATGACAAGAAGCGGGCCGTCGGTGGACGTTTCGGAATACGATGGCGACGATGCGCGTGGCCGTCCTCCTCTTCGTGGCGTTTGCGGTGCTGGCGAGCTGCTCGCTCTTCGGGAACTACGACCTCGACGGGCTCCCCTGCGACCCAGGCGCGCGGCCCGGAGAGGAATGTCTCACCACCCCCGACGCGGGCACCTTCGTCTGCGTGAAGGACGGCGGCGCAGGCGTCTGCCGGCGTCAGCGCTGACGCCTCACACCTGGCCGCGAGAGAGAATGTTCTGCAGGTTCTGACGGCTGATGCCGAGGAGCTGTGCCGCCTGCGCCTTGTTGCCGTGGGTGCGCGCGAGCGCCTCGAACACCATCGAGCGACGGACCGCATCGAGCACGTCGGGCATCGCCCAGTCGCCCACCACCCGTCGCACCACCGCGTCGAGCTCGAAGTGCCGCGGCGCCTGCATGCCCTCGACGACGTCGAGCAGGTCCTCGGGGGTGAAGGGCTTGGCGACGAAGGCCGCGACGCCCGCCTTGCCCAGCGCAAGCCCGTCGGACGCCTCGGCGAAACCACTCACCGCGATGACTGGAGGCGCCGGGTGCTGGCTCGCCGCCGCCCGCGCCACGTCGACCCCGCTCTCTCGCCCGAGCTTGACGTCGGTGATGACGAGGTCGACGCCTGCCTGGAGCTCGGCGAGCGCGTCGGCCACGGTGCTGACCTCGATGATGGTCGCGCCCGTCTTCCCGAGAATACGGCGCATCATCGCCCTCAACAGCGGCTCATCGTCGACGATGAGGATGCGGGAAAAGGCCATGCCGTCACTGAAATGTTCCAGCGGACGTGTGCTGGTGCCAATGCAACAGATGTTGCGCTCATTCTCCGACATGGGTGAGGGCCGACTCAGCGCCGACGGCGACGCTTGGGTGGTTTCTTCTTCACCACCTTCTTCTTCATGCCCGCGTCGAAGGAACCGGTGACGGCCTCGAGCTCCTCGGCGCCCCCGTCGTCTTCGTCGAGCTCGCCGCCATCACCCTCGTCCTCCTCGACGGAGCCAGCGTCGAGGTCGACGTCCACCGCGGCATCGGTCGCGTCCTCGGGCGACTCACCGGCATCGACGGGCGGGAGCGCCTCCGACTCGCCAGCGTCGTCTTCGAGCGGCTCCACCGGCGTCACCGTCGCGATGCGCCTCGAGTCTTGCTGCTTCTTCCACACCGCCAGGCCGAACATTCCGGCGATGACGATCAACAGGAGCGCGATGACCTTCCGTCGGCCCGAGCCCGCCGCCTTGAGGTCGGTGACGCTCGGCAGCTCGGCCAGGCTCGCGGTGGCGTCGAGGGCCGGAAGCGAGCCGGTCGAGTCGGGCAGCTTGGGGCGTGGCCGAACCGCGGTCGGCTCGTGCACTTCCTCGTCGTCGCCCAGGCCCATCAGGTCGGACTTGGAGGCGAAGTCGGTGGGCAGGTCTTCGTCGTCGTCGTCGTCGAACGTCGAGCTCACCGCCGGAGTGCCGAGCGGCGGGGTGGGCACGCGCGTCTGGGTCTCGGCCCACTCCAGCTTCGCGTGCGAGACGGCGCTGGGGTTGGGCGGCGGAGCGGGCTCGGGTGCGCGCGCCGGCGGAACGTTCATTCGCGGCTGCGTCTCTTCGAAGATGGGCGCGGGCTTCGGCGCCGACGCACGAGGTGGAGCGCCCAGGCTCGCGCGCGGATTCGACGCCCGAGGCGCGGGCCCCGACGACGGCAGCGGACCCGGCGACTGCGATGGCCGTGACGGGCGCACCGGCGGCTCGGCCGGAGGGGCCTGCACCGAAGACGGCCGCGAGGGACGGGTCGGTGGCTGCGCGTCGAGCGGCTGCGGCTGCGATGACGGGCGTGAGGGGCGCGTCGGCGGCTGGGCAGACGCGAGCGCTGGTCCCGGCACGCCGGGCTGGGTCGACTGCGGAATGCCAGGCAAGGGGCCCGAGTCGGCCACCTTCGACACCGCAGAAAAGGCGTCGCTCGGCGGGGCACCCGGCTGCGTCCCCATGGGGATTCGCTGCGGCGGTTGTCCAGCGGCGGTGATGTCGTGGCCCGGGCCGAGGTGCTCGCCCGTCGGCACGTCGTCGATGAAGACGCCTGGGTCGAGGTCGGCCACTGGCGGCCCAGGCTTGGGTTGATGCGCCCGGAGGAACGCGGCCGCCTTTCCAGCGTCGAAGAGCAGCGGCCCGACGGCCGCGGCCAACTCCTCCGCGAAGAGGTCGAGGTCGGGCTGTCGCTTGTCGGACGCGCGCGCGATGGCCCGCGAGAGCACCTCGTCGATGGCGGGCGTGCACTCCGGGTGCAGCTGCGAGGGCTTGGGGAGATGGAGGTTGTCGGCGACGGCCGAGGCGTAGGTGCCTCCGTAGCCCGTCAGGGCCGCGTGCACGATGCCGCCCATCGCGAAGACGTCGTTCGCCGCGCTCGGCGCTCCGGCGGCGGTGAAGCGACCCGCCCGCGGAGCCCCGAAGTCCATCACCCAGACGAGCCCGTCGGGTGAGAGGAGCAAGGTGCCGTCTCCGAGCCCACCATGCGGCCGCGGCGGTGAGATGGTGGCGAGCGCGTGCGAGGCGTCGATGGCGACCCGCGCGACCAGCCCGAGCGGCACCTGCCGGCCCTGCTCGGTGACGCGCTCCAGCACGTCCTGGAGGGACTCGGCGACCACCACGTCCCACACCGTCATTCGGCGGCCGCTCACCAGGGCGACTTCGCGGAGCGGAACGACGCCGGGCGCAGGCGGCGGAGTGAAGGGCACGGTGCCGTCGGGCACCTCGCGCAGAATCGCTTCGTGGCCCTCGTCGTTCCGCGCTCGCCAGGTGCGAGACGTGAGCGCTCCCTCGGGCAACATGGAGATGCGGTGCCAGGCCACTGAGGTCGAGACTGTAGTCCTCGCCAACGGCCACGGCGTGAAGAAGTGCGCGCGCCAGGTGGCGGCTCAGGGCGGGGTGTGCACGGGCACCGAGAGGCCGTTCGGCGCGCCCGGAGCGCCGAGCCCGCCATCGGACACCGAGAGGACGACGCTTCCATTGAGGGCGAGCGTCGACCCACCGAAGAGCACCACCGCGATGGACGGTCCTCCGGCCGCGCTGCCGCCTTGTTGTCCGTTGGCCCCGCGGCCTCCAGTGCCTCCAGGGGCGCCGGCGAGGGCCCAGGTGAAGACCTCATCGGCCGGACCGGTGCCGTGGTAGCAGGCGACGTTGGTGGGCGTCGAACAACTCCCCGTCGTCACCTGACACGGCTTCTGCTGACACTTCCGGTCCTCGCCGGTCCCGCCATCGGTGCCCAGCGAGCCGCTGCCGCCGGGTCCGCCCATCGAGCCGTCGCCTCCACGTCCCGCGCGAAGGGCCGAGTCGACGACGAGGAGGGAGGACGACGACGCGAAGACGCCGAGCGACGCTCCGCCGCCGCGACCCTGTCCACCGCCGGTGCCGCCACGCCCGCCACAGCCGCAGAAGCCCGATGGGCCGATGAGCCCCATGGGCGCACTCGACTGGCAATTCACCCCGCAGCCGCAACCGACGTAGCAGTTGCTCGCCATCGTGCCGGTCGTGCCCGGCAGCCCATGCTGGCCGGCGTTTCCAGAGCGGCCGAGCACGCCGTCGCCAGGGACGTAGCCGACCGCGCTGAAGGTCCCTCCATCGGACGCGCGCGCGGGCGGAGCGGTCGTCGCCGAGCCTCCGTCACTGCAGGGCCCGATGCAGACCGCCGACGGAGTGGCGTCCAGCCCACCCGGCGCGACCCCACCGGACACCGCGTCGGTCGCCAGCACTTCGACGTCGCTCAACCTCACCGTCGCGTTCAAGGCGAACACGCCGATGCGGGAAGCACCGCTCGAGTCGGCTCTCGGGGCGCCGCCCAACAGTGTCTGGATGGTGAGGCTGCGCACCGTCACCCCGGCGTCGATGATGGAGAGGCCAGGCCCTGCGTCGAGCGCGAGGACGACCGTCTGCGTTCGACCGAGCACGGAGCAGTCGCGCTGCCAGGCGCCGTTGGCGACCTTCCACCCACCCAGGAGCGTGGCGTCGTCGAGCACCACGACGTTCCCGGCGTACACCCCGGGCGCGAGGTGAATGGGGGCTCCGGTGCGGACCCGCGCGAGGGCGGCGCCGATGGACTGCAGCGGCAAGGTGGGCGTCCCAGCCAGCCCGTCGTTGCCGTTCGGCGACACGAAGAGGCCGCTGGTGCTCACCGACTCGAGCGGGTTGCAGCCAGCGACGACTCCACCCGCGTCCATCGCGCCACCGCCGGCCACTCCGCCGCCCGTGCCCCCGCCTTGAACCGAGCCGCCAGCCGAGCCACCGGCCGTGCCTCCAGCGTGCGAGGCGCCACCCGCGCTTCCACCCGACGCGCCGCCGCTGGTTCCGCCCGAGGGGCCGCCCCCGACTGCGCCACCGGAGCTTCCACCCGACGCGCTTCCACCCGACGCGCCTCCACCCGACGCGCCTCCGCCAGCGCCGGCCTCGACACAGTAGTCACCGGTGTCGAAGCGGCGGCACACCAGCGTCGGCGGGCAGGCGCCGCCGGGGTCGCACTTGAAGACGACGCCATCGGGCAGCTGCGCGCAGGAGACGACGGAGAGGGTGAGCGCGAGACGCCGCATGACGCGGGCAACTTATCCCGTCGGGCCGAATCATTCAGCCGACCGTGCGCTCGCGACGCGGCCCACGTCACCACCCGGTTTCCGTCCCGACCAAAATGTCTCGTGGACTCGCGGGTGCTTCGCGTACCGTTTCGTCGATGCGGGCTCGCGGTCTGCTCCTCATCTTCTTCATCGCGGTCCCCGCTCGCGGGGAAGTCACCTACGAGGGGCTCTTCGCGGGAACGGGCCGGCACGGCGGCAGCTTCTACGAGCTCGGCCTCACCTGGGGCGTCGGCGGCTTGTTGCATGCGACGGGCGCGGCGCCGATGGGCCTCACCGGCGTTCGCTTCGTGCAGCACCAGGGCTTTCTGTCGCAGCTCATCTTCCTCGCGCTCGGGCGGCTCGGCGTCGCGCTGGGAGCCGTCGATATCCAAGTCGAGAGTGAGTACGAGACGCGCACCGACGCGAACGGCAGGCGGTACGAGGTGGAGGTCGCGCGCACGACGACGCTCACCCAGAGGAAGAGCGAGGGTGAGGTGAAGGCCGAGCTGGACGAGCTCGACCGCGGCATCGATGGCGTCGCGACCTGGTTCGAGTGCACCGTCTACGCGCCGAAGGTGTTGGGCTTCGGGCCGGCCCCATCATCGGCCTCGGGCTACGAGCTGTCGTTCGGCGCGAGCTTCGAGCTGACGCGGTTCAATCGGCTGCCGGTGGTGCTGTCCCTCGGAGGGAATGGCGCCAACGTTCGGTCGCCCGTCACCTGGACGAACCCGACCCCCGATGCAGCGAGCGAGCTCGCGTACTGGAACCTCGGGCTCCTCGGGCGGGTGCACTTCCCGCTGACCCGCTTCGCCGACCTCGCGCTCGAGTGGCAGCCGAACGTGCACACCCTGGTGCAGACCGACGACCCGATGAAGGCGGGCGTGGTGGCGCCGAGCCCGTTGCGGCTCCTCGGCTACCTGCACCTCACCAACTTCCTCTTCGTGCGCGGGCAGGTCGTGCTCGGAGGGCTGGGCTTCACCGAAGGCAAGCTGGGCTACGCGCTCGAAGTGGGAGGCCGGCTGTGAGGCGGCTCCTGCTCGTGCTCGGAGTGGGCTGCGCTGGGCTCGCCTGGGCCGACGACGACGAGCTCGACGCGGCGACGCTCAAGGAGCGCGGTCACCTCGTCTACGGCAACACCTCGGCGCGAATCGTCGCCGTCGGCAGCTACCAGACGGGCTTCAACCCGACACACTTCGGCGCGGGCGCGTTCACTCGCGTCAGCTTCGGCGCCGCGTTCGAGGGTGGGTACCTCGGGCTCTTCACCTCGTTTGGAACGCTGCAGGGCCTCGAGTTCAGGGTGACGGCGGGCTACTCGCTCGCGGAGCAGTACGCCGAGGGAGAGAAGACGCCGGGCTCCGGAGGCCTGCTCTTCAAGCCCGAGGCGCGCTGGCTCTTCTGCCCACGCTTCTTGCGTTTCAACGGCTGGCGCGTGCTGGCAGCGACGGGCATCGGCCTCGAGCTCGATGGAGCGCGCTGGAGTGACACCTGGCGAGCGTTCGCGCACCTCGGGCTCCGTCTCCAGGCGTTCTTCTCGAAGGAGTCGTCGGTGTCGCTCGAGTGGGGGTGGATGCCGGGCACGCTGAACAAGGAGTTCACCTTGCGGCGACACCAGGCGGAGCTGACGCTCGCGTTCGATCAGGTGCACGTGGGCGGGCGGCTGGGGATCGATCTGACCGGGACGGTCGTCGGTGCGGGCGTGGCGTGGCAGGGCACCCTCGTCGGCGGCTACGCGTTCTGACGGCTGCGCTCAGCGCACCAACACCGACGCGCTCGGGGCGCTCACGACGAACTCGCGGATCAATGGACCGTCTGGCTGATCTCTCCTCACCCGCCACACGTGCCCGATGAAGCTCGGCTGGTTGACGCCGCCGCCGGGCGGAATCGATGGATACCCGACCTCGCCACACGACTGCGTCACCCACCGCAGGTGAACGGTCGACGAGCCGACGTTGCCGAAGAACACCATCGCCGCGTCCCCCGCCGGCCCGGAGCACCGCCCACCATCACCCTCGCTCACCATTCCCGCGTCGAAGGTGCCGCTCGAGAACACGACCAGCCGCCCCGCGTCCGGGCACTCACTCAGCGTCTCGAAGCTCGGCACCTTGAACCAGCGCGTCTCGCTCAGCGGCGGGCGGTCGACCTTGCAGCCGATGACTCGGTACTCCGCCGCGCAGACGTTCGGCTGGACCGACGCCGACAGCTGGCCGCAGGTCGCCTCGATGGCTCCGAAACCGGGGAGGTCGGCGTCTTGCCACTCGAAGCAGGTGCTGGTGCTCCCGTCGGGCACACAGCTGACGACCTTCGAGTCCGCTCCGGGAGGACACGCGGTGAGAAGCAGCAGGCACGAGACCGTCGCGAACGTCCGCACCCGCTCGTTCTAGCGAATCGAGGCCCGGTGAGACGAATCAAACGCAGCGCCGCCAGCCCACGCGCAACGAATGCGCACCGAGCGAGTCGCACCCCACCGTTCCCCGTGCGCACACGGGTTGCAACCGAGGGCGGGCTCCTCGATGCGCCACCGCCCCCTCCCTGGAACCGCCTTCGGAACCGCTCCGAGCGGAGGGGTGTGAGATGAGCTCGTCGCTCGACCGCTTCACCGTGCTGGAGCGCTTGGGCGCCGGAGGGATGGCGGAGGTCTTCAAGTGCCGTCAGGCCGGGCTCGGCGGCTTCGAGAAGCTGGTGGTGCTCAAGCGCATTCTCCCGCACCTCGTTCAAGAGGAGGCCTTCGTCTCGATGTTCCTCGATGAGGCGCGCATCGCCGCCAACCTCTCGCACCCCAACATCGTCCAGACCTACGAGATCACCGCTGATCCACGCGGGGTGCCCTACATCGTCATGGAGTACGTGCGGGGCGCCTCGCTCGCCGAGCTCGTGAAGGAAGCGCGCCGGCGGGAGCAGGTCGACCTCCGGCTCCTCGCGCGCCTGGGGGAGGGCGCAGCGCGAGGGCTCCACGTTGCGCACCACGCCACCGACAGCTACGGCAAGCCGCTCCACATCATCCACCGCGACATCAGCCCTCACAACGTGCTCGTCTCGCTCGAGGGCGTCGCCAAGCTCGCCGACTTCGGCGTCGCCCGCGCCGAGGGGCGCATCACCCACACCCAGTCGGGCGTGCTCAAGGGGAAGATTCGCTTCACCGCGCCCGAGCTCCTCGTCGACCCCGACGGCCCGTCGGATCCACGCACCGACGTCTTCAGCCTCGGGGTGACGCTCTACGCCGTCACCACCGGCCAGCTGCCCTTCAACGGGTCCACCGACCTCAAGGTGATGGAGTCGATTCGGGCGGGCACCTACGTGCCTCCCTCGCAGCTGGTGACGGAGTACCCCGCGGGCCTCGAGAACGTGGTGCGCTGGCTGCTCGAGCAGGAGCGCGCGAAGCGATGCCCTTCTGCGCTCGCCGCCGCCGACGCGCTCGCGTCCTGGCTCGCCACCACACACGGCAGCTCGGAGTCGGCGCTCGCTCCGTGGGTTCGTTCCATCGTCGAGCCGCTCCTCGCGACCCCGCCGCCGCCGCCGCCGCCCGACGCCTTGTCGAAACGCCGCTCTGGGCTCGTCGACACCAAGGTGCTCGAGGCGCCAGGAACGTCGGCGCCGAGCGTCATCGAGCCGCTCGAGGAGATCGAGATCGTCCTCTCGAACCCCGAGATGTCCGTCGGCACTCGACGCTCGAGCTGGCGGTTCGGCGCCTTCGCGCTCGGCTTCGTGGGCCTCGTGGGAGCGGGCGGGCTCTCCTTGGGCTACCAGCAATTCGTCGACCACCAGCGGGCGGTGGAGCAGCGCCAGGCCTTCCTCGCCGAAGCGCGCCGCGAGCTGAGCCTCGGGCACTTCCAGCGCACCGAGGAGCTCTCACGCCGAGCCGCAGAGGTGCCCGAGAAGACCGCGGAGGACGAGATCGCCCTGGCGACGCTCGAGGCCGACGTGCGTCACGCTCGGTCGATCGCCGCGGCTCGAGCCGCGATGGCTGCCGGAGACTTCGCCGCCGCCGAGTCGCTCATCGAGACCGCCATCTCCCTCGAGCCGACCGACGAACGAACCCAGGCGCTCACCGCCGAGCTCCAGGCGCTTCGCAGCGCTCGAGCCACCCCGCCCGATGCCGGTGCCGAGGGCCTGGTGGTCGCGCAAGAACCTCCGCCGATGAATGCGGCCGTCGATGGAGGTGGGCGCGTGAGCCGTCGAACGAAGCTCCCGGCCCAGCCGCCGGCCGGAATGACGGAGCACGTGCCCGAGCCTGGCCACGTCGACGTTCCTTCAGCCGCCAGCGAAGCGAGCGCGGCGGAACCAGAAGGGCCGCCCGCCGCGGTGATGCCGTCCGAAGCCGAGCCGGTCGAAGCGCCGCCCGTCGCCAAGCAGCGGCCCAACGCGGTGGTGAGCCGGCGCCCCCACCATGGAGGAACCAAACTCCACGTCGAGACGTCGGTGCGCGCGCAGGTCTTCCTCGACGGCCTGCCGGTGGGCTTCACTCCGCTCGAGCTGTCGAACGTCGGCGCCTCCACCCACCTGGTGATGGTGTGGGCCGAGGGCTTCGAGTCGGCGACGGAGCGGGTCGCGGTGAACGCGGACGAGAACGTCACCGTGCGCTTTCCGATGGCGCGCGTTGGCCAATGAGCGTGCGTTGTGCGGTCGGACGGTGCTTCGCATATCGTGGCGCGCGCGATGACGCGGTGGGTGCTGCTGGCGCTGGCGACTCAGGGCTGTTCCCTGCTGTACCCGCTCAACTTCACCGGTGGTGATGCCGGAACCGACGCGGGCTTCTCGTTCGGTGGCGGAAGCTCGGGCGGATCAGCGGCTGGCGGATCCTCCGGCGGATCAGCAGGTGGTGCGGCTGGCGGATCAGCGGGTGGCGCGGCGGGTGGATCCTCCGGTGGATCAGCGGGCGGCACCGCTGGCGGGAGCTCGGGTGGAACCGCTGGGGGCGCCGACGCAGGAACGTTCTGCGACCGCGCTCCGATGAACGCGCACGCGTGTCTCGACTTCGAAACGCCACCACCCGCCGTCACCCTCCGCGGGAGCGGGCCGCCGAGCTCGACCATCATCGCCGAAGTGGTGGCCGACGGAGGTCGCCCAGGCCAGGTGTGGCGCTTCACCAGCCCTCAACGGACTGGCTCGGGGCCCGGGGGCGCCTTCGTCGAACTCCCACTCACCACCGCGCGCCGCTACCACTTCGACCTCGAAGTGAACGCGAGCGCACAGCTGCCGCCCGTCTCGTACCTCATCGTCGAGATGACCGGCGGGGTGTACGCCCAGCTCGAGGCCGACCGAAACGGCGTGGCCATCTACTCGCCTTCGACGGCGCCGCTGCTCGGCGCGACTGGCCTCTCACCAGGCTGGCATCACCTCTCCTGGCTCGTCGACTTCGCTGACGGAGGGACTCGCCTCGAGGTCGACGGCGCGCCCGTCATCACCGAAGCCACCGGTCGACTCGCGACGATGAACGCGACTGGCATGGCGACGGTGCGAGTTGGCTACCCCTACCGCGCCGACTTCGAGAGCACGGTGCAGACGCTCTTCGACGACGTGGTGGTGACGCCATGAGCGCGAGCCTGCTCGTCCTCGTCCTGTCGGCGGCGCCTGGGGTGGAGAAGCAGACGCTGTCGGCCTGCATCGGCAACTCGACGAAGGCTCAGGAGGCGAAGCTCGGCGCCCGGTACCTCGAGGCGCTCCGTGGCTATTCGGCCTGCGCGGCCTCGGAGTGTCCCGACGCGATTCGCGCCGACTGTGGCAAGGGCCTCACCGAGGTCGAGGCGCTGGTGCCGACGGTCGTGTTCGCGGTGCGCGACGAGAAGGGCCTCGACGTGAGCGACGCCGTCCTCACCCTCGACGGAGAGCCGGTGCCTCTCGACGGCAAGCCCCGCCAGCTCGACCCGGGCCGACACCGGCTCGTCGTCTCGAAGGGCGCGCAGACGCTCGACCAACCGCTCATCGTCACCGCTGGAGAGAAGAGCCGCGTCGTCACCCTCTCACTGGTGACGCTCGTCGTGCCGAACCCGCCTCCGGAGCCCGTGCCGCAACCGTCGCCGTCGACTCGGTTGGGGCCGTGGGTGCTCGGCGGCGTCGCGCTCGTCGCGACCGGCGTCTTCACCGGCTTCGGGCTGGCGGGACGAGCGGCGTGGACCCAGCTGAGCCAGAAGCCGTGCGCCGCGACTCGCACCTGCCTCGAGGCTGATCAGGCGCCGATTCGGTCGCAGTTCCTCATCGCCGATTCGGCGCTCGCGGTCGCGCTCACGGCCGGAGTGGCCGCGCTCGTCTGGTGGTTTCTCCCGCCGTGAGCGTCAGAAGCACTCGGGCTTCCACTGCTTCACCCCGTTGAGCACGGTGTACGGCGGCTCGCAGCCGGGCTTCTTTCCGCTCGGCTTGGGCTTGGGTCTGGGTTTGGGCCGCGCCACCACGGGCGCTGGCTCGGGTGGAGCGACCTCCGCTGGCTGCTCGACGACCGGGGGCGGCTCACTGGGCGGAACGAGGGGCGCTGCGGGCTCGGCAACGACGGAGCCTTGGTCGACTGGTGGGGCTGGTGCGCTCGCTGCGCCACGCGTCCACCAGACGCCGCCGACGGCAACGAGGAGCACCACCGCGCCGAGCACCGCTCCGACGACCGGCCACGAAGAGCGCGACGGCTCCAGTGGCTCGCGGGAACGCTCGGTGCGCACCGGTCGCCCCGAGGGAGCGGGGAGCGCCTGGGCGAGCTGGGGGTCGCTCTCGAGCTCGCGCACTCGCTGCTTGGTGCGTTCGATGGCCTCGCTCGCGGTCTCCATGACCCACTTCGCCACCTGGCTCGTGCTGGCCGCGCCGCAGCGATCGAGCGCGTCGGCCATCTCCTCGGCGGAGGTGAAGCGCTGCGGGAGGTCGCGCGCGAGCGCCTTCGTCACCACCGCCTCGAGCTGCGGGTCGAGGCCTTTCGTCGCGAGCGAGGGAATCGGCATGGAGAGCAGCTTGCCCACCACTGCACCATCACTCTCGCCGACGAAGAGCTTGGCGCCCGCGAGACATTCCCAGAGCACCACGCCCATCGCCCAGAGGTCGGAGCGTTGGTCGCTCTCACCGTGGATCTGCTCGGGCGCCATGTACGAGAGCTTGCCCTTCAAGGTACCGACGTCGGTGTCCTCCTGGGAGCGACCGCGCGCCTTGGCCACCCCGAAGTCGAGCACCTTCGCGACACCGTGCACGTCGACGATGACGTTCTGCGGAGAGAGGTCGCGGTGGATCAGCCCGAGCGGCCGGCCGTCGGCGTCGGTCGCGCGGTGCGCGGCGTGCAGCCCTCGGAGCGCTTGCGAGACGATCGACACCACCACCGGCGCGGGAATGACGCCTCCCGAGGCGCGGAGGAGCCGCACCAGCGACTCCCCTTGCACGAGCTCCATCACCAAGACGAGCTCGCCGTCGTTCCACACCACGTCGAGGGTCTGCACCACGTTGGGGTGTTGAACGCGCGAGGCGAGCCGCGCCTCGTCGAGCATCATCGCCCTGGCCCGCTCGTCCTTCGCGAGGTCGGAGCGGATGCGCTTGATGGCCACCGCCCTCGAGAACCCCGCCGGCCCGGTGAAGCGCCCCAAGTGGACGGACGCCTGGCCGCCCGAGGCGAGCTCGGAGAAGACGGTGTAGCGGCCGATGGTGAAGGGCACCGCGGACATGTGGCGTCATCGAGTGTGCCACACGACCGATGGCTCGGACTGGACTTCGCCCTCCTCGCAACACCGCACCCGATGCCGCCACTCGATGTACAAGGCGCGCATGTCGTCCGAGCAAGACACCGAGGTCGATCGCCGGCTCAGCCTCTCGCTCTTCACCAAGCGGGCGCTGCCAGTCGTCGGCTGGACGGACTCGGAGGGGCACCACCAGCTCCAGGTGAACGACACCGCGCTCATCGGCGCCTCCGAGCACGCGCAGCTCAGCGTTCGAGGCGACCGGCTCGTCTCCCGCGTCCACGCCGAGCTCTCGGTGAAGGAAGACGGCGTCTGGGTTCGCGACCTCGGCAGCCGCAACGGAACGACCCTCGAGGGCCTGCGCGTCGTGCACGCTCGCGTCCCGGAGGGCGGCGGTTCACTGACCGTCGGAGTGACCGAGCTGCGAATCAGCACCGATGCGGCGAAGGCGCAGGTACGACTGTGGCCGACCGAGCAGCTGCACCAGCTCATCGGGCGATCCGAGGCGAGCCGGGCGCTCTTCATGCGAATCAGTGAGGTCGCGCGCAGCGAGGCGCCGGTGCTGATTCACGGCGAGACGGGCACCGGCAAGGAGCTGGTCGCCCATGCGCTCCACGCGTCATCGGCGCGGCACGACAAGCCCTTCGTGGTGGTCGACTGCGGCGCGCTCGCCGAGTCGCTGCTCGAGAGCGAGCTGTTCGGTCACGCGAAGGGCGCCTTCACCGGGGCCAACACCGCGCGCGTCGGGGCCTTCGAAGCGGCTGATGGCGGCACCATCTTCCTCGACGAGCTCGGCGAGCTGCCGCCCTCGATGCAGCCGAAGCTGTTGCGCGTGCTCGAGTCGAAGACGGTGAAACGGCTGGGCGAGAACGGCCAGGTGCCGGTGAACATTCGCGTCATCGCGGCGACGCACCGCGACCTCGAGTCGATGGTGGCCGAGGGCACCTTCCGTGAGGACCTCTACTTCCGCCTCGCGGTGTTGCCGCTGCGAGTGCCGGCGCTCCGAGAGCGGCGAGAGGACGTGGTGGCGCTCGTCGAGCACTTCCTCGGCGGCCGGGCGCGGCTCTCCTCCGAGGAGCTGAGCCGCCTCGCTGGCTACCCGTGGCCCGGCAACGTGCGCGAGCTGCGGAGCTTCGTCGAGCGGTCGGTCGCGCTGGGCTTTGGAACCGCGTGGGCCATGTTGATGGGGCAGACGACGGCGGCACCGAAGTCGTCCTCCGCGCCGGGGCAGCTCCCGCCCGTCGACGTCGAGGTGCCCTTCAAGGAGCTGCGGGAGAAGTGGACCGACTTTCTCGAGCGTCAGTACCTCCAGGCGCTCATCGCCAAGCATGGGCGGAGCAGCCCGATGGCGCTCGCCGAGGCCGCCGGGCTCGACCGCAGCTACATGCACCGCCTGCTCAAGAAGCACCTGCTCTGAGTCTTTGCGGAGCGCCCGCGCAGGGCTCACGAGTTGCCTGCAGTCCACTCCGAGTTGCCTGGAGTCAGCGCTGCGAGGGCGCACCGGCGCGCAAACGGTTGATGTCGCGGTGGAGCGTCGCGGGCGCGAGGGTTGCTCTGTGGGTCGGCATGCGCCACTTCATCACGTTGCTGTCGATCCGTTTCCTCTTCGCGTGCGGGCTGCCTGATCAATCGCTCGATCCTTCGATGACCGTCGAGCGCGGCCTCGAGTTCGTCTCGCTCTCGAACGTGATTCCCGAGAACGGGCCGCAGACGGGAGGGACGTCGGTCGAGCTTCAGGGCACCGGCTTCGCGGCGAACGTGCAGGTGAAGTTCGGCGGGGTGAGCGCGACGTCGGTGAGCTACCTGTCGAGCTCGGTGATTCGGGTGGTGACTCCGGCGCACGCGCCCGGTCCGGTGCTGCTCGAGGTGATCAACCCGGGCGGGTACCAGACGAGCCTCGGCAATGGCTTCACCTTCGACGTGGCGCAGACGCCGACGCCGACACCGACGGGCCGCGACGCGTTCGCTTCGATCGAGGCCGAGTCCTTCGACGCGGCCACGGGCATTCAGGTCGGCCGAAACGGCGGCGCGGCGTGGGTGGGGTTCTTCGACAACCAGGACTCGATCAAATACGCGCAGGTGAACTTCGGCGCGGGCGCGAGCGCGTTCGAGGCGATGGTGGCGGTGCCGGCTCCGTATGACGGGCAGTCGATCGAGCTGCGGCTCGACTCGAAGACCGGGCCGATCATCGGGACGATGCGGGTGGCGGCGACGGCGACGTGGTTCTCCTTCGTCTCGCAGCGAGTGGCGGTGAGCGGCGCGTCCGGTCTGCACGATCTCTGGCTCATCGGCCGCGGCGCCTCGGGAGTCGCGAACATCGACCGCTTCCAGTTTGCGCGCGCGTCGTCCGGAACCGGTGGCGGCGCAGCAGGTGGCGGGAGTGTGGGTGGAGGCGCGGCTGGTGGAAGCGCGGGTGGGACGGCAGGCGGCTCGACGGCAGGCGGCTCGACGGCAGGCGGCTCGACGGCTGGTGGCTCGGCGGCGGGCGGAAGCGCGGGCGGAAGCGCGGGTGGGACGGCAGGTGGCTCGACGGCTGGTGGAAGCGCAGGTGGCGCGACGGCGGGCGGCTCCACGGCAGGCGGCAGCGCGTCGTCGGCTCCAGGCCCGCGCGTGACGACCTTTCAGCCGCGCGGAGCGTTCGCGGCGGTCTCGGGAACCACCTACAGCGGCCTTCGGATCAGCAACCCGAGCGGACCGTGCATCACGGTGAGCGGCGCGAGCAACGTGACCATCATCGACTCCGAGCTGGGGCCGTGCGGTGGAGAAGCCGCCATCGTGGTGGATGGAACGACCGCCTCGATCCTCCTCGACCACCTGGCGATTCACGACAGCCCGCGCGGCGTCTTGGTGAACGGCGCGAACGGCGTCACCACCTCGAACAGCACCTTCGACGACATCAACGGCTCGATCCCCCGCGGAACGGCCGTCGAGTACGACTACATCACCGGCGGAGGCGCCATCACTGGCAACCAGGTGCGCGGCTCGTACAACTCCGACGCGATCAGCGGATTCCAGAGCTCGGGCCTTCGGATCACCAGCAACGACGTGCGGGTGACGCTCACGCACATCCACTCCGCGCCCTTCACCATCGGAGACTCGGTGAACGGCACGCCCGGCCACGACAACTACGTCGCCAACAACAAGGTGACGCAGAACGGTGGCGTGCCTCCCGGCGTCTTCGGCAGCACGGGCAATACGGTGCTCGAGAACAACTGTCTGGCGAGCGGAATCCAGGCGTACAACTACAACAACGCGCCGTTCGTCGGCGTGACCGTGCGCAACAACGTCATCGGGCCGGGCTCCTTCGTCCCCGACACGTCGGGCATCGCGGGGTGGTCGACCAACTCGTTCCCGTCATCGACGCCTGCGTGTCCGTGAGCGACGACGCGCGACGTGAAACTCGGCTCCCTCGCCGAGCGCACCTGCTAGACAGCGGCCATGCCTTCGACCCTGTGCATCGTGCGTCACGGACAGAGCAGCTGGAACGAGAAGAACCTCTTCACGGGATGGGTGGACGTCGATCTCACCGCCCAGGGCGAAGCCGAGGCGCGCAACGCCGGCGCCTTGATGAAGAAGGCCGGCCTCTGGTTCGACACGGCCCACACCTCGGTGCTCACCCGCGCAGTGCGCACCGCCAACCTCGCGCTCGAAGTGCAGGGCCAGGTCTGGCTGCCGGTCGCACGCAGCTGGCGGCTCAACGAGCGGCACTACGGCGACCTCCAGGGCAAGGACAAGGTCGAGATGGTGCAGCAGTTCGGCAAGGAGCAGGTGCAGCTGTGGCGGCGTAGCTACGACGTGCCGCCTCCGCAGGTGAAGCGTGACCACGAGTTCCACCCCGCGAACGACAAGCGCTACCGAGTGCTCGCGCCCGATGCGTTGCCGACCTCCGAGTGCCTGAAGGACGTGGTGGGCCGGGTGCTGCCGTACTGGCACGACGTGGTGGTGCCGCAGCTCCGGGCGAATCAGACCGTGCTCATCGTCGCGCACGGCAACTCGCTGCGGGCGTTGATCAAACATCTCGAGGGCATCTCCGACGCCGACATCGTCGAGCTCAACGTGCCGACGGGCATGCCGCGGGTGTACCGCTTCAAGGACGATCTCTCGTTCGCCGAGCCGCCGAAGTACCTCGACGAAGCCGCCGCCAAGGCCGGAGCAGCGGCCGTCGCCAAGCAGACTGGCTGATGCGGAGCCCGGAAGCGGCCAGCCTTGCCGTTGACCCGCTCGTGGTGTCACGCTCGGAGGCTCGGATGACGATGCGCGCCCGCCTCACCAGGAACGTCAGACCTGCCAGGTATGAGCAGCCAATGACGACCAAGACAGACGACGACATTCCAACGCTTCAACTCCGAGTGCTCGAGCGGATTCAAGCCGAGCTCGTGCGGCTCAACGAGAAGAGTGACGAGACGAACAAGCGGCTCGACGAGACGAACAAGCGGCTCGACGAGACGAACGAGCGGCTCGACACCGGACTCGCTTCAGTGCGCCGCGAGATGCACGACGGTTTCACCCGTTTGCGAACGGAGCTCATCGAGCTCCGCAAAGACGTCGACGAAGGGCTCACTGGCGTGAAGGACGAGATGCAGGTCGGCTTCACCGCGCTCCGCCAGCAGAACGATCGCCGGTTCCTCGATCATGAGCGTCGGTTGCGCTCCATCGAGAAGCAGCTCGCCCGGCGTCACTGAACTGCCTGGAGCGACTGCCCGCTTCGCGACCGCTCGACCGCTCGGCTCGTCGCCCAGGTAAATCGGCTCCGACTGGCAAACTCGACGCCGCCGCAGACGGAGCCGTCGACCCTCGCACCGTTCACTGCTTCGATGCCGCCGCCATGCCTCTTCCCCAATCGATCGCGGGCGTCGTCGACGTGGAGCTCCTCGCCGGGACGCAGGCGCCTTCGACGCCGAACCTGATCATCGAGATTCCCCACGGCGCGACGCGCACCGCCGACTTCACCTCACTCGAACGTGAGCTCGTCAGCCCGCTCCCGTCGGGGCTCGCCGACTTCTTCCACGTCAACACCGACATCGGAGCCCCCGAGCTCGGCCGCGCCCTCGCCCAGCACCTGGTGACGCGCCGACCGCGGCTCTCGGTGCTGCTGCTCCGCTGCCGCGTCCCTCGCACCTTCATCGACTGCAACCGCCGCATCGACGCCGCGCCCGAAGAGTTCAAGGCCGGAAAGGTGACGCCCGGCCTCATGCCGTGGATCACCGCCGACGCCGATCGCGAGCTGCTCCTCTCCCGGTACCGGAGCTACGTGAAGTGCGTCGACGACGCGGTGGCCGAGGTGATGCCGAAAGACGGAGCGATGCTCCTCCTCCACAGCTACGCGCCGCGGGAGGTCGGCGTCGAAGTGAACCTCGACATCGTGAAGTCGCTCCACGCCGCGTACGCGCCCGACAAGGAGCCCACCTGGCCGCTCCGACCCGAGGTCGACGTCATCGGCAAGACGGTCGAGGGCCAGTCGCTCGCACCACAGGAGGTCGTGGCCGCGCTCGAGGCGGGGCTTCGACGCGAAGACGTGCCGCTCTCGCACGGCACCACCTACCCAATGCACCCCAGCACCCTCGCGCACGGCCACGTCACTCGCTGGCCCGGCCGAGTGCTCTGCGTCGAGGTGCGGCGCGACCTCCTCGCCGAGCCCTGGAACCCGTTCACCGAGATGTCCATCAGTCCCGCCAAGGTGGGCCGGCTCGCAGGTGCGTTCGCCGACGCCGTCGCGGCCTGGTGGTGAGCCGCATCGCGACCGAAGGCATCGAGGCCCCCGCGTCATCGCCCTGCTGATCAGCGTGCTCAGAACGTCGTCACCGGCATGGACGCTTCGGGGGCGCGGGGCTCCGCGTTCGCGAGCCTCCTCGCCTCGACGATGAGCGGCACCGCCGCCGAGGTCACGACGACCGCACCGATGCCGACCGCGATGGCGATGGGCGCTGCCATGACGAGCGCGACGGCGGTCACCACCAGCGAGATCCCCACCGCGAGCGCGGCCCACCCGAAGCTCGGGCCGAAGAGGTCCTTCTCGTGCCCACCGAAGAGCGACGCTCCGAGCGCGATGCCGGCGATGCTGCCGACGAGCCCAAGCACGGCGGCGCCAAGGAGGGCCGTCCCAAGCGAGGCCCACCCGCGCCCGAGCGCCGCCCCACCGAAGAACCCGATGGCCGTGCCGAGGCTCCCCCCGAGCGCGCCACCCAGCGGAGCCATCACCGCCCGGCCCAGCAGCTCACTCGATGTGGAGGGCTCGACCCACGCCTCGGTCAGCCGGGCCCGCCGAGGAGCAGACGCGAGGGTCGGTGCCGCTTCGACCAACGGCGGCGGGGTGGTGTCGGGCGCAGCGATGATGAGGGCGAGCGCGAAGGAGAGCATGCCCCTCCCCGTTTCAGGAGGCGGGCCACCGGCGAGCCGAAGGAGATCAGCGAGTTGCCGTCAGCTTCGGTGCAAGCGGTTGCACACCCCACTGCACGGCACTTCGCATTCGCGCTCGGCTTTGACACGCTGCCGCGGTGTCGATTCTCGGTGGGGGCGTTCGCGATCTCCGGGTCCTCCTCAGGACGATGTCGCCTGCGCTCATTCCCGGTTCGTGGGCCTTCGTCACCGTGCCCCTCGGCCAACCAGTGCCGCCGGGGCTCAACCCGCTGATGACCTACCGGGAACCCGAAGGCCTCTCGATGCTGCTCGACGAGCCCGACCTCGCGAAGAGCCGGCTCCAGCACGCCTTCTTCTGCAAGGGCATCTCGCTCAACGTGAACTCGTCGCTCTACGCGGTGGGCTTCCTCGCGGCCATCTCGGAGTGTCTCGCGCGAGCCTCGATGAGCATCAACATCGTCTCGGCCTTTCATCGCGACTACATCTTCGTGCCCACCGCGCGCGCTGACGAAGCGGTGCGGCTGCTCCAGAAGCTCGCCGCCGATGCTGGTCGCGGTTCCTGACTCATTTCATCCGGCGCGCCCGTCGTGCACCCGCGAGCGGCTGATGGATCCGTGCGTGGCCAGTGTCCGCAGCGGGTCGGCGGGTCGCCACCTGGGCCGTTCCGACCCCACGCTCCGCACCCGGCCCATTCACCCTCGTTCGCCAATGGCCTGGTTTCGCGTCCGGGTCCGTCGTGCCTCCCCCTCCCGCGCGGTGCGGCCTCGCTCTTGCTGACGCAGTTCGACGGGGGGGCTCGAACGTGGAACGGCATATGCCGCATGGCAGAGAAGTGCTTCTTGGTGAAGACGAGCTCATCGTCTCGAAGACCGACCTCAAAGGTCGGGTCACCTACGCAAACGACGTCTTCCTCAGAATCTGTGGGTACGACGAGAGCGAGGTGCTGGGTGCTCCTCACTCGTTGATCCGCCACCCGCACATGCCGCGCTGCGTGTTCGGGCTGCTCTGGGAAGTGCTGGAGAGCGGCCACGAGGTGTTCGCGTTCGTGAAGAACCTCACGAAGTCGGGAGACTTCTACTGGGTGTTCGCCCACGTCACGCCCACCTTCAACTCCGGGCGCATCATCGGCTACCACTCGAACCGCCGAGCGCCAGCCCGGGCCGCGCTCCCCTTGCTCGACACCCTCTACGAAGAGCTGCGCACCGAAGAGGCGAAGTTCCCCAGGGATCAACAGGTGGCTGCAGGCCGCCGCAAGCTCGACGCGATCCTCGCGCAGCGCGCGACCACCTACGAGGCCTTCCTCTTCTCGCTCGAAAGGATGTCGCGATGAACGCCCTCGCCAACCCGTTGCGCATGTTCGGAAAGAAGCGCGACACCCTCGAGCACTACCGTCACTGGGTCGCTCAGGTGTCCGAGGCGGCCAAGCGCGCCGCCCGAGGCGATCTCGAAGCGCGGGTGCTCGGCTGCCACTCGGGCGACGAGCTCGAAGAGCTCGTTCACCGGTTCAACCACCTGCTCGACGTCACCGACGCGTTCGTGCGCGAAGGCCACGCCGCGCTCAAGGCCGCGAGCGAAGAGCGGTTCCATCGCACCCTGATCCTGCGTGGCATGCCGGGCACGTTTCGGGAAGCGGCCGTGCTCATCAACGCTGGCGTGAGGACGCTCCACGAGAACTGCGACCAGATCGCCGCGGCCGAGGCGGAACGGCTCGAGACCGCCGACCTCTTCGAGAACACCATCGAGTCGGTGGTGGCGGTGGTGGCGTCGTCGGCGACCGAGCTGCAGGCGACCGCCTCGAACATGGTGGAGACGGCGAAGGCGACCAGCGGGCAGACCGACACGGTGGCGAACACCGCGCACGCCATCGCCACCAACGTGCAGTCCGTCGCAGCGGCCACCGAGGAGCTCCACGCCTCGGTCGACGAGATCGGCCGCCAGGTCGAGCACTCGGTGCGGATCACCCAGGACACCGTGCGCGAAGCCCAGGGCGCCGACCGGACGATGAGCGAGCTGAAGGCAGCCTCGCTGCAGATCAACCAGGCGGTGAAGCTGATCTCCGACGTCGCGAAGCAGACGAACCTCCTCGCCCTCAACGCGGCCATCGAAGCGGCCCGCATGGGCGCGGCCGGCCGCGGCTTCGCGGTGGTGGCCTCGGAGGTGAAGAACCTCGCGCTCCAGACCGCCTCGGCGACCAAGCAGGTCGCGTCGATGGTGGCGGCCATTCAAGCGGCGGCGACTCAAGGCGTCGACGCCATCGAGCGGGTGAGCAAGTCGATTCGCGGCATGGAGAGCGCCACCGGGTCGATCGAGCACAGCATCGAGGAGCAACGCCAGGCGAACGCCGAGATCAGCAAGAACGTGAGCCAGGCGGCCGCCGGCACCGAAGAGGTCTCGGCGAGCGTTCACGAGGTGGCGTCGGCGAACAAGGAGACCGCGAGCTCGGCCAAGGCCGTTCACGACACCGCCTCGGAGGTCTCGCGCCAGGCCGAGACGCTCCACGCCGCGAGCCGGAGCCTGCTGACGACGATTCGCACCGGCCACCCGAAGAAGAAGAAGCTGACCGAGGAGTGAACGGCTTCAGCTCTTGCCGAGCAGCCCCTCGAGCCAGTGACGAACCAGCGGCCACCAGCGGTCGAGGGTGACGCCCGCGCCGACGCCGGCCCCGATGCCGAAGAGCAGGCCGAAGAGCCAGCGCGACCCCCTCACCGAGGCGAGCTCGGCTGGCGAGAGCTGGGACAACTCCGCGAGGTCGGTCTGGCTCAGCCGCGCGAGCGCGTCCGACTCGCTGATCCGTTGGCGAGAGCGGAGAAAGTTCACCAAGAGCGCCGCTGGAGGCTTCTCGAGCCCGGCCAGGAGCGGCTCGAGCGCGTGCCTCAACTCGGTCGCGTCGGCGAAGCGCCCCTCGGGAGAGACCGCGAGCATCTTCTCGACCACCTGCCGCAGCGCCTTGGGCGCCGCTGGCGCGGCCTTCTTCACCGACTCCCGCTTCCCGGTGGTGATCTTCGCGAAGACCTCGCCCGGGTTCGCGCCCTGGAAGCACTTCTTCCCCGCGAGCGCCTCGAAGAGCAGCACCCCGAGCGAGTAGACGTCGCTGCGCGCGTCGACGGTGGCGCCGGTCACCTGCTCGGGTGACATGTAGCCTGGCGTGCCGACCGCGAGGCCCGTCTTGGTGAGCCGATCGAGGTCGTCGTTCTGCGCGATGCCGAAGTCCATCAGCTTCGCTTCGCCGTTCTTGGAGATCATCACGTTCGCCGGCTTCAGGTCGCGGTGGATGACTCGCTGGAAGTGCGCGTGCTCGAGCGCCTGGGCGAGCTGCAGCGCGATGGCCGTCACCACGTTCGCCGGGAGCGCCCCTTCCTTGATCAGCTCCGACAGGGTGGGCCCGTCGACGAGCTCCATCACCATGTAGAGGCCGTCGTTCTTCTCGATGAGGTCGTAGAGGGTGACGATGTGCTGATGGTGGAAGCCGGCGAGGGCCATCGCTTCGCGCTTGAAGCGAGAGAGCTTCTCGAGGTCCTTCGCGGCGTCGGCGGTGAGCTCCTTGATGGCCACCTCGCGCTGCAGGAGCTCGTGCACCCCACGGTACACCTGGGCCATGCCTCCCTTGCCGAGAGGGCCGAGCAGCCGACAGTCGCCTACCTTGCGAATCGCCATCGGACCGGGCGAACCGTAGTCAGGCAGGATCTGCCGAGCCATCTCAAACGCGAGTCGATTTGTGTGCGACGGGCCGGCGACTCTCGTAGCATTCGGGCTCCTCGCCATGCCCAACGAGCGCCTCGTCTTCGGCAACGTGATGGAGTCGCTGCTCAAGGCCTCCAAGGGTCGCGTGAGCGCCGGGGTCGTCGATCGACTCAAGAAGCTCGGCATTTCCTACGAGCGAAAGCTGGAGCCCGCCTACCCGGCTGATCACTGGGCCGAGGCGGTGCGGATCATCGCCGCCGATCTCTTTCCCAACGAGCCGCCCGACGCGCAGCACAACAAGCTGGGCCGGCTGAGCGTGAAGCTGTTCGCCGAGACCGTGATGGGGAAGGCGATGTTCACCGCGGCGAAGGTCTTCGGCACCCGGCGCTCGCTCCAGCGCATGACGCACAACTTCCGCACCGGCGCGAACTTCATCGAGACCCGCTTCACCGAGCTCGATCCACACACGCACGAGCTGTGGATCAGCGACGTCTCCGGCGTGCCCGGCTTCTACGCGGGCATGGTCGAAGCCGGCGGCGACTTCTTCGAGGGCTGGGTGCAGGAGATGCGCATCAAGCAGCGCGAGGGCGCTTCCTGTCTCTACGAGCTCAAGAGCCACCCGCCGAAGAAGTGACCTCGCGGAATCACGCTCAGCGATCAGCCGAACGCCTTCGCGTTTTCCAGGCCGCCTTCCCCAGGCGGAGGTCGGCTGAACCAGGTGCGAGTGTGGTTCGCTCTCGACCGCATCCGTCGTCACTCGAGCAGCGTTTCGCACCGCGCTTCTCGAACCCTCGACTAGGCTTCGCTGATTCGGGGGACGGGGGTCTCACATGAACGACATCAAGCTCGAAGAAGTGCAGTTCTGTCTCGATCGCGCGCACCGCGTGGCGTGGAAGACGCAAAAACCCGATGGCTCGTGGGACTGTCCCGGGCAGGTCGGCGCCTGGGTGACGGCGCAGATCGTCACGGTGCTCAAGTACCTGAACGTGCTCGACGCGAGCGACACCGAGGCCGCCGCGCGGTGGATGTCGACGCAGCAGCGAAGTGACGGCTCGTTCGCCATTCACGCCTACTCCAAGAAGGGCGAGCTCGGCACCACGGCGGCCGCCTGGGCCGCGCTCCACCTCTGCGGAGCGACCGCCGCCGCCACCAAGGCCCGTCAGTGGGTCGAGGCGCACGGAGGCCTCTCGGCGGTGCTCGACCGCGTCAACGAAGGCGACCTCTCCGCGCTCTTCCTCGGCATGGCCGGCTTGGTCGACCCGCACAAGCTGCCGTGCCCCTCGAGCGCGGTGCTCCTCGTGCCGCCGGTGCGCAAGGCGCTCGAGACCCGCTTCCACTCCGGCGTCTTCATGATGGCCTTCGAGTTCGAGCTGCTGGTGAAGCGGCTGCGCGGCGACTTCGGCCCCGACGGCTCGAAGAAGTCCTTCCTCGACACCCTCAAGTGCAACGGCGCCATCGAGGTGCTCGAGACGTTCCAGAACGACGACGGCAGCTGGAACGACTCCGCCGTCATCAGCGTGCTCGCGCTCCCCTGTCTGCACGCCATCGGTACGCCCAAGGCGAAGTCGATGCTCGACCGCGCGGTGGCCTGGGTCCTCTCCCAGCGCGTGAAGGACGCGAAGGGCCTGCGCTTCGACGGCTTCGGCACCGAGGTCTGGTCGACCGCCTTCAACGTGCGCGCGCTCCTCGCCGGAGGCGTGCCGCCCAACGACCCGGACCTCTCCCGTGCGCTCCAGTGGCTCGCCAACGCGCAGCTCAAGAAGCCGATGCCCAAGGTGGACAACCGCAAGGCCGACGCGGTGCTCGCCGGTGGCTGGGCCTTTCAGCGCACCAACCACACCATGCCCGACGCCGACGACGCGGGCGTCACCCTCACCTCCTTCGGCATGGCCATCAACGCGAAGGACGGCGCGCTCGCCACCGACGTGCTCGGCCAGGTGCAGCGCTCGAGTCAGACCGGCCTCCAGTGGGTCTTCAGCATGCAGAACCCCGACGGCGGCTGGTCGGCCTTCGTCTGGGGCCTGCCGAGCAAGCCACCCGGGCCCATCATGGAGAAGAACCCGCGCGTCGACATGTCGAACCCCTTCGAGATGCTCGAGGCAGTCATCGAGGTGCCCCCGCCGATGGGCGACCCTTCGACCGAAGACCTCACCAGCCGCGTGCTGCATGGCCTGGGCAACCTGGGCCTCACCGAGAGCCACCCAGCGGTGAACAAGGCGGTGCAGTTCCTCCGCAATCAGCAGGCGAGCAACGGCGCCTGGTGGGGCCGCTGGGTGGTGAACTACCTCTCGGCCTCGAGCTTCGTCTTGATGGGCCTCGCCGCGGTGAAGGTCGACCTGCGCCAGCCGTGGATCCGCCGGGCGGTCGAGTTCCTCCTCACCCACCAGAACCCCGACGGCGGCTGGGGCGAGGGCCCGGAGTCGTACGTCTCCATCGCCAACGCCGGCAAAGGCGCGACGATGCTGCCGCTCACCGCGCTCGTGGTGCAGGCGCTCATCGACTGCGGAGAAGGCGACCACCCCTCGGTCGCCAAAGCGATACAGCTGCTCGTCGATTCTCAGGCACCAGACGGCACCTGGTCGAACGGTGAATATCTGCACACCAACGTGCCGCCCGATACATTTTATGTCTACCCTGAGGCGGCGCGGTTCTATCCAACCGAGGCGCTCGGGAAGTACCTCGCCTGGAAGAAGCACCCCTCCACCGCCTGGACACCGCGCACCCGGTGGAGCGACGCGCTCCTCGACGAGGCACGCACCCAGATGGACCCGCCGGCCGACGCCGTCATCGCGACCATCTTCGCGACGCACGCGGGCAATTCCGTCAACGAGTTGATGTTCAACATCTTCAAGACGGACCAGCCGCTCCCCGACGGCCTGCCACCCGAGACCAAGAAGTACTTCGACGACGTGGCCCTGCCGCCGTGGGCCGATCGCGCGCTGATGGAGACCGGTCAGAAGCTCTTCACCCGGGCCGGCTGGCAGGTGGCGGGCTGTCTGTTCTGTAGCTCGCTCCCGCAGGCCTACGCGGCGGCCAAGGGCGCCCACGTCATCGTCCAGACGCAGGGCATGACGAAGCACGTCAAGCAGCGCATCTTCGAGACCGCTCAGTTCCTCTTCGACTCGGTGAGCGAGGGCTCCTTCGGCCCGAACGGGCGTGGCATTCGCACCATTCAGAAGGTGCGGCTCATGCACGCCACCATTCGCCACTACCTCAAGACCCGGCCGGACCCGAAGTGGGACACCGCCTTCCTCGGAGAGCCCATCAACCAGGAAGACCTCGCCGGCACCTTGATGACGTTCTCGGTGGTGGTGCTCGACGGGCTCGAGCGCCTCGGGGTGCAGGTGTCGGACGACGAGAAGCGCGGCTGGCTCCACCTCTGGAACGTGGTGGGCCACTTCCTCGGCATTCGGCCCGACCTGATTCCCAAGGACGTCGACGACGGCCACGAGTTGATGGAGGCGATTCGCGACCGCCAGTGGCGCTGGTCGCAAGACGGCGTCGATCTCACCAGGCCCCTGGTGGAGTTGATGCAGGGCTACTTCCCTGGCACCGCGCTCGACGGCTTCCCGGTGGCGATGATTCGGCTCCTCTCCGGCGACCACTGCGGCGACCTGCTCGGGCTCCCCCCCTCCGACTGGACGAAGAACGTCGTCGAGATCATGGCCGAGCTCGAGCGCTACCTGACGGCCGGTGATCCGAACGAGGTGAGCAGGCGCCTCATCGACTCGATGATGTTCGGGGTGATGAAGATGGTGGTGTCGGTCGAGCGCGAAGGCAAACCCGGCCGCTTCCGAATTCCCGATTCGCTCACCAACACCATCGACCCCAAGTTCTGATGCGTGGGGGGCCGTCGAATCCCCCGCGCAGTGGTATGAGCGCTCCGTGGCTCCCCCGCCGAACGACCTCCAGGCGCTGCTGGCCGGCCTCGACATCGGGGTGATGGCGCTCGACGAGGCGAGCGGCCTGCTCACGCCGGCTGGGCCCTTGCCGCAGTGGCTCGACGGGCTCGAGCTCGACCGGCCCTTCCTCGCGCTCGTGTCGTCGGTCGATCAACCCCAGGTGCGCCGGGCGCTCGCGACGACGGGGCGCCTCACCCTCGAGCACGGGCTGTGGGTGGGCAGCCTCGAGCTCCACGTCCGCACGAGCGTCGCCTCGACGTCGACTGGCACGCGCAGCCTCGCGCTCCAAGACGTCACCGCGGCCCGGCACGACGCGCGGCAGTGGCGCGAGCTCGAGGCCTGGCTCGTCACCATGGCCGAGACGCTGCCCTTCGACTTCTTCATCTTGGACCGTGACGGCCGCTTCCTCCTCCAGAACCCGGCCTCGGTGAAGCGCTTCGGCTCCGCCTTCGGCCGCACCTTCTTCGAGCTCGAGCTGCCCGACGCGATGAAGGAGAGCTTCTTGCGCGCCGCCTCCCGCGCCCTCGACGGCGAGCAGGTGCGAGAGGAGCGGAGCTGGCTGGTGGGCGGCGTGGAGCGCTCCTTCTCCCAGTCGATGTCGCCGGTGCGCGACGGCGAGGTGGTGGTGGGCGTGCTCGGCATCGACATCGACATCACCCCGCTCAAGCAGTCCGAGGCGGCGCTGCGGCAGTCGCTCTCCGAGCTGGAGGCGACCCAGGAAGCGCTCGTGCGCCGCAAGCAGTTCGCCGCCCTCGGGGAGATGGCCGCGGTGGTGGCCCACGAGGTGCGCAACCCGCTCGGCAGCATCGCCAACGCCATCTCCCTCATGCAGCGTGGGGTGGTGTCGCCCAGCGAGCAGCCCCAGCTGTGGAAGGTCATCGCCGACGAGACGAAGCGGCTCGATCTCCTCGTCGCCGACCTCCTCGACTTCGTGCGCCCCGTCACCTTGACGCTGAGCCCTCGTCCGCTCGAGCCGCTCCTCGCTCGCGCGCTGCGCCAGACGCTGTGGACGGAAGACGCCGAGAGCGCGGTCTCCACCCGCCTCGAAGGCTCGGCCCCGCCGGTGCCGCTCGACGACCGGCAGCTCGAGCTCGCCTTCGCCAACCTCTTTCGCAACGCGGTGCAGGCGATGAACGGCCGCGGCGCGCTCTCGGTCGACGTCTCCACCGAGGAGGGCGAACGCCAGCGCTGGGCGCGGGTGACGATTCGCGACACCGGCCCGGGCATGCCCAGCGAGGTGAAGGAGCGCCTCTTCGAGCCCTTCGTCACCACCCGCGCGAGCGGCCACGGGCTCGGCCTGGCCATCGTGCGCAAGGTGGTGGAGCAGCACCACGGCGAGGTGAGGTTCGAGAGCGTTCCCGGAGAGGGGACGACCTGGGTCGTACGGCTCCCGGTGGGCGAGTGAAGACGCCAGGCCGGTGGCTCATCGACACCTCGGAGTGGCCCATCGTCGTGCACGCGGTGGAAGGCACCCTCACCGACAAGCAGCTCGACGAGTACCTCAAGGCGGCCTCGTCGCTGATGGAGCGCGAGGGAGACTACTTCGCAGTGATGGACGCCTCGCACATCGGCAGCGTCTCGGCGTCGATGCGTTCCCGCATCGCGGCGTGGCAGCGCCAGTACCGGCCCGTCGTCGAGAAGCGCTGCCGGGGCGTGGTGTACGTGTTGGCCACCCCACTGCTGCGCTTCATTCACATGACCATCCTCCTCGTCACTGGCCTGGCGGTGCCCTACGTCGTCTGCTCGACCCGTGACGAAGGCCTTCGCTGGGCGAGGGAGCGGCTGGGGGAACATTCCTGAGACATGGCTCGCGCGGCTGCGCTTGCAGAACGCCCTGGGTGTTTGGTTAAGGTTCGCGCCTTCGCGCCAATTTCGGCGCGGCTCCACCCTGAGGAAGCTCGATGCCCACCAATCGCGTCTCTGGTCCCAAGACTCCGGCCGTCAACACCACCCCTGGCGGCGGCCGCGTCATTCGCCCGATGTACGGCGTCTTCATTCGCGACAACCTCGCCAAGTTCCGCAACGAGCTGCAGGTCACCATCGACGACACCAACAAGGCCATCAAGGAAGGCCACCCGCGCCAGAAGGCCGTCTTCGGCGACGGCGTGCTCCAGGGCACGGAGGTCACCAAGGCCAAGGCCGCCGTGAAGGACCTCGAGAAGGCGCTCAAGGCGCTCAAGCCGGTGTTCCCGGGCCTCGGCGCCGCACCGAAGACGCCCGCCTCCGAGACCTCGCGCAACATGGGCCGGCCAGCCGGGCCGATCGCGATGTACGGGGTGGTCTTCCGCGACGACCTCTCGCGCTTCCGCACTCAGATCAGCAACGTCATCGCCGACATCAAGGCCGGCATGAACACCCTCAAGCCGGCCGAGAAGGCCGAGGCGAAGAAGGCGCTCACCTCGCTCCAAGCCGCGCTGAAGGATCTCGGCAGCGCCGCCGGGAACTGGAACTGATCAGCCGCGACACGGCCGACCACCCTTCCACACGTCGAACATGCGCGCGGGCTCGAGCGAGAGAAGAACGCTCGGGCCCGTCGTGCTGCTGAGGCTCGAGATGGCGACGACTCCCAAGAAGCCCAACCGCAAGAAGGAGCGGGAAGAGGAGCTGGCCGCCCGGCTCCCGTCGAGCTGGCGCGCCAGCCTCGGTGATGATGCGCTCGCTCGCGCGGTGACGGCCGACGACCTCCGCACCTGCCGGCCGGTCTACGCGGTGTGGGAAATCACCCTGAAGTGCGACCTCAAGTGCGCGCACTGCGGCTCCCGCGCGGGGAAGGCGCGGCCCGACGAGCTGTCGACCGCCGACTGCAAGAGCCTCATCGAGCAGCTCGCCCGGCTCGGCTGCCGCGAAGTCACCATCATCGGCGGCGAGGCCTACCTGCGGAATGACTGGGTCGAGCTGATCCGTCACGTGCGCGCGCAGGGCATGGACAGCACGATGACCTCGGGCGGGCGAAACCTGAGCGAGGAGCGGGTCGCCGCCGCCGCCGACGCGGGCCTCCAGGGCGTCAGCATCAGCATCGACGGGCTCGAGGACACCCACGACCGGATTCGCGGCTTCAAGGGCAGCTGGCAGGCGGCGATGGCCGCGGTCGAGCGGCTGAAGCGGCACGGCATCACCGTGGGCTGCAACACGCAGATCAACGCGCTCTCGTGGCGGCAGCTCCCGAAGGTGATGGACGACATCATCGCGGCAGGCGCGACGCACTGGCAGGTGCAGCTCACGGTGGCGATGGGCAACGCGGTCGACCACCCCGAAATGCTGCTCCAACCCTACGAGCTCGACGAGCTGTACCCGATGCTGGCCGAGCTGTACCTCGAGGGCCTCGACCGCGGCCTCTTGATGGTGCCGGGAAACAACATTGGCTACTTCGGGCCCTACGAGCACCTCTGGCGCGGCGGGCACGACGGGCGGGGCCACTGGCTCGGCTGCAACGCTGGGCAGAACACCATCGGCATCGAGGCCGACGGCACCATCAAGGGCTGCCCGTCGCTGCCGACGAAGGGCTACACCGGCGGCAACATTCTCGAGCGTTCGCTGGAAGACATCTGGGTGAACGCGCCCGAGCTCAACTTCACTCGCGACCGCACGGTGAACGACCTCTGGGGCCACTGCGCGAGCTGCTACTACGCCGACGTCTGCCGCGCCGGCTGCTCCTGGACGACGCAGGTGCTCCTCGGCAAGCCGGGCAACAACCCGTACTGCCATCACCGCGTGCTCGAGCTGAAGAAGCAGGGCCTCAAGGAGCGGGTGGTGAAGGTGAAAGACGCGCCTGGCACCTCGTTCGACGAAGGGCTCTTCCAGCTCATCGAGGAGCCGTTCGAGGCTCCCGTCACGCCCAGGCCGCCGTCCACCATCGCGGCCCCGCGCGGCCTCAAGCTCCCGGTGACGCCATGACGAAGGCGAGGGTGCATCTCGGGCCCGATGGGTTGCCCGCGCCGAAGTTTCCCCGCGTGAAAGGGCGCTTGCCGCCTGCGCTCGAGCGCTGCCCCGGCTGTGGGCACCACCTCTTTGCGAGCGCCAAGAAGTGCGTGCACTGCAGTGGGAACCTGCTCGAGCTGAAGAAGCAGCAGCTGGTGGCCTATCGGGCGGCGCAGCGGGCGGCGAAGACGCTCAAGAAGTTGTTCGGCTGAACCCGAGCGCTCAGGAGTTGCGGATTGCGTAGCGGAAGAAGGCGTACACGCCAAACGCCACCACCACTGCCACGAAGATGAGTGTCGACCGAGCAAAGAGCCTCCGACCTTCGCGGCGGGCGGCACTCTCGGCAGCGTCCATGAAGGGAATCGCCTCGCGCAGGGGCAGCCACCGGTCGTCGAGCCACACCAGGTCGGTGCTCTTGAGTGAACCGTTCCGCAGCCGCTCATCGACGACGGGCCCCTCGAGCACCACCTCCATCGAATCGACCTCGCGAACCTCGCCGGCGTACGACATGCCGACGTCGATGAAGTTTGGGTGTCCGTTCGTGTAGTTGGTGATTTCGAGTTTCTTGGCCCGCTGGCCAGGGGTGAGAATGCGAACGCGGTAGCTCATGTGGCGACTCCGAGGTGTGGGGTGAGCCGCCCCTCACTGCCTCCGTCACGCCGGTCTAACCATCTGGAATTGCTCGGATCGAGGTCCCGCAGGCTGCACGGGAGCGGGTGGAGCGTCCGCTCGGTCGGCGAGGCACAGCACGCCAACTCACGCGGCTGAGGGAGGCTCCACCGCCCGGGCCGCCCCGCGCTCCCGACCCAGCGTCTTCCGGAGCACCTGCACCAGTTGTTCGCGCTTGAGCGGCTTGGGGAGAAAGTCGTTCATGCCCGCGGCGAAGCAGGCCTCGGCCTCCTCCTTCATCACCGAGGCGGTGAGGGCGACGATGGGCAGCTTTCGCAGCCGAGGTTCCTGGCGCAGGCGACGGGTCGCCTCGAAGCCGTCCATCTCCGGCATGTGACAGTCCATCAACACCAGGGAGAAGGACCGCGTGCTCGCGAGCTGCACGGCCTCGACGCCGGTCGACGCGCGGGTGACCTTCAGCCCACACTTGAGCAGCAGCCCTTCGGCGACGGCGAGGTTGATGGGGTTGTCGTCGACGACGAGCACCTCTTCACCGTGGCCCTCGAAGGCGACGAACTCTTCGGGTGGGAGCTGCTCGATACCGCTCGTCTGCGGCGCCTTGACGACGACCGTGAAGGTGCTGCCCTTGCCGGGGGCGGAGTCGAGGGTGAGCCGGCCGTGCATCAGCTCGAGGAGCCGCGCGCTGATGGCGAGGCCCAGGCCCGAGCCTCCGAAGCGGCGCACCGTCGACGACTCGACCTGCTGGAACGGGCGAAAGAGCCGGCGTTGTCCCTCGGCGGCGATGCCGATGCCGGTGTCCTTCACCCGCAGCACCAGCTCGTCGTCGTGCCAGCTCGCCTGGACCTCCACCGTGCCGGCCGGGGTGAACTTCACCGCGTTGCCGACGAGGTTCGCCAGCACCTGCTTGAGCCGGGTCGGGTCTCCGAGCACGTTCGCCGGCACCGACGCGTCGACGTCTCCGCTGAGGATGAGGCTCTTCTCGCGCGCCAGCCCGACGAAGAGCGCGAGGGTGTCGGAGACGCAGGCGCGAATCGAGACTGGAATGTGCTCGATGCTCACCTTGCCCGCCTCGAGCTTCGAGAGATCGAGCACGTCGTTGAGCAGGGTGATCATCAGCTCCGAGCTCTTGCGCAGGGTGAGGAGCTGGTCGCGTTGCTCCGGGGAGAGCGGCGACTGGAGCAGGAGCTGCGTCATGCCCAACACGCCGTTCATCGGCGTGCGGATCTCGTGGCTCATGTTCGCGAGGAAGGCGTTGCGCGCACGGGTCGCCGCGTCGGCTTCGGCGGCGACGGCCTTGCGGTGCGCGAGGAAGACGAGGCCCAAGGTGAGCACCGTCGGCGCGAAGAGCACCGCGACGAAGAGCCGCAGCTCGGTCTGGTGTTGATAGGGCCCCTCGAGCGCCCAGCCCTTGACCGAGGCGACGGCGATGACCGACGACGCCAGGGTCGCGATGATTCCCCAGATGATGGTGGGGAGCGTGCCGACGGTGAGTGACATCGCGAGGGGCACCAGCGCGAGGTAGCCCATGGCCACGAGGTCGGCCGGCGCGGTGGCGAGCCCCATCATCAGGAAGACGACGATGTGAATCGCCGCGGTGACGTTCGCGATGGTGAGCGCAGAGGTCGTTCGGCAGGCGCGCACCATCACCGGCGCGAACGCGAGCCAGACGATGACGACGATGGACTGGGTCCTCGCACCGAAGGCGGCGTAGAGCGCGGCGAGCGGTGCGAAGAGCGGAGGCACGCTCGCCCACGAGGCGATCCACACCCGACGGCCCATCAACTCCTGGAGCGGGAGCATCTCGGGCTGGTCGATGAGCCGATCGAGCCGACGGAGCACCGAGCTCACCCAGTGAGGCAGCTCTCCGGGCTGGCGCGAGGGCCCACTGGCGCTCATCAAGTGGATGGCCTGCAGCATCACGGCCAGCCGCGAAGTCGTTGGATCTGGACGAACGGGGTTGGTCGCCAGACCCGGCCGGGTCACTTCCGACCGGGTCCCGATGAACCGTGGTCGTCCTGCGTCTCGCTCGCTGGTCGTCCAGTCGGGCGTCGAGTTCGAGCCTGAAGCCGCGTTCTAGGGCCCGCGTTCGGTTGGGGTGGTGACGATGGCGGTGAACTCCTGCGCGGAGAGGTACTTCGGGCTGTACGCCGCACCTTGATTCGTGAGTTGCCCGACGAAGGAGCGCAAGTGATTGCGGCTCCCGCGCGCGAGGGTGGCGTACACCGCGGACACGTCTGGTTTGGTGGTGCGGCCCGACAGGCGGGCGAGATCGGCGAGGTCGAGGTCTTCGATGGTCGCGCCGACGGTGAACGCGCTCACCACGCTCTTCGTGCCCTCGGCGACCAGCTCGTCGTGCAGCTTCTGGAGCGTCACGTTCTCGAACTCACCTTGCCCGCGACCGAGAACGGGGTCGTTCACGCCGTAGGTGATGAGGAGCCCTTTGACGGCGTCGGTGTGGGTCTGCTCGCTCGCGGTGATGTTCGAGAACACCTGAACGCCCCACCGGCCGTTGAGCGTGAGGTAGACGTCGTGGGCGAGCTTCTCTTCCTCTCGAATGAAGCGGAGGTCGTTCTCCTCGTCACTCGTGAGTGCACCGGCGCGCGAGCCCTCGACGGCCGTGACGGGAAGCTCGGTGGTCGTCGCCACGCCACAGCCCAGCGCACCAGTCGTCACCAGCAGCAACCCCAGGAGCCGTCTCATCGTCGAACCTCCAACGGCGGGCGGAATGCCTCGCCTGACGCTGAGAACCCGGCGAGGCCCGAGTCGCTTCTGCGTCAGATCGTCGCAGGCGGAACGTGACTTCGATCAGCTCCGGGGTGCCGGCGCCTCCGACCCTCGGACGCGGCTCGACCGACCTCGACGCCTCGAGTCGCTCACCACGGCCCACCCTTGGCGAAGGCGGCGACGGCGAGCTCGACGAAGGCGCGGGTCTTCGGCGGAGGCCCGAGCAGGTGAACGAGATGCACGTCGGAGCGCAGCCACGCGTCTTCGAGCACTGGCACGAGCGTTCGCCGCTTCAGCTGCTGCGCCACCACGTAGGTCGGTGACCGCACGATGCCGGCACCCTCCTCGGCGAGCCTCAAGAGGAACTGCTCACTCGTCGCGTTGAGCCGGCCCGTGACCCGCAGCGTCTCTCGTCGTCCCTTGCGCTGAACGCCCCAGCTCCCCACCGCCCGCGACGACGAGAGGAGCAGATCGTGCTCGGTGAGCTCGGCAGGCGACTTCGGAGAACCTCTCCGTTCCAGGTACGCCGGGCTCGCGAAGAAGCCGACGGTGAGCGTGCCCAACCGCTTCGCGGTGTGCGTCGTGGTGTCCTCGAGCGGGCCGCCGCGAATGGCGATGTCGATGCGCTCGGTGCCGAGGTCGACCCGCTCGGTGGAGGAGAGCAGCTCGAACCGCACCCGCGGGTACTTGGCGAGATAGCGCGCGACGATGGGCGGCAACACCGCGTCGGCGAAGCTCGGGGTGGTGGTGAGCCGGAGCACGCCCTGCGGCTCTCGTCCACGAGTGCTCAGCTCGGCCGCGATGTCCCTCGCTTCGTCGACGACCCGCGCGAGCCGCTCGAAGGAGGCCTCCGCTTCTTCGGAGAGCGAGAGCGCGCCGGCGCCGACGTTGGTGAGGGGAACACCGAGCACGTGCTGGAGCCGGGCCAACCGGCGGCTCACCGTCGAGCGAGGCACGTTCCGGGCACGCGCGAGCGCCCGCACGCCTCCAGCGCGCACCATGTCCACCAGCAAGGCGAGGTCGTCGAGGGTCTGGCTCACGGTCTGGAGCTTCGCATGACGGGCCCGTCCCATCATCAGGACATCTCGTCTCATTCCTGCCGCCTCGCGCACGAAGATGGGACGCCCTATTCATCTCCCCGCGCCGGCATTCCGCCGGGATTTTCCACAAGGCAGGCACACATGAATCGCAAAGTGGCGTTGGTGACGGGTGGCAACAAGGGCATCGGCTTCGAGATCGCGCGGCAGCTCGGGCAGGCGGGCTTCGTGGTGCTGCTCGGCGCGCGTGAGGTGACGAAGGCGCGCGCGGCGGCCGACGCCTTGACGAAGGAGAAGCTCGACGTTCGCCCGGTCGAGCTCGACGTGACGAAGCAGGCGCACCGTGAAGGCATCGCGGCGTTCATCACCAAGGAGTTCGGCCAGCTCGACGTGCTGGTGAACAATGCCGGCATCAACCTCGAGCCCGCGCGCTCGGGCGCCGAGATGTTCCGCGAGACGTACGAGACGAACGTCATCGCGCCGAACGAGCTCACCCAGACGCTGCTGCCGCTGCTGAAGAAGGCGCCGGCCGGCCGCATCGTCAACCAGTCGAGCATCATCGGCTCGCTCTCGACCATCTCGAGCGACGAGCAGGCCGCGGCCTGGGCGGGTCCGGCGTACGCCTCGTCGAAGTCGGCGCTCAACATGCTCACCGTGCTGCAGGCGACGCGGCTCAAGGGCACCAACGTGAAGATCAACTCCGCGCACCCCGGCTGGGTGAAGACCGAGCTCGGCGGAGAGAACGCGCCGATGGACGTGGCGACGGGCGCGAAGACCGCGGTGGCGCTCGCGCAGCTGCCGGCCGATGGACCGACGGGCAAGTTCTTCCACCAGGGTCAGCCGCTGCCCTGGTGAGCGGCTCCCGAGCGATGGGCGCGAAGACGGCCCTGGCGCTCGCGTGGGCCGCCGGCCGATGGAGAGCGCCTCCCGAACGAGAGGGATGTTTGTCGAGTCCCTCTCGACGGCGCGCGGCGTGCGTCACAAACCGAGTGGGTGATGTCACTGCGCAGGCTGCTGCTCCTCCTCCTCCTCGCCATCGTCGCGTGCGGGCCTGCCGAGCCGCTCGAGCGCGCCGTCGGAGCGCGCGTCCCTCCGGCCCATGGCTGCGACGCGCAAGACGGCACCCGGTGCCTGCTCCCGTGGCCGAACAACGCCTTCACAGTGAAGGACGCGACCACCGAGACGGGGCTGCGCGTGTCCATCGAGCGGCGCACCTTGCCGAGCCCCGACTCTCCGGAGCCGCTCAACCGGCTCGACGGCTTCTCGGTCCTCGGCGCGGTGGCCGTCGGCTTTTCCTCCGTCGTCGAGGTGCGCACCGATGCGAGGCCAGCGACCGCGCTCCGGCTCTTTCGCGCGACGCCCGGCGACGGCTACGGCGAAGAAGTTCCGCTCCGGCTCACCGTCACGAAGGAGGCGAGCTCGAGCCTCGTCATCGGCTACCCGCTGCGCCCGCTCTCGTATTCGACGGACTACGTCGCGGTGGTGCTCGACGAGGTGAAGGGCGTCGAGGTGCCTCGACAGGTGAAGGTGGCGCTCGGGCTCGAATCACCTTCATCGCCCTCCGAACGCGAGTGGCGGGCGTTTCAGGCACCGACGCGAACGCTGCTCTCGATGGTCGGGGTCGAGCCGGCCCGCGTGCTGCGCGTCTGGGAGTTCACCACCCGCTCGGCGAAGAACGTTCGTGCTCCGTTCGACGTGCTGCGCGCGGCCGCCATCGACGCGGCGAAACGAGGGGAGCTCACGGCCTCGGTCGAGCGCACGAAGCTCCTCGGAAACGGCGCGCTCGAGGTGCGTGGCCGAGTGGAGGGACTGCCCACCTTCATCAAGCCGACGGGTGAGCTGACGCTGGGTGCCGATGGGCTGCCGATGAGCGGAGAGCGGCACTCGACACCGTTCCGCGTCGTGCTGCCTCCCACGACGCGTCCGTTTCCCGTCGTCATCTTCGGGCACGGCACGGGCGGCGAGGTGAATGACGCGACCTTCGACGACGACATCGTGCAGGTCGGCGCCGCGAAGCTGAACCTCGAGTACGCAGGGTGGACTGGGAACTCCGTCGTGGAGACGCTCGTCGGGCTCGACCACCGCTTCACCGGCTCGGAGCGGTCGACCGGCCGGCTGCTCCAGGCGCTCGCGGACGCTTCGGCCATCGAGACGTCCTTCGACGGGGTGTTGGGCGACCTGCTCGCGCAGCCAATGCTGGGCGGCGTGGCGAACCCGGCGGCGAACGTGCGCAGCGATGCCTCGAAGCTCGTCTACGCGGGTGGCTCCCTCGGCGGCACCTTGGGCTTCGTGCACACGCTCACCGAGCCGGCGATTCACGCCGCGGTGCTCAACGTGCCGGGTGCGGGGTGGACGCACTTCGTTCCGACCTCGGCGCCGTTCTCGACGCTCGACGAGCTGTTCGCGACGACGACGCCGAGCGCCATCGACCGTGCGCTGAGCGTGGTGATGACGCAGGGGAGCTGGGATCCAGTGGACGGCGCGGCCTGGGCAGCGATGAACCTCCGGCCGAACGTGGTGATGCTGCTCCAGGAGAGCATGGGAGATCCCGTGCTCCCGAACATCGGCACGCACCTGGTGGCGACCTCGAGTCACGCGGTGCAGGTCGGCGCGGTGCTCGAGCCCGTCGTCGGCGTGAATTCGGTCGCGGACGCACGGAGTCAGACCGCGTTGACGCAGTTTCGAATTCCGAACGCCATCACCGACCTCGTCGCGCGGCATGGCTTCGGTGGAGGCAGCACGCAGGCCGGTGTCGCGGCGCGCGAGCAGATTCGCGCCTTCTTCGCCTCGGTGTGGGCGGGTGAGCCCGTGATTACCGTGCCGCCCTCGTGTCCACGCGACAGCTGCGACTTCGGCGACGCCGCGCCCTGATGGCGATTGGACTGGACTGATCAAGCTTGGATTCGTGAGGCTCAGCGGCTGTTCGTCGAAAGGAACCGAAGCGCGCGTGCGCCGAACGGCACCGACCGATCGAAGACAGGCACGTGCTCGCCGCCGGGAATGAGCCACAGCTCGGCGTTCGGAATCGAGCGCGCGAGCACCCGGGCGATCTCCGTGGGAAAGAAGCGATCGGCCTCTCCGTGCACCACGAGCGTGCGGGCGGTGATGGTCGCGAGCCTCGCTTCGGTGAAGTTCATGTCGTCGTCGGTGGCGGCGAGCGCGTGGAACTGGTCGAGCAGCTCGCGAATCTGGGGTTCTCCGCGAGCGGCGCACATCTCGTACAGCTCGCGCGCCATCGGAGGCATCGTGCGAAGCGACGCGCCGCGCATGATGGCCTTCGCCTGCTCGGGAAAGTGGGTGGTCGCGCTCACCAGCACCAGCGCGTCGAAGAGGTTCGGCTGACTCGTCGCGAGGTGGAGCACCACCATCCCTCCAGTGCTGAGGCCCATCGCCGAGCATCGTTCGACGCCGAGCTTCTCGAGGAGCGCTCGCACGTCGCCTGCCGCCTCCCGATGCGTGAACCGGTGCGACGGATTCGTCGAGGCTCCATGACCGCGGAGGTCGACGAGGATCAGTCGATGGTGTTTCGACCACTCACCGACGAACGGCTGCCAAGTTCGAACGCAGCCACCAAATCCGTGGAGCAGCAGCAGCGGTGAGCCGGCTCCGTGCTCTTCGACGTACAGCTCGAGATCACCGACTCGTACGGTTCGACCATTCGAGTTCTTCTTCATGGCTCTGCTCCGGATCAGGCCCGGCGCCGCGTGAGTCGGGTGGATCGAGCGTGTCGGGAATGTCCGAGCGCTGCAACGGTGAAGGTCCGGAGCGAGCCACCAGCATCGACGCTTCAGGCCCACCCACCGACACCGCGAGTGGCCCGACGACCTTGCGGAAGAACTCGCCCCTCCGGGTCTCGACTCGAAGTGGACCCCTGCGCTCAGCCCACTGCCCGTGGCGCGCTCGCTCTCGGGGCGTGAATCACCTTCTCGGTGTCGCTCACGTTGGGAGGCCGGTGCTGCGTCTCCCACGCGCGGAGGTATCGCTCCGCCTCGCGCTCCCAGCGCCCATCGTCCCACCCAAGCTCGTCTTGGCAGATGCCGCGCACCCGCTCGAGGTGTTCCCGCCCACCATCGGGCAAGAGCAGCCCCACCCGAACTCGACGGAGCAGCAAGTCTTCGAGGTGCTCCACTCGCTCGACTCGGGCCGCGTGCCGAAGCTCGGCCCAACGGAAATACGTCTCGGGAATTCGCTCGAGCTCGCCTTCGCGCGCGGCCTCGACCAACGCCGGGGTCCAGGTGCCGTAGCGGCCTGCGAGACGACGACGCTCCATCGCGTCGAGCGCACCCCAGTACACGCTCGTCGGCGGCGTGGGGAACCGCCCGCGCTTCGCCACCTTCCGCCGCAGCGATGACGCCATCAACGGCTCGAACGCATCGACCGCCTCGCGCGCGATCTCCCGGAAGGTCGTCAGCTTCCCGCCGGTCACCGTCACCAGGCCCTTCTCGTTCCAGATGATGTGCTCGCGCGATTCCTTCGACGGATCCTTCTTGCCGGTACCGATGACCGGCCGCACGCCCGCGTAGGTCGACACCGCGTCCTTCACGCTCAAGCTGAGACCGGGGAACGCCGCGCGCGCCGCCTCCACCATCGAGCGCGCTTCCACTTCGCTGATCGACGGCGCTTCATCGAGCGACCGCTCGTGATCGAGATCCGTCGTACCGAGGAGCGTGAGCCCTTCCCATGGATACGCGAAGAGCGGCCGTTGATCCTTCGGGTCGCGGAACGCCACCGCCTGCGCGACCGGAAATCGCCACGAGGGAAAGAGGAGATGGCTCCCACGCAGCGGTCTGATCACCGGCTTGGCGTCGAGCTGGGTGCGGAGCCGATCCGCCCAGGCGCCCGTCGCGTTCACCACCGCCCTCGCCTCGACCCGCGCGACCCGATCCGCGTCACGGTCCCGGAGGATCACGCCGCCCACCTGCCCGGCTCTATCGATGAGCTCCTCGACGCGCGCATAGTTCAGCGCCGCGCCACCCGAGGCGATGGCGTCGAAGAGCACCCGGAGCACCAGCCGCGCGTCATCCGTCTGCGCGTCGCGATACCAGAAGCCTCCCGAGAGCCGCTCGAGCCGCAACCGAGGCGCCAACATCAACAAGTCGGCCGCGCTCAACGGCTTGTGCGGCACGCCGGAGCCGAAGAAGTCGTAGATGCGCAGCCCGGTTCGCATCATCCGCTTGCCGAGCTTGTCGCCTTCGTAGCTCGCCATCAGGAAGCCGATGGGCTCGACCAACCCGGGGAGCTCGTCGAGCAAGCGCTCGCGTTCGCGCACCGACTGCCAGGTGAGCTTCAAGTCACCCGTCGCGAGGTAGCGCAGCCCGCCGTGCACGAGCTTGGAGCTGCGGCTCGAGGTGCCCGACGCGAAGTCACCCTGCTCCACCAACACGGCCTGCAGCCCGCGCCGCGTCGCCTCGTGGAGAATGCCGACGCCGGTGATGCCTCCGCCGACGATGACGACGTCCCACGTCTGCGACTCGAGCCGCCGCCACGTCTGCTCTCTCGCCTGTGAGGCGCTCATGGCGCACCTCCATTGATCAACTTCCCGGGGTTCATCAGCCCGGTTGGATCGAACCGCTTCAGCACCGAGTCGATGGCGGTGAGGCCGAGCGCGCCCTTCTCCGCTTGGAGGTACGGCGCGTGATCGACGCCGACGCCGTGTTGATGACTGATGGTGGCCTTCGACGCGACGATGGCCTCGCTCGCGCGCGCCTTGAGCACCTTCCAGCGTTCGAGCGTCTCCTCGGGCGTGGCACCGAGCCGGAAGAGATACGTCGTGTAGATGCTCGAGCCGTCGCCGTAGAGATGCGAGAGGTGCGTGTACACGTGCACGCGCTCGTTCCAGCGGTCGAGGCCCTTGCGCAGCGCCGACTCCACCGCCCTGAGCGTCGCGTTCACGTTCGACCACGGCGTCGCGGTCTCGAGGGTGTCGACGGCGTAGCCCATGTCCCACAACGAGTTGCGCAGGTACGGCGCGCGGAAGCGGTTCTTCGTCCACTGGGCGCCGAAGGTACGGCCCGCGGAGATGCCGTTGTGCTTCTTGGTGATGGCGAGCGCTTCTTCGAGCGCGAAGGTGACCGACGCGGGTGTGCCGGTCGCGCCGATGAGGAGCAGCGCCTTGCCTTCACCTGCGCCGCGAAACTTGATCCACGCCTCGAGCGCGCCGAGCAACCGCTCGTGTCCGGCGAGGGTCAGCATCGTGCGCGCCTCTTCGGGCGCCGAGAGCCGCAGCATCGAGAGCGGGAGCTTCGCCTGCGCGATGGTGCGTGACGCCGCGAGCCCGTCGTCCCATCCGGGAAAGAAGACGCCGACGAACTCCTCGCGCTCGGGCAGCCGCGACACGCGAACGGTCGCCTCGGTGATGATGCCGAGCCGGCCTTCCGAGCCGAGCACCAGTTCCTTCACGTCGGGCCCGGCGGCGGAGGCGGGAAACACCGGCAACTGGAGCGTGCCCTCGAGCGTCTCGACTCTTCCGCCGGCGAAAAGCTTCTCGATGCGGCCGTAGAGCGCCGACTGCTGCCCCGACGAGCGCGTCGCGACCCAACCGCCGAGCGTCGATTGTTCGAACGACTGTGGGAAGTGGCCGAGCACGAGGCCCTTGGCGCGCAGCTGCGCCTCGATGTCGGGGCCAGACACGCCCGCCGCAAAGGTCGCGAGCCGGCTCGTCTCGTCGAGCTTGAGGAGCTTCGACATTCGGCTCATGTCGACGGTGACGCACGGCCCTCGATCGACGTCGGGGTTGATGTGGCCGGCGACGCTGGTGCCTCCACCGTACGGAATGATCCGCGTGGTGGTGCGCTTCGCCCACTCGAGGAGCGCCCGCACGTCGTCGCTCGTCTCGGGATACGCCACTGCATCGGGGAAGGCGCCGATTCGTCCCGAGCGCAGCGCGACCCAGTCGGCGAGGCTCTGGCCGCGCGCGTGACGGAGTCGATCTTCTTCGTCGAACGAGAGGAACGCCGCGTGCGCGAGCCGGCTCTTCGGAACGGTGGCGAGCACCTCCTGGAGCGTCGCGTCCTTCTTCGGCGAGGCGGGCCCAATCCACTCGTTCAGTGCGGTCGTCGCCTTGGCTGGCACCGCGTAGCTGTGGCTCTCGTCACCCCATCCATTCCAGCGTCTCATCGGTCGTCCCCCGGGTTTGCGAACGCAGCGCGCAGCTTCTTCTCGACGTCGAGCCAGCGTTCGAGGCTGTCTTGCATGGCCTCTCGCGTGACCTTCTCGGCCTTCGCGAGGTTCTTGGTTCGCGCGGCCTGCTCGAGCGCGTCGTAGAACTGGCGCGAGGCGCGGCGGGCGGCGGGCGCGGCGAAGTAGTGCACGGCCATCGCCGGGTAGAGGTTCGAGAAGCCGTTCAAGATGAGAGTGAAGACCGGGTTCTCGGACGCGCGCGTCAGGGCGAGGTGCAGCTTCCAATCGAACTCGGCGAAGGCGTCGGCGTCGTCGGCTGGGCGGAGCGGCGCGGCGAGGGTCTCGACGATGAGCTTCGGGTTCTCGTCGACGGCGGCGCGGGCGTAGATGGGCGCGAGCGCGACCCGCACCTGGAGCAGGTTGCTCACGAAGCGCGGCGGGAGATTGCCGCCATAGCGCACCACTCCGGCGAGCACGTTGAGGCCACCCTCGGCCCAGATGTCCTTCACCCGCGTCGACTTGCCGTGGCGCACTTCGATCCACCCGTCGCGGTCGAGCCGCTGGAGCGCCTCCCGGAGCGTGGGCCGGGTGACGCCGAGCTGGAGCGAGAGCGTGCGCTCCGAGGGCAGGTTCGCGCCGGGTGGCAGGTCGCCGGAGAGGATGAGCGAGACGATCTCTCCCTCGGCGTGGGCGGCGGGGCGGCGTTCGGCGGTGAGGGCAGTGACGGAGGCCATTGGGTTGCGAACTGGTCAGAGGTAAGAGGTCTGACCAGTTGGTCTCCTTTTCGCGCCGATCGAGGGGCCGCGTCAAGGGCCCCAAGCGCTGATTCGAGGCTGGCTGGCGTGCACCACGCTCGCCTCTCGAACGTGGGTGAGCCCGAGCTACGTCCAACCCTTGAGCACAGGCCCCTTTCGCGACTGGGTCTTGAGCACTGGAGCCACCTTGGGATCATAGGCCGTCGCCGTGCGGTTGAGTTGTCGGCCGAGAGTTGGCATTCATCGCCCATGCGTCACCTCCTCGTCGTCGCCGCGTTGTCGGTCGGCTGCGGAAGCGCCACGGTCATGTTCTCCGATGCGGGCACCAAGCCCGACGGTGGATCAGCGGGCGGATCCGGATCAGCGGGTGGAACGTCGGCAGGCGGCTCGGCGGGCGGCTCAATCGCTGGAGGGCCGTCGGCTGGTGGATCGACTGCGGGCGGATCAGCTGGAGGCGCGGCCGCGGGGGGATCGACCGCAGGCGGTTCGACGGCGGGTGGTTCGACCTCGGGAGGCTCGGCGACTGGGGGCGGGTCGTCGATGGACGCTGGCGTCGTCGCGCTCAACGGGGCCGACCTCTGCGACGGCACCGCCCCCGACGTCACCGCGGGTGGCCGTTTCCTCGGCAGCACCTTCACCTCGACCGACGACTACAGCGTCTCGGGCGCGGGCTGTCCCTCGGGAGGCGCCGCGTCGGGCCGCGACGTTGCGTATCTCCTCGCTCCGCCGAGCGCGCGAACGTACCGGGTGAAAGTGACGCCGCTCGATCACGTCCTCGCCGATGGAGGCGTCGTGCGCTTCGACCCGATGCTCTACGTGCAGCCAGCGTGTGGCAGTGGCATGTGCGTCGCGGGCACGGTCTTCAATGGCGTGGGCGACCCAGAGGAGGTCACCTTCTCCCTGAGCGCCGGACAGAGCGTGTACGTCGTCGTCGACGGTGAGCTCGCGTCGCGCGGAGACTTCGAGCTCGAAGTGTCTTTCTGAACCGCGGTCCTCTGCTGGCGAGAGCCGAAGCAGCGAGAGGCAAGCGCCTCGGTCGGAAAGGAGGTCGCCCGTGAAGTCGAGCCAGCGCGGAAAGTGGCCGTGAGCTGCCGAGGTCAGTCGAGGCAGATCGAGCTGGTCCCGACGAGCAGCCCCGTCGCTTTCGAGTAGAAGACGGTGCAGCTCGCCGAGCCGCCGTTTCCGTTGCAGAGCTCACCTTGGTAGGGAGCGCCGAGCGCGGCCGCGCCGATCGATCCTCGGTAATCGTCACAATTCACCGCGCAGCTCATGCCAGCGTCACGCAGCGACTCCACCTCCTGTCTGACGCAACATTCGAAGTCGCGGTCGAGTGAGCGGGTGCCGACGCCCGATGGGGTCCGGATGATCATTCGCACGCCCGCATCGCTCTGAAGCACCACCGGGCTCGAGGTGGGGAGGGACTGGACGGCCGTCTGGGCGGTCAGCGCACCGCATCGATCGCCCACGTACCCCTGACCTCCGCACCCTGACATCGACGCCAGTGCCACCAACAGAAAGCGTGGAACCGTTTGATTCTTCGCGGGGAGCGCAGCGGGGTCGGTCATGGTGAGGGCCGGTTTGCACATCGCGAGCCGAGCGCTCGCTCGGCGGCTCGTCTCCGAGGTGGCGACGGACACGCCGTACCTCTTCGTGCTCTACGGCCAGTGACCTCTCCGAGCTGGGAGGTGTGCTTGCGGAGGCCCGACTGGCTCGACACGATGGGCCGTGCGCTTCATCCACCTCAGCGACATTCATCATCAGGTCGATTGGTCGGCGCGCTCGTGGGGAGCGACCGGCGCACAGGGCCTCCTCGGGCGCATCGAGCTGCATGGCTTCGGCCGGCTCGCGCGGTTTCGTGACGCCTCGTCCCGATGGCGGCGGCTGCTCGACGACCTCGACGCGCATGCACCCGAGCACGTACTCCTCACCGGCGACCTCACCGCGATGGGCCACCCCGAGGAGCTCGAGTGGATGCGCGAGAGCGTCGAGCCGCTCCTGCGCGCCGGCCGGCTCACGCTGATTCCAGGCAATCACGACCGCTACGTCGCGCCGAAGGCCTTCGAGACGGTCTTCGCCGACGCGCTCCGGTCCGACCTCCCGGAGTTCGCCGATGAACACGGCTACCCGTTCGTGAAGCTCCTCGGTGACGACACCGCGCTGGTCGGCCTCGACAGCACCCGCGTCTCCGGCTGGAGCCAGTACTTCGTCGGCCGCCTGGGCCAGCGCCAGCTCGCCGCGCTCGAGAAGGTGCTCGTGGACCCGCGCCTCGAGGGCCGCACCGTGCACGTGCTCTCGCATCACGGCCCCTTGTCCTCCGACGGACGGCGAGAGTGGATCGAATCCGCGCTCATCGACGGGCCGGCGTTGCTCGAGCTGATCCGCCGGCATCGGGTCGTGCTCCACCACGGGCACGCGCACCGGAGGTCGTGGCACCGCCGCACCGAGGCACGCCCTCACCTCATCGGCGCCGGGAGCTCGACCGAGCCGGGCCGCGCGGGCTTCTGGATCATCGAGGCCGACGACCATCATGACGTCGAGGCGCGCTTCGTTCCGCCCTCGGAGTGACCAGCCGAAGTGGAGCGACTTCACGTTTGGACTGATCAGCTCGGATCCGAGCGCCGTCGCCCGCCCCACGTCAGAAGCGTTGGAGTGCGCTTCAGTTGAAGTCAGCGAACTCGTCGGGCACGCCAGTGTCGTCTTTGCGGCCCACGCTGACGAGGAGCGCGCCCTTCTTGTCGAAGGCCGCGGCGTGCAGGGTGGTCTGCGAGTGCTTCTCGAGGCTGCCGTAGCTGTTTCCGTACGCCTCCACCCAGTATTCGCGCAGCGCGTAGCGGTACGCGACGTACCCGCCGCCCTCGACCGCATACACGCGAAGCCCGTCGAGCTTGTCCTTGAACTCGCGTCGAATCGGCTCGGGGAGCTGGTCGAGTGATTGGAGTCGCTCGCGCGGCTCGAGCAGCAGGCTCTTGAGCTTGCCGATGTTCTTGTACGGCACGTTGTCACCGAGCGCAGACACCACCTTGAACGAAGCGTTGAGCTTCGCGGTCACCGTGTCTGACCAATACGCCGGCCACGTTCGGCCGGTCGCTCGTGCAAACGTCTCGTGGGCAATCGTGTTGATGCGCTCCCACTCCTTGGGCGTGAATTGAGACATCGCCTCGAGGGCACCGCGACGCGTGCCGTATTTCTCATTGAGAAAGTGCTCACCCTTCACGATCGACTTCATCTCTTGAACGTCGGCGAACGACAGGGGGCTGCCCTTCCGCTCGGCCATGTCCTCGAGCGCGGCGTCGAAGCTCTCCAGCTCACGCACCGACAGGTCGTTCCAAATGGAATCTTCGCGGTTGTACAGCTTCTCGGCACGCTCGTTGGAACGCAGGTTGGCGAGCGCCATGTTTGCCCCCAACGCCGCGCCCCGTCGCTCGGGGTCGTCGATGTCGGCGATGTCGTCCCATGGCACCCACTCGAAGTTCGGAGCGTGATGACTCTTTCGAATCAGATACAGCTCCTTGTCGCTGGGTGGCTCGGCGATGAGTGAGGTGTCGAAGCCCCCGAGCAATGAAAAGGCGTCGCCGACGGTGACGTCGCGCATGGAGGCCGGCGCAGCGGGCTGGGGGCGGCGCGCGGGCGTCGAGGGCGAGTTGCCGCCACCGACGACCGCCGACTTGGGCGCGATGGTGACGAGGTGTCGGCCGTTGCGCACCGCGCGGTCGATGATGGCCATCGTCGGCAGGTTCTTGGGGTTGGGCAGCACCTGCACCAACTCTGCCGGAATCGTCTTGCCGCCCACCACGAGGTTGACGTTCTCGTAGAAGCTGCCGTTCGCCAGCGCAGGAATCTTGTCCATTCGCACGGTGCCGTTGAGCGGGCTCTTCGGCGTTTGGTTGCGCGGGCGATTGGGCGTCAGGTTCTGCGGTGGTTTGGTGATTCGTCGCGGCATCGATCACTCCGTTGGTTGGCTCACCGTAGCCCAACCGCTGGATGCCGACCCTCGGGTTTGCGGCCCGGCTCACGGACGACGCGCAGCTGAAGGCGTCGGAGAGGGTTTGCAGGGAAGGCGTGCGCGTTCGCGTCGCCGTTCGAGAGCAGCACCTCGCGTGCGAGGCCGCGGCAGCGCTCCAGGCTCGGGTTGCTCGACGCTGCGAGGAACCCGGCCCAGTCGTTGTGCCGACCGTTTCACGACGACGAAGCGCCAGCTGAGCTCAGAGTCGACTGATCAGCTCGGATCCGGCTTCGGCGTGTCCTTGCCGCTCGGCAGCGCCTTGGGCGCCTCGAGGCCCTTGGGCAGCTCGCCAGTGAGCGCGTTCAGGAAGGTGACGATGGAGTCGACCTCGTCCTTCTTCAGCTCCTTGCCGAGCTGGTACTTCGCCATGAACGTCACCGCCTCGGGCAGCGTCTTCACCGAGCCGTCGTGCAGGTAGGGCGCCGTCTTGGCGACGTTGCGGAGCGAGGGCACGCGGAAGAAGAACTTGTCGGCGTCCTTCTTCGTCACCTCGAAGCGGCCGGTGTCCTTCAGGCCGGGCACCGCCGCGACGAGCCCGAGCTTCTGGTACATCGACCCGCCGAGGCCTTCGCCGAGATGGCAGCTCACGCAGCCGGCGTTGATGAAGGCCTGCAGCCCCTTCTTCTCGGCGTCGCTCAACGCCTTCTCGTCTCCACCGAGGTACGCGTCGAACTTGCTCGGCGTCACCAGAGTGCGCTCGAACGCGCCGATGGCCTTGGCCATGTTGTCGAAGGTGACCGCGGCGTCCTTCTCTCCACCGAAGGCCTTGGCGAAGAGCGGCGCGTAGCCGGGAATCGACTTGAGCACCTTCTCGACCTGCGCCGCATCGGCGACGGCCATCTCGACCGGGTTCAGCACCGGCCCCTTGGCCTGGTCCTCGAGCGTGGCGGCGCGGCCGTCCCAGAACTGGGCGACGTGGTTGCCGGCGTTGAACACGGTCGGCGCGTTCCGCCCGCCCTTCTGCTTCTTGTGGCCCGTCGAGAACTGCTCGCCGTCGACGCCGTACTTCGCGAGGTCGTGGCAGCTCGCGCAGGCCACGTCGTGGTTCTTCGAGAGCCGCTTGTCGAAGTAGAGCAGCTTGCCGAGCGCCACCTTGTCGGCGGTGATGGCGTTGTCCTTCGACTCGAACTGCTTCGGCAGCGGCTTGAAGATGCCCTTCGCCGAGTCGAACAGCGCGTCGGCGTGGGCGAGGCTCGCGAAAGTGACGAGGACGAGAGTGAACGAACGCATGGAGACTCCTTGGGCTACGGTTTGGACACTGTCTAAAAGCTGACGATGTCGAGCGCCAGGAAATTCTTCAGGCCGCGGTGCCGGGAGCGACTTCCTTGATCACGCGCAGGGTGAGCTGATTCCCGCAGCCGTCACAGAAGACGTTGGTCTCGTCGATGACCCTGCCGCTCGTCGGCAGCTTCCGCGTTTCCTTGCAGCGCGGGCAGACGCCGTTCACTTCGACGAACGACGACGACACCCCGAAGCGGAGAAAGAAGATGACCGGCCCCGCGAGGATGAGAATGGGCGGGAGAATGAAGTGCAGCCCGGGAATGATGATGGACACGCCAGCGAGGCTCCAGCTGAGCGCCATTCCCACGGAGGCGCGCCGGAGCCGCTCGAGCATCGTCCAATCGGCCACCGTGGCATCGGCGGTGGTGGGCGGCTCGGCGCCGAGGCTCAGACGAACGGGGAGGACTCTCGTCGGCACGCGTCACCCAATACGCCTCTCGTGACGTGGCGCAAGCGGAGTTCCTGGCCGGCCAGCCTTGGCGCCGACTGAGTGGGGGAGATGGCGTAGAACGCGGCGCATGGCAGTGAACAAACTCCAGGTCGGGCTCGGTTGCGGCGGCTTCGTGCTCGGGGCGCTCATCGGGCTCCTCATCGGCGGCGCGAGTGGCTACGGCATCGCGGGAATTCTGACGTCGTCGCGGGAGACGCAGGCATACCTGCTGGTGCTCATCGTGCCGGCGGTGGCGCTCCTCTCGGGGCTCACCTTCGCGGCGACGGCGGCGTGGCTCGCGGTGCGAAAGGGGCCAGCGTTGCTCCTGCTCTCGGCGCCGGGCTGGCTCATCCTCCTCGCCTGCGTGGTGCTCGCGTTCGCCTGGAATCGCACCGCGCGCCCGGCCTCGGTGACGATTCGCAACCAGACGACGAAGCCGTTCCACAACCTCTTCCTCGGGAGCGACTTTCGACGGAACCAGCGCGTCGGAGAGCTGGGTCCCGGGGAGACGAGCTCGAGCTTCTCCATCGACCTCGACGAGCCCGCCACGTTCGCCGGCCTCGAGGGCCGCACCGACGTCGACGGAGAGTACGTTCGCCACACCTTGCCTCGTGACGAGGCGAGCAGTCTTCCCGACGGCGACTACGTCTGGGTCGTGGGCGAGGACGACGGCCGGCTGACCTATTCGTTCGAGAGGGCCCCATGAGACTCGTGAGGGGCTGGGTCGTCATCGCAGCGGTGATTGCGGGCTGTCCGATGGATCCATCGGGAGTCGACGGGGGCGGCGCGGGAGGCGCGGGAGGCGCGGCGGCGGGCGGAACGGTGGCCGGTGGCAGTGCGGGCGGCAGCACGAGTGGTGGAGCCGCGGGTGGATCATCTGGAGGCGCGACCGGCGGTGGCGCAGCTGGTGGCTCCGCAGGCGGCAGCACGAGTGGTGGAGCGGCCGGAGGCTCCGCTGGAGGCGCGGCGGGCGGCGGACGAGTGGCCGGCCCCATCGAGGCCTGCACGGGCCTCGAGGTGCCCTCGCTCGAAGACGACGTCTTCGCCACCACGTTCTCCTGCACCGACCCGGGCAACACTGGCGGCACCATCGTGCCCGGTGTCTACAAGCTGACGCGCGGGCACTTCGGCGTGGGCTACGCGTCGCTCGACGCCGGAGTGTGTGTCTTCGGCGGCACCCGGCCGACCGGTTTCCGAGTTCGTTTCACCCAGACCTCGGACCCTCGCGTCTTCGGCTACCAAGAGCTCCGCGGCTTCTGGGCGGCTGACGCGGGCACCTTCGTCGAGAGCTCGGTGAGCGGCCGGGCGCGCCTCTCCACCGACGGCCTCTCCATCGCGCTCGAGGTGGCGGAGTGCGACGGCGGCACCCCCATGCCGAGCTCGAGCTACCGCGGCTTCAGCGCGGGCCCGACCTTCTTCCGCATGGACTGCTGCCGCACGTCCGTTCCAGGCGGAAGCGGCAGCCCGCTCGACGCCGGCCTCGCGTACATCATCGAGTTCACCCGCGAGTAGCTCAGCGCTCGTCCACTGAAAGGGCACGTTCCTTCCGAACGCCGCCATCGCGCGCACCCGGGCGCTCACCCCATCGAGACGACGACCTTGCCGCGCGCGCGACCGCTCTCGACCAGCGACATGCCCTCGCCGACGGCCCCGAGCTCGACCGTGCGATCGATGACCGCACGAATCGCTCCATCCCTCGCCCACGCCGCGAGCTGTTCGAGATCGGCCGTTTGCCGGTTCGAATCGATGGTCAGCGTGGTGCCGTATCGCCCGAACAGCGCGAAGTAGGGCCGTGCGAACAACAACGCCTGGAAGAGCTGGGCGTTCGTGCCACCGACCATCACGTAGCGGCCTCTGGGCTTCAGCAGCCGGCGGAAGGTCGAGAGCGACTGGTAGCCGTTGATGGCGACGACCGCATCGAACGAGGCGGAGAGCGTCTCGAGCGAGGTGCGTTGGTAGTCGGAGACCTCGTTCGCGCCGAGCGAGCGAACCAGCTCCACGCTCTTGGGCCCGCAGGTGGCCGAGACGTGCGCGCCGAGGACCCGGGCGACCTGCACCGCGAAGTTGCCGACGCCGCCGCCCGCGCCGCAGATCAACACCCGCGTCCCCGCCGTCACGCCAGCCGCCCGCAGCCCCTGCAGCGCCGTCGTGCCCGCGAGCGCCAGGGCTGCTCCGTCTCGAACGCTCACTTCCTCGGGCAGCTTCGCGAGTGAGCGCTCCTCGGCCACGCAGTACTCGGCGAAGGCGCCGTCGGCGTTCATCGGCGTCTCACCGAAGACCCGGTCGCCAGGCACGAAGCGCGTCACGCCCTCACCAACGGCCACCACGACGCCCGCCACGTCTTGCCCGAGCACCCGCCGCTTCTTCGGCGCCCACAAGCCGTTCATCAGCCGCACCAGGAACGGATCCGCGCGCATCAGCCGGTAGTCGGCGGCGTTGATCGACGACGCTCCGACGCGGATCAGCACCTCGCCCTTCCCTGCGCGAGGCTCGCTCAGCTCGGCGAGCTGGAGCACTTCGGGCCCTCCGTACTCGCGATAGACGATGGCCTTCATGACGCCACCTCGACGTTTCTCAGCGCGCGCATCGGGCGAGCGAGCAGCCACTCCGCGACGAGGGCGTTGATCAACCACCCAGCGGACATCAGCGCTGCGTAGGAGCCAGGGCTCCGAAACGCCTCGAAGGCCGGGAGGCTGAAGAGCGACATCGTCACCACCTGCGTCCCCGCGCCGGCGCACAAGGCATAGGCCCGCGTCGCCCAGGCCTCGTGCGCGTCGAAGGCGCTCCTCCGAGCAGCCACGACGGAGAGGACGATGAAGCTCACGATGGCGAGCGCGACCACGAGCCGCACGGTGTCGAGCAACGGCGAGTCCCACTCCTTGGGAGCCCAGCGCCACACCATCCAACTGCCGCTCAGCGCGCCGACGACGCCCAGCACCGCGAGCACCCGGCCAACGAGTCGATGCCACGCGGAGCGACGGAGCGCAGGCACGAACTGGAACGCGCCGACGGTGAGGAAGGCGGTCGACCCGATGATGTGGAGCGCTCCAGTGAGAGGAGCGGCGGCGAACCGAGCTGCGCCCTCGAGCTCGGACGAGGCGGTCGACATCGAGAACAACCGCACGAGGCCGGCAGCGAAGGGGATGGCGCTCAACAACAACAACCCAGCGATTCGTCTTTTCATGCGCCAACGATGCGCCTCGGCGTCGTCGCGCACCTCGGGCGAAAGGGCATTTCGTCTCAGCCGAAAGGATGAGTCACGGTGCTGCGCGGCGGGTCCGGCCCGTCTCCCAGGCCCAGAGCGCGACCTCGACCCGGTTTCGTGCGCCGAGCTTGCCCATGAGGGCCGCCACGTGCGTCTTCACCGTGCTGAGGCTGATGTGGAGCGTCGAGGCGATCTCCTCGTTCGGCAGTCCGCGCGCGAGGGTGACCAGCACTTCTTCTTCACGTTCGGTGAGCGGCTCGAGCGGCTGCGCGGGCGCTGGCGTCTCGTTCAAGGCGACGAACTTCTCGAGGAGCCGGGCGGTGACTTTCGGAGCAATCAACGCCTCTCCACTCGCGGCGGCGTGAATCGCCTGCACGAGCAACTCGGGCCCTGCGTCCTTCAGGAGGAAGCCCCGTGCGCCCGCCTTGAGCGCGCGAAAGACGTACTCGTCGAGATCGAAGGTGGTGATGACGACGACGGCCATCGGCTGGGCGACGCCCGGGCCCGCGAGCCGCCGAGTCGCCTCGATGCCGTCCATCACCGGCATGCGCACGTCGAAGAGGCAGACGTCTGGCCGCAGCGCCTGGGCGAGGGCGACGGCGCGGCTCCCGTCCTCCGCTTCGCCCACCACCTCGAGGCCGGGCTGCGCCTCGAGGATGAGCTTGAGCCCGGTGCGGATGAGGTGCTGGTCGTCGGCGAGGAGCACCCGAATCGTCATGGCCGGCGGCCTTCTCTCGGAAACACGGCGACGGTCTGCCAACCGCCCTGCGCGAGCGGACCTGCCTCGAAGGTGCCACCGAGCAACGCGGCGCGCTCCGCCATGCCGATGAGCCCGAAGCCCGCTCCTCGCGCGGCGTCGCTCTTCTCTCCGTCGTCGAGCACCGAGAGGCGAATGGCGGGCGCTCGACCATCGATGCGCACCTGCACCTTCGTGGCGTTGCGCGCGTGCTTCACCGCGTTGGTGATGGACTCCTGAGCGACCCGGAACACGGCGCGCTCGACGGCCGGTGGGAGCCCTTCGAGATCGCCCGTCAGCTCGACCGCCACCGCCGGCGTGGTGGTGCGCGCCGCGAGGGCCGGGAGGTCGGTGATGCGGCCCGCCGGCACCAGCTCCGCTTCCTCGCCCTCTCGCAGCGACCCAACCAACGCCCGCAGCTCGTTGATCGCCCGCTTCGCCTCGTCTTCGATGGCGGTGAGCGCGAGCTTCGCGTCCTCGGGGCGAGTGGAGAGGATGGCGCGGGTCGCCTGCGCTTGAACGGTGACCGCCATCAGGTGGTGAGCGACGCTGTCATGGAGTTCTCGCGCGAGCCGTTCGCGTTCGAGGAGCCGGGCTTGGGCGAGTCCACGCTCCTGCGTCTCGGCGCGGAGCCGCGCGACGATGCCGAGCGCACCAGGAAAGAGGAGGACCAGCGCACCACCGACGAGATCCGACAGGTGCGGCATCTCGTGGTTGAGCACCGCCGCCAACCAGGTGGCCACCACCAACACCGTGCCGATGATCTGCTCTCGTCTCGAGCCGTGCCGGGCCAGGCTGTACGGCAGCGCGAGCACCGTCACCGAAACGAAGGGCGAGATCTTCGGCAGGTGGAGCACCGCCTCGATGGTGGTGAAGAGAATCGCGCTCCCGAAGGCGAGCAGCACCGCTGCGAGCGGGCGCGCACGGCGGAGGAGAATCGCCAGGGCGATGATCGACGCGAAGAGCATCGCGCCGGGCCGGCTCGGCAAATCGGTCCGGAACGCCACTTCGGCGCAAGCTCCGAGCACGACGAGCGCAGCGAACCAGCGGTCGACCATCGAAGTGCACCCTAGCCGACGACCAGGGTCACCGAATCGGCCGAAAGAAGGAGCCGTCTCGAGCAGGCCTCACCTGCGGCTGCGCGGACCGGCGCTCGGAGGCGGCCTTCTCCGGCTTCAGCCGCTCCGTCGCGCCAGGCGGTCGGAACCCCGGGCGCGCCACCCGCGTGTGGACGAGTCAGCGGAGCTTCGTGATCGAGTTCTTGTTGCCGTTGCTCGACACCTTCGGGTTCTTGCCCCTCGGCGTGGCGCGCCACTGAATCTGGTTGGAGTCACCATTCGCGACGATCGACTGCACGGAATCGGTCGTGATTCGGTTTCGGTCGCCGTTGACGTGCACGTTCTTGCAGGGCCCGTGCAGCGTGAGCCCGTTGTCGTTCCCGTTCACGATGATCTGCTGATCAGCGCTGCAGGTGTGTTCGAGGGTCTGGCCGTTCTCCTGGACGACGAGGTCCTCGTCGTCATCGCCGTCGTCGGGCGCGGGCGCGGGCGTCGGTGCAGGCTGAACGACGGCCGGAGCGGGGGTCGCGACGTTCACCGAACCGGGCTTGGTCTCGACGCGAACGTTCGACGAGCCCGTCTGCACCGCCGTCGTCCCTTGTCCTGTCGTCACCGTGACGTTGCCTGCCTTGGTCTTCACCTTCGTCCCAGCGCCGGTCTCGACGCGAACGCCTCCAGACCCGGTATCGACCTGCACGCCAGCGGCGCCGGTGTCGACCTGGACGCCTCCAGTTCCGGTTTGAACCTTGACCTGCTGTGCCAGGGAGAGCGACGAGGTGAGGGTGATGACGGCGATGCACAACGAACGCATGAGCTGCCTCCAGGGGTGAAGGACGAGGAGCCTAGGTCGACGCGTTCGTTCGCCCCATATTCGCCAAGAGCAGTTCCAGAGTTGCCGTGATCTTCGTCACTGCACGCAGCGCCGGTCGCATCGACGGCTCTTCCCAAGGGCACGCTCCAGCACGAGGCATGCCTGAGTTGGGGCCGACGCACCGAGGGCGAGACCCAGCTGACGAAGGCCGATCGAGAGGGCGTCGTGCGGGAACGCCTCGCGCGGCTCCTTCCTCGCTGATGAGACCGCCCGAGACGAACCCTTCGTCCGAACGTCAACGGAACACGAGGAACCAGGTCGCCGCGGCGATGAGCGCGACGAGGCCGCCGAGGACGAACCAGGGAGTGCGCGAACGCACCGAGGGCAGGTCGGAGAGCGAGAGGGGTGGCTCGGCAGCGTCCTGGACGGCCGCGGGTGGCTCGTCTCGTCGCAACACGCTGAGGCCGTCGCTCGAGCGCGAGACGGCGGGTCGATCCTGCCGGGTGGCGTGCAGCCCATCGGGTGGGGTCTTCGTCTTGGGCTCACGCTTCGCTGGACCAGGACTGGCGCCCTTCGCGATGGCTTGGAGGCGAGCGACGACCTCCGCGGCGCTGTCCGGCCGCTCGAGCGGGTTGAGCGCAGCGCAGTCGGCGATGAGGTCGGCGAGCGCGCTGGGAATGCCAGGGCGGAGCGGGATTCGGGGCGGTGGCTCCTTGAGCTGCCGACGCAAGGTGACGAGGGCGTGCTCGTCGCGCGAGTAGGGCTCGGAGCGCGTCACCAGGGTGTAGGCCACCAAGCCCGCCGAGTAGAGGTCGCTCGCCGAGGTCGCCCGCTCGCCACGAATCTGCTCCGGAGAGACGAAGCCCGGTGTGCCGAGCACGATGTCGGGCGAGGTGGTGACCGACGCGTTCTCACCCTTGGCGAGGCCGAAGTCGACGACCTTCACGGTGGGAATCGGCGCGTCGAGCTGCACGAGCATCACGTTCGCGGGCTTGATGTCACGGTGCATGACGCCAGCGCGGTGGGCAGCGCCGAGGGCCGAGAAGAGCTGCTCGAGAAGACCGAAGACGACCGGTCCGGGCACGTCGTCGGTGCGGTCGCGCAGCCAGCCGGAGAGCGGCGCGCCGTCGAGGTACTGCATCACCAGGAAGGTGCGGCCATCGGCGAGCGTGCCAGCGCCGAGCACCTCGATGATGTTGGGGTGGTCGATGGCGTTGACGGTCTGGGCTTCCTGAATCATTCGCGCCGCGAAGTCGCCGTCCTGTGACTGCTTGAGCATCACCTTCACCGCGACGCGCTTGCCGATGAGCGGGTGCACCGCGCGGTAGACCGCGGCCATGCCGCCTTTGCCGACCAGCTCCTCGAGGATGTAGTCGCCCACCTTGCGTCCCACCAACGCCTGCGGGCCCGAGCTCACTGGGGGGAGGTCTTCGTGCGTCGCCGCGGTGTGGCTCACCTGAAACGTGGGGCGGGCGGGCGTGGTGACGATGGCCTCACGGGGCGCGGTGATGACGCGCTGAGCGCCGCTGGGGGCGGTGACGGCGCGCTGCGCACCGCTCGCGGTGACGGCCTGCTGGGCCTCGCTCGGGCGAGTGGCGGGCGGCTTGGGCACCATTCGATGCGGGAGCAGCTCGACGGGTTCGGTCACCGTGCGCTCGTCTCCGAAGGGGTTCGGCCGGTCGGCGGCCGGGAGGGTGGTGGTGCCGTCCCTCGCTGCTCCGCGACGGCTGCGCTCGGCCATGGTGGGCGCGTCGGGGCCGGAGAAGCTGCGTTGCTGCACGCTCAACATCCCGCGACATGGGCCGCAGGTGCGGAGGTGGGCGTCGGCCTCGGCACGTTCGCGGGCGGGCAGCTCATTCGAGGCGTAGCGCAGGAGGAGATCTGGGCGGAGGTGCTCGCTCATCGAACCGCACGAGTCTGCCGGATGGACCCCACAGCGTCACGTTCGAGGCCCATCGTTGGCTGGCCAACGACCACGGACGCCCGTCGGCGAGTCGGCGGGGGCGGATCAGCCAGGTGCGGGGGCGGATCAGCCCGGTGCGGGGGCCTGCCACTCGACGACGTACTCGAGCGTCGACCCGTCACCGAGCGCGCGGGCGACCTTGGTCGTGCCGGGAACGGTCTCTTCGAAGATGAAGCGGAGCACGCCTTCCCACGACTTCATGACGTGAGGTGCGACCGGTCGCGGGTAGTGAATCGTGAGCGCGCCCGCGTTCGTTCCCGACGGCACCCACTTCGCCTCCACGCCGCGGAGGGCGACGCTGAGCAGCGAGTTGAGCTTCTTGAGGAGGGTCCCCGGCACCTTGTTCGCCTTGAGCGTGCTCGTGAGCATGGGCAGCACGATGGGGCCGAAGCGGGCCTTGAGCGCACGGTAGGTGATGTCGTTGAGGACTGGATCTCCGAGGAGGGCGGCGGTGGCTTCACCGAGCTCTTCGACGAGCTTCGCCGGTTGCCAGGTCTCGCTGTAGGGGTCCTTCGCCAGTGCCCTTGCTTCGAGCGAGACCTTCTCGAGCACTGGGTCGAGCTGGCCGGAGCGCTTGATGCCCATGATGAAGGTCTCGACGTACGCTTGGCTGAACTCGTAGTCGCTCGGCACTCGCGCCCCCTCTCGAGAAGACGGTCACCTCGTACCACGGGGACGCCGGACCACGCGACGCACTTCGAGCGAGTGGCGCCTCACCCTGGCGTCAGGGACAACTCCACAATCCGTTGTCGGTCGCCATGTTTCCTGAGTTGGCATTGTCGTGGAGCGCGCGCGGCCAGTGTGGGCCAGTCGCGATCCCCCGGCTGTCGACGACGATCGCCGTCACCAATCCGTTGTCAGAGACGACGGTCAGAACGCCCGGGCGGTCGCATCGCTTCTGGAAACCACTACGAGAAACGTCGAGCACTGGTGAGTTCGACACAGCTCCAATTCCCGTTTCAACCGGACTCGCGGTCCATTGTCCCGTCGAGGGGTTCAGGGGCGCAACGACGAGGCCTCCCGTGCTCGAGAGCAGGTAGAGCTGGTCCGTCGCGAGAACGGGTGCGTGCGCTGCGACAAAGGCGTTTGGAGGATCAATCCCCCCGTCGGTGGGAACTCGCGGCTGGGCGAAGCTCACACCTGACCCCGAGATGACTGAACCACTCGCACGAAACAGCGAGCTTGGGCCACCGAGTGCACTGCGCCCGGCCTCAAAGACGTGGGGAAGGACGAGGTTGGTTTGACCGGTGGGCACTTCGAGACCCGTCGCTCCTGTCCAGATGTAGTCACCCACGTCATTCGGAAAGAGCGTCCCTTGAGCTCCGGTGAGGGGGTAGTACCAATCTGGAGAGGAGGGGCTGGTTCCCTTGGTCCCAAGCACCAAGCCCGCCACGAGCGCCATGCTCGAGACCGGGCCGAAAGTGAACGTCGACTCGTTCACGAAAGCCGTGCCGGTTGAGTCGATGACCAGCCTGAGCGAGGTTGGTCGCTGACTCCCTGCGAAAATCTCGGTTCCTGTCGCAACGGGGCGCGCCACGAATGCCGATTGGCCGAGAAGCTCGGTGCTCGTTCCCCGAGTACAACGATTGGCGTGGAGTTCGACCAGGACAGCCGAGACCTGAGTTCCCTGAACCTGACTGCCGACAACGCTCGTGCCGTTGCTCAGCATGACCAACGATTGAATCGGTCCACCCGAACAACTCGCACTGCTCACCTCCGCGCTTCCCAGCTGAAAGGTCCTGATACGAGCTTGACCAGCACTCCAAGTCGCAACGACGTGCCCGACTCCGCCCGCGATGACGATAGGGCTCCACACAACAGGAGCCGTTGGGGCATCCGGTATCGACGTCGTCCAGGGATTGGTTCCGTCCGCGGTGACGCCAGCAACGAACCCCCCCCCATCTGCAAGACTCCCTGCCACGTGAAGGGTTCCGTCAGAATCGAGGGCTGGACTTGTCACCGACGCGACGTTCGTCAGTTGTCGGCGCCACTTGATACGAGTCGCGGTGACATCAGCGAACCCCGAGCCTCGATGGCCGACTCCGTCAACGCCTTGGGCAGTGAGCCGGAATGTCTTGGAGATCCCCGCCCATTGTGGAGAGGCAAAGTCGAACATGAAACAGGCGCAGTTCCCCGTTGGGCACGGCATCGAGGCACAGCCGGCGTCGCCGACACTGCGAATTCCTGCGTCCAATCCATCGACCAAGACGACCGGAGTTCCAGCAAGCGGTTCAGAGGCGCCAATGTTCACGAATGCCTCGAGGTCACGCCGCCATTGAGCCACCCCCGCATCACGAGCGTCTTGAACGGTGACCGTGACGACTGGACCGTTCAGATCCAGAGCGATTCCGGTTGAGGCCAACAGTTCCGGCCGAGTGCTTTGCCACCCCGAGGTGAGCACCTTCGAACCATCACCCCCTCGGAGCGCGACGGGGCCAGCGTACCTCGCAGGCCACGCATCGCTTGGGCTGATTCGAGCGAGCGAACCGAGCAACCCTGCATCGGCTTGGCGAACGGGGACGGAGCCGGGTTGGGCAAGCCCACCATCGCCGTCAATCTCGACGACCGCCTCGATGCTCGCGTCGGGCGTCACACCACCGCTCGGGGAAACCCAACGAACCCGAAGAGGGAGAGGCGAGCACGTGCCTCCAAAGGAACTTGGCGCACACGCCTCGAACACCTGACAGCCAGCGTCACAATACGGCACACCTGAATCTTGGCCTCCCCCACCGCCTGACGCGCCGCCTGAACTCCCACCAGATGTGCCACCTGCTGATCCGCCCGATGCGCCACCTGCCGCGCCCCCGGCTGATCCGCCCGATGTGCCTCCTGAGTTGCCACCAGACGTGCCACCTGCCGAGCCGCCCGATGTTCCGCCCGATGTGCCTCCTGAGTTGCCACCAGACGTGCCGCCTGCCGAGCCGCCCGATGTTCCGCCCGATGCGCCTCCTGCGTTACCACCAGACGTGCCACCTGCCGAGCCGCCGGATGATCCGCCTGCGACACCGCCAGCAGTGCCACCGCTTACCGCAGTACACATTCCATCGACACATGCCTCGCCAGTTGGGCATGGTGGTAATTCAGAGTTACACCGCTTGCCGATGGGTTCTTGGCAGGCGAACTCCAAAATGAGTGCGGCACAGCAACTCAGAAGACGGTGCTTCATCAAGCCCCCCTCACGGCAGAAACAACTTGGTCAATAGAACGCGGATTGCAGAACAGCGCAATGAACTGTCGGCTCACGCGCCTCTCGAGCGAGGCCGCCGCCGGAGCCTCGAGAGATGCACCGGCGTGATGCCCACGTACGAAGCGATGTGGCGAAGCTGCACCCGCTCCTCGATGTCGGGAGCGGCCTTCAGCAGCGCGGCGTAGCGCTCGGCCGCGTCCATGGTGAGCAGCTCGAACTCCCGGTCGGACTTGCGCACGTAGAGCTGCTCGGCGACCCGTCGCAACGCCCGCTGGAGCTCGGGCTCGGCGGCCTCGAGCTCCCGCAACGCCTTCACCGAGTACAACCGCACCTTCACCTCCGTGAGCGCCTCGACCCGCGTTCGAGATGGGCGGTTCGCGAGCACGTCGCTCCACGCTCCGGCGAAGTCGCCTTCGAAGCTGAAACCGCGAGTACGCTCCTCGCCGTTCGCGTCGACGTACACCTCGCGCATCACGCCTCGCTCGACGAGCGCGCTCACCGTCACCTCGTCGCCGACGTCGAAGAGGGCCTCGCCTTCCGAGAGCAAGCGGGTGCGCGCGAGCTGCTCGAGCCGCCGTCGCGTCACTGCTGACAGCTCACTGAACACTCCACTCGACAAGGCGGGCCTCGACATCACCCCCCATCCTCCATCGAAACGCGGCCGTTCAGGGAACCGATGCGAGGAACCGGGAGAGCCCGGTGAAGAACGGCTCCGGCGTCTCGAGGAAGGGGGCGTGGCCGGCGGCGAAGTGGTCGACGCGCACGTTCGGAATCGACTCGACCGCGGCGCGGTTGCGCGACCATTGGATCGACCCGTCGTCGTCGGCCCAGGCGACCCACACCGGCATCGCGAGCCGAGGAGCGAGCGCGCGCTGATCAGCCTCGTCCTGCGCGAAGCCGTGCCACGCCTGCTCGAGCACCGCCGCCGACTCGTAGCCAGCCGCCACGATGGCCGCCCGCCGCGCTCCCGACGCCGGAGTCCGCAGCACGTCCTCGTAATAGCCGGCGAACCACTCCGCGAAGCTCGACAAGCCCTCGGCGCCGCCGTGGAACTTCTGCTCCAGGTGGCCGATGAAGAGCCGCGCGATGAAGCCGCCCGGGTCGAACCCGCCGGGGTTCGCCAGCACCAACGCGCTCACCCGCTCGGGGTGAGTCGCGGCGAAGCGCACCGCCGCCGCCCCGCCGATGGAGTTCCCCAGGACGATGGGGCGCTCGACGCCGAGCCGAGTGAGGAACCCGTCGAGCAGCTCGGCGTAGCGACGCGCGCTCGGTGGCTGCGCGTCGATGCCCGAGGCTCCGTGACCGGGCCAGTCGAGCGCGATGACCCGATGCCCTGGGAGCGCGGCGTCGAAGGCGGCGAAGTCACCTCCGCCGTGACCGATGGCGTGCAGACACACGATGGTCGGCTTCGTCGTGCCGGGCGCGGAGTCGTGGAACGCCAGCTCGACCCCATCGATGAGGACGGTCTGTCGAGGCTCCATCACAGCGAGGGCGAGCCGTTTGGGCGGCGTGCTGACGAGGGAGGACGCCGGGAGCCGAACCGCACAAGACGTCAGAGCAGCGAGGGAGAGCAGCATCGAGCGCATGCCGAGGTGTTCGCACGGCCGCGCGCGGAAGGAATGAACCTGGGTTCAGCGTCGCCGCGCCGTCAGATGCCGTTGCCAGTGAGCGGGACGAAGACCGGACCCTTCGCGGTGCCGATGGTGAGCGTTCCCGAGAGGGGTCCGCGCGAGGCTGGAATCATCGAGAGGGTGATGGTGCCCGACGAGCCCTGCAGGTTGCACGGCATGCTCGGCCCCGGAGGACCACACGACAGGGTGTGAGAGACGAGCACGAACTCGGACGGAGAGACGGTGAGGGTGACGGACATGCCGCTGGAGCCATCGGGGCTGGTGATGGTGACGGTCTGCGGAGCTGCCGACGTCCCGACTGCTTGATCTCCGAAATCGAGGCTCGACGGAGTGACGGTGGGCAGCGAGACGATGCCGTTGCCAGACAACGGAACCAGCACTGGTCCGCCCGCAGTGCCGATGGTGAGCGTTCCGGAGCGTGGGCCAGCAGCCGCCGGCGTGTGGACGAGGGTGAGGGTGCCAACCTCTCCGGGAGCGAGGTTGCACGGCATCGCCGGACCGGCGGGACCGCACGACATGGTGTGACTGACGAGCTGAAACTCCGCCGGCGAGACGGTGATGGTGATGGACATGCCGGTCAACACGTTGGGGTTGGTGAGGGTGACGACCTGCGGCGGAGCCGAGACGGTCCCCACGTCCGCGTCGACGAACGTCACGCTCGCCGGCGAGACGACCGGCTGGGTCACGGGGACCTCGACGACGGGATTGTCGGAGTAGATCGAGAGGTCGCCGTTGCGCTTGAACGCGCGCACTCGGTACGAATACGAGCCCGCCCTGACCGCCTCGTCGCGATGGCTCGTGGCGTTCTTGTTCGTCTGGGCGAGGAGCTGGAAGCCGCGCCCGTCGTCGCGGTCAATCTCATACCCAGCCTCGCCGCGGTTCGTATCGGTCCACGAGAGCAGCACCGACGTCGACGTCGCGCTCGCCACCACGTTCGCCGGTGGACTGAGCTGGTTGGCCCGCAACGCGGCGCTCGACCGCTCGACATCGGCTCCTTGGTCGCGTCCACAGGTGACCGAGACTGCGCCAAGCGCCAACACTGCCATCATCCGTCCAAACCTCACGCGTGCCCCCTTCGCTGACGTGGTGACTTCTCTCGCCGGAAGAGAAAACTACAGCGCAGGTGGCAGCGGCCTGTAAAGGCCCCGAAGCGGTCACCCGGCGACGTGACGCCATGGAACGTCCGCGGTGCTCGCCTCAGGCCGCAGCGGCGAGTGCTCGAAATCACGGCGATGTCAGGCTGACCTGCTACGTCGAAGAGATGCGAACGCGCCGCTTCCTCTCGATGCTGTGTGGTGTGCTGCTCTTCTCGACCTCCGCCCGGGCGCAGACGGTCGACCTCGACCAACTGCTCGCCGTGCTCGCCGAGGTGATCCAAGACCGCGCGAAGCAGGTCGCCGCCGACACGGTGAAGCGCCGGCTCGCGGCCGAGCTGTGCGGGAAGAGCCTGGTGCTGCAGACGACCTCGCTCCACCTGGGCCGGCCGGCGTGCCTCGCCTCGAAGGCGAGCTGTACCGCCGACGACATCTACGTGAACACCTGCCGCGCGATGACGGTGGCTGGCACCGGAGGGCTCACCAACGTGCAGTTCCTCAAGACGGTGGCGGCCGACACGGTGAGCGTGGCGGTGCGGCTGGCGGCCATCTCGCTCTCGGCCGAACGCTTCCACGCCGAGGGGCTCGATGCCTTCGGGCCGGCGCTCTACCGGGTGGGCGAGCTGCTCACCAAGCCCACCGCGACCGACGACGACCTCGCCGAGGTGCTCTTCGGCCTCGCCGACTCGCTCGAGACCAACCAGCAGAAGGCGATGCTCGAGCGCTTGGGGGCGCACCCCGCGACCGCGGCGCTCCTCGCCTCGACGCGCACCGCCGTGCCCTCGGTGATGACGCCCGACGCCTGCGACGACTGGCGCGCCCAAGCCCCCCAGCGCGCGGCCCGCTTCGAGGAGTTCGCCAAGGACCCCAAACACCTCGACGGCTGCTCCGACGAAGACTGCTGGAACAAGCAGCTCGAGCTGCGGCTCGGCGACCTCCTCCGCAAGCTGCGCTGTCCCATCGGCGACCCTCGCGCCACCTACCGACAGCTCGGCTACGTGGTGTCCGAGGCGAACCTCTACGACAAGGCCTTCGCCGAGAAGAAGAGCGAGGCGAGCCTCACGCCCTTCGTCGACGCCGTGCGCGCGAACGTCAGTCCGCTCGTGCCGCGTGATGAGCTCTCGACCGGAGTGCGGTTGATCGCCGCCTCGCTGCGCGCGCGGGTGCAGAAGCCCGACCAGCTCGAGACGTTCTTCGCCACCCTCGACGCCGACGCCGACCGCGCGCTCTCCGCCGGCTCGCTCGACCCGCTCCGGCAGTCGAAGGCGCTCGACTGGGCCAACCGGAACACCTGGGAAGGCCCGGTGCGGGTGGTGCGCGACACGATGAAGGACCTGCTCGCCCAGCCGCGGCTGGTCATCGCGCTCCAGCTGAAGCCCGTCTCGGGCGTGAGCAGCAAGCAGCTCCAGGAACGCGCGGAGGCGGTGCGGCTCATCGCCGACCTCGTCCACTCGCTGCGCCAGATGGCGGCCGCTCGACGAGAGAAGGAGCCGTTGGGCGCCAAGGTGGCCCGCGTGCTGCGAACCCTGTCGCACGTCATCGGCGCCCTGACGCCCGCGAAGAACGACCAAGGCACCGTCGACGCCCTCGAGGAAGCGCTCACCCTCGGCGCCGACGTGGTGGAGCTGGCGGAGTCGCGCCAGTGGGTCGGGCTCGCCTTGTCGGTGGCGATGGCGCTCGAGCGACATCGGTCGGCGGAGGCGCCCCAGCAGCTCGTGGGCACCCTGCGCTTCGTGCAGATGTTGATGTCGGTGTACCAGGCGACGTCGCCCGAGGAGGCGAAGTCGCTCTTCACCGCCGCGCTGCAGGACCTCTCGGCGAGGCGGGAGCGCTACGACGGCTTCACCATCGACGTGGGCGCGTTGGTCGCCGTGCGGGGAGGCGCTCAGCTGAACAGCGCGGGCACGACCATGCCGGCGGCGGCGACCGAGTTCGTGGGAGGCGTCTTCGCGCCCGTCGGGCTCCAGCTCGCGAGCGGCTGCCTCGGGGTCCTCCTCTATCCGTTCGACCTCGGCAGCTACCTCGTGGGCCGCAGCGGAGGAGAAGCACCGAAACCGTTCGCGGCGCTGCGCTTCGGAGGCTCCCTCTTCCTCAGGCCGTCCGCCGACCTCCCGCTCGTGGCGGGCGTGGGGAGCGACTACCACCCGGCGTTCGACGGCTACCCCGACGTGCGCCTCTTCGGCTTCCTCGCGCTCGAGCTGCCCCTCTTCACGCTGTATTGAGTCCCTCGGCAGTTCTCGAAGCGCCCCACCTCAAGTATGCGGGCGCTCGAGATGGCAGACGTCGCGAAGAAGCCCGGGCGGAGAGGCCGGCCGTCGAAGGCCCAGCGGGTGCCCCGGTTCGCCCTGGTGGCGACCGACGTGGTCATCGAGGAGTGCACCAGCCAGGCGCAGCGCGACGAGTTCATTCGGCTGCCGCTGACCCACTACGCGGGCGACCCGGTCTTCGTGCAGCCCATCGTCGCCGAGCGCCGCGACTTTCTCGACCCGCGGATCAACCCGTTCTTCGAGAACGCCCGCGCGACCTACTTCCTCGCCCGCCGCCAGGGCCGGGTGGTGGGCCGCCTCGCCGCCTGCGTCGACAGCCGCTTCAACCGCTTCCACGGTTCCCGCGACGGCTTCCTCGGCCTCTTCGAGTCGCAGAACGACCCGGGCCTCGCGAGCGCGCTCTTTCAACCGGCCTGCGAGTGGCTGCGCCAGCAGGGCATGACGCGCGCGGTCGGCCCGGTGAACCTCGCCTTCCACCACGACGTCGGGGTGCTCATCGACGGCTTCGAGCAGCCGCACTCGATGATGAACGCCTACAACCACCGCTTCTACGCCTCGCTCTTCGACGCCAACGGCTTCTCGCCCCTGAAGGATCTGATCAACTACGAGGTGACCGCCGCGCAGGGCCTGCCGGACAAGGTGGTTCGCCTCGCCAACCGGGTGCGCGCGACCGGCCAGGTGCGGATCCGCCAGGTCGACACCTCGGATCCCGACGCCGAGATCCGACTGATCAAGGCCATCAGCGAGTCGATGCTCCGGCCGGGGTCCTTCGGCCTGTCACCGATGAGCGAGTCCGAGCTCGACCACATCGTCAAGAAGCTCAAGCCGCTCATCCTCTTCCGGCCCGAGCTGTGCCTCGTCGCCGAGGTCGGTGGAGAGCCGGTCGCCTTCTGCATCACCGTGCCCGACACGAACTCGGCGGTGAAGGAAGCGAAGGGCCTCCTCTTTCCCTTCGGGCTGGCGCGCATGCTGTGGGCGACGCGCAAGCTGCATCGACTCAAGGTGCTCCTCTTCGGCATCAAGGCCGGCTTCCGCCGCCGCGGCATCGACGCGCTGATGGCGCACGAGACGTTCCTCGGAGCCACCCGCCTCGGCTACCAGACGGCCGAAGTCGGCTGGATGCCGGAGGACGACAAGCTGCTCACCCGCATGGTGCAGGCCGCTGGTGGCCGACGCATCAAGACCTACCGCGTCTACGAGCGCCCGCTCTGAGAGTGTCCGGTCGAGGCGACACGCTCCGCGATCTCGACACTCCAGGTGCCCAGGCTCGGGCGGAGCGCGGGTCGGCAAGCCCCCGAAACGACGCCTCGACTCCATGGCATGCCAACCGCATTTGCGGGCTGGAATGCTCGACTCCGCGGCTGATCAGCGAGGTGACCGAGGGACGACGGGAGAGACCATTCCCGAGCTCGCTCCGACCGATGGCGACTCGCCGGCGCTCTTCGAGACCGCGCTTCGCTGGGAGCGGGAGCTCGAGGTGACGGCGACGAAGGCGGCGAGCCGTCTGGTTCGGTCCCAGCAGGAGCGCTTCGGCGTCGAGCTCGAGCGGAGACGGCTGGCGGCGCTCGAGGCGCTCCACGCGGTGTCGACGGCGAGTGCGCTCACCACCCAGGTGCGCCTCCAGCTGCTCGCCGCGGTGATGCCGTCGCTGCGGGTCGACCTCCTCGCCGTCTCGAGCCAACGAGGGAGCTTCCACCAGCCGAGCTGGGCCTTCGTGCGCGCGAACGAGGCCGAGGCGCGCGAGCTGCTCGCCAGCATCGTCGAGCGGCTGCGGCGACGCGGCGAGGTGAGCTGGCTCGTCGCCCGGTTCGAGCGCGCCGGGAGATTCCTCCTCGAAGCGCCCATCATCGTCGAGCCGCGCCTCGCCGAGCTCCAGGCCTTCCTGGTGACGACCGGCCTGCGCGCGCTCGAGAAAGAAGCCGGGCTGAGCTGACGCCTTCGTCACGCGGATTCGCGTCAGCCGGAAGTACGTGCGTCAGCTTCCTGCGGTGGGTATGGGGACCTCGTCGTTCCACCCCTGGAGGTCCCATGCACAAGAAGCTCACGCTCACCCTCACGCTCGGCGCCCTGGCCCTCGCCGCGTGCACCGAAGACCTGGGGCCCATCACCAAGACCTGGACCGACCTCGTCGCCTCGCTCACCTCGCAGCTCGGCGACCTCTCCAAGACGCTCGCCGAGCTCAAGGGCAAGGCCGCCGGACTCGCCGCGCCGGGAGCCGACGACAAGGAAGGCACCGACCTCAAGGGCAAGCTGGACGCGGCCCTCGCCGGCTTCGAGAAGGGCCTCGGCGACGCGCAGGGGCTCGTCACCTCCGGCACCAGCACGGTCAACGAAGCCATCACCAAGGGGAAGATCGCCGGCGTGCAGACCGCGATGGACAAGGTGAAGACCGACGTCACCGGCGCGCTCGACAAGCTCAAGCCGCAGGCTGGCGTCATCTCGGGCCTCATCGGCGACCTCGAGAAGCACGCCGCCGCGATGGCCGAGAAGGCCAAGGCCGCCGCCAACGCCGCCGCCGGAGAGGCGCCGCCCACCATCGACGCCACCAAGGCCGGTGAGGCGGACTACGGCTCCCTCGACTTCAAGGACGGCACCGATCAGCTCGCGCTCGACAAGCCCGCCACCAAGGCGAACCTCGACGCGATGATCGCCCTGATGAACAGCTGCGGCGACATCACCGTCGAGGTCGAGGGCCACACCTCGAAGGTCGGCGACGCGAAGAAGAACAAGGACCTCTCGGCCAAGCGCGCCCAGGCCGTCACCCGGCACCTCATCAACGTCGGCAAGGTGAGCCCGTCGAAGATCAAGAAGACCTACGGCTACGGCAGCGAGAAGCCGGCGATGGACGAGCCGGAGCCGGGCAGCCCCGAGGAGAAGGCGATGGACGCGGCCAAGCTCGCCGCCGTGCGCGACCGCAACGAGCGCATCCACCTGCGCATCTTGAAGCCGTGCCCGGCTGGCAAGTGAGCTGAGGCTTTCGGAAACGTCGCCGTGCACGACCGCCGGCTCCTTCGGGAGACCGGCGGTTTCGTTTTCGGAGCGCGAGCGGTGCGCCGAACGACGAAGGCTAGAACGAGGCGACGGGGATCGCGGGGTCGGGGGCGCGCGGCTCGTCGGCCTGACGCCTCCACTCGACCGCGAGCGGGACGAGCACGGCGAGCGGCACGCTGACGGCGACGTAGGCGATGACGACGGCGCCCGGGAACGCGGCGCCGAGCACGAGGCCGAGCACCGCAGCGGCGGCCGTGGCAGCGAGCGCCCACCCGATGGTCTTCTTGAACTGGCGGCCGAAGTCGGGGCTGAAGAGCGACGCACCGATCGCCGTGCCGAGGGCCTGCCCAGCGACGCCGAACACCAGGGTGCCGATGACCCCGAAGACGATGACGCCGCCGAGGCTGCCGCTCCCGATGAGGACCCCACCGAGCAACCCGAGCACTCCGAGCGCGACCGCGCCGACTGCGCCGAGAAACGGAGCCATCACCGCGCGCCCAGCGAGGTCGCTCGTCGTCGGCTCGTCGAGGGTCTCGACCAACCGCGCTCGTCGCGAGGTCCCACTCGTCGTTGGCCGGCTGCTGGGAGGCGGTGGCGTCTCGAGCACCGGCGCCGTCGGGTCTGCGGGTGGGGCCTCGATGAGCGGCGGAGGACTGAAGCCGTCGGTGCCGGCCGGAGCGGGTTGTTGCGCCAGGAGAGCAGCCAGCAGCGCGGCGAGCATGGTCCCGAGCATCCCACGAAGGGTGAACGTGGGCGACGGCGGCTGATCAGAGCCTCGCCTGCAGGAGCACCTGCGCGCGGAGCTCGACCCCTCGCTGGGCCACTCCAAGACCTCCGACGAAGTACTGGTTCCGGTCGACCTCCAAGTCCGCCTCGACGGCGAGGGTGAGGTGCGACTCTGGGCTCCAGCGAACGAAGGCCTTCGCGGCGAGCTGCGGCAGGAGCGGCGCCATCACCGTTCGCACTCCGGTTGGGTCGACCACCGCTCTGACGATTCCGGGGGTCCCGCCGGGTGGCGGCGCGTTTCCTCCGAAGAACGACTCGATGGACCGCACGGCGAGCTGGCGCACGCGCAGCATGAGCCCTGGCTTCACTCGCCCAAACGAGAGCTCGACGCCGCCCATGCCGGTGAGCATCGGCGCTTCCGTCACGAGCGGCGAGGGCGTTCGGTTCGACAACGAGGCTGAGATGGCGGGCGGGCTCGCCACCAGGCTCAGGCTCGCCAACCGGCCGATGACGAAGAGCTGGAGCCAGCCAAGCCGGGCCCGAACCTGCGCGTCCGCATAACCCACTGGAACGGGCTCGAGTTCACCGACGCGCGTGCTGCTGATGAGGAGATTCGCGCCAGCCCCGCCCTCTCCGCGCACCGTGAGCCCGAACCCGCTCCCAGCGTCGACCGGCCCGAGCGCTCGATACCGTCGCGGATCAGCACCGTTCGTCAGCAGGTCGAGCGGTGCCGCCACGCCGCCGCCCCACGAGGCCTCGACGAAGGCCGCTGCGACCCACAGCCGGAGCGCATCGGGGAAGGTCGGCGACCGTGGGAACCCGGTGTTGAGCTGTGCCGCTCGAAGCCCAAGGGACAGGCGGCCGAAGGTCACGCTCGCGCCTCCCACCACGTCGACGAACGGAACCAACGTCATCGTCGGGCTCGTCATCGCGCCACTTCGAAGGGAGACGAACGTCTCCATCGGCCCAGCGACGAACGTCGAGGTGAGCACCGGCGTGGGGAACGTCGCGTCGACGGGCTGCGGCGCGATGGCGTTGCCCCAGTCGAAGCTCACCAGATGGAGCGACGGCGTCAGCGGCTCGAGCCGCACCCCGAGGCTGAGCCGCTCCGACCACCGGTGGGTGAAGTCGAGGAAGCTGCCGAGGTCGTGGAGGCCCCGCGCGTCCACCTGCACCGCGAGACGGCCCGAGAACGTGCCCGCGGCCTCGGCCTCGACGGCGACGAGCGGCACCACCTCGCGGCTGAGCGCGCTCCCGTTCACCTGCGCGCCACTCGTGACGACGACGTTCACCCCCGGCTCGGCGGCGAGCAGGGCGAGCAGCACGTTGGCGAGCGCCGTCGTCATGGTTCGAAGTTGGCCCGTTTCGGAGGAATCGCCCTCAACGCCTCCCGCAGCGGCTTGCCGTGGAGTGCCGCCAATTCCCGAAACGCGCGGCCACCGACGATGAACTCGGTGCCTGGGAAGGTGACGGCGAAGCGGCCATAGAGCCGGTCTCCCTGGGCGCTGACGCCCTGCCCTCGGAGGAACTTCCCGCCTTCTCCCTGCACCGCCACCAAGGTCGCGAGCAACAGCTCGGGCGCGAAGGCCCCGCCGCGGTACTCCTTCATCACGTAGAGGTCGAGCAAGTGCCCGCCAGGCAGACAGTGATGGGTGTCGTAGGCGGTCTGCCAGATGGCGAAGCCGACCAGCTCCGCGTCCACCACGGCGACGAGGGTTCGAGCCGCCCGGCCCATCACGTCACGCGAGAGCGCCTCGACCGTTCCTCGAAACGGCCGCTGAAACGTCTCTTGGAGGTATTCCTCGAGCAGCCCGGCCAACTGCGGAGCGTCTTCAGGACCAGCCTCTCGAACCGAGCTCATCGCGTGTTCTCCCCCGCTGCCTACGGCGCCTTGCTACCACACCGCTCGCACGCGACGCGGAAGAGGGCGGCGTCGAATCGGCCGCCACGAGTGGAGCCACGACTCGCTTTCGAATAAGGGGGCGCCTCCTTTCCTGCTGGGGGCTCGATGCGCCGTCACTCACTCCTTCTCTTCTCGCTCACCGCGACCCTCGCCCACGCCTCGGGCTTCTACTTCGGCGACAACGGCGCCAAGGCGATGCTGCAGGGCGGCGCGTTCACCGCGCAGGCCGACGACCTCTCGGCGATGCAGCACAACCCGGCTGGCCTCTCGCAGCTCGCGGGCTTCTCGTTCCTCGCCGACGCGAACTTCATGAACAACCAGGTGACGTTCTGGCGCCAGGACACCGGCTGGAACGTGGGCGCGCCGTCGAACCTGATGGAGAAGGTCTCGCGCAGCGGCTCCAACTTTCTCCCCGGCAGCACGCTGTTCCTCTCACCGATGTTCGGTGCGTCGTATGGCTTCTCGCTCTTCGGCCGCACCTTCACCGTCGGCGCCGGAGTCTTCGCCCCGCCCGCCGTCGGCCTCAACGAGTACGCCGCGCCCGACTACACCCTCGACCCGACCTCGACGCCGTCGAACCCGAAGTACCTGAAGAACCCGAAGCGCTTCGCGCCGAACCGCTACATGTTGGTGAAGCAGGACATCATCATCGCCTTCCCGACGTTGTCGCTCGCCTACGACATTCACCCGCGGGTGCAGGCCGGCGTCTCGCTCCAGCTCGTCACTTCGCAGTTCAACTTCAACCAGGCGGTGTACAGCGGGCTGACCGACCCGATGCGCTCGGTGGAGGAGGACCCCAGCTTCGACTCGCAGGTGGCAGCGAACCTCCCCGGGCAGCTCGGCTTCACCGGCATCTTGGGAGTGATGGTGCGGCCCATCGATTCCCTCAGCTTCGGCGCCTCGGTGCGGCCGCCGATTCCCATCAAGGCGCACGGGAAGTTGTCCTTCACCCTCGGCCAGCAGGCCACCGCCATCAACAGCATGGTGCAGGGAGACACCGGCGAGCTCACCTTCACCATGCCGCTCGAGGTGCGCGTGGGAGGCCGCTTCTCTCCGTCGCCGAAGTGGGGCGTGAACGCCGACTTCGTCTACCAGGGGTGGAACTCGCTCGACGCGCTCAACCTCGCGCCCATCGGGGTGACGCTCACCACCAGCCTCTCGCCGAACGCGGTGCCGATCGCGCCGTTCAAGGTGCCGAAGAACTGGGTGGGCACTTTCTCTGGCCGTGTCGGAGGCAGCTTCCGGCCCATCAAGTGGGTGAGCGCGTCGGCGGGCCTCTGGTACGAGACCTCCGCGCAGCCGTCGCAGTACTTCGCGCTCGACTTCCCTCATCCGAACCGGCTCTTCATCACTGGCGGCCTGACGGGGCACCTGGGCCCGGTCGACGTGCTCGCCGGCATCGCCTACACCCCGACCATCACCTACAACGTCACCGATTCGCAGCAGCGTCAGGGCCAGACGAACGAGGGCTTGATGGGCGGCGTCGTGGGGAATGGGCAGTACACGGTGGGCGGCTTCGTGCTCGTCTTCGGCGTGCGCGGGAACTTCCAGTTCGGAGAGAAGCCGGCGGCGAAGCTCGAGCCGACGGTGGCGCCGGTGACGACCGAGCCCGCACCTGCGCCCGCACCTGCGCCGAGCGAGCCTGCCAAGACGCCCTGAGCGAGCTTTCCACCGCCTTCGTTCGGACGGACTGGTCGACACTCAGCCTGGTTCGAGCGTGGACTCGGAGCGCATCTCATTCTGGACTGATTCAAGGGGGACTCTTCGATGCGCCGACTCATTCCCGTGCTGCTGCTGAGCGCGTGCCTCGACACGTCACTGCCGGGAATCCCGCCGCCACCAGGAGCCGGCATCGTTCAAGGCACGGTGGTGTGGGTCGAGCCTGGCCAGGGCACGGTGCGGCCAGCGACGGGGGCGACCCTCGAGCTCCTCGGCGTCGGCGTTCGAAGCACCGCGACGGGCGAAACCGCCAGCTTCTCGCTCACTCCCGTGGACTCCTCGACGAGCCCCCTGCTGATCCGCTTCGACGCCGATGGTGACGGGCTCCAGGAACGCCAGCGGGTCATCGACCTCGCGCCGCTCGAGGCCGGGCGGGGAAAGACGGTCGCGCTCGGTCAGGTCACCGTGGGGAACAACGGGTTCGTTCGCGGCACGATTCGCCGCGCCGACGTGAGCGGCCGGACCGGACACGCAGGCACCGCCATCGTCATCCCCGAGACGCCGTACTTCACGTACACCGGAGACGACGGCAGCTTCCTGTTCGACAACCTGCCGCAAGGGCTGCTTCGGCTGGCGACGTTTCGGGAGGGCTATTCGTCCATCTCCGAGCAGGTCGACATCGGCGCGGGGACCGTCGTCGAGCTCGCGCCCCACACCATCACGCGCCTCACGGGCCCGAGGGTCGCCAGGGTGCAGGGCCGGGTGTCGTTGCCCGATGGGACTCCTGCCGACGCAGTGGCGGTGCAGCTCTCCAGCGGAGCCTCGACGACGACGAGCAGCGCCGGGACCTACGCGCTCTCCGACGTGCCGTATGGCATCTACTCGGTGGCCTTCTCGAAGCAGGGCTTCCTCACCGCGCAGTTGGTGAAGGTCGTCTTCAGCGCGCCGACGGTGCAGCTGCGCGACCTGACGTTGGCGCCCGGTGTCTCCACCACGCCGATGGTCGACCCGCCGTTGCCTCCGTATGACGGTGGGCTCGAGGTCGATGCAGGCTTCGATGCAGGCTTCGATGCAGGCTTCGACGCGGGCTTCGATGCAGGCTTCGACGCTGGTTTCGACGGAGGTGGCGATGCCGGGTTCGACGCAGGCTTCGACGGAGGTGGCGATGCCGGGCTCGACGCGGGCTTCGACGGCGGTGGCGACGCTGGACTCGACGCAGGTGTCGACGGTGGGGATCCCGACGCCGGATCGCTCCCGGTCGCGCGCGTGCAGGCTCCGGCCTCGGTCACGCCGGGAGCGAGCTTCACGCTCGACGCGCAGGCCTCGACCGGTGACTCGTTGTCCTTCCTCTGGCAGCAGCTCACCGGGCCGACCGTCACGTTTCCGAACGCCGATCCCTCTGCGCTCGGCAGCCCGACGCTGACGGCTCCGGCGACGGCGAGCCTCTTGCGGTTCAGGTTGCGGGTGCGTGACGCCTCCGGCCAGGAGAGCCTTCCAGTGACGGTGACGGTGGCCGTCGGTTTTCCTCCGACGCCTCGAATCACCCCCGCCTCGGTGCCCGCGCAGATTGGAGGCCAGCGGCTCATCTTGAGCGGCGCGAGCAGCACCGACCCGGGCTCGACTGGCATCACCCGCTACGAGTGGACGGTCTCGCCGCCGAACGTCGGCCTGACCGCGACCGAGTTCGGCTCGACGCTGCAGCTCGACATGCCACCGTCCGTGCCCACGCCCATCGTCGTCAACGTGCAGTTGCACGTCACCAACGGCCTCACCATTCGCAGCACGAGCCCTGCTTCGGTCTCGTTCTCGCTCACCACCGGCACGGTTCCTCAGTGGTTCGTCGATGCAGGTTTGAGCCAAGGGGTCAGCGGAGGCTCGGTCGTCACCTTGCGTGGCGCCGCGTTCGCGCCGGCGACGGCGAGCTTCACCTACCGCTGGAGCCCAGACCGAGAGCCTGACTCGGGCGTCGCGGACTTCATCCTCACCAACCCCACCGCCCCGGAGACCACCTTCGTCGCGCCCGAGGTCGTGGGCTCCACCCCGCGCGTCATCGTCTTCACCCTCACCGCCACCGACACCTCTGGCACCCTGACGCCGTCGGTGCAGAGCGCGCAGACCATCGTGCAGGTCAACGACCGGAAGCCTCCGCGCGTCGTCAGCACCAGCATCAGCGGCGGCTTCGGGCCCATCACGTGGGCCTATGTCGAGTTCGACGAGGCCGTCGGGCAGGGCCAGGTGCAGGTGAATGTCGTCTCTGGGTCGCCGCCGCCCACCTACGTGGAGGGCGTGGTGTCTGGGACGCGCATCTATTCCATCTACCGGCCGCCGCTCTCGCCGGGCTTCCCGTACACGCTCACCTACACCACCGGCCCCTCGGGCGTCGCTGATCTCAACGGCAACTTTGCGGTGCCGTACTCCCAGTCCTTCGTCACCCAGGCGTCCTGGTCGCCGGCGTTCGAGTCGGTCGGCACCTCGATGGCCGAGCCGCGCCCTGGGCTGGCCGTTCGCCAAGGGGCGACGCCGTTCAGCGTCGAGGTCTTCGTCTTCGCCCGAAACGACGTGGGCTCGTGGTTCCTCCGCCCGGTCGACCCGTTCGGGTGCGGCGCGGCTCCGTGTCAGCTGCTGACCGACACCGCTGCACCAGCGGTGATGTTGTCGGGGCCCGTGCAGCGCGGTCACAAAGGTGTGCTGTGGAATGACCGGCCAGTCGCGCTGCTCCAAGCCGCCGACGTGCAAGGGACGCCCGGAGTGCTCTTCAACTACACGTCGACCGGTTGGGCTGCGCTGCCGCCGCCGCCCAGCACCGTCTTCAGCGACGGAACGACCCTGGCGAGCGTGGGCTTCGACGCGGGCACCGTCACCTTCGTCACCTTCGACGGCGGAGCGTGGCTGCCGGCCTCGGTCATCACCACCAACGCGACGGACTACGCCACGACCGCTGGGTCGACGCCCTTCGCGTACGGCTCGATGTTGAGCGGCGGCGTCCCCATGGTGGTGCTCAAGCAGAGCCAGAACTCGAACCACTCCACGGTGACCAACACGCCTCCGTGGACGGCGCCGAGCCTGGGGTTCCTGGGGAGCGCGGTGGAAGCGCGAGTCACCTCGATTCCGGAGAGCCCGAATCAGAACCTCACGCAGTGGCTCTCGGGCACGGGCAACCTCACGCTGCGAACCGGCAACGGGAACGTGAACGTCGCGGCGGCCAACGTGAGCAGCTTCGACACCCTGCCCACCTCCAGAATGTACCTGGTGGCCCTGGTGACGGCCGGGCAGCTCGAGCTTCGGTACCTTGGCAATAGCCTCACGTTGCCGCGGGTCGCAGGCGTCACCCGAGATGGAGGCGCGGGGTTCTCGCTCAACGCCGACCCTTCGTGTGAGGCCGCGCGGCCAGAGCTCGCGACCGACCCGTGGTGGCGCGTCTACGTCACCTGGCAGGAGCGCTGTGGCACCGGTCCGTGGCGCGTCTACGTGCGCGCTCTGGAATGAGGCGGCCGGCGAGCCGACTGGTGAAGAGGTCGGTCGCGCCGGTGACGACCGAGCCGAGTGAGCCTGCCAAGGCGCCCTGACGTCGGCCTTTACGGCAATGGTCCTCCCAAGCTCGGAACGATCCAGGTCTGCCCGACCGGAGTGATCTTCCTTCCGCCAATGTCGATCAAGACCCCAACTCGACCATCAGGCCGGCGCGTGGCCGCCGAAGGTGAGCCCGACACCAGGCACTGTGTACACTTCTTCGAAGGGTCCTCGGAAACGAACAGCCGCGTTCGTCCAATCGAGACTCCCAATGCTCTCGAGGAGCGCGCGGCAACAGTCTCCAATCGGCACAGTGGAGTCGCGCAATCTCAAGTCGCGCCAACTCCAAGTGAGCACCTCCCACGCGACCTCCGCTCGCTCACCCAGCTCGAAACGAATCGCAATCGCTGTACACGTGCCAATCACGATCATCATCGCGGCGAGTTGCTTGCGCACACGAACATGATCGAGCGTCCGCGCTTCTGACGTCAATGTGCCAAGGCTGCATGGCGGGCTGATCAAATTCCAGCCAACCCATGCGCGAATTGGGCTTCGCATGCTGGCCGCGAACATGAGCGACGGTCAGCCGCTGGAGCCTCGCCGAGCGACTGCTCGCGAGCATCGCGCCAAAGGCGCACGTGGCATTCCTCGGTCCGCTGCGGTCAGACCTGCGCCCTCTTCGTGCGCCGCCGCATGAAGAGCACGGCGACGAGGAAGATCCACAACGGCGACGGAGTGGTGACGCACCCGCATCCACCTGGCTCGGTCGGCGTTCCGGTTCCGCCGTCCACGCTCCCGGCGTCGTTCGGCGAACCGCTCGTGCCCGCGTCGGTCGAGGTCATCGCACCCGCGTCCATGCTGCCTCCGTCGAACTCGGTGCCGGCATCGATCGGAGTGCCCGCGTCGATAGGAGTGCCCGCGTCGATAGGAGTGCCCGCGTCGATAGGAGTGCCCGCGTCGATAGGAGTGCCCGCGTCGATCGGAGTGCCCGCGTCGATCGGAGTACCCGCGTCGATCGGAGTACCCGCGTCGATCGGAGTGCCGGCGTCGATCGCAGTGCCCGCGTCGATCGGAGTACCCGCGTCGATCGGAGTGCCCGCGTCGATCGGAGTGCCCGCGTCGGTCGGAGTACCCGCGTCGGTCCGAGTGCCCGCGTCGGTCGACATACCCGCGTCGGTCGACGTACCCGCGTCACGAAGCCCTGCATCGCTCGGGCTTCCAGCATCGACGACGCCCGCGTCCAACGAGACACAGATCTGCGCGCCTTGCCCCGACGTCGTTCCCGGAGGACACGCCTGACACACGACCGACCCGGGGTTCGCGGCGAAAGACCCTGCTGCGCACGGCGTGCACGCGCCAGCACCCGTCCCACCGAAGAAGGTGCCTGCAGGACACGCCTGACAGCTGGTCGCGCCAGTCGAACCCGCGAACGTGCCTGCCCCACACGCCGTGCACGACAAGGCGCCCGTGTTCGCCGTCGCCATTCCGATCGGACACGGAGTGCAGCTCGCCGCACCGTTCGAGCTCGAGAACGAGCCGGCCTGACACAGGGTGCACTGCGTCGCTCCAGCCGCCGAGAAGGAGCCCGCCTGACACGGACCGCAGCTCACTGATCCACTCGCCGGTGCGGACGTGCCAGCCGCGCACGGCGTACAGGTCGCCGAGCCGGCGCTCGCCGCGAACGTTCCCGCCTGACAGGCGGTGCACGACGTCGACCCGACCGACGACGACGACCCCGCACCGCACGGAGAACACATGATCGCGCCCGGCAACGAGAACTGACCCGCCGCGCAGCTCACGCAACTCGAGGCTCCGGTCGCCGCCGAGAAGGTGCCGCCTGGACAGCTCGAGCAGGCCGTGGCGCCGGCGTCACTCGAGAAGAACCCGCCTCCACACGGCACGCAGAAGGACGAGCCAGTCGCGGACTGCGACGTCCCGGTCGGGCAGAGCGTGCACGTCGGGCTCGCAGGCATCGACGAATACGAGCCAGCAGCACAGAACGAACACGAGGCCGCACCCGCGTCTGACGAGGTGCCAGTCGGGCACGGACTGCACGACGTCGCGGCGCTGAGCGAGAAGGTGCCCGCGCTGCAGAGCGTGCACTGCGCCGCACCGGGGTTCGAGAAGCGGCCTGCAGCGCACTGCGTGCAGAACGACGACCCAGCATCGGACGCGAAGGTGCCAGCGCTGCACAACGGGCACATCGCCGCGCCGACGACCGCATTCGAGGTGCCAGGGCTACAGAACGAGCAACTCCCGGCGCCGGGCATCGATGAGTAGCGCCCCGTGGGGCAGGGCGTACAGAGGCTCGCTCCCGCGTCGCTGAACGTGCCCACCGAACACGAGGCACACGCCAACGCGCCCTGAAGGCTCGTGAACGTTCCGGCATTGCACGCCGAGCAGCCCGCGCCTGCCGTCGCTCCCGCCGTCCCCGGCTGACAGAACGAGCAGAGCGCCGCGCCGCCGTCGGCCGTCGTGCCCTGGGGGCAGTCGAAGCACGCGACCGCCCCGGTGGTGGTGACGAACTGGTTCACCGGACACGCCGTGCATGGCGCGTTTCCACTCGACGAGAACGTGCCTGCCTGACACTCACCCGCCATCGTTCCCGTCGGAGCGAGGGTCGCGCCACGCAGGGTGATTCGCCAGCCCACGTCGATTTGGGCGTTCGACAGCTCGCGGTCCCAGGCGTTGGCGGTGCCCTGGTCGGGAACGCCGATCGCGTCGACGGCGTCCGTCGCGGTGGCGTCTCCGTTGTTGTTCCAGACCGCGGTGTTGTTGAAGGTCGCGAGCGTGAGCACGAAGCTCGAGGTGCCGGTGAGGCCGTTCAGGTCGACGAGCGGAACGCCGAACTCGATGACGTCGTTCGTCGCGGAGATGACGACTTGGGAGCCGGCGATGCCGTACCAAGTCCCCGAGTCGAACCACTCCACGACGGCGACGCCGAGCGTGTTGACGTGCAGAGCGAGCTGCCGCTTCGGTCGAAGGCCATCGCGCACGCCGAGGTTGCCCTGATCACCCAAGAACGCCTGGCCACCCGCCTGGAGGGTGTCGATCCCGATGGCGACGTGCGGAGCACTGAGGCTCGTGATGTTGGCCATGCGAACCAACCCGAACAGGGTCGTTCCGTCGGTAGTGAGCCTCACTTCCGTGAGGTCGTTGTCGTCGGTCATTCCTGGATCGGTTCGACGGTCTCCGACCACCTCGTGGAGAATCCACTCGTCGTCCGATGACGCCGTGACGTGCGCGCCCGGTCGAACGACGACCGTCCAATCAGTCGCCACGCCATCGACGATGCGCCCACCAGCCACTGCAGAAGCGGCCGCGAGGCCACACACCAGACCCAATGCTCTCATGTGGTCGAGAGCGTAGCGTGAAGGGCGGTCGCTTCGTCCTGTATCGAGTGGTTCGCGTTGTCGAGGCCTCGGCCAACGCGCGGCGCAGCCGTGGTGCGTTCGGGTTGCGCGACGTCAGTCGGCTTCGCATGCTTGCCGCCGATGAGCGACGCCTTCACCCCGCTGGAGCCGCGCCTCAAGAGCCTCGCGTACCGACTCCTGGGCAGCTGGGCCGACGCCGAGGACGTGGTTCAAGAAGCGCACGTCGCCTTCCTCGGGCGCTCGGCGCGCCCCGCCTCCGACAAGGCCTGGCTCGAGACGGTGGTGACGAACAAATGCCTCGACGTGCTCAAGAGTGCGCGGAGCCGGCGCGAGACCTACGTCGGGCCGTGGCTCCCGGAGCCGATGCTCTCGACGGAGTTGCTCGCCGAGAAGGATCCGTCCTCCGTCTCGCTCGCCTTCCTCACCCTGCTCGAGCGCCTGTCGCCTCTGGAGCGCGCCGCCTTCGTGCTCGCCGAGGCCTTCGACTACTCCGCCGAGGAGATCGGCGAGACGCTCGATCGAGAAGCGCCGGCCGTTCGGCAACTGCTCCATCGCGCCCGCGAGCACGTGCACGCCGCGAAGCCCCGGTTCCACCCTGACGACGAGACCCGCCAGCAGGTGATGAGCGCCTTCTTCACCGCCGTCACCAGCGGAGACGTCGCCGCCATCGAACAGGTGCTCGTCGAGCAGGCCCGGCTGCGCAGCGACGGCGGAGGCAAGGTGCGCGCGGCGCTGAACGAGCTCATCGGCGCCAACCGCATCGCGCGCTTCTTCGTCGGCATCGCGGCGAAGAACACCGTGGAGTTCGAGTACCGCGTCGCGCACGTGAACGGCGCTCCGTCGCTGCTCGTGCTCGCGGGCGGCGTGGTGCAGATGGTGGTGCAGCTCGAGACCGATGGGCGACGAGTCACCGAGGTGTCGCTCGTGCTCAATCCCGACAAGCTCGGCGCGCTCGCGAAGCACCTGGCGTCCTGACCTCCGCAGAACCTGCACCTCGCGCCGACAGCGGCCCTCGATATTGCTCCGCTTCTCCTGCGGGAACGCTCGTTGCTCCTGCGGGAGCCGACCCCAACCCGGAGGTGATGCATGAGAGCCGTCATGTGTGACCGGTACGGCCCGCCCGAGGTGCTTCGACTCGCCGAGATCGAGAAGCCGGTTCCGAAACCCGACGAAGTGCTGATCAAGGTCTACGCGACGACGGTTCACGTGGGCGACACCAAGATTCGCGCGCTCCGTCCCGGCATGGGCGCCGCGCTCGATCCGTTCATCAAGACGTTCATGCGCTTCGCCGTCGGCTTCACCCACCCGCGAAAGATTCTGGGCATGGAGCTCTCTGGCGTCGTCGAGGAGACCGGCCGCGACGTCATGGGCTTCAAGAAGGGCGACCACGTCTTCTGCAGCACTGGAACTCACTTCGGCGCGTACGCCGAGTACGCGTGTTTGCCGGAGGACACTCCGCTCATGAAGAAGCCGGCGAACATGAGCCACGAAGAAGCGGCGACCATCGCCAACGGCGCGACGACCGCGCACTACGTCCTCCGCAAGGCGCGCCTCGAGCCCGGACAGAAGGTGCTCATCTACGGCGCGTCGGGGAGCGTCGGCACCTTCGCCGTTCAGCTCGCCAAGAACCTCGGCACCGAGGTGACGGGCGTCTGCAGCGGCCCCAACCTGGAATTGGTGCGCTCGCTCGGCGCCGACGCGGTCATCGACTACACGACCACCGACTTCACCCAGAACGGTGAGACCTACGACCTCATCTTCGACGCCGTCGGGAAGCTCTCGCACTCGAAGGTGAAGAACTCGCTCACCGAGACGGGCAAGTACCTGAACGTCCTCACCGACTCGGGGACCAACATGAAGGTCGCCGCCTCGGACCTCGCGTTCGTCATCGCCCAGGTCGAAGCCGGGAAGCTGAAGACGGTCATCGACCGGAGATACCCGCTCGAGCAAATCGTCGAGGCGCACCGCTATGTCGACGGCGGTCACAAGAAGGGCAACGTGGTGGTGACGGTCGCGACCGCGTGAGAGGCGGAACCGTGAAAGCGCACGATGTCACGCTTGGGAGGGCCATTTCGTCTCGAGGAGCATGACTGCACTCCCGCTCCCCGACTCGTTGCTGGAGACCGATCGCCGCTGGTTGCGCTGGCAAGCCATCAGCGGCACGGTCTTCGCGCTGTTCCTCCTCGTGCATTTGATCAACCAGATGATCTCCGTCCTCGGTGCCGCCCGGTATGACGCGGCCCAGGACGCATTCCGCGCCGGCTACCAATTCCCGTTGCTCGAAGTCGGCGTCGTCGTCGCGCCCCTCATCGTTCACGTCGTCACCGTGGTTCGCCGCTTCTTCCTGCGGCGGGCGATCACCCCGACTCACGCGGCGCCGAGCCTGCGCGTCCGGCTTCACCGCTGGTCAGGACGCTTCCTGCTCGTCTTCGTCTTCGGGCACTTCGCGGCGACGCGCGGCACCGATCTGCTCTTCGGCACCCCACCACGCTTCGAGGGCGTGGCCTGGTCGTTCCAGTGGATGCCGCTGTACTTCTGGCCCTACTACACGCTCCTCGGGCTCGCCGGCTGGTACCACCTCGTCCACGGGCTCGGAACGGCCGGAGGGCTCCTCCAGGTGCGCTGGCTCGCTGCGCTCTCCCGCCCTCTCGTCTTTCGCACCGTGGTCGGCCTGGGAGCGACGGCGCTCCTGCTCGCGGTGCTCTCCTTCGGAGGCGTCTTGCGCGACGTCGGTCATCCCGAGACGTCGGCGTTCGCCAAGTCGGTGCTCCAGGTCTTGAAGCGCTGAGCTACCGTCGAGGCGTGAACCCGCCGCAGCACCAGCTCAAGGCCGAGCTGCTCGCACGAAGGCGTGCCCTCCCGTCCCATCCGGAGTGGGGAACGACCCTCATCGCCCGCCTCGAGCCGCTGCCGAAGGGTGCGGACGAGGTGCGAAGGCTCTGCACGACGACGCTGCTCGACCCGGTCGCCCTCGCTCATCCGCAGTGGGAGGCGGTGGTTCGGAAGCTGCTCGACCTCACCTGGAGCTGGAAGGATGCCTGCCGCACCATCGGTGGCTTCGAGGCGCCCGACGATCCAGCCGACGACGAGAGCGACATGGGCGAGGTGTACGAAGAACTGCACACCTTCGATGCGGTCCTTCGGTTGCTCGCGACGCCAGGGGCCTCGAGTCACCCGGCGTGGGCGCGCCTCGTGGAAGAGGCCTGCCGGGTGAAGACGGAGCGGGTGCCCGACCTCGGCTTCGGCAAACCAGCGGCGGAGCTGCTCCTCGAGGCTGTCTCCGAAGAGCTTCGGGCGGGCGACGGTGGCGCACTGGTCCGCCGCACCTGGCGGCTCGTTCCTGAGTGACCCTCGAACGCGTTGGCGAGCCCGTTTCCGAAGAGATTCGAGCTGGTCACGTTCCGGCATGACCGCCTCGGGAGCGATCTGCGGCGCGGCGGCGAGGCTGTCTGCGAAGTGAGTCGAGCTGGCCGCGGGTTCACCGCACCTGGCGCTCGTTCCGGAGTTGCGGCGCGGCGGCGAGGCCGTCTCGTCACTGAGTCAGGCTCGCGCTCCCGAGCTCGAGCACCTGGAGGTCGGCGAAGCGCTCGCCCCCGGTGTTGCCGAACCCGAACAGGATTCGCCGGCGAGGTGCATCGAAGATGGCCGAGCAGCTCCCACGCGCCGTCGGAGCCGCGCCCGCACTCACCCGCGACCACGCGGGCGTCGCCCCGAGCGAGAGCACCGACAGTTGATCGACCGCGCTCACCGCGTTCGGCGTCCCCGACCAGACGAAGAACCGGTGCGTCGAAGCGTCGACCGCACCACAGCCATTGCGCCGGCCGGGAGCGTCGCTCGTCGGAGGCGCGAGCCGCGTCCATCGCATACTCACCAGGTCGAGCGCCCAGGCGTCTTGCGCCGGGTTCACCGAGTTGCCCACGTCAGGCACCTGGCCTCCGGAGAAGACGATGAGCCGATCACCGTCCACCGCCCAGAAGAACCCGTAGCGACCACTCGGCCCGCTACCCGTGTCCACCCGCGCCCACGCGGCGTTCGGCACCTCGAGCGCCAACGTGTGCACGGAAGAAGACACGTCGCTCCCGGTGTAGCCGCCGAAGCTGATCAGCCGGTGCCGTGCGGTGTCGTGGACGAGCGCTCCGAGCGTCGTCGAGGGGCCACCCGTCGCCGGCAACCGCTCGAACCGCGCCGGCGTCGCCGTGACGTCCAACCGATACACCTCACCGGTCGGATCCATCGAGGTGCTCTCTCCGCCGAAGAGGAGGAACTCACCGGGCCGGGTCCCCAGCGCGAAGCGGCCGCCCGCGACCATCGGCGCGTTCATCGCGTCCACCCGCTCCCATCGCTGGGTCCGCAGGTCCATGCGCCAGAGGTCGTTCACGATGGTGAACTGCCGCGGCACGAAGCTGAAGCCGCCATAGAGCCAGAGCACGTCCGGCGATGCAGGGTCGATGATCAGCTGCGGGTGCTCGCGCGGATCAGGCCCGTCGGCCGCGGCCCAACGAATCGGCGTCGACCATTTCACCGTCGCCTCCACCGGCAGGCGTATGGGCGTCACCTCCGTCTTTCCGCCGCAGGTGAGCTCGACCTCGACGACCGCGCTCGCCGCGAGCGTCTCGTATCCACTCCGGTACACTAGGACGTCTCCCTCGAGCCAGGCCTCGGCGCCGGCCGGAATCGTGACCACCCGCAGGCTCGCGTCCGACCGCGAGGGCTTCAAGGCCACCCGCACCTCGGCGCCTTGAGCGACCGACGTCGGCAGCTCGGGCGCGAGACCGCAGGGCGTGAGCGTCACCGGCCTCACGTCGAAGGAGCCCGTGAGCGGCGGGGCTCCACACGCGGTGAGCGTGAGAAAAGTGGCAAGAGCAGGGCGCATGGCGGACGACTCAGCAAGCCGTACGCCGAGGCCCGCAGCGGGCGGGTGCGAAGGTGTCTGAGAAGTGAGACGCCGAGAGGGCTTCAGCCTTCGTCGTCGTCGTCGCCCAGCCCCGGGTCCGTCACGTCCTCTTCGAACTCCGCGTCCCAGTCGGGGAGGTTCGCCTCGGCCTCCCGCATCTTCTGCTTGGCGAAGGTGTCGGCCGGCGTCGCCTTCTGCTTCGCCAGCACCGGACCGACGATGGCCGCCGTCGCCTGCCGCTCGCGGTACCGAATCTCGTCGCGCACCGGGTCCTTCACCGATGGGGCTCGGAGCTGGTCGACCTTGAGCGCGGGGTAGTTGCCGGTCGGTGGCGACGAGATGACCGAGGTGGCCCGCTTCGCCAGCTTCGAGCCCTTTCCGGTCGACATCTCGTCGCGCGAGAACACCGGCCGTTTGGGAGGAGTCTTCTTCGAAGCCATGGCCCAACTGTACTGTCAGCCCGGAATCGCGGCCACCACCGAGGTCGAGTTGTGCCACCCGTCGAGGCGGCCACCAAATCGAGCGATCTCTCCGTAGGTGAGGAACCCGGCCACTGGCACGTCGGGGAAGACGGAGCGCACCGCCTCGATCTCCCGGTCGAAGGACTCCTTGAGGATCATTCCCCGGCAGACACAGTCGAACACCAACACCCCCGCGGCCCGCACGCCCTTCAGGTTCGCCTTCGCGTCGCGCGCCGCCTTGTTGCATGCCTGCACCATCGTCTCGGGCTCGCCCTCGAGGATGCAGACCGTCGCGCCTTCTTGGATGTCGGCGACCAACCTCAGCGAGCCATCGGCGTTGACCCCCACCGGTGCCCGCGCGTGGTGGAGCGCGTCGAGGAAGAAGACGCCGATCTCGTTCTCGATGAGGTACTGGCCCTGGTTCTGCGCGGTGAGGGTGACTCCACGCTCGGCGGCGTGAGCGCGGTAGGCCTCGATGGCTGGCTTGCCGTCGAGCTCCATCAGGCAGCTCGCCTTCGCCTTGGTGACTCGCATGCGCCGAGAGGCCGGCGCCAACCCGTGGCCAGCGCCCGCGCCCCAGGGAACTCGACCGAAGAGCTGCGCCACGGCCGCGCCGTCCGACGTCGACCCGCCCTGCCCGAACACCCCCGTCGAGGCGAAGCGCCCCTCGTCACCCGCCGCGCCGCCCACGATCTGCTGCAGGAGCCGAGTCTTGGTCTGGTACTCCTTCACGATGCGGTCGCCGCTGCCCGCGAGCCCGTCGACCAGCAGAATGGAGGTCGCCGCGCCGAAGCCTCGGTCCGCGGCGAGCGAGGCCGTCGCTTCCCAGCTGTGCGCCAGGCCTGCCGACACCGCGCCCGAATCACTCCGCGCGCCCGCCGAGGTCGCGCCGCCCACCACGAGCTCGTCGGAGCTCAGCAGCATCATCGCGAGCCCGCCGTGGGTCAGCCCTCGCTCGGTGAACTCCCCCGCGGTGTGACAGCCCAACCGCACCGCCGCCGGCGCGAGCCGTCGGAGCGTCTCGTCGACGACGCCGAGCTGGTGGTTGGGCCCGGCGAAGACCAGACACAGCGAGGGGGCGCCACCGAGCTTCGCCTGGGCGCTCGCGAAGGCCTCCGCCGTTGCGCTCCCCGTCGCGGTGTGGGCCGAGCTGCCGGTCGCAGAGGAGGTCGGCAGATGACGAGACTATCGGTTCGGTCGGAACGACGCGATTCTCGAAAGCCGGCTCACACCTGCGTACAGTGCCGGAGTGAACGTGACGGAAGTTGCCTACACCATCCCGAACGCGCTCGGGCTCCACGCCCGCGCCGCGGCGCAGTTGGTGAAGATTGCCAATAGGTACCCATGCGAGGTCGACCTCGAGTGCGAGGGGCAGACGGTCAACGGCAAGTCGATCATGGGCGTGCTCATGCTCGCTGCCGCTCAAGGCATGGTGGTGAAGGTGGTGTGCCGGGGAGAGCAGGCCGAGGCCTGTCAGAAGGAAATCGGCGCGCTCATCGACAACAAGTTCGGCGAGCCGCGCTGACGGCTCGGCCGCCCGGAACTCGACGCGGCTGGTGAGTTGGAGTGTGCTGAAGCGCTGCGGAGCGAACCGATGAAACGCGCCTCACTCGTCATCGTCGTCTTGATCATGATCGCCGGGTGCCCGATGGGCGCTCCGACCCTCGAGCTGTCCGCCGGGGCCGTCACCATCGGGAGCGAGTCGCGGGTGACTGCGTCGGCCGTCAACGCCGACGGGACGCCTGGGAGCGGAACCGTCACCTTCGCCTCGAGCCTCGGCGCGCTCAGCGCGGCCTCCGCGGCGCTCACCGACGGCGCCGCCTCGGTGAAGCTGTCCTGCCCACGAACGGTCAGCGGCTGTGTCGCCGGAGCCTCGATCGAGATTACCGCCCGGTGGACCAGCCCCAAGGGTGAGCTGGTGAAGACGGTCGTCGCGCGGGTGAACGAGCCGGGTCAGCCCGGCGACGCCGGGCAGCCGAATGACGGCGGCACCGATGCGGGCACCGATGGAGGTGCGCTCGACGGTGGAGACAGCGACGCCGGCTTCGACGCGGGGCTGATCCTCGATGGAACGCCGCTCGGCGGCATCGACGGGCTGGTGCTGGGGAGGCTGGGGAGCCCTCGCACCCTCGGGTTCTCCCCGCTCGACTCGAACACCGACGTGCGGCTGGGGTTCGATCGCCAGCCGACGATGGCCCTCATCTTCGGCGACCGGCTCATCTACGTGCGTGACGGAACTGCGCGCCTGTGGACGGTGGACGAAATCGACGCGGGAGATCCGGACGCGGGAGATGCCGACGCAGGCGAAGCCGACGCTGGAGACGTGGACGCTGGCTCGCGCGACGCGGGCGTTCGCGACGGAGGTCTCGATGCTGGCCCCGGCACCGGCCCCTTCCCGCTCTACGCGCCCGAAGCGAACGACCCCATCCTCGAGACCTGCCATGGCGCCTTTGGCGCTCCTGACGGCGGCACCGTTCGTGCGCTGCTGGTGACGCCGACGGGGAACTTGTGGATCGGCTGCAGCGACCTCCCAACCGACACCGACGTCATCTATCGGCTTGGCTCGACCTTGCTCTTCCCGACCGTGACCGGGCGCGCGGTCGCCGCGCTCGACGACACGCTCTTCCTCGCTCACCCCGACGGTGGCCGGTTCCTCGCGACCTCTGCCAGGGCAGATCAGCTCGTGCTCGCGCCGAAGCGGTGGGCCGAGAAGGCGGTGCGTGCAGTGCCCGGCGGCTTCGAGATGCTGGCGTACGACCCGCTCCTCACCCTCTGTGTGTTGGTCACGGTGGACGCACGAACAGCGACGCCGCGCGACGTCCTCCTCGACGGGTTCCAGCTCGGCGACCAGCGCTGCCTCGAGGGGCAATTCTACGGCGGCCGAGACCTCCTCCTCGTCCCTCACACCGACGGCGGGCCGACCGATGGCATCGAGGCGTTCCCGTTCAGCCGACGAATCCCGCCTCGAGATGCCGGTACGACCGATGGCGGCGCGAGAGACGGTGGCGCTCAAGATGCGGGCGTCGACGCCGGACCGGAACCGTATCTCGGCTTCTTCCCCGGGCCGCCGTCGAACTTCCTCGCTCAGCCGCCCGAGCTGTCCATCGACTTCAGCTCCCCGGTGCAGGTGATCACCCGGCCCTGAGCGACGTCCCGCTGAAACGGACGAACGAGGACGGCTGGCGAGAACCTCGGGCTGGTGGGGTGATCGCCAGCGATGTTCGCCACCGAGGTGAGCGTCGGTGCGGCCGCACGGGCGTCGCGGTCAGTGGTCGTCGAGCAGACTTCTGAGCAACACGCTGCGCTGCGGTTCCGCCTGCGCGAGCACCTTCGTGAGCCTCAACCGCTCCGCTTCGCACAGCTCGGTCGGCGTCACACTCTCGGGGTGATGGAGCACGCCAAGCGCGGCCTGCAAGGGCTCGTCATGCTCCATCATCGGCGCGGCGGCGCGAGTCACCTCGTCGAGCGTGGGGCGACGCACTGGCGCGCTCTTGTCGAGAGACAACAACACCGCCTGACGAGTCAGCCCGACCCAGGCGACGGCCTCGGCTTCGCTCGACCGGGTGAGCGTCGTGAGGGAGTGATCGAGTCGCTGCTTCGCCAACCCGGCACACTGCTCGCTGGGTAGCTGATTGAGCAGCCGAAGACGGAGCGAGAACCGTTCAGCGAGGCGCTCGTCCGGGAGCCGGAGCAGCGCATCCCTCATCAGGTCGTCACCAAGCGACGCATAGCCGACGCGCGTCGCGCGTTCCTTCGCTCGAGGGTGGGTGTCGATGAGCTCGGCGAGCGAGAGCAGCTCGCGCACGAGCAAGGGCTCCGTCGACTCGAAGCGTGAGACGGCTCGTTCGAGCGCCTCGAGCGAAGCACCGCCCTGAAGCGGTCCCCAGGCATGAACGTCACAGCGACCAGAGAGCACCTGGAACCGGCCCAGCGCGTGGAGCTCGCGCGCCTCCGTCCAGGTCGCGGTCGCGCCCTCGAGGAACGCACCCTTCGCTTCTTCGACCCGCGCGAGATCGATGGCGCCCGCGGCTCGCCGTGGCTCCAACTGTTCCTTGAGCGAGGCGAGGCAGCCCCAGCCGGTCGCTTGGCAGGCGATGGTGAGCTGGACGGGACCCTGGGGCGCCACCGCCCAGGCGGCCGCCGCTGGACGAAAACGAAGTCGCGCCTCGTCCTTCACCCTGCGCCAGGAGGGGTCGAGGGGAAGCGACCAGCCGTCACCTTGCAGTCCGCCGTCGTGCGGTTCTGCGTCTCGCTCGGTGAGCGTCGAGGGCGGCTCGGCTGCCTTTTTCGTACAACCGAAGGTGATGAGGCCGGCGAGGAGTGCGCCGAAGACCAACCTCAGATGCACTCGTAGCTTCCCACGCAGTTGAAGCTGAAGCCGGAGTTCATCTGCACCTCCGCCTCGACGATGCTCGTCACCAGGCCGGGCGCGTTCAGGTTCTGGCCGTAGAAGCCGGTCGACCGAATGACGTAGCGGCGGCTGGTGCCACCGGCGAGCGGGTCGCCGAGGTCGATGAGGTACACGATGAACTGGTAGCGAAGCCCCCCGCCGTTCGCGAGATCGACGTTCGCGGGGCCGGAGATCATCGGGCCCACGAACGCGCCAGCGCAGGTGTTGGTGTCGACCTCCGCTTGTGTGCACGGGCTGATACCGCCGACCGGAACCTGGGCGCCGCGCACCCGGCGAATCCCCTCTTGAAGCCCCATGTCGGCGTTCGCCGAGGCGATCTTCTGCGCGACGGAGACGGTCGCGAACGAGGTCGAGTCTCTCGTCTGCAAGTAGAAGCTCGCCACCAGAATCGAGATGAGGAGGAGCGCGACCAACACGGCCAGCATCGCGACCCCTCGAGCTGCGGGGCGACGTGTCTTCATGGCTGCACCATCACGATGTTCTGCGGGGTCACCAACTGCTCGTACGAAGCTCGAATGTTGCCATCGCGAGACGAGGGCGGCGGGCCCCAGGTGCGCAGGCCGGTGGGGTGATCGAGCAGCGCAGGCCGCTGGATGGTGCCCTCGTCATTGTACCCGCGCTCCCGGTCCGAGACGGTGGTGATGGCCACTCGATAGGCCTTCGCGAGGTAGGCGGTGCGCTCGTTGACTGCGGCGCCGGGGTCGGGGCTCAGCAGGCCGCTCGAGGTGGCGTCGGGAACGTAGTTGTTACAGTGCGCGGCCGTCGTCGTTCCGCACCAGCAGATACGGTCGGCGCCCGTTCCAGCGCAGGTGGGCCCGCTGACGTCGCCCGACTCGTTCCCCACCATCACCGCGATCTGCAGGTCTTCGACGTTGTCCTGCACGCGGATGAAGCTGGTCTGCACGAGATTTCCGGCGGCGTGAGTGACCCACGCACCGGCCCCTCCGTACTGTTGCTTGAAGAGCGCAGGACGCGCCAACGGGCCAGCTGCAATGGGTGGCCGGCACACGAGATACCGCGAGACCGAGCCGATCGCGGTCATGCTCATGTCGGGCCCAGGGCAGGCGTACGTGCCAGCCTGCGGGTAGTTGGCCGCCACCGCGTCGGTCCGAAGGTCCTGGCGCAGCATCGTGATGCCCACCGCTCCGACGCCGATGGGGGTGGTGAGCCGCGCTGCACAGGCCGTGTTCCGGCTGCTGAAGACGACGACCGCGTCGGTCCCGTCGGCGAGGTTCGGGAAGGGGTTGGGAAAGCTCCCGCCGCCACTCATGGTGAGCGAGCAGTTCGCGCCGCACCCGATGACGCCCAGGGCCGTCTTGCCAGGCACCATGCCGGCCAGCCCCTCGCGAATCTCGAGCACGTCGGTTCCGGGCATCACCGTCCACCCAGAGCCGCCCATTCCACAGTCGACGGTGTCGGCGAGCTCTGGCTCCATGCCGTTGACGTTCTGGAGCACCCGCACCGCGAACGGCGGCGCGCCGAAGCGGTAACCGGCGTTCGCGAGGTCGAAGGAAATCAGCGAGAGCGCCAGGCGCCCGTTGGTGCGGGTGTCGACTTTGGAGGTCGATTCCCGACGCTGGCGCGAGATGGTCACCACCACGCTCGTCACTGCCGCGAGGAGCACCGTCATCACGGCCGTCGTGACCATCAGCTCGAGCAAGGTGAAGCCGCGCAGGGCACGGCGCGAGTCAGGGGCCGGCATCAGGGGCCTCCGAGATGATGGTGGTGGCGGTCGCCGTGCGGCTCACCAACGAGGCGCCTCGCTCTTCGGGCCAATCGGTGACCACCACAATTTGGTAGGCGCGCGTTCCCCCGTCGCTGATGTTCGTGACGGTGCGAATGCGCCCGTAGCGGCGGCCATCGATGAGGATGGAGCCTGCGTCCGACGCACCGACCGCGAGGGCATTGAAGGGCGTCGCGAGGTCCTGGTCGAGCGCGGCGACTGCGAGGTCCTGCCCCACCGCTCGACCGCTCGCGCGCCCGAATTGGCTCATGCCGGCGACCAACAGCTGAATGACACCCACCATGCCGATGATCAGCACGACCGCAGCGATCATGACCTCAACCAACGTCGAACCACGTCGCATCATGGCGCCACCGCCGGGCCAGCAGTTGGAACGTTCACGGTTCGGGTCGGCTGCACGCCAGGGAGATTTCGGGTGCTGGTGGTGACTGCGAGGGCAGCGACGAAGCCAGTGTCCACCGAGGTGCCGTCGCCATCGTCGTCGTTCCAGATCAACCGCGTACCGTTGCCTTGCCAGCCGATGGAGACGGATTGGGCGAGGAGCCGCCCGCCGCCGACCACCGCCGCAGGGAACGAGTACTCAGCGTTGAACTCGGTGTAGTTGTAGGTGTCGACCAACCGGTCACGCAGCGGAGCCGCCAGGCCGCCCTCGTAGGCGCCAGTGTTCGAGGCGCAGTTGTTCTTCCGCCAGAGGAGGATTTGGTTCGGTGCGCGCAACACGTCTGCTGGGGCAGCGAGTGGGTTGTAGACGGGGCCGTTGATCTGCACGACGTAGGTGCAGCGCTCGGTGATGGCCCGAGCCCTCGCGTTCTTGAGCACCGTCGCGAGCGTCTGGGCCGAACCGTTCATGCGGCCGATGTCGCGTGCCGTCGAGAGCGTGTAGCCGGCGAGCCCGGAGAGGATGGCAATGATCCCCACCACCACCATGAGCTCGACCAGCGTGACGCCCCGCCGTCTCACTTGATTCTCCGGTAGCTGCGCACCGCGCCCGGCTTGGGCGGCGCCTTGACGGGCGCGCGCTGCAGACCCGAGGCGCTGGTCGCGAAGTAGAGGTTGTCGTTGATGACGATCGGGTCGGAAGGAACGCCCGGCGGACCGTCTTCCACGACGGAGGTCTGCTTGCCGGCGTAGGGGCTCGGCGCCTGGTAGGTGAGGCACTGGCTGAGTGCACCAGAGACCGGGTCGAAACCATAGAGTTTGGTGACGCCCTCGGAGTTACAGCCGTCGTCCGGCGTCGTGTAGGTCAGGACGATGACACAGCCGCTGATGATCGCCGGCTCGCTCACGACCTGCTCGAACAGATCTTCAGGAGGCGCGGGGGCGGCTGGGGGCGTCGGGTCGGGGACTCGAGGGAACTTCACCACCCAGAGCGCGCGGCCGTCGTTGTAGGGACCCTTCGGCTGTTGGTTGAAGTCGTGCACCGCGTAGAAGTAGTTGCCGCTCTGGAACATCGTGTCAGGCGTCCGCGGCTTCATCACGTCGCCAGTTCCCACGAACAAGTCGATCTGCGCGCCGCTGCTGATCAACGCCGGAGAGAGTCGCGCCCGGTTCCAGATGGGCGGCGGAACCGGCGTGGGCGAGGCGTTCAGCGGCCCGATGGGCAGGGTGCTGACCGGGTCGAGCTTGTAGGTCGGAGGCGTGGTGGCATTCCCCGGCACATCGACGATGACGCGGTTGACGACGACGGTCGGGCACGGCGGGCTTCCGCAAGTCGCCTTGTCGATGTTCCGCATCGAGCTCGGGTCGAAGAGCTCGTCGGGCTTCCACTTCGAGTCGTCATCTTGCATCGAGCCGTCAGCCTTGGCGAAGCGCATTGCGAACAGACTTTCACCCGCGCTGATGTAGGCCGAGTTGATGAAGGAGAAGTTCGGACCGGGGCGGCGATAGATGGCAGGGCGGGCGATGACGTTGTTCGCGAGGTCGATGTCCCACGAGCTGCCCTTGTCGAACTTGTTGAACTCGCGAATCTCGTCACCAGTGATGGCGTTGAGCACGAAGACGCGGCGGCCTTCGTTCTCCCACGACGGCACCGGCGTCCAACTGTCGTTGCCCGGGTCGTTGGCGCCACCACCGAAGATGGCGACGAAGACCTCATCACTTCCATCCTTGATTCGGCCGACAGCCGGCACGCTGTAGGTCAGGCCGAGGTCGTCGTCCTCGAAGTCCCACAAGTACTTCGACGTCGAGCTCGGCGTGCCGTTCGTCATGTCGATGGCGGCGACGCCACGACCACCCTCGCGCTGGGAGACGATGCCGATCGTCTTCCAGTCGCTCACGGCGCAGTTGTTCGCCTTGCCGCTCCCATCTCCACAGACGTCGGCGACCGAGATGGTGTTGTCGAGGTAGTTCTTCTTCCAGCCAGCGCCCAGCATCACCCGGTGAATCGACTCGGAGAGCTTGCGCTGACCGCTTCCCGTCATTCGTCCGGTGAGGCTACCCGGCATGAAGGCCCACGCCTCGCGGCCGCTCGGGCACGTCGGGTCGGCCTCGCCGAGGGTGGTGCACGCGGGGTCGGTGCTTCCCTCTTCAGCGGCGTGCACCATGCCGTCGTTGCCCGCGATGACCACCCGAACTGGCCGGGTGTCGGCGACCGTCGACTTGAAGGTGCCGAAGTTGGTCTTCTGCCCCGAGCTCGTCCCGCCATAGTCCGGGTCGAAGGGCGACTTGCCGATGACGACGGGGGCCGAATACTGAATGGGCCCGAGCTTGCTCGACCGAATCGTCGCGCTGCCGACGTAGGTGCTCGTGTTGTTGCGAAGGAAGTCGATGATGGCGTTCGAGGTCACTCCAGCGCCCGAGGCGACTGGGTCGAGGTCATCGTCGAGCTGATCGACGAGCTCACCGAAGCCGTTGGTGAGCGGACCAACCACGAGCGTCGAGTCGGACTTCTTGCGCAGACCGGCATAGATGTTTCGCGCAGGGTGCGCGGCGTTGTTCAGCTTCGAACCCATCTCCCAGGCGATGCCGAAGGTGCCGTCGAGGGGGTTGAGCTTGTACGCCGTGAAAATACCCGCCCAGTCGCCGGTGTCTTTGTAGCGAACGTGCTGGCCCGTGTAGAGCCGAGTGCCGTCCGTACCCACTGCTGGCTTCGAGTAGGAGTAGGTGCCCTGGGTGATGGTCGTGAAGACCGCGTTGAGGGCCGCCTGCAGCTGGGCGAGGTTGGTGGCAGGGAAGGACTGCGTCGTGCCTCCCGAGGCGGCGACGTTGTCGAGGCCAGGCTCGCCAGCCGCGCCAGAACCCATGGCGATGACGAAGGTGTCGACCGAGGGACGCGTGGTGTCCCCCGAGTTGCGGAAGCTCCCGACAAGCCCCTGAACGCTGGTGTTCGGGTCGATGCCGCTGACTGCGTAGTTCTTCGGCGTGTTCTCGAGGCCGTCGGTCGCGAGCACGATGTAGTACTTGCGGCACTTCTTGTCGGCGTCGGCGTCGAACCGCGCGTCGAGGTAGTCGTAGGTGCTTCGCAGCGAACCGTACAGCGGCGTGAAGTCGCCGGTCGGACCAAACGGAGCGATTCGCTCGTCAGCGACACACGCACCACCCGCGAGCCGACCATCGGGCCCCGGCGCGGTGACCGACGGCAGAATGCACTTGTCAGCCGCCGCCTTGAGCGCTGCCTTCTGGGCCGCTGGATCGTACTGGGGCTCGTCGGGGAGAGGCACGAACAGCGAGCGGTTCGGAAGCGCGCCAGTGAGGGCGGCAGGGACGCCCTGCTCGGCACCAAAGCCCTGCGCCTTCGTCGGAGTGTTGTTCCACGCTGCCGAGTAGGGGGCCACCGTCGGATACAGCGCAGCGAGGGTGTTGGTGAGCGTCGGGTCGTAGAAATCCGAGATCAGCTTCTTCGTCGATGAGGCGGGTGTTCCGGAGGGCATGCAGAAGCCGGCTGGGTTTCCGGTGAGCGATTTGTATGAATCTGGCGCCCCCGCCGCTGCGCCTTCACACGCGCGGGCGTTGGTTGCCAACATCGCAGGAAGCGGTACCACCAACGACTTGTAGTTCGAAAACCGACCGTTGTTGCGAGCGTTGATCACCGCATTCGGCGAGAGCGGGGCAATGTCGCCTCCGTAATGCAGCCGACAGGTCGTCCCGGCAGGAATCACTGGAGTCACGGCCGCAGTCAGCGGCGTCAAACCGGCACAGTTCGGGACCGTTTCTGGGCACGCGGTGTCGAAGGCATTTCCAGCCGCCCAGGTCGTTGAGCAGAGGTTGTTGGGCTTGGACGTCGACTCCGCCCGGCCGACTGGCTCGTTCCCCTTGGTGAGGTACTCGTACGTGTACACCGGCCGAGGGGTGCTGACGACGCTGCGAACCGCGAAGTACTCGCACCAGGCTGCGTTGGGCTGGTTGAAGTCGTAGCGCTCCGCTCCAACTCGGTACTCGCAGGTGTGGGTATCGGCTGCGCGCTGCTCGGTGTTCCAAAAGGGCCGGCCGTACGAACACGTCTGTGCGTCGCGGTTGACGGTGAAGTCGTAACGCGTGACCGAATAGTTGCAGTTGAAGGTCGGCCGGTTCCACGTGAAGACGCGCGGCTGGTAGCGGCAGACGTAGCAGGGCTTGTTCAACTCTGCCGCGCCGCAGTTGTTCGACACCACCACCGGGCCAACGACCGCCATGGTGCAGGGCACCCCGCGGGCGCCACACAGCGTTGCGTTGTTGACCTGCACTTCGTCGCCAACAGCCCCGATACACCCACCAGTCGGATCGCTCGGAGACCCGGCCGGAGGCGCACCGAGCTGGACGGGGCCGCTGTCGTTGTTCGCAGTGGCCGGACCGCCGCTGTAGCCACCGGGCGGCAGCGCGATGTTGTAGCCGTTGCCGCTGGTCTGGACCGGGCCGTTGGTAAAGTCGACGAAGGTGAGGGCAGCCTGGTTGTTGTTGTTCACCGTGCCCATCGCCGTGGTCGCAGTGCCGGTGTACCCCGCCCAAGACGACACGTTGACCGTCGGACCCGCACACGCACTGGTGGGCTGGTTCTTCGTGGCCGTGAAGGTGCCGGAAGCCGATGCCACCGAATACGACTTCCCGTTGAACGTGCACACGCCCGCCGGACTCACACCGCTCCACGACGTCGGAGGCGTGGCGCTGTTGAACTTCTGGATCGTCGCTGGACATTGGCCAGCCGGCGCCGTCGCCGTTGCGGGGGTCGGGGCGGAGAAGGCGCACGGCCCGACCGTGTTGCAGCCGACCGGCGCAGCCGTCGTCCACGTCGTGTTTGCAGCCGTTGGGTTGACGTTGGTCGTCCCGAACGCAGGGCACATCGCAAGGACGGGGTTGGTGATGCGGAGTGAATAGAAGTTGGTACCGGTCGAAGTGCCGCTCGTCGTGCCGGTCACGAAGCGCTCGTTCGGCGCGTTGAGGAGCGAGGGGTCGTAAATCGTCCGGCCCGCGCCCCACGCACCGAGCTGGATGGTGTCGTTGTGGAGCCGCACGTCACAGGGCCAGTTCGGGGTGCAGTTGTAGGTCGCTCCCGCGCGGGTCGGCGTCTCCTCGGCCCGGGCGCCGAGCGCCAAGCCCGGCAACGCCGAGGGAGATCCATTGATGTTGAAGGTGCCTGCCAGCGTCACCGCTCCGGCGGTGCCACCCTCGTTGCTCGAGGTGTACCGCGTCGTCGTGCCGACCGGACCACCGTAGCAGGCCGTCGCGAGCGGCAGGCCAGCAACCAAGCCCACCAGTCCCGAGGGAGGCGCCACATAGGCGCCACCGAGGGTGCCGTCACTGAAGGGGTAGTTCGCCGGAACGGTTCCCGCACCGCTGCTGAACGCAGGGTTCGGGGTGAAGGTGCCGGGATTGAAGAAGCCGTACCACGCGCGATCGCTGTTGGTGGTGTTGGGGGTCGCCGTCGACGTGTACAGGGAGCACTTCGCGTTGGCCAAGCACGTCAAGCCTGCCACTCCCTGCCACTGGTTGGGATTGGTTCCTGTCGGAGGAGGGGCGCCCAAGTCGTACGCCGATGGGTTGACCGGGTTGGTGGTCGGGGCCTCTGCAGGACCACACGTTGCGGTTCCGACGGCGACATTGCGTCGCAGACCCGTCAGCAGGTCTTGGGGAACGGACAAGCCAGTGTAGACGCCGGCGGCTGCGCACTCACTGGTCGTGTAGGTCCGGGGGAAGGTGAGCGTGAGGGGGTTGACGTTGATGGTGCAGTCGATGGGGGTTCCAGGAGCAACCGCCGTCTTCGTCAACTGGTAGCAGTTCGGGTCTGCACTGTTTCCGCACTTCACTTCGGCGGTGTTCGGGAGCGTCGCCGGGCGCGAATACGACGCCGGAGTCTGGCAGATGGTGTTGAGGTTGGCTCCGCCTCCCGCCCAGCCGTCAGGGAAGCTCACCACGCGGGTGTTGTTGGGACACGTGGGGTCGGCCGCACCGGTTGGGCAGACCGCTGCGCCGTTGCCGGTGAAGTCGATGAGGCTGGTGAAGCTGCGAACCTGACCCTGCGGGGCGAGCACGTCGTAGAGGCACTTGGTGGCCTGGTCGTCGGGCTTCGTCACATCGAGGACGAACTGGTAGTAGGACGTGAGGCCGATCTGGGCCTCGTCCGCGAACGGCGGGATCACGTTGTGGACGACCTTCTTCGCCGTGCAGAACTTGTTCGTGCACACCGGGTCGGTGACCGAGTCGTAGTCACCACCCGCGCTGTTCATCAAGAACAGCGGGTTGTCGGCGTTCGTCGGCTCGAGCATCGAACGTGAGGTGTCGAGAATCACCATCACGCGCGGTGGGGGCTTGGTGATCTGCGCCCAGCCCAGGCTGCCAACCAGCATCACCACCGCACTCAGCACTTTGAAGTTGTTCATGAAGGCCCTCGGGCGACCGACCTGCGCAAGATTCGTGCCTCTCCCGGTCGGTCTGATCGCGATTGGTTGAGAACGATGGGGAATTTTTGCGATCTGAACTCTGCAACCGTTTCAGTGCGGAAAGGTCACTTGGTGTAGTCCAACGTCGGAGCGGCGAAGGCGAGCACCGCGTCCATCTCGTACTCGCTGTCATCGGGAAAAGAGAACTTCACTCCGTCGTCTTTGGGCACCCTCTGCGCGCCTTCGATGACCTTCCGAACGCAGCCGGTCTGCGCATCGGTGAGCGCGGTCTTGTTCACCTTCACCTCGACGAAGCGGAGCACCTGCTTCTCGACGCGGAAGCGCGCGGTGAGGTCGAGTTCCTTGCCGACGAGCTCGGTGCCACACGTCGTGACCGCCGTGCCCGCCAGCTTCGACATCGACTGGTAGGCGTAGTCGACGACCATTCGGTCCGTGGTCTCGGCGGCCTCCATCGAAACCGTCGGCGGCACGGGGCGTGGCCGCATCAGAATGAGCACCACCGCGACCGCTGCAGCGGCGAGGGACACGGCAATCACACCGAGGATTTTCGGAGTCATGGGCGAAACGCCAGCGAACAGTATGCCACTCGCGGTCGACCGCAATGAACTGACCGGGGGCGCATGACGCCGGGCGTTCAGCCAGTGGGAGGCCGGCCTTCCTGGAGCCACCATCGCCGAACGTCGTCGAGCCGCTTGAACCGGCGCGCGGGCGGGAGCGCCGCGACGAGCTGCCGCCCATACCGCTTGTGGAGCACCCGAGTGTCTCCCAGCGCGACGATCCCTCGATCCGCCTTGGTGCGAACCAGCCGCCCGAAGCCCTGCCGGAGCGCGAGCGCGGCCTGCGGCACCTGAAACTCGTCGAAGGGTCGTTTGCCTTCCTTCCGAATCGCCTCCATGCGCGCGGCCTGGAGCGGCTCGTTGGGCGGCGCGAAGGGCACCCGGTCCATCACCACGAGCGAGAGCGCCTCTCCGGGCACGTCGACGCCTTCCCAGAAGCTGTGGGAGGCGAACAACACCGAGGGGCGCTCCCGAAACTGCTCGAGCAAGGTGGCCTTCGGCGCGTCTCCTTGTTTGAGCACCGCCACCTCGATGTGCGGGCCGACGAGCGCGTGCACTTCGTCGAGGTGCCGCAAGCTGGTGAAGAGGACGAAGGCCCGGCCCTGGGTGAGCCTGATGAGCCGGAGCACCTCACGGGCGAACTCGAGGGTGAAGCCAGGAGCGTTGGGCTCGGGCAGATGGCCTGGAACGTAGAACGCCGCCTGCGTCTCGTAGTCGAAGGGGGACTCGACCGAGATGGTGGGCACGTGGGCCGCGAGCCCGAACCGCTGGGCGACGAACTCGAAGGAGTGCTCGGTGCGCAACGAGGGCGAGGTGAGCGTCGCCGAGGTGAAGACGACCGACTCCACCTGCTCATAGAGGTGTCTGGCGAGGCTCTCGCCGACGTCGATGGGCGCGGCGCGCAGCGCTGGAGAGCGTGTTCGCGTCTCGACCCAGTAGACCTGCCGAACGTCGTCGGCCTGCACGACGTGCTCGAGCGCCGCCGCCGTCTCCACCGCCCGGCGATGGAGCGCTCCCAGCTCGACGTCTTCTTCGGGCAACAAGGCGGCGGTCGCGGCGAGCGTCTCGAGCACCGCTGCCGCGGGAGGACGGAGCACCTCGGCGAGCTCGGGGGTCACCGGCGAATCGGCCGGCCCCGTCGAGAGCGGCCCCACGGCGAGCGCGTCGCCGAGGGCGCGGAAGAGGGCGTCGGTGCGGCTGCGCAGGGTGATGGAGAGCGCTCCGAGCGCGCTGGTGCGACCGTCGGTCGGGGGCAGCACGCCGAGGAGGTCCTGGGCGAGGGAGGTGAGCCGGCCACCCGACACCGAGACGCCGAAGTGTTCGGTCGCCACGTCTTCGAGCGCGTGCGCCTCGTCGAACACCACCGCGGCGTACGGCGGCAAGATGCCGAGCGCGTCCTCCCCTCCCCGCGAGCGGAGCGAGAGGTCGGCGAAGAAGAGCGCGTGGTTCACCACGATGAGGTCGCAGTCGGCGGCGGCGCGGCGCCCTCGCGTCACGAAGCACGACTCGTACAGTGGGCACTTGCTGCCGAGGCAGGCGTCGCTCGTGGTGGTGACTTGCGGCCAGCCACTCCAGCTCTCGGAGACCTGCGCGTCCGAGCGGTCGCCCGTCTCGGTCGACATCGCCCATGCGCGAAACGCGGGCCACTGCTTCGCGTCGTCGGGTGAGGCAAAGGTGGGCGCGCGGTCGAAGGCCTCGAAGCGCTGCGCACACAGATAGTTCGAGCGGCCCTTGAGGAGCGCCGCCTCGAACGGCAACCCGACCGCGTCACGGAGCAGCGGAATGTCCTTCGTGAAGACCTGCTCCTGCAGGGTACGGGTCGCGGTGGAGACGATGACGCGCTTGCCGGAGAGCACCGCCGGCACGAGGTAGGCGAGCGTCTTGCCGGTGCCGGTGCCTGCCTCCGCGAGCAAGTGCGTCTTGCGCGAGAGCGCCGCTTCGACCGCGCTGGCGAGCTCGAGCTGGGCCGGCCGGTGTTCATAGCCCTGAAGGGCGGCCGAGAGCGCGCCCCCCGGCCCCAAGACACCCTCGACCGTCGCCTGATGGAGCTCGTGCTTCCGTCCGCGACTCACTCGGGCCTCTCCGCTCGAGCGAGCGGCTGATCACCTTCCACCTCGACTCGGCCTCGCGCGATTCTCCGCGGTGAAGGGTTCGTCGGTGACTCCCGGCTCGGGCTCACGGGCTGATCATTCGGAACATGGCGTAGAGCGCGGCGGCCGAGACGAGCACCGCCACCGCTCCGATGAAGAGCTGGACGGCCCGAGGCGTGCGAGGTGGCTCTCCAGTCGCGGCGCCCGGCACCATCACCGAGGAGGCCGCGGCGAAGACGTCGTCACGCCCGCGTTGCGCGATTGGATCGTCGGGCATGTGGGCGAGGCGCAGCCGGTAGAGCCGCCCGAGCGACGGGAGTTGGTCGCGCTCGACCGCCAGCCGTCGCACCGAGCCGTGCCGGGCCTCGGTGCCCCAATCACGAAGCAGCTCCTTCCACATCGCGGCCAGGTCGGGTGGAGGCTCGAGGTCTTCCGGGCGCGCGTTGGCGAAGACGAGCCCACACGTTCGGCAGGCGAGCGCCGCCTCGTCACGCTTCGAGATGCACTTGGGGCAGTGGTCTTCGGGCACCCGAAAGGGGTCGGCGTCGGCGAACTGACGAGCCGAGTCGACGGCCGCCGAGGTGGGCGCGCGGAGGACGACGACGTTGCTCGCTTCCGCCGACGACGCGAGCACGATGGCGCGTGGGCCGGGCGTTCGGCGCGACGACATCGGCAGGGGCGGTGCGGCTCTCGGCGTCTCGGCGAGGCCTGGCAACGGCGAATCGGTGACCGGGAGCGACGACTCCACGCCGCACTTCGGACACCCGACGAAGGCGTCGGCGCCCACCACCTTCACCGCGGTGACGTCGATGAGGCGTTCACAACTGGGACAGACGGCTTTCATCGGCTGAAGCGAGCCTACCCCACCCCATCGATGAGTCGATGACGCTCACCATTCGCATGCGTCGGGTGACGCTGCGGGGTACGTTCCTCTGGTGACCGCGACGGTCTCGTTTCAAGGCATCGGAGCCAGTCCCGGCGTCGCCGTCGGCCACGCCTTCGTCATCGACTCGCGGAAGGTGCGCACCCCGAAGGTGAAGCTCAAGCCGGTCGAGGCCGAGTCGGAGGTGATGCGCTTCAAGACGGCCATCTCGCTGTCGGACGCCCAGCTCGAAGAGCTCAAGGTGAAGCTGTCGACCGGCGCCGAGAACGAGCACGCGCTCATCCTCGAAGCGCACCGCATGATGCTCCACGACCCGATGTTCATCGTCGAGGTCTCGCGGTTGATCAAAGAAGAGTCGATCAACGCCGAGTGGGCGGTGCGGCGCGTCTGCCGGCGGCTGCGGCACCAGTTCGACAACCTCGAGGACGAGTACTTTCGCGAGCGGAAGAGCGACATCGAGTTCGTCGCCGACCGGTTGGTGCGAAACCTCCTCGGCGAGGTCGTCGATCAGGAGCTCGAGGTGCCGCTCGGCGCCATCGTCGTGGCGCACGACATCAGCCCTGCCGACGCCGCGATGCTGGTGAAGACCGGCCGGGTGGGCGCGTTCGTCACCGACCTGGGCGGCCAGACGAGTCACACGGCCATCGTCGCTCGCGCCCGCGACGTGCCGGCGGTGGTGGGGCTCGGGAAGTGCGCCGACTCGATTCGCGCTGGCGACACGGTGGCGGTCGACGGCCGGCGCGGCATGGTGCTGGTGAACCCCTCGGAGGAGCAGCTCGCGCTCTTCCGGGAGACGATGCGCCGGCAGCTCGCGACCGAGGCGCTCGCGCTCAAGACGGCCGAGCTGCCGAGCGTCACCATCGACGGGCACTCGGTGCGGCTGCACGGCAACATCGAGTTCGTCGACGAGATCCCCTCGCTGCTCGCGCATGGCGCCGAGGGCATCGGGCTCTACCGCACCGAGTTTCTCTTCCTCGATCGACCAGCGCCCCCGACGGAAGAGGAGCACTACCAGGCCTACCGCGCGGTGCTCGAAGCGATGGGCAACCGGCCCGTCACCATTCGTACGCTCGATCTCGGCGGCGACAAGATTCCCTCGAGCAAGAAGTGGGAGAAGGAGATCAACCCCGCCCTCGGCCTGCGCGCGATTCGGTACTGCCTGCAGAATCGGGAGATGTTCCGCGCCCAGCTGCGCGCGCTGCTGCGGGCGAGCGTGCACGGCAACCTGCGGGTGATGTTCCCCATGGTGTCGGGGGTGTCGGAGCTGCGTGAAGCGCGCAGCGAGCTCGAGGCCTGCCGCTCGGAGCTCTCTCGCCAGGGCGTGCCGATGGGCCGGCGGTTCCAGGTGGGCATCATGGTGGAGACGCCGAGCGCCGCGTGGATCGCCGATCGCCTCGCCCAAGAAGCCGACTTCTTCAGCATCGGCACCAACGACCTCATCCAGTACTCGTTGGCCATCGACCGCCAGAACCGCGACGTGGCGTATCTCTACCGGCCGCTCCACCTGTCGATTCTGCGAATGGTGCAGCACATCGTCGAGGCGGGAAAACGAGCGGGGATTCCGGTGTCGATGTGCGGCGAGATGGCGGGTGATTCGTCGCTCACCTTGGTGCTCCTCGCCTTGGGGCTCGACGAGTTCTCGATGACGAGCGGGCAGATTCCAGTGGTGAAGCGCATCATTCGCAGCGTCGGCATGAACGAAGCGCACGACCTGCTGAACAAGGCGATGCAGCTGACGACGGCCGAGGAGATCGAGCGCTTCATCAAGTCGGAGATGGACCGGCGGTTCGCCGCCGAGGGCTGAGTCGGCGGGACTCGCACCCGGCTCGGGCTCATGCGCCGCGCTCGCGCCGGTGGAGGCAGGGGAGCATACTGCCGTCATGTGGCGCTCCCTCTTGGTGGTGGGTCTCCTGGTGGCTTCGGTCGCGGCGGCGCAAGACTGCGTGCTCGACACGAAGTCCATCGTTCCCCAGTTCTCGTCGAAGGTGCCGAAGGGCGCCAAGCTGCTCTCGACGAAGAAGGACAAGCGACGGGTGAAGCAGACGCTGAAGCTCGACGCCTTCGAGGTGACGGTCGACTTCGGAGGCTGTGAGAAGGTGCAGTACTCGTTCGCCATCAAGGGCGGAGGGCTCAACACCAAGACGGTCGGCGCCGAGGTGGTCGCGGTCGCCAAGCGCGTGCTGCCGCTGTTGCCGATGAGCAAGGACGCGATGGCCGAGCCGAAGGTGCTCCTGACCGCGCTCGAAGAGCAGAGCTTCACCTCGCTGCCCGCGACCATCTCCTGCGCGAGCGCGGGGACCTGCCGCATCGAACTCGTCCCCGAGCCGAAGAAGGGCGCGCCGGCGAAGAAAGCGCCCAAGCCGAAGGACAAGGACAAGAAGGACGAGGAGCCGAAGGCAGAGGAGGCCGAGGGTCCGGCCTCTCTCGTCCTCTCGTACGAATCGGCGATCAACTGATCAGCGGTGCTCGACCACCTTGAGCGCGGCGCTCGCGACGGCCGCCGCGAAGGCGTCGTGGGTGGCCGATTCCTTCCAGCGGGCGACCTCGGCGGGATCGAGCGCGTGGTGCGTCTCGATGATGACGACCGGCGCGACGGTGGTGGCGCGCAGAAAGTAGACACGTTGTCTCATCGGCCGCTTGTCGACGAAGCAGCCGGGCTCGGCGTCAGTTCGATACAAGCTCCCGTAGTCTTCGCCTGAATAGGCACGAAACCCTGCCGCGCGGAGTTCCGTACTGAGCGCACGCCCCCAGGTGGCGCGCCGGCCCACGATGGAAGGCGAGCCCTCTTCGCTCCACAACACCGAGAAGCCCGGGTCCGACGGGTTCTGCCAGCAGATGCCGCCGTCAGCGCCGGTCTCGTTCGGCCACGCATCGGCCCGTGCGTCGGTGTGAAGGCTGACGACGAGGTGGGGCTTGAACCGTTCGATGTCGGCGATGCGCGCCTGGTAGCGCTGGCCCGTCGAGCTGGTGCGCGTCTCGAGCACCTCGAAGCCACGCCACCGCAGCCGGCTCGCCAGCTCGCTCGCTTCGACGAGCGTCTCCTCCGCTTCCGATTGGCAGTGACAGCCCCAGTTGCCGGTGTTGCCAGGCGCGCCGTGGCCGGCGTCGATGGCGATTCGAAGGCGAGACGCGAGCGGTGGCACCGGCACCATCGCGACGGGCGCACCCGGTGAGGGCCACGACGGGGCAACGAGGAGCAAGGAGAGGATCAACGACATGGCGTCGTGAGACAGCAAACTCGCGGCCGTCGTTCCACCCGGGCGCGCGTGCATCGATGGCCACACCAGCGCGGGCGCCGAGCCTCGTCACGCCGAACGCGAACCGACACGTCGCCACAGGTAGCGGCTGACGAGCTGCTGGCTGCCCTGGAACGCCATCGTCCGGTCGTGGGCGTGCTCGAAGGCCGCGCGCTCGAGCGTACGTCGCGAGGGAACGTTCTCGGCTTCCGTCAACGCCACGAGGTGGGGCAGGTCGAACGCCTCTGCCGCCCACCGGCACGCGGCCCCCAGCGCCTCGGCACCGAACCCCCGCCCACGCGCCGCTTCGGCGATCGCATACGAGACCTCGACCTCGCCTTCGAAAGGACTGAACCCGACGTGGCCGAGCAACGCTCCCTGCGCGCGGTGCTCGACGGCCAGCACGTACGGACCTCGACGCGGGTCGCCCGGTGACGAGTAGCAAGCGACGAGGTATCGCATTCGGTCGAGCGCCACCGTCGTGTCAGCGTAGACATGCGACGGGAGCCAACGGCGAGTCGACGGCTCTCCATTGAGCTCCCGCATCCGCTCGGCCTCCTCGACGACGAGGTGCCGGATGCGCAGCGACGCCGTCTCGATGGGGAGCGACGCCATCGAGCTTCAGAGATACAGCCGCAGCTCGAGACCAGGCGAGGGGATCAAGCTGACGCCGCTGACCGTCACCACCGCCTCGGTCGCCGTGGCGTTCGCCTTCAACCCGGTGCGCGCGACCGAGAACTTCACGAACGAGGCCTGCACTCTCAGCGCGAGCCGCTCGAGGAGCTTGATCTCCAGCGCTCCGCCTCCTGCGACCGAACCGGTGAGGGACGAGACGAGCACCCCGTTCATGCCCGTGAGGTTGACGTTCGTCGTCGTGCCGGCGTAGCCGATCATGACCGTCGTGAAGAAGGTGAAGGAGACCGGCGCGGTTGGATCCGTCAACACGAACCGGGGGCTGAAGCCGACCCCGAGGCTCCCGGTGGGCGTCTCCGACCCTCCACTCTGCGTGCTGAAGAAGCTGCCTTGGAGCCCGAGGCCCATCGCGAACTGCGGCGAGAAGGCGCGCTCGAGCGACACGCTGGGGGTGACCGTCGGAGCAGCGAACGCCGCGGTGGCGAGCGAGCCGACCAGCGCCTGCGCGAGCGGAAAAGGCGAATCGGTCACCAGGTAGAGCCCCGCCCCCAAGGACCACGTCGGAAACGAGAGCGGCGGTTGGATGGGTGCCACCGCTGGCGGTGGTGGCGGGAGCGAGCCGGGCTCGGCGGCGACGAGGACGGCGACGACGGTTGCGACGAACATGAAATCCCCCGAACGAGTGCGAGCCATCGACGCTCGATGGTGTGACGCATTCAATCACTCTCCGAGTGCGCTGTAGCGTTCTCCTTCGTCGTAGATCTCCCGCTGCTCGCCGATGACGGCGTTCGGGAGCGCCGCGGTGATCCGCTCGCCTCCGGCCTCGAGCTGGTTCCCCGACAGGTCCAACACCTCGAGGTGCTTGAACGCCGCGGCGTGGGACAGGAGCAGGTCGACGTCGCCGTCTTGGAGGACGCCGTCCGAGAGGTCGAGGCGCCTGAGCTTCGGGAGCAGCTTCGAGCGCGCCAACGGCTCCAGGCACTCGTGGAGAATCTCGCAGTTCACCAACCCGAACGAGGTGAGCTTGGGCGTGTTCGAGCCGTCGAAGAAGCGCTCGAGCGTGCCGACGGTCGCGCCGCCGCCGTAGTTCTCCTGGCCCGTCCACAGCTCGAGGTGCTGCAGGTTCGGCCAGCGGGCCGTGGCGAACGTCTCGAGTTCATCGGCGCCGAGCCCACCGGAGATGCGGGTGAAGCGCTCGAGCGACGGGAGGTCGAGGGTGCCGTACGTGCCGCTCTGGCCGGAGCGAATCACCAGCTCCTTCAACGAGGGCAGCGCCGTCCACGCGAAGGAGAAGTCACCGGTGGGCGTCCACGAAATCTCGCAGTCTTCGCTGTGGTAGTCGTCGAAGCGCAGCGAGGTGATGAAGGGCGCCTGTTTCGAGGTGGTGACCGACCGCATCGTCTCGGTCCAGTCGTTGTCGCTCTCGTAGCTCGCCAGCCCAAAGCGCAGCCGCCGCAGCAGTCGCGCGATGGGCAGTGAGAGCACCCGACCGGTCAGCTCGGCGAGGTTCGCGCCCTTCCGGTTGTAGACGCGCGTTCGCCGCAACGAGAGCCCGTCGAGCACGCCGTGAACGAACTCGAGGTCGTACACCTCGTCGTGGAGCCGGAGGTCGTCTTCTCCGAGGAACCGATCGGCCTGCTCGTCGAGGAGCGCGCGGGCGGCTTCGTCGCGGCCACCCTGGAACAACCCGGCGAGCTCGCCGCGCACGTCTCCCTGTGTCTGGAGCCAGTCGGCCCACACCTTCGCGCTCGCCTCGTCTCGTTTCGCGCGCACGGCCGCTTCGAGGTCGGCGTTCTCGGCGACGGTCGCCAGCCCCTCGGCACGCACGGGCACCTGCGTCTCGAGGCGCTGTTCGCTCTTCAGGCTGCGCCGGGCGTCGGTCAGCATCACCTCGAAGCGCTGGGCGGCCTCCGCTTCGGTCGCATGGCGCTCGCCGCCGCGTTCCATCACCTGCACCGGTCCATCGCCTTGTTTCCGCGTCGCCTGCACCCGAATCGTCCGCCCATCGAGGGTGAGGTCGCGGCGGTAGAGGAACCCAGGCTTCGCGTTCTCGAACCGAATCGTCACCAGCGTCTTGGTCGCCATGCGCGGAGTCTCGAACCGCTCGCACTCGGAGGCCAGCGAGAACGCCGCGCTCGACATTCCCACAGGTGAACGCGAAGAAGCGCTCATGCACTTCGACCTGCTCGTGCGTCACGGAACCGTCGTCACTCCGTCGGGGCGAGCGCGAGCGGACGTGGGCGTGCGTGGCGAGCGCATCGCCGCCATCGGCGACCTGGCCACCGCGAGCGCGAGCGAGACCTTCGACGCGACCGGCCTCCACCTGTTGCCAGGCGTCATCGACACCCAGTGCCACTTCCGCGAGCCCGGCTTTCCCCACAAGGAAGACCTCGGCTCCGGCAGCGCGTCTGGGGCGCTCGGTGGAGTGACGGGCTTCTTCGAGATGCCGAACACGACCCCTTCGACCGACTCCGCCGAGCGGCTCGCGTGGAAGGTGCAGCGCGCGAAGGAGACCGCGTGGATCGACTTCGCCTTCTACCTCGGCGCCACCACGGACAACGCGGAGCAACTGGGTTCGCTCGAGCAGGCCGAGGGCTGCGTCGGCATCAAGATGTTCTGCGGGAGCTCGACTGGCTCGCTGCTGGTCGACAAGCCGGCTGATCAACTGCGGGTGCTCCGCTCGGGCCGTCGGCGCGTCGCCTGTCACAGCGAGGACGAGGCGCGGCTCAAGGAGCGAAAGGGCCTCTTCGACGGCAAGCCGGTGCACTTCCACCCCGAGTGGCGCGACGAGGAGTGCGCGGTGAAGTCGACGCGTTCGCTCCTCGAGTTGGCGCGCCAGGCGAACCGCAAGCTGCACGTGCTGCACGTCACCACCGCCGGCGAGCTGCCGCTGCTCGAGGCCAACAAGGACCTCGCCAGCTTCGAGACGACGCCGCAGCACCTCACCCTCGCCGCGCCCGAGTGCTACGACCGGCTCGGCACGCTGGCGCAGATGAACCCGCCGATTCGGGACGCGCGGCATCGCGAGGCGCTCTGGGACGCGGTTCGGTCCGGGCTCCTCGACGTGCTGGCGACCGACCACGCCCCGCACACGCTGGAAGAGAAGGCCAAGCCCTGGCCGCAGAGCCCCTCGGGCATGCCGGGCGTGCAGACGTTGGTGCCGGTGATGTTGACCCACGTGAATGCGGGGAAGCTGAGCCTCGAGCGCTTCGTCGACCTCACCTCGGCGGGGCCGCAGCGGTTGTTCAACCTCCGGCGAAAGGGCCGGCTCGCGGTCGGCTACGACGCGGACGTCACCATCGTCGACCTCGCCGCCAGGCGCACCATCACGAAGGACTGGTCGAAGAGCCGCTGCGGGTGGACCCCGTTCGAGGGCTTCGAGGCCACTGGTTGGCCGATGGCCACCCTCGTGCGGGGGCGCTTCGTGATGCGTGACGGCGCGCTCGTGGGGAGCCCGCGCGCACAGCCAATGCAATTCGACCCGTGACTCCGTCGAGCGACGACCGAGCCTGAGCCGCCCGGTCGCCAGCTGGGGAGCATCCGATTCTCCGTTCGACCGCGGGCGCGGTCAGGCCCTCGTCGCGACGTCGAGTCCTTCGCGACCACTCGAGCGGCGCTGCTGGCGCGACGAGGACGCGTCAGGCGTTCACCACTCCGACCAGTTGCCCGGCGCCTGGCTCCACACCGTCGCGTCGGGAGCGCCAGTGAAGACGCCCTCGAGCGCCTTCATCTCGTTCGGGTCGGAGTAGTGCTCGCCCATGCCCTTGGCGTCGCACCACACGTCGACGCCGAGCAGCTCGAGCGGCGCCTGCACGCCCGGCGGGTTCAGCTTGATGAAGAGCTCGTGCGACAGCAGCCCTCTCGCGCGGGCGGCCCGCTGCGCCTTGCGGTCGGCGGCCCGGAAGATGGCGATGGCCTTCTCGGGAGAGTCGATCGGCCCACGGATCATTCCCACGTAGCGCTCGTTGCGCCCCGCCGCGGCCGGGAGGTTGTAGGTGAAGGCGCCCTTCGCCGGCATCCACACGGTGGCGTCGCGCGAGGTGAACAGCTTCGTGCCCTGCATCTGCACCTGCTCGTTGGCGAAGAAGTCCATCAAGCCCTTCGGGTCCTGCCACCAGTCGAGGAAGAGCACCTCGCCGTCCTTCGCGCTCGACTGCGCGACCTTCATCGGCGCGAAGACCTTGTGGCTCAAGTCTCCGAGCGAGCGCGCGGCCACGATGCCGGCTTGCGAGCCAGCCGTGTCGTTGTGAATGACGCGGCAGGCGTCGAGCGTCGGTGCGAGGTACTTGCCGCGAACGGTGAGGAAGACGGCGGAGTCGAGTTCGGTGCTCATCGGAGGTTCCTTTGAAGGGAGGCGGAGGTTGAACGGCGCCCTCTCGACCGACCCGCACGCGAAAACTCATCGGTGACGCGATTTCGCCCGTCGTTTCAGTTGCTTCGCGGCGCGAGCGGAACGGACAGCACCGAGCGGTCTTCACCAACCCGCACCGTCTGGGTCGCCACATCGGCGCCGGTCTGCGTCGCCCACGGCCCGGCCCGGTTCGAGTGCGTGTGGACCACCGGAAAGCTCGAGCTCGTCACGTCCACCCGCAGCCGCGCGCCCTTCGGGAGCACCCACTCGATGGGCCAGAAGTCGAGCTGCACCTTCGTCGGGGTTCCTGGCGTGTAGGTCTGCCGGGTCAGCGCCTCGGCCGTCGGAAAGGCGAGCGTCGCCGCGGCCTCTCTGATCAGCACGGCCTTTCCGTCGTGTTCGCTGATCAACCGCGCGACGAACGCAGTGTCGGGAGCGGTCGAGGCGACGGAGAGGGTGAGCGAGACGGCTCCTGAGATTCGCTCCTCGGCCTCGAGCGGCGTCGTCTTGAAGGTGAGCACGTCGGCGCGCTCACAGCTGTCGCCTTGTTCGACCGGGCCCGGCGTGATGCCCAAGCTGCGGAAGAAAGCGAAGGACAACATCGAAGCGCCTCCACGCGAAGGCACCGGGTTCGAAGGGTCGAATTGATACGTCGTCTCGGTGGGCGCCGCGGGCTGCGCGCCGAGCGCTCCACCCGTGCAGGCCTGCGACGCGGGGGCGTCGGCGAGAAACCACTCCCGTCGCGGAAGGGTCGGATCCGGCCAGGTCGCGTGGGTTCGCCAGGCCCGATCTCCGAGTCCGAGCGTGCGCACCGTGCCCTCCTCGAGCGTCACGAGCGGCTTTCCTTTCAGGTGATGATCGAACCACTCGAGCATCATCGGCCAGGGCGTGAGCCGACCAGTCTCCACCGAGGGCTCGACATCTCCGCTCGTCATGTTGAGGTGATTCCACGGGCCGATGACGAAGGTGCTCTGGCGCTGGGTGCCCAAGCGCGTCCACGCGTCGAGTTGGGCGGCGAAGAAGACGTCGAAGAAGCCTCCGACGAAGAGCATCGGCACCGTCGCCTTGGGAGGAATCTGTTGAAAGCCACGTTGGCGGTCGCTCTGCCAGTACGCTGCGCCAGGCTCTTCGGCCGCGAGCAGCTCGCGATACCAGTCGAGCTTCTTCGTCATGAACTTCTCGTCTGCCTCCATGGCGGGCCGATGGGCGGCGGCGGCGAGGTAGTCGGAGCCCGCGGCGAGCCGCATGCCGCGATCGGGCATGAGGGTCGCCCAGGCGGTCACGAAGTCGTGGTGGAACAGGCCGCGCTCGTAGGCCGCCAGCCGAAAGTCGACGCCGAACACGCTCGGCACCAGCGTCTTCACCTCGGGCGGCAGGGCGTCGGCCATCACCAACTGCGTGCAGGTCAGGTACGACGGCCCGCGCATCGCGATGTTCCCGTCGACGAAGGGCTGCTTCACGAGCCAACTCAAGGTGTCGAGGCCGTCGTTGCGCTCGTTGATGATGGGCGCCCAGGAGCCCTCGCTGTCCATCTGACCGCGCACGTCTTGGAGCACGCAGGCGTAGCCGTAGCGCGTCATCACTCGACACTGCAGTTGCTCGAGGGCGCGCAGCGGCGTGTAGGGGTTGCGCACGAGGATGGTCGGCGCCCGCTCGACTCCCGCGGGAGTGAAGATCTTGGTGTGCAGCTTGATGCCGTCGCGCATCGGCACCATCACTTCGTCGCTGCCGCCCGCCTCGTTGCGGAACTCGGGCAGACTCGCCCGTCGCCGAAACAGCTCGTCTCGGAAGATGGCGACGCTGACGGCGAGGAAGATCGCGACACCGCCGAGCACGAGGGCCCAGCGGAGCACCCGGCGCCATCGAGAAGGTCGAGTTGCTGCGTCCATCGAAGTCGTCCCGGTGTAGTCCATTCTCGAGCGCGGTGACGTGGCATCTCGGGCAGGTCCGAAGGAGAGTGTACCCGTGCGGCTCGGCCTGCTCTCGCTCGTCATGCTGCTGGCCTGCCCGGGCGCTCCGACGAACGACGGAGGCGTCACGCTGCCCGATGCCGGTCCTGTCGAGCCCCTCGATGGCGGTCGCTGGCTGGCCTTGCGCGGGTTGCCCCAAGCGCGTCAGGAGTGCGGCGTCGTCGCGCTCGCGGGGTTCGTCTACGTCGTCGGCGGCTTTGGGCCTGGTGATGAACCCGTTCCCGACGTGCTGCGGCTCGACGTGGCGGCGGGCGCGTGGGCCAGGGTGAGTCCGCTCCCTCGACCGCTTCATCACCCAAACGTGGGCGTCGTTCGCGGTCAGCTCTACGTCGTGGGCGCGCTCGAAGGTGCTGGCTTCACCGCGACCGGAGAGGTGTTCCGCTACGACCCGCCCACGGACACCTGGACTCGGCGCAGCTCGATGCCGAACGAACTCCGACGCGGCGCCGCGGCGGTGGGGGTGCTTGGTGACGAGATCTACCTCGCGGGCGGCTATCGCCAGGGCTCGACCTCGCAGGTGTCGGTCTACTCGCCGCTCCTCGACGCGCATCGGGAGCTCACCTCGCTTCCCGAGAGCACCGAGCACGTCGTCGGTGCCGTCGTCGATGGCCGCTTCTTCGTCATCGGTGGCCGCCGTGGAGACGTTCATCGCGTCACCGGGCGTGTCACCGTGTTCGATGTCGCCAGCGGCAGCTGGAGCGAGCTCGCGCCTCTCCCAACGCCGCGAGGTGGCCACGCCGTCGCGGTGCTCGGCCGCCGGTTGGTCGTCATCGGTGGTGAAGGAAACGCCGCTTCGCCGACGGGCGTGTTCGGGCAGACCGAGCTCTTCGACGTCGATTCGCAGCGCTGGTTCAGCGGGCCGCCGATGACGACGCCTCGTCACGGCACCGGAGCAGCGACGGTGGGCGACCTCGTCATCGTTCCCGGAGGCGGTGACTTCGAGGGCTTCGCCGGGGTCTCGGTCGTCGAGGGCTTCACGCTCTCGCCGTGAGCGCCGGTCGCGTGCTACTTCGGCTCACTCTTCGTGAACGCTCGTCATCTCTACAGCCGCACCCTGCCCCGCCCGGCGCACGTCAGCCATCGCGGCGGCGCCAAGCTCGAGCCCGAGAACACGCTCCGAGCGTTTCGCCGGGCCGTCGACGAGTTCCACACCGACGTGCTCGAGCTCGACGTTCACCTGAGCCGCGATGGCGTGCTCGTCGTCCACCACGACGACACCGTCGACCGGTGCACGAGCGGGAGCGGACCCATCGCGAGCTTCTCGGTCTCCGAGCTGAAGCGCCTCGACGCGGGCCACCACTTTTCCCTCGACGGAACGTCGTTTCCTCGCCGCGGCCAGGGCGTGGTGATTCCGACGCTGCGCGAGGTGCTCAGCGCGTTCCCCTCGACGCGGGTGAACCTCGAGGTGAAGGCCGACGTGGCGGGCATCGAAGACGTGCTCGCGAAGGAGCTCTCGGAGACCGGGGCGCTCCCTCGCCTGTGCCTCGGCAGCGAGTCCGACGTCGTGGCCGAGCGGCTCAGCACCCGGCTCCCCGAGGCGTGTCACTTCTTCCCGCGCAACGCGCTCACCAGCTTCGTCATCGGAGCCCTCAACGGCGACGAATCGGCACCCGACGAGCGCTTTCACGTCGCCGACATGCCGGCCGAGTACGAGGGCATGCCGCTGATCACCCCCGAGCTGATCCGCATCGCACGGCTCCACGGCATCGCGGTGCTGGTGTGGACCATCGACGACGAAGCGCAGATGTGCACGCTGCTCGAGGCAGGCGTCGACGGCTTGATGACCGACCGGCCCGACGTGCTCCGGCGCGTGCTCAGCTCGCGGGCGTGACGCCGGCCCGAGTCGCCACGACGGTCCGGGCTGGCGTGGTGCGCGCATTCACCCGAGCGACGGTCGCGCGGGCTTGCGCGCTCGAGGCAGGCCCAGCAGAACGCCATCATGTCTCGATTGATCGGTCTCATCGATGCAAGCGATCCAGGCGGACTTGGAGGACGCCGCGGCTGGTCACTCGTCTTTCACCTCGCTGCGTGGCGGCGTCCGGGTGAGCCCATCGAATCCGGCGAGCGGCGGTGTGAGCTGCACGTCTCCGACGCTGCGCTCGATCGCTGGATGGCGCGCCTCCATCCGTATCAGGTGGTCTCGCTCGACGTCGCGAAGACGACGAAGGGCTGCACGGTGCTCCGCAAGATTCTGCGGGTGGACGTGAGAGACGACGAGCTCGGCCAGCTCGCCAAGGTGCTCCAGCGACCGGTCACTCGAAAGACGAAGCGCTTTGGAACGCTCACGCTCGATCGCCGCTATGGCTCGTACGAGGGCCGCGCGCGGTGGAAGGGGCGGTCCGCCCGGCTCACCCTCGAGGGCGACGAAGCGCTCGAGACCGCAGAGTCACTCTTCGCGGCACAGACACGATGGAACCAGAAGCTCGTCGAGCGGGTCGTCGAGAAGCTCCTCCCGCTCAAGAACGATCGCTGGCTCGAAGAGGGCGAACGCGCGCTCACCCGGCAGCGCTTCCTCGCTCGCCTGAAGCTCCAGTCGGTCTCGGTCGGAGAGAAGGGCGCGTTCACCTTCTGGTTCCACGACGGAGGGCTCTTCTGGGGCCACGCCATCCAAGTCAGTGGCTCACTCGCGAAGGGCGCCACCGACGCGTCCATCGTCGGCTGATCAGCGCAACGCGAGCCACACGCTCAAGAAGCCCAGGCCGACGGCGACGAAGAAGATGCCGCCGAAGAGCGCGAGCTTCTGCCACATCGGCACGCCCGAGTACGAGGCGGTGTTCCCCTCGGCCTCGAGGTACTCGATGTCGTCGCCGGTCGCTTCGATCTCCTGAATGAGCGACTGCTCGATGACGGGCTCCTTGATGTCACCGAAGCTCAACCCAAAGCTCTTGCGCGTCTCGAGCACGTGCGCGTCGGCGAGCGCGGCGATTCGCGGGTCCTTCGCGACCGAGATGGTCGGGTCGTCCTTCGAGGGATCCGGCCTGCCGGGATCGGTGATGTCCTCGTGGAGCTTCACCACCTCGGCCGGCGCCATCACCGCGGTGTGCTCGAAGGCGAGCGCGGTCGGCGGCACGAGCGCCACCCGCTTGGTGGTGTCGGCCTGAATGGGCGTGTTGGTGCGGCCGTAGACGATCTCCTCGAGCACGAGGTCTTCGTTCGTCTTCTCCTTGTGGAAGACGCGCGCGAGCAGGTCGCCGAGGTCGCGCTCCTTCACGTCGGGCGCGTGCCGCATTCGGGCCTTCTTGAGCACCTCACCGAACTCGGCGGCGTTCAGGTAGCGCTCGCCGGGCTCTTTCCTGAGCGCCTTGAGCACGAGCTCGTCGACGTCCTTGGGCACCGTCGCGTTGCTCTTGCTCGGAGGCTCCCAGACCGGGTTCGCGGCGCGGCGCCACCGCTCGATGGGGTCGCCCTTCTGCGGCAGCGCGTGCCAGGCGAGCAGCTCCCACAACATCACTCCGCACGAGTAGACGTCGGCGCGGCCGTCGACGATGAGCTTCTTCGCCTGCTCGGGCGCCATGTAGGTGAGGTTGCCGATGACGACGCGCGGCGCGGTCTGCTCTTCCTTCAGCGTCGACTGGGCGGCGCCGAAGTCGATGATCTTCACCTCGCCGCGGTAGCTGATGCAGACGTTCGCGGGCGAGAGGTCGCGGTGCACGAGGTGGAGCGGGCTGCCGCGCTCGTCCTTCGCCTCGTGCGCGTACTGGAGCCCCTCGCAGACCTTCTCGCCCAAGAGGAGGATGAGCCCGAGCGGCATCTCGGCCTTGCGGTCGCGCAGGCGCTTGGTGAACCGGCTCACCGTCTTGCCCTGCACGTATTCCATCGAGAGGAAGTACTCCCCCTCGACGTCGCCCATCGCGTACACCCGCGCGATGTTGGAGTGCTTGAGCCGCACCACCACCTTCGCCTCGTCGAGGAAGCGGCCGACGAAGGCCCGGTTCGCCACCAGGTTCGGCAGCACCTTCTTCACCACGCACGCGCGCGGCTGCTCGCCACCTTCTCGTGCAAGGAACACTTCTCCCATGCCGCCTGCTCCGATTCGACGGATCAGCTGGTAGCGCCCGAATGGAACCGGCGCTTCCGGCGTGGGCTCCTGCAACATGAGGTGCGGAGTGTGGGGCCGCCGAGACCGCTCGGCAAGCACAGGTCGACCGCCCGCTGGCGTCGGTCCGTCCATGCTGTTCGAGTCGGAGTGCATTGCCGCGCGTCGCCTCAGTGTGTGCCAGTGTCCTACCTAATATCGACGAGCTGCGTCAAAAGTTGTCGCGGTGAAATGTTCTTCATGAATTCAGGTGGTTAACAGGTCCGAAACCAGGTCGTTTTCAGCGAGGAAGGTCGCTAAGGAAAGACGCGTGGAGCCTCTCCGTCGTCTCAAAGCGGCCTACGACCGGCGCGCGTCGCTTCGCTGGGCGGTCGATCTCGCGCTGCTCGCCCTCATCATCACCGGCGTGGGGCTGTGGCAGACGCGCGCGCACGTTCATGGCGGCCCCGTTCCACCGTTCGCGCTCGCGACGCTCGATGGAACGGCGACGGTCTCGGCGAAGAGCCTCGAGGGAAAGCCGACGCTGCTCGCCTTCTGGGCGCCGTGGTGTGACGTCTGCGCGGTCGAGTCGAAGAACCTGGGCTGGGTGCAGCGCCTCGCCGGAGCGCGCGCCAACGTCATCTCGGTCGCGACCTCGTTCGAGTCACCGCAGCAGGTGAGCGCGTACACCGAGCGAAACGGCGTCGACTACCCGGTCTTGCTCGACGACGGCACGCTCGCCACCAGCCTCAAGGTCTCGTCGTTTCCCACCGTCTACTTCCTCGACGAGGCCGGCCAGGTGAAGGGCAGCGTCGTCGGCTACACCACGACGGGCGGGCTGCTGCTGCGAACGTTGTGGTGAGTGTTCGGCTCCGGTGGCGACCAGACGAGGACCATGGCGAACTTCTACTTGCTCGAGATGGTGGACGGCGCCTCAGGCGCTTTGGCGAGCTTCCCGAGCACGCTCATCGCGTTCAGGCGGCGCTGCGTGAGGCGGTCCCCCCTTCTCGAGCGCCGCTGGCGCCGAACACCTGGGCGACCCTTCGATGGGATCTCCCCGAGCGGTCCCAGTGGCGAACCTTCCTCGGAGCGCGCGTGAAGCTCGGCTTCACCGAGCTGACCGGCGAGAGGTATTGGGAGAGCGACACGAATCGTGGCGTCCTCGGCTGAGCCCGGTCCGTGATGCCCTGACGCGCGCTCAGCCGAGCAGAATCCACAGCAGGAGCGCGACGATCAACACCGTGCCTCCACCGATGCCGACGTAGACCCACGAAGGGGTCGCGTCATCGAGCAGCGTTCGGCGGCGCTCGGGCGGAGCGACCTGGGTCTGCGGGTCGACCCTTCGGGCCACCGGTGGCGAGATGGCCGGCGTGCTTGGATCCGTGCGGCTTTCGACCGGCGACATCGAGGCCAAGGTGCGAGAGGAGTCGGCGGTCGCAGACGTCGACGGCGTGACGTCCGACACGGCCGAGAGCGTCTGCTGCGACGGCTGGGCGACGACGTCGAGGCCCACCAGGGTGCTGGCGCTGTCGGCGGGGCTGACGAGGGGCGTCTCGGGAACGGTCAGCTTCTTCGAGCCTGCGGCATCGCCGAGCGCGGGCGCTTCGACGTCGGTGCTGCGAACGTCTCCTCGACGGGCGCGGGTGCGCGCCGAGACGGTCGCTTCGGCCTCGTCGCTCCACGGCCCCTTCTTCGCGGCCTCGTCGACGACCCGCTGACGGCCCGAGTCTCCCTTCTTGGGCGCCGGCGTCGACGAAGCGCCGAAGACGGGCGCGCCACCGATGACCGTCTTCTGCTCCGCGCGGGTTGGCACCTGCACCACCATCGTCGCCGACACCGCCGCCGCTTCGTTCAAGCCGGCCATGAAGGCGGCGATGCTCTGCTGTCGCGCCTCAGGCCGCTTCTCGAGCGCGTGGAGCAGCACCTCGGAGACGGCAGGCGGCACCGCGGGGTCGAGCTCGTGCGGAGGAATCGGCGGCTTCTCGAGGTGCGCGAGCAGCGTCGCGTGCGCGTCGGTCTCGGTGAAGGGCCGCTTCCCAGTGAGCAACTCGGTGAGGACGACGGCGAGGGTGTAGAGGTCGCTCCGGGCGTCGACGGTCTCGCCCACCGCTTGCTCGGGCGACATGTAGAACGGACTGCCGAGCGTCACCCCCGGGCGGGTGAGCCCGGGCTCGTGGGTGCGAATCAGCCCGAAGTCGAGCAGCGTCACCTGGCCGTCGTCGGAGACGATGATGTTTCCCGGCTTCAGGTCTCGGTGGACGTAGCCCTGCGAGTGGAGCGCGCCGAGCGCCGAGCCCATCTGCTTGATGAGCGGCATCGCCTCGGTGAGCGAGAGCTTGGTGCGGTCCTTGATCAACCTCGCGAGGGTGCGGCCGGCGACGTACTTCATCACCAGGAAGGGCACTTCGCCGTCGCGCTCGACGCCATAGAGCGTGACGAGGTTCGGGTGGTCGACCTTCGCCATCACCCGCGCTTCCTTCTCGAAGCGGGCGCGGTACTCGGTCTCGGCGGCCAGCGCGGGGAGGAGGAACTTGAGCGCCACCGGGCGGTCGACGGCGAGGTCGGTCGCGAGGAAGACGGTGCCCATGCCGCCAGCGCCCAGCTTTCGCTCGATGCGCCACTTCCCGCCGATGGTGCGGCCGATGAAGCCATCATCGGGTCCCAACCGAGGCTGTTCGCTGCTCGCTGGCGACGTCATTGGCATCGACCCTGCCCCCCGTGTCGGAAGGCGGCGCACCCTAGCGGCGATTCCGAGCGGGTCGAGCGGGGGGGCCTCGAGCGAAACCCCGAGGTGACGCCTCGAGTCCGGCTCCCTGGGAAACCCAGCTCGCTCATTTCGGCGGCAAGTCTGCCACGGTGAACTTGAGGACGGTCTTCTTCGCTGCGTTCGCCTGCACCGAGAGTTGACGCTTCACGCCGTCGGGGCCCTCGATGGTGAGCAAGTGGGTGCCCGACGGCAGGCTGAACTTCACCAACGAGCCCTCGCCGAGCACGTCCTTCCCCTTCGACACCTTCGCCGAGGGCAGCAGCGCGAGCACCACTTCGGCCGGGGGTCCGCTCGGCGGCGGCGGTGGGCCCTTCTTGGTGCCGTTCTTGGGAGGTGGTTCCTTCTCGGGGGTCGAGGGCGGAGGGGTGGTGATGGGCGTGGTGTCGACCTGCGGGTCGTCGGGTGGCTGGTTCGAGTCGGCGCCGGGAATGGCGTCGACCTGCGTCGGGGTGGTGCCGGGGCCCTTCGACGGCGCGTCGAGGGAGGGCTTCTCGGTCTCCTCCTCCGGCTCCCCGTCCCAGAGCACCAGGCCCGAGGAGCTCTTTCGCTTCTGGGCGAAGAACATCTTGTTGGCCGTCGCCGCCAGCAGCACCAGCACCAGGCCGACGATGACGAAGGTGCCCCACGACCGTTTCGGCCGCTGCTCCTCGGCGCTCAGGGCCACCTGGTCGACCTTGAGGGCGAGCTCGAGGAGCTTGTCGTCTTCCGGGGTGCGCTGCTTCGGCTTCTTCGGCCCGGCCTTCGCGCGCCCCTTCACCGGCTTGAGCACCGGCTGCGACATCGCGCTCTCTTGAATGGACTTCGCGAGGGCCTGCACCTCGCGCTCCTTGGTGACGCGAGCGTCGGAGCTGCTCTTCTCGGCCTCCTTCTTCCCCGACAGCTCGAAGAGCTTGCGGGTCTGCTCGATGCGGTCGGCGAAGAGCTCCCGCATGAAGTGGGAGCGCTCCTCGGCGTCGTAGAGGAGCTCGGGGCAGCGGCTGGCCACGGCCTTGGCGAGCTCCTTCGCGTTCGGCCAGCGGTCGGCCGGCTCACGCGCGAGCGCCCGCATGATGACGTCGCCGAGCGGCTGAGGGACGACGGCCTCGACCTCCTCGGGCCGCTGAATGGGCGCCTCGAGGATCATCTTCATCTCGGCGAGCTCGGTCTCGGCAGAGAAGAGCCGCTGGCCGGTCACCATCTCCCAGAAGACGACCCCGAGGGAAAAGACGTCGCTGCGCCCGTCGACCGCGAGGCCCTTCACCTGCTCGGGAGACATGTAGCCCGCGGTGCCCTTCACCGTTCCGACCTTCGTCCTCGAGAGCGTGCCCGCGGCCTTGGCGATGCCGAAGTCGAGCAGCTTCGTCTGCCCGTCCCAGCCCACCATGATGTTCTTCTGGGCGACGTCGCGGTGAACGACCGGGTAGCGCTCGCCCGACGGCTTCACGTAGGTGTGCGCGTAGTGGAGCGCGTTCGCGCAGTCGGTGAGCACCGACACCGAGAAGCCGAGCGGCAACACGTGCTGCTTCTTCGCGCAGACCGAGACGACCTGGTTGAGGTTCTGTCCGGGGACGAACTCCATCACCACGAAGAGGCCTTCTTCGTCCTGCCCCAGGTCGAACACCTGCACGATGTTCGGGTGCGAGAAGCCGGCGGTGATGCGCGCCTCGTCGAGGAACATGCGCACGAACGTCTCGTCGCGCGAGGCGTCGGGCATGATGCGCTTGATGACGACGTGCTTCTGGAAGCCGCCCGGCCCGATGGTGCTGCCGAGGTACAGCTCGGCCATTCCACCAGACGTCAACGGCGCGAGGATTTCGTACTTGCCGACTCGATCCCCACGGGTCTGCCTCGCCATCGGAAGCGGCACTCTACTCCGCCGCCCAAGCGAGTCGACGCACCGTGTGGAGAGGCCTGTGAGACCGTTGGGAAAAGCGCGTGTCAGCAATCTGAGGCATGTGGGGAAAATTCCTGCACTGCCCGGCCATGTGGGCAGGCGTGGAAATCGTCAGTGATTTCCAACAGGCCCCGCGCCGCTAAGCGTTCGACTCTGAAGTGGTTCTTGGGTTCTCCACAGGAAAACCCGCCCCTACTGCTGTCTCTACAGATCAGATCATCATTCAAACATCGTCTTCGTCGGGTCCTGGCACGGGGCTCGTAACGTTCGGCGGGCAATGACAGAATCGTGTCAGGTGCGCCCCCGTACGCCGCTGGCGTTTCGTTGGCTGTTCGTCACGGGGCTGGCGTTCCTGGCGCTCAGCGGCTGCAAGGACGAGCGGCTCGACCCGACGACGAACTCGGTGCGGTTCTCGAGCGACTCGCTGCTCTTCGAGACGGTGTTCGCCGACGGCCAGGCGCATCGGGCGTCGATTGGGGTGGTCAACGATGGGCACGCCTCCATCATCCCCATCTGGGAGCCGCCCGCGCCGCCCATCACCCTCCTCTCTGCGCCCGAGGTGCTCCCGCCTGGAGAGACGACCCTCGCGCTCGAGTTCATTCCCCAGGTGCCCGGGCGCTACTCGCGCACGCTCTCGGTGCAAGGGCCGCAGGGCCAGCCGGCGAGCGTGGCCATCGACGCGGTGGCGCGGCCGATTCCGACCTGCGAGCCCTCCTCGCCCTGCACGAGCGCGACCTTCGACGTCGCCCAGCAGAAGTGCGTCGAACAGCGGGTCGCCGACGGCACGAGCTGCGATCCCCAGTCGGCGTGCGTGGTGAGCGCGACGTGTCAGGCCGGGCGCTGCGTGGGCACTCCGAAGCAGTGTGACGACCAGAACGCGTGCACCATCGACGTCTGCAACGCGACGCTCGGCTGCGAGTTCCTCCCGGCGCCGCCGTGCCCTGGTGACGGCAAGTGCATGAAGGGCGTCTGCGACCCGGTGCAAGGCTGCGGGCTCGAGCCGCTCGCGGACGGGACGACGTGCGGAACGCTCCAGGGCTGCTCGGCGGCCGAGATTTGTCTCGAAGGGCAGTGCGTGGTGCGCGACCCGCCCGATGGCTACGTCTGCGCGCAGGCGTCGCCGTGTCAGGCGCGAGGGGTCTGCGTGGCTGATCAATGTGTGCGTCCACCGGCCTCGGTGTTGACGCCCGACTGGACCTTCGACTCTTCGGTGAACCCCGATGGTGGCGCGCCGCTCCAGCTGCACGACTTCGTGATGGAGGCGGGCGGCGAGATGACGCTCGGGGGCTTCTTCCAGACGCCGGTGGTGCTGCGAGCGAACACGAGCGAGGCGAAGGTGACCCCGCTCGGAGTCTCTCGCCGCTGCATCCTCTGGGGCCCGCGGCTCGTCTGCGCCGACTACCCCGCGAACCCGAACGGGCGCGTCACCGCCATCAACCCCTCGACGGGCGCGACCGAATGGAGCTTCGACATTCGCACCAGCCGCCCCGAGTTCCTGGTGATTGCGCCGCAGATCTTCCTCGCCCGCCTGGTGGTGCAGACGAGCGACCGAATGGCGGCGCTGTTCGAGGCGTACCCGGCGAACACCTCGAGCAACCCGAACACCCAGTGTCGCCGCTACTTCCTGGTGACGCTGGACGCGCAGGGCCACGCCATCAACGGCCAGCAGGTGACGGATCCACTCCTCGACGTCTGCAGCCACCCGCACCCCTACGGCGTCGCGGCCGACTCGGTGGGCAACCTCTTCATCGCCTTCTCGCCCACCATCAGCACGACCGCGCCGCTCAAGCCGGGGACGCCGACGCTGACGATGAGCTTCACCCGCGACGGGGTGTTCCGCTGGAAGCGCACCGACACCTCGATGCCGGGTGGAGAGCTCGCGGTGGCTCGCGGCCTGCTGTACCCCGAGAACGCCAGCGTCGCGCTCCTCGCGGCCACCGGCCAGCCGGCCTTCAGCCTGCCTGGCGCGCTCGGGCGCATCGTCATCTCCGACGCCCGGTTCATTCCTGCGCCGGTCGCCGGCCAGCAGTCGCTCTCGGGCTACGAGGCTGGGCTCAACACCCTTCGCTGGACGCACACCGTCGATGGCTCGGGGCGCTTCTGGTCCGACCAGCTTCGTCTCGCGAGCTGGAAGGTGCCCGGCGGCACGCGCACCGTCGCGCTCACCTTCGTGGAAGACGCGGCCGCGGGAATGACGCCCATCTCGCTCCACGCCATCAACGTCAATGACGGGAGCCTGGCCTTCTCGTGTCCGGTGGCGATGATGCCGCGCACTCCGGTGCAGCTGTTCGAGGTCGGCGCCTCGTCCTTCGGGATGATGGAGGGCGCGCTCGACGACATGGGCCAGCCTGGCTGCGGAAAGTGCGACCCGCCCTACGCCGGGAGCTCGGCCACGTTCCGGCACTTCAGCCTTCCGGGCATCGGTGTGCCGAACGAGCCGTGGATTGGCACCTTTGGCGGGCCGGGGCACGACCACCGTGAGGAGACGGTCGGCGCCGTCGGCGGCACGAACTGAGCTCGCTCGAATCGACCCGGAGCGGTCACTGTGGAGCTGGCGGCGCTGGCTCGGGGTGCGGCTGAACGGGCTCGACCTTCGTCTTGGTGGGCACCGCGGGCGCCGATCGATCGAACGGCGGGACCCCGAAGGCGTAGAGCACGGCGAGCACCGCGGCGATGAAGAGGGGCAGCAAAATCGCCACCACCAAGACGTTCGACTTCGACCCTCGCACTGCTGCGACCGTCTCCCGGAAGTCATCGTCGTCGTCGACGAGCTTGGGGTTCTCGTTGGTGTCGGGCCCCTCGGGTTGGGTGGGGGCCATCGGGATGGAGCGTCGCGCTGCGGGCTTGGCGGCAATCGACTCGAAGGGAACGCCGATGGCGGTCTTCGCTTCGGGTTCGTCGTCGCCCCAGCCAGGCGCGCCTCGCGAGGTGATGCTGAGCGTCTCACCAGTGTTCGAGCGGGGCGGTCCCGCTGCCGACCCCGCGGGAATCGTCTTCACCGAGTTGGGCGCGATGGGGCGTTTGTCCTCGGTCGGGAGGCCTTGCTCCACCACCACCGACGGCGGCAGATGCGCCGGCATGGGCTGCGGCTCGGTCTGACGCTGCTTCGAGGCCTTCTCGAGCCACTTCGCGCGCAGGGCCTTGATTTCGTCGGGCAGGGCGGCCGCGGGAATCGTCTTGGCTTCGCTGTCGTCGTCGTAGTTCGCGTTCGGGAGGTCGAGCTTCACCACCACCGGCTGCGAGGTCACCACGTCACTGCCGCGGAGCACCTTGGGGCGCGCCGGGTTCGTCTCCGGCTCGGGCGAGGCCTGGGGGAGAGGCGCCGAGGGCGAGGGCCGGCGGAGGCTCATCGGCAAGCCGGTGGGAGGCGTCGGCGCTGGCTGCAGCACCGGTGGCGGAGCGCCCATCGGCGGCAAGGTGGGGAAGCTCTGGTTGCTGGGCGACGACGGCTTCACCTTGGCGAGGAGCGAGTCGATGCGAATCTCGCCAGTCGTCTCGGCGCCGAAGCTGGTGGCCTCGAGGAGCCGGCGGGTGTCGGAGCGCCGGTCGCTGAAGTGACGGCTGACGAGCTCTCCCGACTGCTCCGGGTGCCAGATGAGCCCTGGCGCGGCCTTCTCGATGGCGCGGGCGAACTCGAGGGCGGTGGCGAAGCGCTCCTCTCGTTTGCGCTGGAGCGCCTTCATCACCACCGCGTCGACCTCGCTCGTCACCTGCGGGTTGGTGCGCGAGGGCGGCGCGATGTTGCTGTTGAGCGCGGCCATCATGCCTTCTTCGGCGCTCTTGCCGTGGAAGAGGCGCAGGCCGGTGAGGCACTCGTGGAGCACGACGCCGGCCGAGAAGATGTCGCTGCGGGCGTCGAGCGGCTCACCACGAATCTGCTCGGGAGACATGTAGCCCGAGGTGCCCTTCACCATGCCGATGTTGGTGCGGCTCGAGCGGCCGAGGGCCTTGGCGATGCCGAAGTCGAGCAGCTTGGTGACGCCCTCGTACGTCACCATGATGTTCTTCTCGGCCACGTCGCGGTGAATGACGATCTGCTTGCGGCCGCGCGCGTCGGTGAAGGTGTGGGCGTAGTGGAGCGCGAGCGCGGTGTCGCGAACGCTCTGGAGCGTGAAGCCGATGGGAATCGGTTCCTTCGCGGCGCGGCAGGCCTTCGCCATCTCGACGAGGGTGCAGCCCTGGACGAACTCCATGCCCATGAAGAGCTCACCGTTGTCGACGTCGAGCTCGTAGACCTGGGCGATGTTCGGGTGGTTGAAGGCCGCGGTGGTGCGCGCCTCTTCGAGGAACATGCGCACGAAGTCTTCTTCGCCGCCGATGTCCGGGAGGATCGTCTTGAGCACCACGAGCTTCTTGAAGCCGCCGATGCCCTGCTGGTGCGCGAGGTAGATCTGGCTCATGCCGCCAGACGAGAGGCGGCACAGGACCTCGAACTTTCCCAGGCGCCGGCGGTCGAGGGCCGACGATGGCGCGATGAAGGGCTGGCCTGCCACGGAACGCCGCGAGTCTACACGTCCTCGGGGCGCCGTCTCGATTTGAGCGACACACCTCTCACACCGACGCACCTGAGTGACCGGTGGGTGCGTCGTGAGTCGTCAGCCGAGCCAGCTCACGTTTCTTGAGCGCTTCGGGGCCCTTGGCAGTGACAGGCACACGGTCGTCAGCCCGAAGAGGCCGTGCGCAAGCGGCACTACTCGACACGGCCGAGCTGCGAAACCGTTCCGTCCTCGACCTGCAACCGAACCAAGCCCGACCTCCTCCGCCACACTTCGAAGCCTCGAGAGAAGGTCGTGGTTCCACAGACGCGAGTGTTGAGGAGCTTCAACTCGCCACGGCTAACCTCTTCAACAGTCTTCGTGAGCCGACAGGTACCGTCGTCGAATACGTCGAACGATGCGCCGGGCCGCAACGGCCCTCTGAGAACGACTTCCCCACTCGCGCTGAGAATCGCGTCCTCGTGACACGTCAGCAGCTTGCCGAGCACGAGACCGGAGAGGACTCGCTCACAGTGCACTGCCTCCGAAGCCCAAGCACAAGCGGGAGGCAGGCCCGACTGATCAGGAAGATAGATGATTGCAACCTGATCTTCGGCACTCACAACTGCCACGGCCTGGTCGAGTACCTTGCCTCCGTCAGGGGCCTGGATCTCCATCAGATAGTGCCCAGTGCGTGGCAGGAATTCGCGCACATGTGCACCACAGGCACCGAGTGCCAGAGAACAGGCGGCAATCACGGTACGCATTGATTCCCTCCATCGGTGGGAGGCTTGAGTGGTTCTCGCGGGGATTTCTCACAAAGATCACGACAGGTCTTCTTCTCCGACTTCCACGACTCATAGCACGTGGAATTGTCTCTCCCCCTCGCGTGCGACACCGAAGCTCGCGACTGTCCGCCTCCTTGTAACAGCGCGTTTCGCATTGGTTCTTAGGAGGCCTAAACTCATTCTCCGGGCTATCAGGGAACTTCAAGTGATCTGGGTAGCCGACTTGAAGACCATCTGGGTCGACAAATGACACTGGTTGTTCCGCGCGTAACCGAAGGCGAGGGTCGTGAAGCCAGCCAACAACTCCCGAACCAGGTAACTTGGCTCACGTAGAAGAGGTTCAGGAGAGAGGTAACGACCAGTCTGCGGCTCGTAATATCGGCTCCAATTTTCGTGCACATCAGTCTCCGCGTCGTAGTACTGCCCGGGGAATCTCAGCCGCGTCTGAAACCTCGCAGCGCCAGTCTCCCAAGCACGCCCGTGCCTTTCGGATGATCAACGTCGAGCTGCCGGCGAAGTGACCTCGCTCACCGGGCCGGCTCGAACGACCGCGCCGAAGACGACTCCGCCGATGCAGAGCAACGCGCCCGCGGCCGAGAGCGGCACGATGGGCTCGCTCAACACGGTGACGCCGAGAATCCACGCGAGCACCGGCACCAGTTGGGTGATGGCGCTGCCCGAAGCCGCGCTGGTGAAGCCCATGCCGTAGGTGAAGAGGAGCTGCCCTCCGACCGAGAGGAGTCCCATCAAGAGGCAGAGCCCGAGCGTCGAGCCTTCGAGCGGGACCCAGTGCGACGCCATGAGCGGGACGGTGACGAGGAGCCCGACGCTCGAGAAGGCGAAGAAGACGGTCGGCGCGTCGGTGTCGGAGCGGAGCGAGCGAATGACGGTGATGGCGGCGCCCCCCAAGATGCCCGAGGCGAGGCCGGAGAGTCCTCCGAGGCCTGGGTGGGTGGGCACCGCGAACTCTCCGGTGGCCGTGGCGACGAGGATGGCGCCGATGGTGGCCGCGGCGAGCCCGAGGCGCATCGAGTTGGTGGGCCGCTCGGCGAGGAAGAGGCTCGCGAAGATGGCCGCGTAGATGGGCGAGCAGTAGTTGAGGACGGTCGCTGGCCCGCTCCCGATGCGCTCGATGGCGACGAAGTAGGTGAGCACCGCCGCCGAGCCGAAGAGCCCCCGGAGAAAGAGCAAGCCTGGCCGGCGCAGGTCGGGTCCACGTCGGCGCACCAGGAACCAGCCCATCATCGCGACCGCACCCACGGCGAAGCGAACGAACGAGAGTTCGGCCGAGGGCACCTGCTTCGAGAGGTGCCGCGCGAGCACGGCCATCGTGGCGAAGAAGACCGAAGAGAGGACGATGACCCAACTGCCGCGCCGCGACTGCACGCGTCGGCAATACCAGCAGGTGCTCGGTCGGGCAGTGAAGAAATGCGGGCAGCCACTCGCCCACGAAGCGGCCGTGCGGTTTGCGACTTCCGAGCCGCGAGGTGCACGCCGCCGTCGCAGCTCGTCCACGGGCAGACGTGAGGTTGATCAGCCCAACTCTCCGGTCAGGCCTCCTGGCCGTTCGCGGCGAACGACATAGCTTGGTGAAGGACGGATGGCGGCGAGTGCGGCTTCGGAGCGCACGAGGAGGTCGTCGATGAACCGCATCGTGTTGGTCGTCACGTCGTTGCTCGCCGCAGTTGGCGTGGCGCAGGCGACGCCAGGCACGCCGGACACGCTGGGAACCAGTCTCGCCGGAGGGTGGTTCTTTCGCGGCTCGGCGCCTCGAGTGTCGGGCAGGTGTCCTCCCGGCAGCGCGATGATGGCGGCCGCGCACGTCGATCAGCAGGGCCAGCGCGTTCGCCTTCGCTACACCCTGGGCATCACCTGCACGCCTCCCTCGGTCTGTCAGTACGAAGGGTCGATCACCGGTGGGCGAGTGAAGCTGACGAACACCGCGGTGGTGGACGACGAAGGTGGCCGGGTGACGAACACGCTCGACCTCGCCATCGAGTCGAACGACCGGCTGAGTGGCACCGCGACCTCGAAGTACCTGCACCCCGACGGCATTCAGTGCGTGTGGACGAGCAGGGTCGAGGTGACGCGCAAGCCGGACGACGGCTCGCAGGATTCGACGCGTCCGAACGTGGGCACGCGGCAAGGGCCCAGCACGGCCACGACCTCGACGGCTGGCACGAGCGAGTCGCCTTCCACGCCGAGCGATTCGCGCACTCCACCGACGCCCGGACCGGGGTCAGGGACGAGCGGAACGGGACCTCCGGCGACTGGCGAGAGCACGACGGCGCCCACTTCGGGCAGCGGGACGAATGCGCCGACGACCCCGCCCGGAACAGGAGGACCGTCGACACCTTCCACCGACGCGCCACCAGGCTCGACCTCTGGCACGGAGGGGCCGGCGCCGGGGACGAGCGGCCCCGCGCCTGGGAGCGGTTCGGCGACGGGCGAAGACACGACCTCACCTGGCGCCTCGACACCTGGCCGGCGAGGCGGAAAGAGCGGGAAGAGCACGAAGCCAGGCCCGTCGAGTCCGAAACGGTGAAAATGCCCGAGTCGGACCTCGCGTCTCGACGGTCTCGCGAGTGGCGCCCAGGGGCTGTCGCTGGCCTGCAAGCAGCTTCGGGTTAACGTGACGACATGCGCTGGGTGCTCGCGGTGCTCGGAGTCGTGCTGGGCGGAGTCGTCGGCCTCTTCGCGCCTGTCGTCGTGGGGTGGCTCCTGGGAAAGACGAGCGGGTCGTACGAGGTCGTGCTGCCCTTCTGGTTGGTGACGGTGCCCTTCGGAGCGGTGGGCGGCGCGGTGCTCGGCTTCGTGCTCGGCGGCCGACTGCGGCGCTGAGTCGGTGTCAGGGTGCTGGGAAGCGTCCGTCGGGGAAGCCAGACGTTCCCGGCCGATGAGGCCCGACACGCACCAATACTCTCGAGGACGCGGGTTCGATCCCCGCCGGCTGCGTCGCTGTGCAGCCGTAGCTCAGTGGGAGAGCACGAGCCTGGTGGCTTCCCCACTCGGGGGCGTCGAACTTTTCAAAGCTCCGTGGCCAACACGTCGAGCGCTCCCGCGGGCATCGCCCGAATGAGCGAGCGTCGACTACGCTTCGTCGAATGCGCGGCCTCCTCCTCGTGGTGAGCGTCGTCCTGCAGGCTTGCATGTGTGGGCCCTCGGTCGTCATCGGCGGGAAGGACGGCGGCGGCGGTGGATCAGCGAACGGATCAGGCGGCGGCGCGGGAGGCGCGTCGACCTCGGGCGGCTCGAGCGGCGGTGGAACGGTCGCCGACGCTGGCTGCGTGAACCTCGCCTGCCGGCAAGACGTCTGTGACGGGGGCACGACGACGCGAGTGTTGGGTCGGGTGGTGGCTCCGACGGCGATGAACCCGGACCCGTTGCCGAACGTGACCGTCTACGTCCCCAATGCGCCGGTGACGGCGTTCACCGATGGTGCGCGCTGCTCCCGCTGCGGCGAAGAGCTCCTCGGCAGTCCCCTCGTGCAGGCGAAGACGAACACCGACGGCACCTTCGTGCTCGGCGCGGTGCCGAGTGGAGCGAACGTGCCCATCGTCATCCAATCGGGGCAGTGGCGCCGGCAGTTCACCGTGCCGATGGTGGAGGCGTGCGGTGACACTCGTCTGCCCACCGACCTCGCGTTCCCCAGGCGCCGCAGCGAGGGCGACCTGCCGAAGATGGCGCTCGTCTCCGGTTCCGTCGACGCGCTCGAGTGCACCTTGGCGAAGCTCATCGACCCGGCGGAGGTGACCGCGCCCACTGGCGCTGGCCGGGTGCACCTCTACCACCACAACGGGAACGACCTGATGCCGTCGGCGCCCAGCCGCGCCACCCTCGTCGGGAGCCTGTCGACGCTCATGCAATACGACGCAGTGCTGCTCCCCTGCCCTTCGCACGAGGCCTACGGCCAACAGGAGGCAGACAACCTGAAGGCCTACGCTGATCAGGGCGGCCGGCTCTTCGCGACCCACGGCGGCGCGTTCTGGATGTTCGAGCCCTCGTCGCAGTACGGCTCGATGATTCAATTCAACAACCAGCCTGATCCCTCGGTGCGGGTCGGCGAGGTCGACCGGTCGTTTCCGAAGGGCGTCACCTTCGCGAGCTGGCTCGTGCTGGTGGGAGCCTCGACGACGGCGGGCACCTTGCCACTCGGAGCGCCGCAGTGGTTCGTCGACTCCGTTCGGCCGCCGGCGCAGCGTTGGGTCTCGACGATGAACCCGACGACGATTCAGCACCTGACCTTCAACACACCCATCAGCGCGCCCGAAAGTCAGCAGTGCGGGCGGGTGGTGTTCTCGAACTTCCACGCCGGCGGGAGCACGGGGGTCGGCGTCTTCCCCTCGACCTGCGTCGCTGGGCCGTTGTCGAACGAGGAGAAGATCATCGAGTACATGCTCTTCGACGTGACCGCGTGCGTGCAGCCCGACATTCAGTGACGTCAGCGCCGGGTGAGCGCTTCTCGGAACTGGCGCGCCGAGCGAGCCGCCTCGTCCGGCGTCTTCGCGTGGACGACGAAGTGCCCCATCTTCCGCTTCGCCCGCGCCTCGCGCTTCCCATACAGATAGACGTCGACGACGTTGGGGAAGCGCTGCCACGCCGACAGGTCGAGCGCGCCACCGGTGCGTCCCTGGGCGAGCCAGACGTCTCCGAGGAGGTTGCCCATGCACCAGGCACCTTCGTGCAGCTCCGGCTCGGTGAGCGGCACGCCCGAGAGGAGCCGCGCGAGCACGTCGAACTGGCTCGAGGTGCACGCCTGCCGGGTGATGTGTCCTGAATTGTGGACACGCGGCGCGAGCTCGTTGACGAAGAGCCGGCGAACGCCGTCGCGGCCGGTGCCGACGAAGAACTCCACCGTGAGGAGCCCGACGACCTCGAGCGCCTTCGCGATGGCGAGCGCGGTGCTGCGCGCCTCGGCTTGAATGGCCGGGTCGATGCGCGCCGGGAGCACGGTGAGGTCCAAGATGTGCTCGGTGTGTATGTTCTCGAAGACGGGGAAGGTGAAGGCGGTGCCGCCCGCCTCTCGGGCGACGATGCACGAGACCTCGGCGTCGAGGGAGAGCACCTCCTCGAGCACCCACGCCGACCCTGTCTCTGGAAGGGAACGCACCTCGGCTTCGGTGCGGAGCCGGAACTGCCCCTTGCCGTCGTAGCCGCCGAGGCAGGACTTCACGATGCAGGGGAAGCCGAAGCGCGCGGCCGCCTGGTGGAGCGAATCGGACGGCTGCACCACCGCGGACTGCACGGGGCGGAAGCCATGGCTCGAGAGGAACGTCTTCTCGAGCGCGCGGTGCTGAGAGATCTGCAGCACCCGCAGTGACGGCGCCAACTTGTCGGTGAAAGGAGACAGCGGCGCCGAGGGGATGTTCTCCGAGTCGTAGGTGACGCGGTCGCACTGGGCGAAGAAGGCCTCGAGCGCGCGCGGGTCGTCGAGCGGCCTCGCCATCACCCCGGCGAGCCGTTGGGCGCAGGGCGCTTCGGCGTCGGGCTCGAGGACGAGGACGGGCGTGTCGAGCTTGCGCAGCGACTCGGCGAGCATGAGCCCCAGCTGGCCACCGCCGAGGATGCCGACCGTCATGGCCGCGCCTTCTTCGGCTTCTCGTCGTCCAGCACGAGCTCGGCGGTCGACGCCTTCGCTGCGTCGGCCTTCTCGACCCGGAACGCCTCGAGGCGCTTGTGGAGGTCGTCGTCGTGGAGCGAGAGCATGCGCGCCGCGAAGAGGGCGGCGTTGGTGGCGCCCGAAGGGCCGATGGCGAACGTCGCGGTGGGCACGCCGCCGGGCATCTGCACGATGGAGAGGAGCGAGTCGACGCCGGACAACATGCGCGACTGCACCGGCACGCCGAGGACGGGGAGGCTGGTGAGCGAGGCGACCATGCCGGGGAGATGCGCGGCTCCTCCAGCGCCGGCGATGATGCACTTGAGCCCGCGGGCCCGCGCCGCTTGGGCGAACTCGAACATCAGCTCGGGGGTGCGGTGCGCCGAGACGACGTGGCGCTCGAAGGGAATGCGCAGCGACTTGAGGGTCGCGCAGGCGTGCTTCATCGTCTCCCAGTCGGAGCTGCTGCCCATGATGACGGCGACGACGGGCTGAACGGGCTTGGCCATCGCGCGCACCGTATACGCGCTCGGGTGTGCTCGCGAGTGTTAGGCTCGCCCGCAACGCGAGGAGGCCTTGGTGCCGAAGGTGAAGACGTTGGAGGAGCGGTTGTGGGGCGCGGCGGTGCTGAAGATGAGCTTTCGGCTGCGTGGCGCGGAAGACTCTCCGGCCTTCAAAGGCATCTACCCGGGAGTGCTGCGCGACCTCGACGTCGATGACACGGCGGTCGAGCGCTTCATCGGCGCGAACAAGGAGCGGGTCGAGAAGGCCGCCCGCGGGAGCACCGAGCCCGCCTCGGAGTGAGTTACTTCAGACACGCCGGCTTGTTGCGATAGCGAATCTCGAAGGGGACGTAGATCATGCAGGAGACGTCACCGTCGGTGGTCTCGCAGACCTCCTCGCAGGTCTCGTAGTGCTTCTCGTGCGGCCGCTTGAGGGCCGCGCCGGTGCGGGTGTCGACCACGCGATTGTAGGGAGGCCCGTCGCCTTCGCGCTCGCCGGTCGAGTGGACGCTGGTGACGACGCCCTTCACCACGCCCTTCTCCCACATGCCGCGGCCGGCCTTCATCGCGTCGGTCTGGGCAGCGAGGAGCTTCTCGTCGGCAGTGCCTTCCACCGCGTAGGCGAGCGCGTGCCCTTGGCGGATCATCTCTTCGGCGAGCTCGGGGCAGTTGATCAACAAGCGGCCGTAGCCGTCTGCCTTGCCGTCGGTGGTGCAGTTCCATTCGCGTGACGCGGCGACCTGCGACGACGCCTCCGCGAGCGCGAAGAGCTCCTTCGCGGTCCACTTGCCCCAGCGATGCGCCGGACCGTACGCCTCGAGCGTGTTGTAGCCCTGCAGCCGGGTGCCCTTGCCGTCGTACGGCCCCGAGTGGAACTTGAAGGAATCGCCGTCGCTCCAGGTGACGCGAACCTGCTCGCCGTTGATCAGGATCGAGCCCTTCGCCGAGTGCCCCTTTTTCTCCTTGGCGAAGGCGACGGCCGCGAGGAGGACGACGAGCACGACGACGTGGCGCATGGAAGGACCGTAGCAGCCTGCGTGACTTCCAGGACTGATCGTCAGCCGAAAAGCGGGTGAGCGCGAACCCCCGAGCGAGTTGGGCGGACTCGAGGCCGGCCGGGAGTCAGCGGCCCGCACCGGAGAGGTCGATCTTGAGCACCTCGGAGGCGAAGCGGCCCATCCGCTCGACGAGCTTCTCCATCGCGGGACGCACGCTGTTGCCGCTCAGGTTCGCCGCGTCGTCGAGCTTCTGCTGACAGCTCAAGTCGCTGCACACCATCACCCCGACGCGCTTGCGCCCGTTGAGCGTCGCGGTGAGGAGCCCCACGCCGGTGCCAGCGCTCGAGTGATGACACCAGGTGCACATCTGCGGAACGCCGCTCGAGCCGCCGTTGGAGTCGAAGGCGATGCCGGTGGGGACTCCGCCCTTGGTGGCGAAGACGAGGAACACCTTGCCGCCCGCGGGATGCGTCCACGCGAGGTAGTCGTGCACCGCGAGAGGGAAGGCGAAGTCGGGCGAGAGCTCGACCTGCTTGCGGTCCTTTGGGCGGAAGCTGTCGAGCAGGGCGTCGGCCGTGTCGAGCTTGAACATGCGACGAGCTTGGCACCTCGGCTCGTTCTTGGCTCCTCCCTGGCAGTGGCCGCGCAGCGGCGCTTGACTCAGCGAACCGTTTTCTTCATTCCCGCCCGGTGAGCACCTTCATCGACGAACTCCGCTGGCGCAACATGCTGCACGACGTGATGCCGGGCACCGAGCAGCTCCTCGCGAAGCCGGGCATCAAGGGCTACATCGGCTTCGACCCGACGGCGGACTCGCTCGGCGTCGGCCACCTCGTGCAGGTGATGACGCTCCTCCACTTCCAGCGCGCGGGGCACCACCCCTTCGTCCTCGTCGGAGGCGCCACCGGGCTCGTCGGCGACCCGTCGGGCAAGTCGCACGAGCGCAACCTCCTCACCGAAGACGCGCTCGAGAAGAACCTCGCCGGCATCAAGAAGCAGCTCGAGAAGTTCATCGACTTCGGCAAGGGCCAGGCGACGCTGGTGAACAACGCCGATTGGTTCAAGTCGATGAGCTTCCTCGAGTTCATTCGCGACGTCGGCAAGCACCTCACCGTCAACTACATGATGGCGAAGGACTCGGTGAAGAAGCGCATCGACTCCGGCGGCGAGGGCATGAGCTTCACCGAGTTCACCTACCAGCTCGTGCAAGGCTACGACTTCTTCCACCTCTGGAAGCAGCACGGCGTGCAGCTCCAGATGGGCGGGAGTGATCAGTGGGGCAACATCGTCACCGGCACCGAGCTGATCCGCCGGAAGGCGCAGGGCGAGGCGTGGGCGCTCACCACCCAGCTGATCACCAAGGCCGACGGCACCAAGTTCGGGAAGACCGAGAGCGGAAACGTCTGGCTCGACCCCGCGCGCACCTCGCCCTACGAGTTCTACCAGTTCTGGCTCAACGCCTCCGACGCCGACGCGCTCGGCTGGGTGCGCATCTTCACCGTGCGGCCGAAGGACGAGGTCGACGCGCTCATCGCGAGCCACGAGAAGGAGCCCTCGGCACGGCACCTCCAGCGCGCGCTGGCGAACGACGTCACCGAGCGGGTGCACAGCAAGGCCGACGTCGACTTCGCCATCAAGGCGGCCGACGTGCTCTTCGGCAAGGCCACGGTCGAGACGCTCAAGGCGCTCACCGAGCAGCAGATCGCCTCCATCTTCAAGGACGTGCCCTCGAAGGACGTCGCCCGCGACGCGTTGGTGAAGGGCATCTCGTTCGTCGACCTGCTCACCGAGCACACCGGCTTCGTGGCGTCGAAGGGCGAGGCGAAGCGGCTGATGACGCAGAACGGGCTGGCGCTCAACAAGGAGAAGGTGAGCGACCCGGCGAAGGTCATCGACGCCTCGGCGCTCCTCTCCGACCGGTACCTGCTGCTCTCGCGAGGAAAGAAGGACTACTTCCTCGTGCGGGTGAGCTGATCAACCCGACTCAATCGGCGCCGGACCTGATCAGCGCGCGGCGTCGCAGGTGCCCATCACGGCGGTGAGCGATTTCACGTGCGCTCGCTCGAGCCCGACGTTTGGTCGTGCGTCGATCGGCGCGTGCACGTCGGTGAGGAACCGGTCGAGCGCGTTCCTCGCGACGTCGGCCCCGAGCACGGCTCGATTCATCGAGAAGAGGCCGGCCTTGTCGATTGGCGACTTCGAGCCGAGCGCGGTCGCGAGCTTGAGGTCGTTGTCGAGCGCCTGCGCTTCTGCGTTCTCCTCCGGATCTCCGGGGATGCGGAACGAGACAGCGAGCCGGCCTTTGCCACGACACTGCCGAGCCGCCAGCTCGAGCTTCACCAAGTCGATGGCCTGGAGGTCGAGGTCTCCCGACTTCGTGAACAGCCGCAGCTCGACCTCGGCGTCGAGCACAATCGCAGGCGCCGCGCGTTCGACGTCGTCGATGGCCGACCACACCGCGTCCGTTCGAGCGGTGAGCGCCGTTCGTCTCCGGCTCACCGCGAGCTCTGCGTCGCGGCGGCGGCCTCGTTGGAATTCTCTCTCGAGGAGCGGTCGGGACTCGTTGATCGCCTGCTCGGCCTCGGCCAGCGCGGTTCGAGCGCGCGCGACGTCGAGGCCGTACTTCGAGAGGAGCTCCAGGTGCGCTCTCGCGAGGGTGAGCTCGTGTTCCCGTTCCTCGAGGAGTTCGCGCGCCTGGCCACGTTGCTTCGAGACGTTCTCCGAACACGACAGCAACAGCAGCGCGGCGACGGCGACGGCGAGACGGACCATGGTGAGGGGAAGATTCACGCTTGGGAAAATGTCGCACATCAGCTCGAGAGCAGCGCCAGCGCGCGTTCGACGAGCGGCAGTTGGGCGGGATTGATGGCCACTCTTGCCCGCTCGAGCGTCGCCCACTCGGCGCGATCGACTTCGGGGAAGCGCTTCAGCGTGCCGTGGACCTCGAGCTCCACCTCGTTGGACTTCAGCGTCGCGACGTCGAAGTCGCCGACGACGCCGAACGCGACGACGTGCTTGCCGCTCTTCATCACCACTTCTCCGAGCGGCGTGGCGGGTCCGTCAGGCGCCTTCGCGCCGGTCTCTTCTTCGAACTCGCGTCGAGCAGCGGAGAGGAGATCCTCCCCCGCGTCCACCAGCCCCTTGGGGAGACTCCAGGCCCCCGCGTCCTTCTTCGCGAAGAACGGCCCACCAGGGTGCACGAGGAGCACCTCCGGGCCCGAAGCACCTCGTCGAACGAGCGCGAGCGCGGCGCTGCGAAGTGAGCGCATGCCGGCATCTTCGCTGGCTTCTCGAGCCGCGCAATCACCGCTACGTCATCCGGGCCGGCCAATGCTTGAATGGACCCATGCGCGCGCTGCTCATGATGCCCTTCGCGGTCGTCCTCATGGCCCAGGCCCCGGAGCCGGGAATTCGAGCGCAGTTCCAGACGCCGAGCGGCAACACGTTCTGCCTCGTGTACGCCGACGAGAAGGGCGCGACCTCGCTCGAGTGCGAGCTGAAGGAGAACACCGCGAAGCCGCCGCCACGACCGAAGGACTGCGAGCTCGACTGGGGCAATCGGTTCGCGCTGCCAGAGAAGGGCGCGCCGGTGCGCGGCTGCTACGGAGACACGCTCCAAGGCGACTCCCCGAAGCTCGAGTACGGCAAGCCGTGGAAGCAGGGCGTGTTCAGCTGTGAAGCGACGGCCAAGCGGCTGCGTTGCACGAACTCCGATGGCCACGGGTTCGAGCTCTCGCGCGCGACCCAGAAGCTGTTCTGAGGCGCCTCACCGCGTCACCACTCGATTCCTGCCCGCGTGCTTGGCCTCGTAGAGGGCCTCGTCGGCGCGCTTGAGCCAGGCCTCGGTCGGCTCACCTGCACGCCACGGCGCGACGCCGATGGAGGCGGTCACCTGCAGCCGGAGTGCTCCGACTGGCACCAGCGTCTCGGCGATGGCGCGCCTCGCCTTCTCTCCGAGCGTGGCGAGCTCCTCGGCGCTGGTGTCGCGGACGAGGGCGGCGAGCTCCTCACCTCCGTACCGTGCGACGACGTCGCCCTTCTGTTTGAAGACGCGCACGCAGGCCGAGGCGATGGCGACCAGCACCGCGTCGCCCACCGGGTGCCCATGCGTGTCGTTCACCTGCTTGAAATGATCGAGGTCGATGATCAACAGGCCGGCCCCGGCCCCCTTCAGCGCGGCGAACTCCGACGTCTTCACCAATTCCTCGTCGAAGACGCGCCGGTTGAAGAGCTGGGTGAGCGGATCGGTGGTGCTCTCCTTGCGAGCGGTCTCGAGCTGGCTGCCGAGCGCGTCGAGCTGTCCGGCCAGGCGCTGGAGCTGGTGCTGTTGCCGCTGTCGTCGCGACTCCATCACCGCCTGCACGCGCGCCACCGCCTCGGCCGCAGCGGAGCGGATCTGATCAGGCGTCGAGGTGCCCAGCCGGAAGGCGAGCTGCGAGAGCGTGGCCGTCACCTGCGCGTCATCGGCCGCGTCGTCGGCGACCAACCGGTTGAGCCCCGCGACGAAGGTCCACACCACCTCGCGCAGCGAGTCCTGGAGCTGACCCATCTCCGACTGTTCGGCCTGGCGCTGCGACGAGAAGGCCTTGCGGAGCCCTGGGTAATCGCGCCGCGCTGAGGTCCGCTCGACCCCGCCCGCGACCGTCACGCCCGTCACCACGTGCTGCGCCCACTGGTCGAACAGCACCGCCGTTCGTCGCGCATCTTGGCGTGAGAGGTCGAAGGCAAATCGGCCGAAGTCCCGCAGCACCCCGCTCAGCGCGTCGATGAGTTCGTCCTCGTGACCCACGGACAGGCCGGGTTGCAAGCCACTGACCAGTCGCGGTGGCGAGGCTTCACAGCTGATCGAGCGCGGCCCGGAGATCGTCGATGAGATCGTCCGAGCTCTCGAGCCCGACGGACAGGCGGATCATGTTCTCGGTGATCTTCGCGCGGTCGAGGTCGGCTGGGCTCATGTCGGAGTGGGTCATGCTCCGCGGGTGCTCGATGAGCGATTCGGTACCGCCCAGGGAGACGGCGAGGTGCCCGATGCGGACGGCGTCGAGGAACCGAAAGGCCTCCTTTCGCCCCGCGTTCGCGAGCTGGAAGGTCACCACCGAGCCCGGCCCGGTGCATTGCTTCTTGAAGGTTCGATAGGCGGCGCCATCGGCGCGGCGGAGGAGGCCGGGGTAGTGCACCTTCTCGACGCGTGGGTGCCGGGCCAGCGCCTCGGCCACCTTCGTCGCCTTCTGCGCCTGCCGCTCCATGCGCACCCAGAGCGTCTCGATGGAGCGGGTGAGCATCCACGAGGTGTCGGGCGCGATGGTCGCGCCGAGAATCGTGCGGTAGTCGCGAATCGCCGCGAGGTGGGACTGGGTGGTGGTGAGCACCACGCCCGCGATGAGGTCGGAGTGCCCGCCGAGGAACTTCGTCGCCGAGTAGAGCACCACGTCGGCCCCGAGCCGGCACGGGCTCTGGAAGACGGGACCGAGGAAGGTGTTGTCGACGGCGACGAGGGTGCGGGGCCCGCTGTACGTGCGCGCGAGGTCGGCCACTGCGGCGATGTCGGTGATGGTCAACGTCGGGTTCGCCGGCGTCTCGAGGTACACCAGGTCGAACGGCCCATGTTCACGGAGCGCCGCCTTCACCGCACGGAGATCGCTGGTGTCGACCGGCACCGCCTCGAGGTCGAAGCGGTTGGGGCAGAACTCGCGGAAGAAGAGGTACGTGCCGCCATAGACCGGGTCCGTGTAGAGAATCTTGCCTCCGCGCGGCACGAGGGCGAGCACGGTGGTGGTGATGGCGCTCATGCCCGAGGGAAACACCGCGGCGTGGTTCGCGCCGGCCTCGGCTGCGATCAACTTGTCTTCGATGATCTCGGTGTTCGGGTTGTTGAGCCGTGAGTAGACGAGGCCAGGCGGCTGGCCGTCGTCGCCAGGCAGGTGGTACGCCCGCTGGAAGAACTTGGCGCCGTCGGCCGAGGTCTCGAACTCGAAGGTCGAGGTGCGGAAGAGGGGCGCCTTGACGGAGTACTCGGAGAGCCGAGCGCGGTAGCCGGCCAAGATGACGCTCGTCGCCGGGTGGTACTCGCGAAGGGGATCTTTGTAGTCGCGCTCGCGTCGCTTCGAAGGTCGTCGTGCCATGGCGAAAGGGAGCGGACCAAAAAGGGGCCGAAGAAGATAGGTTCGTCGCGGCTCAGGGACCCTCGAGGCCGAACCCCTTCGCGTCGAACGCGCGCCGCAGCTCGGCCAACTGCGCTTCGTCGTTTGCCAACGACGCAAAGGAGAGCGGATCCTCCTGGAAGATGCGCTCGACGATGGTGACGCGCGCGACGCCGTCGAGGCCCGCTTCGAGCAGCCATGCGAACGGCAGCTCGTGGGTGCCCGTCTCGAGCTCGAGGGTGCCGTCGCTCGAGAAGCTCCAGCTGTCGTGGTGACGGACGCTGACGCGGGTGAGGCCGAACCGCTTCATCCACTCCCTGACGAGCGGAAGGGTGACCCACCGGGTCGAGCCGGCGAGGGTGAGCGTCTTCAAGGACGCCTGGGTCGCCAGCAGCAGCTCGACGAACGAGCGCTCGAGGTTGAACCGCACGACGGTGAGCGAGCTGAGTGACAGCGGCTCGAGGAGCGCCGCCGCTTCCGGCCCGGGGTCTGCGAGCTCGAGGTGCCGCAACGTCGTCGCGACGTTCGCGAGGAGCGGCCTGGTGAGCCGTGGCTCGTCCTGGTGGCGCTGCAGCTCGAGCGTCTCCAAGCGTGGGAGCGCTTCGAAGAACTCGGGCGTGGGCGCGCCGGGCAGGAAGGCGAACCCGAGCTTCAGCTCGCGAATCGGCAGCCCGTGCAGGAGGTCCGAGGGGCACGGCAGCGCCTCGGTGGGAAAGAGCGACAGCGCGTCGAGCCGTGGCAGGGCGCGGAGCAGCGCCTTCGAGGGGAGGCCGTGCGCGACGAGCGAGGCCCAGGGCCGGGACTTCGGCTCGAGGGACTCGAGGACGGCCTGGTTGACGCCTTCGATGCGCGCCACGTTCGCCAGCGCCGGGCTCTCGAGGAACGCGAGGGTCAGCTTGTTCGACAAGCCGTTGAGCCCGCGAACTTCGCGCACCGTCGCCCAGGCCCGTTCGCCGAGCACCTTCTTGGCGGTGGCCGGCTTGAGCTCGACGCGTTCGACGAAGCCGCGCCCGAAGTTGAAGGCGCCGCCGTTGGCGAGCGGCAGGGCCCAGCTGGTGAGCCGCTTCTTGTCGGCGGCGAGCGCCCGTTCCCGACGCAACGCCTCGCGGGTGCCGTGCCCAGCGGCTCGCTGGAGCTGCAGCTGAATGAACTCGCCCCGAGGGTCGCCTCGCTCCATCAAGGCGTCGGCGAACACCAACCGCGGACGGTCGTCGTCGGGCGCGGAGTGGATGAGCTCGAGCAGCTCGCGGTCGGACTGGGTCTTCGGCTTCTGCCTCGGCGCGGTGACGTGCAGCTGGGCTTCCAGGTCGCCGAGCCGCTGCTCGTCGCTGGCGGGGAGCGCCGTGGGCGAGACGGTTGCCATGGCCTGCGCGGCGCGCGCGAGCTGGGTGCTCGTCCAATCGCCAACCGAGGTCTCGATGATGGCCTTGTACCGCGGCGCCAGGTCGGCCATCGCCTCACGGCCGCGGACGTCGCCGGTGCGGGTGAAGAGCTCGATGACGGTCGAGACGAACGGCTTGTAGAGATTGGCGCGCCACGGTGGCGCCTCGAGCACGCCGATGAGCCGGGTCGCGAGGCGCGGGTCGTCTCGTTTCGCGAGCTGGTTCACCCGGTCGATCGCGTCGGCTGCCGAGGTCGCGCTCGCCGCTCGCACCAGCCGGTCGAGGTCGAGTGGGTCTCCTTTCGCCTCGAGCTCGAACCACGCCTCGACGTCGGCCTTCTTCTTCCCCGCGCCGACGAGCGGGCGCTCTGGGTGTTTCGCGAGCGCAGCCTCGGCGACGGCTGCCCATCGAGGGTGTCGGGTCACCCGCCACCGCGCCGCCGCTTCTTGGAACAGCGCCACCGTCATGCCCACAGCTTGAGATGACTCCCGAGCCGCCGCAGCAGGTTTTTCCCGATGTCGGCGCGCGACGGGCCAGCTGAGTCAGGGCCCGAGGCCAGTCGGCGGCCACACCTCGAGCCGGTCCTGTGTGGCCTGGGTGATGTTCACCTCGCCATCGGGGTGAACGATGACGGCCTCGGCGCCGAACTGCCTGGCGAGCCTGAGGCCTGCCGGCGCCCCGAGGATGAAGGTGGACTTGGTGAGGATCTCCGCGTCCACCGCCGTCTTCGCCATCACCGTGGCCGAGACCGACGCCGTCGCTGGCTGACAGGTGCGCAGGTCGATGACGTGATGGTAGCGGCGCCCTTCGAAGAGGAAGAAGTGCTCGTAGTCGCCGCTGGTGGAGAAGGCGGAGTCGCTCAGCTCCGTCTTGGCGAAGCGTTGGTCGGGTGGCCCGCGCGGGTCACGAATGCCGACGCTCCACGGCCGGTCGCCCTTCTTGCCGGCGAGGTAGAGGTCGCCGCCGGCCTGCACGAAGAAGTTCCGGTAGCCGCGGGCGCGCAAAGTCTCCACCGCGCGGTCGACGCCCCAGCCCTTCACGAAGCCGCCGAGGCCGAGCGCCATGCCCTTCTTCTTGAGCCGCACCGTGCAGGCACCTTTCGCCTTCGGAACCAGCTCGACGTCGCGGTACGAGACCAACGCGCAGGCCTGCTTCACCTTCTCGGCGTCGGGCGGCCGTTGGTCGGGAGCGTTCGAGAAGCGCCAGACGTCGCGGAGCGCAGCCCAGGTCGGGTCGAAGAGCCCATTCGTGCGCGCGGCGCCGTCGAGGGCGAGCTTGAGGACGCCACAGAGGTCGGCGGGGGTGCTGACAGCCGTCGGGCTCCCGGCCGAGGCGTTGATTTGACCGAGTGGTGAGTCGGGCTTCCACTCGTTCATCGTCGCGTCGATGTGCTCGAAGATGGCGAACCCGGCGTCGAAGGCCTCGTCGAGACGCGCGTCGACGGTGTCGCTCGAGATGGCGATGACGACGGTGGTGTGCATCACCTCGCGCGAGCGCTCGACGAGCCGGGGCTCGGTGCCGGCGTCGGCTGCTGCGAGCAGCGCGCCGAGCTGGAGGAGGACGAGGCTCATCAGAGCGCCGCCGGGGAGAAGCAGCGTTTGCGCAGCTGCCCGAGGCGACGGGCCCCGAGGTGTGAGCTGAACCGACGCGAGGGCGTGCTCAACGCGAAGAGCGGCTGATCAGCGAACCGTGCGCCGACGGGCGAGGAGGAGCACGCCGAGGAGCGCGGGCGCGAGCGAGAAGCCAGCGCTGTTGCAGCCGGGCATCGTCGTCGTCGCTCCGCCACCTGCAGTGCCGCCCGCGGTGCCCGAAGTGCCGCCCGCGGTGCCCGAAGTGCCGCCGCCAGTGCCGGAGGTGCCGCCGCCAGTGCCCGACGTGCCGCCGCCAGTGCCCGACGTGCCGCCGCCGGTGCCCGACGTGCCGCCGCCAGTGCCCGAAGTGCCGCCGCCAGTGCCCGACGTGCCGCCGCCGGTGCCCGACGTGCCGCCACCCGCGCCGCCTGGAGCGGTGAAGGTGAGCGTGACCGCGTTGAAGCCGCCGTTGGAGAGCGAGCTCTGGGTCTGCGAGCTGCTGCTCTTCACGAAGGTGAAGGTGCCCTGGTTGTTGTTGGAAGAGGTGGGCGCCTCGCGATCGGCGAGCTCCATTCGAACGGTGTACATCCCGTCGGGAACGGTCGCGCCCTGCCTGTTCCTCAGGTCCCAGTTCACGGTGAGCTGGGCGGTGTGGCTGCCGCGCGTCGCGCCGGAGATGGAGTCGGTGTCGCTGGTGCCAGCCTTCCCTCGCCACGAGACGAGGTTGCTGTGCTCGCGGGTGCCCCAGCGGCCGATGGTCTTCACGAAGGTGCCGCTCGAGTCCTCGACCCAGACGGCGACGACGTTGCGGGGAGCGTAGTTTCGTCCGCCCGGAGGCGCCGGCGTGGTGGTGAAGGTCGCGCGGAGCGTCTGGGCCGCGGCGAGAGAGGAGACGAGAGCGACACCAAGGAACACGACAGCGCGGGGAGAGGTCATCGTGGGCGCGCACCCTAAAGCGCCTCGCGCGCAAAACGGAAGGTCGAAACCACCGTGGCCGAAGCAGCGGTCGCGAGTCCGTCGGACGCGGTCTGGCTGATCTTCATCAAGCAGCTTGGCCGCGCGCGAGGAGCGACTCACAGGAGGCCCAGAGCTTCGCGGCGGTGGCGGCTTCGTAGGTCTGTGGGAGTGAGTCCACTGGCTGGTGCCGCACGAAGTACTTGCCCGACGTCGAGGCGAGCTCCGGGGCCGTCGCGAGGTAGACGGCCGTGTCGGCGGCGTCAGCGAGGCTCGCGCGCATGCCGGACACGCGGGCGAACACTGGCCCGAGCAGACGCATCATCGCGGGGAGCGCCTGCGAGAAGTTCGTCTCGGTCACCACGCCGGGGTGGAGACAGTTCACGGTGATGCCGCGGCCCTCGAGCCGCCGGGCGAACTCGTAGGTCATCATGATCAACCCCGTCTTCGCCCGCCCGTAGGCGCCGAAGCAGTCGTACTTCTTCTCCGACTGGAGGTCGCCGAGGTCGACGAGGTCGCCCTTGCGCGGCTTGGTGGCGACGTTGATCACCCTCGCCGGCGCCGAGCGCTCGAGCAGCGGAAGCAGGGCGTTGGTGAGCTGAAACGGCGCGAGGAGGTTCAGGGCCAGCGAGCGCTCGATGCCGTCCGAGGTGACGCCCCGTTCCCAGAAGGCACCGCCCGCGTTGTTGATCAGCACGTCGATGCGCGGGAGCGCGGTGGCGAGCCGTCGACCGAGCTCGTCGATGGACTTCTTCGAGAGCAGGTCGGCCTGGACGAACTCGACCTTCGCCTTGGTCTCCGTGGAGAGCTCGCTGGCGACGGCCGCGCCCTTCGTCGGTTCGCGCCCCACCAGCACCACCTGGGCGCCTTCGAGCGCGAGCTGCCGGGCAATCTCCCGTCCGATGCCTGCGGTTCCACCGGTCACCACGCACACCTTCGAATCGAGCGTCTTCATGGTCGTTCCTCTCGAGCGGCCTGGAGTGGCCGGACGCCGCGAACGATGCGTTGTGAAGTCAGATGAAACAATCGTGAGTCATTCACTTCTCTGTTGAGGAATACTCATCAATCATGGAGCTCGAGCTCTTTCGCGGGGTGGTGCCCTTCGTCGCGGTCGCGGAGGAGCGGAGCTTTCGGAGAGCGGCGGCCCGGCTCGGCGTCTCCCCCGCGGCGGTGAGCAAGTCGGTGGCGGCCCTCGAGAAGACGGTCGGGCAGACGTTGCTCCTGCGCACCACCCGCTCGGTGAACCTCACCCAGGCCGGCGAGACCTTCCTCGAGCGGTGTCAGCAGGCCGTCGCCTCGGTGCGCGGTGGGCGCGAGGTGTTGAGCTCGGCCCGCAAGGAGCCCTCGGGCACCCTCGTCGTCTCGGTACCCTTCATCGCGGCGACGTTGATCATCCCCGCGCTGCGCACGCTCGGCTCGCGTTTTCCCCGGCTGCGCTTCGACGTGCGCGTCTCGGACCGGGTCTCGCGGCTGGCGGAAGAAGCGGTGGACGTGGCGATTCGGGTCGGCGCGCTCCCCGACTCACAGTTGGTGGCGAAGCGGCTGCGGAAGACCACGCTCCACACCGTGGCGTCGCCCAGCTACCTCGCGCAGCGCGGGCTCCCGCGGAGCATCGACGACCTCCACGCGCACGCCTGTCTCACCGTGCGCGGGCCCGACGCCAAGCCGAGGCCGTTTCTCTTTTCCACCGGTCCCGTGATGGTGGAGCCCCTCGTGGTAATGGACCACGCGCCCACCTCGCTGGCGGCGGCGGTGGCGGGCTTCGGCGTGACGCAGGCCTTCGACTTCATGCTCGAGCCGCTCGAGCCCGGCGCGTTGGTGGAGGTGCTGCCCCACCTTCGATGTCCCGGCCCCGACGTCTTCGCCGTCTGTCTCCCTGGCCGTCGCGCGGCAGCGAACGTGCGCGCGGCGTTCGAGGCCCTGGCCGAGCTCTTCGTTCGTTCCGGGTGAGGTCAGCGACCGCCGTCGGAGGAGAAGAACAACGGGTAGGTGACGTCGATGGGCCCAGCGAGCGGCGGGTCGAAGCGAAGGTCGGCGAGCGAGGCGAGCACGCAGCCTTCCATCGTTCGGTTACCGAGCCCGACGCCGCCGTCGAGTGGAGCGATGCGGCTGATCCGCCCCTCGACGCCGTCGTCGGTGTCGATGGTGAGAGTGACGACGAGCTTCCCGCCGAGGGTGGGGTGGAGCCCGAGCCAGCTCTCGTAGCACTCGCGAATCTCAGGCAGCGCGGAGCGCATCGCCGCGCGAATGCCGTCCTTGTCGAGGGTGAAGCGCACTCCGCCGTCCGCCGAGTCGGGTCGCCCGTTCACTGGATGGCGCAAAGGAGTCGTCGCGCTCGTCGGAGTCGCGGCTGCCAGCGGCGCGCTCGGGCCCATCGCGGCGGGGATGAGCGCATCGCCAAGCACGTCAGGGAGCCGCGAGGAAGCGCCCGCGCTCGCGTCGCTCGTCTCGGCCACCTCGCGCCGAGCCGTCACTTCGTTCATCGCCACGCCTGCATCGACGACCGCTGGGGTCGCGCCACCGCTCCAGCCGAACCTCCACCCGGCGAACAACGACAACACCAGCGCGACCGCGGCGACGAGGGCGAGGCGGGTCTTCTTCTCCATGAGGGCGACTCCTGCAGTGAGCCAGGGGCCTGGCGGGGGAAAGAGGAGCGGCGCGAGGGCGAGCATCCATTCCCGTCGCCCACCAGGATGCTTCGCGTCGAGCCTCGCGCGCAGGCGGTCGAGGCCTTCCTTGAGCCGCCACCGAACGGTGCCCGCCGGCACGCCGAGCCGGGTGGCGATGGCCTCGCTCGAGAGCCCATCGAAGAAGCGCAGGAGCAGCGTCTGCCGGAACGGTTCCTCGAGCTCGAGCGCCGCTTCCACCAGGAGCCGGTGGACCTCGGCGCGGCCCACCACCTCTTCGGGCGTGGTGCCTTCTCCCTGCACGGGCGTCGCGGCTTCGTTGCGCTGGCGTGTCGACTCGTCACGGAACCGTTTGCGCGCGGCGTTCTGGAGCACCTTCGCGAGCCAGGGCTTCGCCGGCCGGTCGGCATCGGGAGGCGACCGAAGCGCCGCGAGCCACACGTCTTGAATGGCGTCGTCCTCGTCGCCGCGCGCGAGCGAGGTCGCGAGCCCACGGATCCACTGGGCGTGCTCGAGCAGCCTGGAGAGGGGATCGTCGCTCATGCCCCCTTCCTATCCACGCCGCGGAAAAACCGTTGGCGACACCGAATCGTCCGAACCAGGTGCTATTGGCGACGCCATGCGCCCGACCCTCGTCGCCCTCGTGGTCTCGTTCGTGAGTGGCTGCTCGTCCTCCACCGTGACTCGCTGCGACTCGACGAGCTGCCAAGGCTGCTGCGACGCGGCGGGCATGTGCCAGCCAGGAGACCGGCTCACCGCGTGCGGCACCCATGGCTTTCGGTGCACCGAGTGCGTCGGCTCGATGTCGTGCTCGGTGGGCCAGTGCGTCTTCGTCGGCAGCACCAGTGGCGGTGCGAGCGGTGGGGGCGTGGCGGGCGGAGGGCTCGCGGGTGGAAGTGCAGGCGGAGTGGCTGGCGGCTCGACGGCTGGCGGTCGCGTCGGTGGCGGGAGTGCCGGTGGTGGGAGCGCGGGCGGAAACACGAGCGGTGGCAGCTCGGCGGGTGGCACGGCGTTGCCCGCGACGTGCGACTCGACGGTCGATGCCTGCTGGGCGTCGTGCGCGACCCAGAACTCGAGCACCTCGAACTGCCGCAACACTTGTCCCGTCGGCAATGGCGTCGGCTGCTACCGGCTCTGTGAGAAGAACCGCGACTCGACCTCCAACTGCCGAAACACGTGCGGCGTTCCGACGGGAGGCGCCGAAGCGGCCTGCTACCAGCTCTGTCGGGTCAACGGAGACTCGACCTCCAACTGCCGAAACACCTGCGGCGCGTCGACCGGCTGTGGCCAGGCCGGGTGTTTCGGGCTCTGCCAACACAACCGCGACTCGACCTCGAACTGCCGGAACACCTGCGGCGGCGGAACGCCCGAGGGCCAGGCCGCCTGCTACGTGCTCTGCGCGGCGAACGGCGACTCCACCTCGAATTGCCGGAACATCTGCGGAGGCGGGACGAGCTGCGGTGAGCTCTCCTGTTACGGGCTGTGCGACGCGAACAACGACTCGACCTCGAACTGTCGAAACACCTGCGGCGGCGCGACGCCCTGCGGCCAGGTGGGGTGCTACCGGCTGTGCACCTCGAACGGCGAGTCCGCGAGCAACTGCCGGAACACCTGTGGCTTCACCTCGGGCGGCACCTGCTCGGGCTGCGGCGCCACCGCGACCGTCTTGGATGCGTGCTTCACCCACTGCACCGCGATGGGCGAAAGCACCTCGAACTGCTCGAACATCTGCCGCTGAATTGACGCGGCTGCATCGTTTGCGTGTCCCCATCGCCGAGCCGGCCACGCTTCCGAGCCTTGCTCGTGGCATGTCGAATGCTGAACCTCTCCATTCCCCTCTCCGGAGACCCTCGTGGACCGCCCTCCCGCAGCTGGCCGTCGTCGCACCTCGAACACTTCACCGCGTCGCGTGAAGCAAGGCGACACCGCGCCAGACCTCTCCAGCCCCGCCGCCCTCGAGGACTTCACCAGCGAACAGGCGAGCGCCGCGGCCGACGAAGTGAAGGCCCAGACGATTCGTGACCTCCTCGAAGGCACCGCGCCGGCCGACGCGATTCGAATCTTGCGCGGGGTGATGGATCAACAGCAGGGCCTCCACAAGCTCGAGCGGCGCAAGGCCGACAAGGAGCTCGCCGACGACTGGCAGCGCGGCGGCTACCCGTACAAGAACCTCCTCGCGCGGAAGACCTACGAGCGGCAGAAGTACCGGCTGCAGGTCGAGCTGCTCAAGCTCCAGGCGTGGGTGAAGGAGACCGGCCAACGCGTCGTCGTGCTCTTCGAGGGCCGCGACGCCGCCGGAAAGGGAGGCGCCATCAAGCGCTTCACCGAGCACCTCAACCCTCGTGGCGCGCGGGTGGTGGCGCTCGCCAAGCCCAGCGAAGAGGAGCGCGGCCAGTGGTACTTCCAGCGCTACGTCGAGCACCTGCCGACCGCGGGTGAAATCGTGCTCTTCGATCGCAGCTGGTACAACCGCGCCGGCGACGAGCGCGTGAGGGGGTTCTGCAGCGAGGCCGCGGACAACGACTACCAGCCCCAGGCGCCAGAGAGCGAGCGAATGCTCGTGCGCCAGGGCATTCACCTCTTCAAGTTCTGGTTCTCGGTGAGCCGTCGCGAGCAGCGCCGCCGCTTCAGGGAACGCGAGGTGCACCCGCTCAAGCACTGGAAGCTCTCGCCCATCGACCTCGCCTCGCTCGACAAGTGGGACGACTACACCAAGGCGAAGGAGGCGATGTTCTTCAGCACCGACACCACCGACGCCCCGTGGATCGTCATCAAGAGCGACTGCAAGAAGAGAGCGCGGCTCAATGCGATGCGCTTCCTCCTCCACTCCTTGCCGTACACGAAGAAGGACGCTGATCAGATCGGCGCGGTCGATCCACTCCTCGTCGGGCGAGCAGGCATCGTCTTCGAGCGCGGGGAACAGGTGTTGCCGCTGCCGCCCACGTGAGGCACGGCCGGCGCTCGACTCGGACGGCGGAGCGTGTGATGGCGGGCTCATGAGCCAGCTCCCACCGTGCCCGAAGTGCGCCTCCGCCCTCACCTACGAAGACGGCTCGTTGTTGATCTGTCCCGAGTGTGCGCACGAATGGAACCCGACGCTCGCTCCCTCGGCGGGCGAAGCCGAAGCAGGCCTGGTGGTGCGCGACGCGTACGGAACGCTCCTCGCCGACGGAGACTCGGTCACCATCGTGAAGGACCTCAAGGTGAAGGGCGCGGCCTCGGCGCTCAAGGTCGGCACCCGGGTGAAGAACATTCGCCTCGTCGAGGGTGATCACAACATCGACTGCCGCATCGACGGCTTCGGCGCGATGGCCCTCAAGAGCGAGTTCGTGAAGAAGTCGTGACTCGTCACCAGGGAAACAGCTTGTCCCAGAAGCTCTTGAAGCCCGCGTTCGGGTCGTAGTTCACGTTGCGCAGGCGCTGCTCGAACTCGTCCTTGGGGATCGACTCCTCGCGACCCCAGGGGTTGATGATCTTCACGTAGTCCTTGCCGTCGCGCGTCTCGGAGCCCACCACCAGCACCTTGTGACCGCCGCCGCCCCAGTCGAGGCCGACCAGCACCGAGCGGCCGGCCTTCAGCTCGTCCATCACGAACTGGGTGCCGGCGGTCTTCTCCTTCGCGTCGTCCGTCACCTGGAAGGCGAAGTCCTTGTCGTAGAGGCTCTCGAGGATCCGGTCGGCCTGAGCGGGAGTGAGGCCGGACAGGCCGTCGCGCTCGGGGCCGTGGTGCTTGTCGTCTTCGTTCGAGTAGTCGGACAGGCCGTTGCCGAGCTCCATCAAGGCCGGCGCGAGGAGCCGCTGGGAGAGCGTGCGGTTGGTGTCGTCGGTGAGGGCGCCGGGCTCGACCGTCAGCACGTCACCGCCAGCCGTCTTCACCTCGCCCGCCGGGGAAGCGAGGCCGCTCACCAGCCGCACGTACTCGGCGGGGTTCGTCTGGAGCAGCTGAATCTCGATGGAGGTCGCCACGCAGGTGCCCTTCGACTTCTGGTTCGTCGCCGAGGGCGTCGCGCACTCCTGCACCACGTCGGAGAGGAGTTGCTGACGGTCGAGGCCTTCGGCGACGTCTTGGCTGGCGAGCTTCTCGAGCCCGCCGAGGAGGGTGTCCTTGCCGCCGAGGGCCTTCGCTCCAGGGAGCTTGCCTTCGAGCAGCATCGTCTGGAGCGCCAACGCCGCGACGGGATCGGGGTTCGGCTCGGCGAGGAGCGCGTCCTTCACCGCGGCGTAGCGCGCTCGGTCCTTCGGAGAGAGCTTGAGCAGCGCCTCGCCTTCGAGCTGGGCGTTGTCGAGCAGTTGGCCCTTCGCGACCGCTCCGCGGATCAGATGATCACCCGGCGAGTTGACGTCGGGCGCGTCCTCGGTGACGACGGAGGTGCCGCTGTCGCGCTCGAGCGGCGCGCCCTCGAGCAACTCCCGCGCGCGGCGAATGGCCTCGTCCTTCGTCGGCGGTGGCTTGGGCGTGGGAGTGAGCGTCACCTTCGGCGTCGCGGGCGGCTGGAAGAGCGACGGCGGGAGCGTGGGGCGTGGCGGCGCGACCGGTGCCGGCGTGGGCTTCGGCGTCGGGGTCGGCGTCTGCAGCGAGGCGGGGCGGGTCGTGGGCAGGCGCATGGAGAACTCCTCGAGGAGGTATCGCCACGGGGCCGCCGCGCTTTTCGGCCCTGGTTGTCAACGCGAGTGACAGCCCGCTTCGGTCGGTTTTGCACCCGCTCCGAGCGCCGTCACTTCGAGTCGCTGTGCACAACCCGCGCACAGGCCTGTGGAGAAGCCTGTGGGGTTGTGGAGAACTCGCGGTCGGACACGTCGCCGGGTGTGGAAAAGCAGCGAAACGAGGGGCCGAGAGGAACGCGGCTCATTTTGCGCCAGAACGTACTCTCAGTCAATCGACACGTGGGTGGGTCGCAAAACGACGCTCGGCTCGAGGCCCCTCAACCCACAGGGCCCCGAAGCGGTATCAACCTGCGAATCTGGCTTGGCTTTTCTTTCCTTCTTGATCAGGAAACCCACCCGAGCGAAGAGGCGACCCTTCGCTTTTTGCTTCGTGCTTCTTGGTGAGGGGTTCGTCTTTGTCAGCTTTCGTCGAAAAGGCCGAGTCGACGTCAACTGCCCGGAATCTCTGGGAAAGTGCGCTGGATGTCCTCCGGCGTGACGGGCAGAGCTTCGTGGTGACGCAGCTCCAGCAGCTGCTCCCGCTGCGCTACGACGGTGAGTCGCTCACGATGGGCGTGGATGATCTGTTCTTCCGCGATTGGGTGGAAGACCACTTCGGCCATCTGCTCGTCACCGCCATCGAGCGCGCCTCGGGCCAGACCGCCAAGCTCGCCTGGGAGAAGGTCGACCGCGCGACGCCCCGAGCGAATGTGGCGTCGGCACCGGCAGTCAACCACCTGCGCCACCCGGTGCGGCTCAACGACAAGTTCACCTTCGAGAGCTACGTCGTCAGCGAGGCGAACCAACTGCCGGCCGCCGCCGCGCACGCCGTCGCCGAGAACCCTGGCCGCGCCTACAACCCCCTCTTCATCTACGGCGGCACCGGGCTGGGCAAGACGCACCTGCTCCACGCCATCGGTAACCGGGTGGTGGCGAAGAACCCGCTCGCGCGGGTGACGTACCTGTCGAGCGAGGAGTTCACCAACCAGTACATCGAGTCGGTGCGCGACCAGCGCATGACGGAGTTCCGCCGCCGCTTCCGCGACGAGTGCGACGTGCTCCTCATCGACGACATCCAGTTCCTCGGGAAGAAGCAGGAGACGCAGAACGAGTTCTTCTACACGTTCAACGCGCTCCATCAGCTGGGCAAGGCCGTGGTGATGACGAGCGACACGGTGCCGAGCGAGATCCCCGGGCTCGAGGAGCGCCTGCGCAGCCGCTTCGCGATGGGCCTCATCACCGACGTGCACGAGCCCACCTTCGAGGCGCGCGTCGCGATTCTGAAGAAGAAGGCCCAGCAAGACGGCACTGCCATCACCGACAAGGTGGCCCACTTCATCGCCCGCATCGTGGTGAAGAACGTGCGAGAGCTCGAGGGCGCGCTGATCAAGGCGACCGCGGTGCACGCGCTCACCGGCCAGCCGCTCACCGAGGAGCTCTGCGCCCAGGTGCTCGGCGACATGCTGCCGGAGAAGGTCGTGCTCGACGCCGAGGCGATTCAGAAGGAGGTCGCCCGGTTCTACAAGCTGAACGTCGACGACCTCCGCGGCGAGCGGCGGCTCAAGCCAGTGGCCCATGCGCGGCAGGTGGCGATGTACCTGGTGCGTACGCTGACGACCTCGTCGCTCCCGGAGATTGGGAAGAAGTTCAACAAGGACCACTCGACGGTGCTGGCGAGCGTGCGGAAGATCGAGCAGCTCAAGGGCGCCGACTCGCAGCTGCAGCTGGACCTCGGTGAGCTGACGAAGAAGCTCGTTCCGCCGCAGTGAGGTGAGTCGCGCGCTGGCGTCCTGAAGGCTCGAAAACCGATGGCGCGTCCGTCAGCGTGATCGAGTGTGGACTGGCACGCTGATCAGCTCGCCTCACTCGGCGCTTGGCCCGATCAGACCGAGACCTCGAACAACTGGAAGACGGACTCGTGCTCGGTGCGGCGTTCGAGCAAGAGCAGGCGGCGGTCGAGATCGACGTCGCAGATCTCGCCCACGGGAAGCGGATGCTGCACCGGCGGGCCTCCATCGAGCGGCGCTTCGACCCAGATGCCCGCGCGCACTGCCACCATTCGGTTCCTCCGCACGTCGAACTGCAGGTGCTCGGTGGGAGCGATCGACAGCTTGGTCCTTCGTTCATCGGCGGTGAGGGCAAAGACCGCTTCCCACGAGCACGCGATGACGAGGCCCTGCTCCCGATGCAGCCTCAGGTGGCTCACGCGATCGTCGAGGTGCCACCTTGCGACGATGGTGCCGCTCTTCTCGGCGACGAGGACGACCTGGTCGGCGAGGTGGGCGGTGTCGAAGGAGCGCCCGTCGATCGCCCGCAGGGCCCCGTGCACCACGAAGCGGTGATTGCCAGTGGAGCCGTCTCGGAGGTCGACCCACTCGAGCGCGTCGCCCTCTCGCCAGGCGAGCAGCCCGCCGTCGAACGCGAACTCCATCTCGCTGCACCCGTCGTCCTTGGAATGGAACTCGAAGCTGCGGCGCTCGACGTCGATGACGCCGAAGCGGTGTTGCCTCGGCTGGTACGGCGCGAAGGTCTGCTCGAAGAAGCCGAGCCGCGAGCCACTCCAGCAGAGGGGAATCACGCTCCATTCGAGGTCCGTCTCGAACGGAGGCATCTCGACGAGCGCGCTCTCCGATGCGTCGCGCTCGAGCGACTGCCAGTACAGGCCACAGCGCATCGGCGCTCCACGACCCGGCACCAGGCCGACGTGCGCGCCGGAGGTGTCCAGCCGCATTCCGTGGTCTGGCATGAGCTGCGAACCGATGACGAAGTGGTCGCGAAGCAACCGCACCCCACCGAGGCGCTCGCCACCGCCGCCGAACGGTGGAGGCACGACGAACCGCCGGAGCTCTCGAACGAAGGTGGTCATCAGGCCCGGGTGAGTCGGGTACGGGCGAGAGTCTAGCTGGAGTGGACGCTTCGGGGCGGAGCTCGGATCCCTCCGCGAATCGCTCGACTCCGGACGCCGCTTCGCGAATGGTGCACCGCCATGCCCGTTCACTGTTCCATCGAAGGTGCCGTCGCGACGTTGGTGCTCGACGAGCCGGGCCGGAAGAACGCGATGACGCCCGAGCTGGGCGATGCGCTGAAGGCCCGCGTCGAGGAGCTGAAGGGGCGCGCCGACGTTCGTTGCGTGGTGCTCCACGGCGCCGGAGGTGCGTTCTCGGGTGGCGGCGACCTCGCGATGCTCGAGCGGCTCTGCACCGTGCCCTCCGAGGAGGCCCGCCGCTTCATGCTGAGCTTCTATGCGCGCTACTTGAGCGTGCTCGAGCTCGAGGTGCCGACCATCGCCGCCATCGAGGGAGCCGCCATCGGGGCCGGCTTCTGCCTCGCGCTCGCCTGTGACGTCACCGTGGTGCAGCGCGACGCGAAGCTGGCGCTCAACTTCGTGCAGCTCGGGCTCCACCCCGGCATGGGCGCGACGTACTTCGTGCCGAGGCGGGCCGGCGCGCAGGCGGCGCTCTCGTTGTTGTCGACCGGCGTTCGTTTCGACGGCGAGGCGGCGGTGCGGCAGCGGTTGGCGCTCGAGGCGCTCGAGCCGGGTCAGGTGCTGCCGCGCGCGTTCGCCCTCGCGAAGGAGCTCGCGTCACAGCCCTCCTCGGTGGTGCGGGCGCTCAAGCGGGAGCTCGGGGTCGACCGCGCCGCGCTCCAGCGGTGCTTGGAAACCGAGGCCGCCGAGCAGGCGCTGAGCTATGGCAGTGCCGAGATGGCCGAGCGCCTCGCCGCGGCCAAGCGACGTTGATTGGAGCGTTCATGTCGTCCACGTTTCTCGAGACGAGCCGTGAGGAGCTTCCCTGCTGGTGCGGCTGTGGGTGCCGCTGGCTGGTGAGCCGTGGCGAGCTGCGCGAGGACGGTGGGGGCGCCTCCTTCGTCGTGATGCCCACCCGCCATGACGGCACCGCCGAGGCCTGGCTCGCCATCGGAGAAGGCCGCGCGCCGACGCGCTGGGCCTGGGTTCGCACCGGCTCTCGAGGCAAGGATCTCGCCGCCGGCCTCACCGACCAGATCCCGTTCTCGTCGATGGTGCCGCCTGCGATGAGCCGGGCCGAGGTGCTCGCCGAGCCGGCCTTCAAGACGTGGGTGTTCGCGGTGCACGACGAGCTGCTCCGGGTGCACGACGACCTGCGACACCTGTTCTTTCCCCAGCGTGGCCGCGACTACAGCTTTCGAGTGCCCGACTGCGTCTTCGCGCAGCCGCCCGAGCGACGCTCGCCTCGCAACCAGCAGAACTTCGCCGACTGCGAGGGCCGGTTGTTCTTGAGGGCGCTCCTGCCGGTTCCGGTGAGTGACGGCAGCGAGCTGCGGCTCGGGGTCTGGGTCGAGGTGCCGAAGGAGACGTTCTTTCGGGTCGTCGAGGTGTGGGACGACCCGCAGGCGTACCTCGCGCTGTCGGTGAGCGGTACGGCCGAGAACGTGGTGAGCCTCGGTGGGCGCGCGCTCAAGGGAGAGGTGCTGACGCTCTCTCCACGCACGGCGGATCACTGTCTGTTCGTGAAGGAGGCCAGCACGCCGTGGCTGGTGGCGCTGATGAAGGAGCGCTTCTCGATTCGTGACCTGCCTGCGCTCGTCGGCGAAATCGAGCGCAGCTTGAAGCAGCGCGCGTCGGCCTAGCTCGCTTCCTGCTGCCAACGAAGGTCGCGCCCGGCGGCCCTCACGGCCCCCACTTGGTGACCATCAGCGCCTCCAGCTGGGGCTCTTGCGCGGTGAGCGCCTGACGGTCGAACGGCGCGAAGTCGTTGCGGCCGAAGTGGCTCTCGCTCAGCTCGGCGAACATCTCGACCGCGCTGGTGAGCGCGTAGTGGCGGCGGGTGCCTCCGGAGACGTAGGCGACCGACTCGAAGGTCTTCGAGGCGACGAGCGTGTCGTAGGCGGAGAGGATGTCGGTGTCTCCGAAGCCGAGCACCTGGTGGTGAAAGCCGTGCGAGAGCTCGTGGAGCACCATCGACGGTTGCTGCTCGGACCACTTCAGGAAGTTCGAGACGTTGGTGATCTCCACCCCGCCGCTCTTCGCCGGCTCGAAGCCGTTCTCCGAGAGCCAGGCGGAGTTCGGGTGATAGCAGGCCGCCGGGCACACGCTGTCGTCGACCGAGACCCAGAGCGGCACCTCGCGCACCTTCGCGAGCGCGGCGGCTGGGAGCGCAGTGGTGACGGCGCCCAACTTCTCCTCCAGCAGGGTGAGCGCCCGTTGCCCGCCCATCGAGGCGGCGACGCCGGGCGCGACGTGCACGGTGAAGCCCTGGAGGGTGCGCGTCTCGTAGGCGCTCGCCGGCGTGCTCCGGAAGCCGCCGTCGACGAGGGTCGGCGAGGTGGGTGCTCCACAGGCCGCGAGGAGGAAGGCGACGCGGATGGCCGCAGCGTTCCGCTCGGCGACGGTCGTGCTTCCGCGCATCGAGGCTCAGGGCACGTTGACCATCACGGTGGCGGCGCTGAGCGGCGGCGGCGAGGCGATCAACGACTGATCCACCGCGTCGCGCAGCTTGAAGACGTGGGTGAAGAAGGAGTTCTGGTACAGCGACTGGCCGGGCGCGATGGCGCCAGCGAGCACCTCCTTGCACTGGTAGTCGACCCAGTAGACCTGCACCGTCTTGGAGGGGAAGTTGTTCACGAAGCCGACGGTGGAGGTGGTGGCGCCGGCCTCCGAGCACTGCGGCGCGCTGCCGTCGGTGGGGGCGCTGAAGAGCTCGGTGGTGGGCGTGACGAGCGGAGTGTCTTCCACGAGCTCCTCGGTGCCCGCGCGACGAAAACGGAAGACGTGGCCGACGACGGTCTTCACCGTGAGGTGGGTGCGTGGAGCGATTTCGCCCGCGGCCTGCTCGCGACACGCCGGGTCGAGCCAGAAGAGCGACAGCGCGCGATCGGCGTAGCGGTTGCGGAAGTTGACCTCGCGTGCGTCGCGGCCCAGGCCCGAGCAGACGCGAGTGTCGGAGGTCGGGAAGATGAGCGCGCTGTTCGTCTCCGGAGCGCGGCCCTCGAAGAGCACTTCACCGCTCGCGACGTCCCGCACCCGCCACTCGTCGCCGACGAGCGTGACTTGGTTCGAGTACTTGCCCGGCTCGAGGGCGAAGAGGACCTGCCGTTGGCAGCGCTCGTTCGTCCAGGCGACCTCGAGGGTGCGGTCGACGAAGCGGTTGATGAAGCCGAGCTCGACCTGCGCGCCCGTCACCTCACAGGTGGGCGGTTCGCTCACGACGCCGACGCAGGCCGAGGCGAGGACGGCGAGGGCGATGGGAAGTCGGTGCATGGGCTCCTCCTCGTCGCCGAGTAGACGAGTCGGCAGACCTGGAGAAGAGGCCCACCTGTGCGCGATCGTGGACACCTCGAGTGGACTCGACTCCACGGTGTGCACGGCGCTGATCAGGTCGTCGGCCCGCCGCTCCGAGCGCTGCATGGACCAGTCGACATGTCGGTTTCGCGCCCTTCTGCTGGTCCATGGTGACGACCGCCGCCGGCACGCTCACCGAGCCGGGTGCACTCGACGGACCAGCAGACGCCGCGCCACCACCGCGAGCGCGACCCAGACGAGCTCCGCGCCGCTCGTGCAGCCACAGCCAGGCTTGGGCGCGCTCTCACAGCGCCCGCTGGTGACGCACGCACCCGTCGACGGTTCGCAGGTCGCGACGCACTCGCTCGACCTGGAGCACGTCTTCGCGACGCCCGTGCAGGTCCCCGCCCGACACACGTCGCCTTCGGTGCAGAGCGAGCCGTCGTCGCACAGGGCTCCATCGGCGACCGGCTCCGCGACGCACCGCCCCGACTGCCCGTCGCAGCGGCCCACGAGGCAGCCCTGGGTCAGCGCCGAGCAATCGACCTGCGCGCCGCCACACTGGCCTGCGACGCAGGTGTCGCCGCTCGTGCAGGGCCGCTGGTCGTCACAGCGAGTGCCGTCGGCGAGCGGCGTCGTCCCACAGGTGCCCGTCGTCTCGACACACTGGCTCGTCGAGCAGACGGTGGCGAAGCGGGAGCAGTCGAGCGGCGTTCCCCGGCAGGTGCCGCTCTGGCACGTGTCGTTGATGGTGCAGCGCACGCCGTCGCTGCAGATGGCCCCGTTCGCCTTCGGCTGCGTCGCGCACTGGCCGGTGGTGGCGTCGCAGCTCGCCACCACGCAGGAGGTCGGGTCGACCGGACAGGCCTTCGGCACGCCACGACACGTCCCCGCGACACAGCGGTCGCTCTCGCTGCACCCGTTCCCGTCGTCGCAGCTGCCCGACTCGTTGGCGCTCATCGCTCGGCAGGCGCGCAGCCCCTCGTCGCACACCCCCTGACGGCACGGCCCGTTCAACGTCGAGCAATCGGTGGGGCTCCCGCCGCAGACCCCCGCGCGGCAGGTGTCGCTCGAGGTGCAGAACCGGCCGTCGTCGCAGGCGAGCCCTTCGTTCGTCGGCGTCGAGACGCAGGCATCGCCCTGCTCGTCACAGCTCCCCGCGGTGCAGGCCGTCGAGGCGCACGCCCTCGGCGTCCCCGCCTGGCAGCTGCCCGCGCGGCAGACGTCGGACACCGTGCAGAAGAGGCCGTCGTCGCAGGCGGTGCCGTCGGGCGCTGGAACGGCGACGCACTGGCCGGTGAGCGCGTCGCACTGGCCGCGCAGGCAGCCCTGGGTGAGTGACGAACAATCGACCGCCCGCCCCGCGCAGGTGCCCGCGCGGCAGACGTCGGTGGTGGTGCAGCGCGAGCCATCGTCACAGCTCGCCGCCTCGTTCGCCGGCACGGCGACGCACTGGTCCGTCGCCTCGTTGCAGCTGCCGGCCGTGCAGGCGCCGTCGAGAGCCGAGCAGCTCCGGGCGGTGCCGCGGCACTGGCCCAGCGAACAGGCGTCATTCACCGTGCAGTACAGGCCGTCGCTGCACGCGCCGCCTTCGTTGACGGCGGTCCTCACGCAGGCGCGGCCCGCTTCGTCGCACGTGCCCGAGCTGCACGTCGAGGTCTGCGCCGAGCAGTCGCGCGCGCCTCCGCCGACGCAGGTTCCACCCGAGCAGCGGTCGTTCACCGTGCAGTACGTGCCGTCGTCGCAGCTCGCGGTGTTGTTGAGGTAGCTGCACTGCGCCGAGGCGTTGCAGCGGTCGTCGGTGCAGAGGTTCGAGTCGCCGCAGCCGCGCACCGCGATGGACGAGCTGGAGCAGTCTGGGTCGACGACGCCGCAGCCACAGTCACACCCGTCGTTCGAGCCGTACCGCCCCGACGCGCAGGTCCACCCGGCGGGGAGCCGCACGGTGAAGCCAGTGAAGGACACGACGTCGGGCGTGGTGGGGCCGTTCGACTGGGTGACGGTGCCGGCCGGGTCCACCTCGACGGTGAGCGAGTAGCTGCCAGGCGGAATGCCGGTGGGGAGCGTCGCGACGAAGGTGAAGGTGTCTTGCGCGTGCGCCGGGTAGTTCGACAGCGTCCACGTTCCGATGAGGTGGCTGCCGAGGCGCATCTCGATGGGCACCGAGCCGGAGACCCCGCGCGAGCCGGCGTTGCCGTAGGTGAGGCGCACCGAGATGGTGTCTTGGGCGTGGAGGTCGCTGCAGCCGCCAGAGCACGTCGGCGCCGGGCTCTGCACCATCGACTGCACGTTCGGAATGACGGGGTTGCGCAGCACGATGCGGGTCATGAAGAAGTCGGGCGCGGCGGTCTGGCCCGAGGGGTACAGCGTGCGGAGGAAGAGGTGGTCGTCGGCGGTGAGCCCGAGGAGCGGCGTGTCGGAGTAGCCCATCATCGCGACGGCGTTCCATTCGTGCCCGGCGTTGGCGGCGTGCCCGAGCTCGTGCAGCGCGGTGTCGAGGAACTCGCCGGTGCTGAAGGCCCAGTTCGAGTTGAAGTAGACCTCCTGGCGCACGATGACGCAGCCCTGCGTGGTGACGTTGGTGACCGCGAGGGTGTTCGCTCCGAAGCTGGTGCAGGTGCCGTCGTCCCAGCCGATGGTGGTGCGGCTCACTCCGGCCGGTTGGGTGCAGGTCGACGACGAGCCGCTCACCACCGTCATCACGTCGTTGGCGCCGACGATGGAGTTCCAGGCCACCATCTGGTTCTCGACGCGCTGTCGCGAGACGTCGCCGGTGGGCATGTTGGTGAGGAAGACGTACGGCCACACCACGTTCGAGGGGTAGCTCGGGCGGAGCGAAGAGTTCGTCGGGCAGAGCCGGGTGACCCAGGCCTCGCTGGGCGCGGCGAGCAGCAGACAGACGACGGCGAGCGGCCTCACGAGTCCCTCAGGCGGGCCAGCGTCGCGAGCACGGTGTCGATGGGGAGCGCTGGGCCCGTGTGCTCTTCCGCGAACCCGGTGGCGGTGCCTTGGCCGACGGGCAGCCGACCTGCGGGCGGCGCTGGCTGCGCGAGGAGGAGCCCGTCTGGGCCGACCTCGAGCACCGCTCGCCCGTCGAACGCGAAGACGGCGCGGTCGATGACGCGAAAGACGCCCGTCGTCTCGCCGATGAAGGGGTGCGGCGAGGCCTGGGGGTCGACGAAGGCGAGCACCTCGTCGCCTTCCGAGAGCCGAACGCTCTCGCTCACCCAGTGCGCCCGGTCGCCCACCTGTCCGCCGAGCACCGTCAGGGTGAGGGTCTCGGGTGGTTCACCGCGGCTCGCGTGGCCCAGCACCCGGAGCGAGAGGTCCGAGAAGATGGCGGGCACCTGCGCCTTGCCCACCGTTCCGTCGCGGCCGGTGACGCGCTCCACCTTCGCATGCACGACGAGGGGGGCGGCGCGGAGCAGTTGGACGAAGGGCGCTGTTCGCTCGAGCGGCTGGACCTTCGTTGGCGGCGGAGGCCGGCTCGTCGACTCGCAGCCGAGCAAGACGAGGAGCGCCGAGAGGGTGAGACGTCGCATCATGTCTGTCATTGGGCGCTCGAGGACATTTCCGTCACGAACCTCACTCTGAGCGCCACCGGGGTACCAGCACCATCGAGGGTCGGCGGTCTTCGTTGGCTGCGCGGCATGGACTAGCAAAAGTCGTCGAATTCGAGCATTTGACCAGTCCATGCGTTCCGGCGCTTGATTCGGGGCGGAGGCTGAACCAAGCCCGCACCGTGGAGCCCGCCACCATCGCCGCCATCGCCACGCCGCCCGGCCGAGGAGCCATCGGCATCGTTCGGCTCTCTGGGCCTCGGGCGCGTGAGGCCGCGGCGCGGTTGCTCTCGAGCTGGGCGCCTCGACCGCGGGTGGCCTCCTTGGCGACGGTTCGCGTCGCGGGTGTGGTGCTCGACGAGGCGCTCTCGCTCTACTTCCCTGCCCCGCACTCGTTCACCGGCGAAGAGGTGGTCGAGCTTCACCTCCACGGCTCGCCGCGCGTGCTGCAGCTCGTGCTTGCGGCGCTGCTCGAGGTCGAAGGCGTGCGGCTCGCTCGGCCGGGAGAGTTCACCCGCCGCGCGCTCCTCAACGGCCGGCTCTCATGGACGAAGGCCGAAGCCGTCGTCGACCTCATCGAGGCTCGGTCCGAGGGCGAGGTCGCTGCTGCTGCCGCGCGGCTCACCGGCGCGCTCGCCCGAGTGCTCGACGAGCTCTATCAGCCGCTCCTCGCGCTCTCGGCGGAGCTGGAGGGCGCGCTCGACTTTCCCGACGAGGCGCCCGACCTCGACCCCTCCCCTGCCCTCTCGCGCTGTCTCGAGGTCGCGAAGGGGCTCGAACGGAGTGCGCTGCGTTCGGCCGCGGCGAGCGAGGGTTTTCGGGTCGTGCTCTATGGCCCCGTCAACGCCGGCAAGTCGACGCTGTTCAACCGGCTCGCGGGCGCCAATCGCGCACTCGTGGACGACGAGCCTGGCACCACCCGCGACGCGCTCGACGCCGCCATCGAGGTCGACGGCCAGGTGGTGACGCTCGTCGACACGGCGGGCCTGCGAGAGGCACCAGGACGGGTCGAGGCGATGGGCATCGCGAGGACCCATGCCCTCGTCGAGCAGGCGGATGTCGCGGTTCTCCTCCTGCCCCCTGACGCCTCTGCGGCCGAGCGGGAGGGGTGGCGACAGGTGGCTCCAGCGTCGAAGCGGCTCGAGGTCGCGAGCAAGTGCGACCTGGGCACCACCGAGGCACACCTGGCCGTGTCCGGCCGTTCAGGAGAGGGTGTGGAAAACCTGTTGAAAGCCGTCGGAGTCCTCTTGGCTCAACGGGTTCCAGCTGGGGAAAGTCTGGCGGCCGGTCATCATCGGGAGCCGCTTCAGCGGGTGCGGGAGGCCCTCGAGCGGGCGGTCGAGGCTGCGAAAACGACCACCCTCGAAGTGGTGGCTGGGGAGGTCTCCCTCGCGTTGGCCGCCCTGGCGGAGGTGGCCGGCTTGAACCTCACCGAGCAGCGGCTCGATGCCCTCTTTGCCCGGTTCTGCATCGGGAAGTAGGCAAGGCGTTTCACGTGAAACGCCGTCACTTGCGGCGCTGGAAGCGAAACCGTCGGCCCTTGCTGAAGAGGTACACCCCGCGCGCGAAGGTGATGGCCACGACGCCAAACCCAACGGGCGGAAGGACGACGTCGACGAAGTAGAGGAAGGCGTCGCTCGGGCCTTCGCTGCCGAACAGTTGCGGGAGCGGGAGGAAGAGCACGATGAGGATGACGACGAGGAGCACGCCCGAGAAGGTGAGCCAGTAGAGGCCGACCGTCGCTGGGTCGCCGGTGAGGCCGAGCTCGGTGAAGGAGAAGAGGTCGGGGGCGAGGGGGTTGGTGGTGAGGGAGACGTTCGCCTCGGGCAGGGCCGAGGGCAGCTTGGCGCCCGGTAGGGAGTTGAGGAGGACTCGCACGGACTCCTCGTCGAGCCCGTTCGAGGCGAGCATGGTCTTCACTTCGTCCGAGGGGGCGCCGGCCTCGATCATCGCGCGAGCGCGTTCGAAGAGGGTGCCCGGAGGGGTGGCCGGAGCGTCAGGCGAGGTCGTCGTCTCGGACGGGCCAGTGGGGTCTTTGGTGAGCTCCGACATTCGCGGGCAGTCTACGGCGAAGTCCTCGATGAGGGGCAGGAAGTGAGCGTTGAGCCGAGGAGTCCCCTCCCCTCGCCCGGCATCGCTCCGCTGGCGATTCGGAGTTCGAGCTGCTTCGGCGAGCTGCACTCGAGCGCGATGCGAACTGGGTCCAGAGGCGTACGCGGCTTCGGTGTGACGATCGGACGGTCGTTTTCGGACGGGTTCACAGGGCGGCACGGACCTCCGCGACCTCGGCACGGCGACTCAGGACCGCGACGCTGCACGACGACGCTGCACGCACGACTCTGCACGCACGACTCTGCACGCACGACTCTGCACGCTCGACTCTGCACGCTCGACTCTGCACGCTCGACTCTGCACGCTCGACTCTGCACGCTCGACTCTGCACCTCTGCATGCATGACGACTTCGCGCGACTCTGTGGACGAGGCTTCGGCACGACCGCTTCCACGACGCCTGTTCAAGGCTTGCGCGATGCTCGAGGACCTTTTCGGCTTTCCGCACGACGGTCCGGATTGCGCGACGCTCGCTCCCGGTGGCTCAGTTCGACGGTCGCCACGACGGCGTCCACGAGCCTTCCGTGCGACGCCTGTTCAGGGCTTCCGCGATGCTCGAGGACCTTTTCGGCTTTCCGCACGCGCACGACTCTTTCACGACGCCCGCCCGCGGATTGCGCGCTCGTGGTGACGCAATTCGACCCACGAGGCTTCCGTGCGACGGCGGCCCAAGACTTCCGCGATGAGCGCCGACGCTTTCACGACGCCTGCCCGCGGATTACGCGACGCTCGCTCGCGGTGACTCAGTTCGGCGGTCGCCACGACGGCGTCCACGAGGCTTCCGTGCGACGCTGCCCAAGCCTTCCGAGACTCAGTTCGGCGGTCGCCACGACGGCGTCCACGAGCCTCCCGTGCGACGCTGCCCAAGCCTTCCGCGATGAGGAGGTTCCGGCTTTCCGCACGACACGTCCGCAACGCACGACGCTTTCACGATGCCTGCCCGCGGATTGCGCGCCGCTCGCTCGCGGTGACTCAGTTCGGCGTCGCCACGACGGCGTCCTTCCGTGCGACGGCTGCCCAAGACTTCCGCGATGAGGAGGTTCGGGCTTCCGCACGATGCATCCGCAGCGCACGAAGCTTTCACGACGCCTGCCCGCGGATTGCGCGACGCTCGTTCGAGGTGGACTCATCTCGACAGTCGCCGCGACGGTCCACGCAGCATCGGTACTTCAGGTTGATGACGTCGACGAGGATTGGCGGCTCTCCGGAGGCAGCGAGAAGACACCACCACTTGCCCGACGCTTCACGACGCCTGCCCGCGGATTGCGCGACGCTCGCTCACGGTGACGCAATTCGACAGTGCCACGACCAGGCCACGCAGTATCGGCACTCCGGGCTGACGCCGACGAGGATTCTCGGCTCTCCGTCGACCTGCTTCCGAATCTGCGAGCGCAGGCAGCGAGCGAAAACAGCACCACCGCTTCCACGACGCCCGCCCAAGGATGCCGCGGTGCTCGAGGACCCCAGCGCAGGACGCTCTCACGCCGCCCGCCCGCGGATTGCGCGACGCTCGATCGCGACTCAGTTCGATGTTCGTTGCGACGGTTCCACGAGGCTTCGGCACTCCACCGAGGATTCGCGGCTCTGCGGAGACCTGATCGCGAATCTGCAAGCGGCAGTCGTCGCCACCGCTTCCACGAGCTTCTGCGGTGCTCGAGATCGTTCCGGCCGCGGCGCGCGACGCTTTCACGACGCCCGCCCGCGGGTTGCGCGACCCTCGCTCGCGGTGACTCAGTCGCCACGACGGGTCCACGAGGCTCGGCACGCCGCTTCCACGACGCCCGCCGGAGGCTTCCGCGATGCTCGAGCACGGTTCTCACCGGCCGCGCACGACGCTTCACGACGCTCCCTTCCACGAACCTGCCCGTGCGCCTTCGACATGACGTTCCACACGGGCGTCCGCGCTCGAACAGCGCCTCGTCGTGACACCGACCACTCTCTCGCTCCGGCAAACACGATGACGTCGCCGCGTTTTCCCGGTCAGGCTGGCGAAGCACGCGCGACTCCGCTCGTTCCACGTGCCACCCTCCCCGCTTCCGCTCGAGCCACCGCGACTTGCCGGGCCCTCGTCGCTCTCGTACACGCGCCGCATGACGTTCGACGTCCTCGTGGTCGGTCTCGGCCACGCCGGCTGTGAAGCGGCGCTCGCCTCCGCGCGCATGGGCCTCGCCACGGCCGCCGTCACGCTCCGGCTCGACCGCGCCGCCGTCATGTCCTGCAACCCGGCCATCGGAGGCACCGCGAAGGGCCACCTCGTTCGCGAACTCGACGCCCTCGGCGGCCAGATGGCCCACAGCGCCGACGCCGCCGGCACCCACTTCGTCACCCTCAACGCCTCCAAGGGCCCGGCGGTGCAAGCCACCCGCGTCCTCTGCGACCGCGCGGCCTACGCCTCACACGTCCAGGCGGTGCTCCGCGCGACCGACCGGCTCACCCTCCTCGACGGAGAAGTCGCCACCCTCGAAGTCGAACGCACCGCGAACCAGGCGCGCATCGCGGGCGTCACCCTCGTCGATGGTCGGCACCTCTCCGCGCGCGCGGTGGTGGTGACGACGGGCACGTTCCTCCAAGCCATTCTCCATCGCGGCCCGGTGCAGGAAGTCGGTGGCCGCCTCGGTGACGCCGCGGCCTCCGCCCTCTCCTCTTCGCTGCGCTCGCTCGGCCTCACCCTCGGGCGCTTCAAGACCGGCACCCCAGCGCGGCTTCGCGCGAGCTCCATCGACTTCGCGCGATGCACGCTGCAGCCCTCGGCCACCCCGCGCCCGTTCTCGAGTCGAACCCCCAAGGCGCCCTTCCCGCTCCAGCCGCTGGTCGACTGCCATGTCACCCACACGAACGACGCGACGCACCACCTGCTGCGCGCGAACCTCCACCGCTCACCGCTCTTCCAGGGCCGCATCGAAGGCCGCGGTCCGCGCTACTGCCCGAGCCTCGAAGACAAGGTGAGCCGCTTCGCTCACCGCCCACGCCACACCGTCTTCCTCGAACCCGAAGGCGTCGGCTCTCCGCTCGTCTACCCGGCGGGGCTCAGCACCAGCCTGCCCGACGACGTTCAGCTCGCGTTCCTCCGCACCATCGTGGGGCTCGAGGAGGTCGAGGTCGAGCGCTTCGGCTACGCGGTCGAGTACGACTATTGCCCTCCGACGCAGCTCCACCCGACGCTCGAGACGAAGGCGGTCGATGGGCTCTTCTTCGCCGGGCAGCTCAACGGCACCTCGGGCTACGAAGAAGCGGCGGTGCAGGGCTTCGTCGCCGGAGTGAACGCTGCCGCCAAGGTGTCTGGCCAGCCGCCGCTGCGCCTCGAGCGCCACGAAGCCCACCTCGCGGTGTTGGTCGACGAGCTCGTCACCCAGGGCGTCGACGAGCCCTTTCGGATGATGACGAGCCGCTCGGAACATCGGCTCCGTCTCCGCGAAGGCACCTCGGCGTGGCGGCTCGTGCATCATGGGCATCGACTGGGCCTGGTGTCGACGGAACGGCTCGAGCAGGTGCGGGAGGACGAGCGCACGGTGCGGGACGAGGCGGCGCGGCTCGAGCGGAGTGGGGGAGCGGTGGCCCTCCGTCGCCCCGGCTCGAGCTGGGCCTCGGTGACGGCGAACGACGTGGACCGCCCCGAGTTGTCTGCCGAGCTCGTGGAGGCGGTGGAGGTCGAGGTTCGGTACGCGCCCTACATCACCCAGGCCGAGACCGAGCTCGCCCGCACCGCGCAGGTGTTCGACGACTTCCCGATTCCGGCGACCTTCGCCTTCAGCGGCATCACCGGGCTGTCGAACGAGGTGCGCGAGCGCTTGAGCCGCGAACGGCCCGTCAGCTTCGGGCAGCTCCGGAAGGTGAGGGGGGTCACGCCAGCGGCCGCGACGTTGGTGTTGGTGCACCTCCGGAGGGCCGCGTCGGACCGCGCTTCGGGGCCTGTTGAAAACCTTGTGGGGAACGCCAAGGGCGCGCACCCTTCAACCGGAACGCGGAGTTGAGCGAGGTCGACTGTGGACAACTCTCGAGCGCGTGAGGCGCTGGCGACGGGGCAGGGGAGGCTCGGGTTGGGGCTGTCGGAGGCCTCTCAGACAGACCTGTTGCGGTACCTGGAGGTGCTCCTCAAATGGAATGAACGGGTGAACCTGACCGCCATCACCGAGCCGGTCGAGGTGGTGGAGAAGCACCTGCTCGATAGCCTGGCGGTGCTCGCGGAGGTGCCGGCGGGACCGCGGCGGGTGCTCGACGTTGGGGCGGGCGCGGGGCTCCCGGGCATTCCGTGGGCGGTCGTTCGCCCCGACCTGGACGTGACCCTCGTCGACGCCGTGCAGAAGAAGGTGGCGTTCATGAAGACCGCCATCGCGACCCTCGGGCTGGCGAAGCGGGCGCGGGCGGTCCACCAGCGTGCGGAGGGGGCAGGGGACGGCCTGGGAACCTTCGACCTCGTCGTCTCGCGCGCCTTCACGGACCTGGGGCGTTGGCTTCCGTTGGCGGTGCAGTACCTGGCTCCGCAGGGCCGAATCATCTGCATGCTTGGGCAGGCGGTCGATGGGGCGGTCGTCGAGGCCGCTGCTTCGAAAAGCGGAGTCAGTTTGAAGGGTTCGCGCCGGTTCGAGCTCCCGTTGAGTGGGGATGGTCGCGGGGTGATGGTGTTCGAGCGCTGAGCTTCCGAGCGAGAGGTTCCACGTGAAACGTGGGTCTTCGGCGCGCAGTGGGAGATCGACCGTTCGGAGGCGGCTCTCCGACACCGCCGTCGGCTACTTCACCAAGCTGAGCCGAGCAGTCGCTGCGCTGCCCGACCCGCCTGCGTCCCGACCCCACAGCCCGCCCCCTGCCAACAGGGACACAACCCTTGAGTTTCTTGGGGACCGGGTCGGAGTCACAACACGTGCGGTCGGCGGCGGGGCAGTCTCAGTGGCGAAGGTCTCCTCTGCCCACACGGGTCGACGATCAAGCGCGAGCGTCGGAGCCAGCGGTCGAGCCAGCCGTCGGAGCCAGCGGTCGGAGCCAGCGGTCGGAGCCAGCGGTCGGAGCCAGCTGTCGGGCCAGCCGTCGGAGCCAACCGTCGGAGCCAGCCGTCGGAGCCAGCCGTCGGAGCCAGCTACCGGGCCAGCCGTCGGAGCCAGCCGTCGGAGCCAGCGGTCGAGCCCGCCGTCGGAGCCAGCGGTGGAGCCAGCGGTCGGAGCCGTCAGAGCCAGCCGTCAGAGCCAGCCGTCAGAGCC
>JBPOIJ010000025.1:0-104051 GCA_052034585.1 Myxococcota bacterium
ACGGGCAGTTGTCGACCGAGTCCGCCTTGCCGTCGCCGTCCGCGTCGTCCGTGTACGCCAGCGTCTTGCCGTCGTCCGTGTAGGCCACCCACACCGAGCAGCCACAGCCACAGCCACAGCCGCCGCCCTCTTCCTTGGGCTTGCCGCACTCGGTGCCGAGACACTCAGGGTTGTCGATGCTCTGCGCGAACGCCGGCGCCGCCAAGAGCGTCGTCAGCGCGGTCAGGGTGAGAATTCTGGTCTTCATCGTTTGTTCTCCGGTTGGGGTTGAGTCCGGGTGGGCGCTTCTTCAAGAGGCGATCCAACCTTTGGGCGGGGAGAGTCGCCAGTTGTTTCAATTGGTTGACGCGATGGAAGTGATCCAAACGACGGGGAGTGGGGGTTCCGCTCCACAGGCGATCTGCGGAGGCGCCTCCACACACCTGATTTTCCGCCCTGGCTGAAGGCTCGTCGAGGCTCGGTCGAAAATCATCGCCTCGGCTGGGCAAACCGGAGATGACGGCGCGCCTTCCCCACACCAGGAGCCTTGGATGACGATGACTCGACGTGACGCAGTGACGGTTGCCGCCAGCGGCGCAGCGGTGCTCAGCCTTGCAGCGCTCGCTCAGCCAAAGGGCGCTCCGCCAGCGAAGGACGCGAAGGCGGCGCCGGCCGTCAACCAGGCGCTCCTCGACGCCGCGATGGACTGCGTGCGCGCAGGAGAGGCGTGCCTCGATCACTGCATCCGTTCCTTGTCGACGGGCGACAAGTCGATGGCCGAGTGCGCGGGAACGGTTCGCGCGATGCTCCCGATGTGCCGCGCGCTCATCGAGTTCAACCGGCTCGGCTCGGCCCACTTGAAGGCGCTCGCGGCGCTCTGCGCGAAGGTCTGCCGCGACTGCGAGAAGGCCTGTGAGAAGCACGCGAACCACCACGCCGAATGCAAGGCGTGCATGGAGAGCTGTCAGAAGTGCGCGAGCGAGTGCGAGAAGGCCGCGGCCTGAGCAGGGCGTCGGCGCCTGGCTGAGTTTCCGCCTCACTCGGCGCCTGGCTGAGTTTCCGCCTCACTCGGCGCCTGGCCTGTTTCCCCCTCGAGCCTGAATACAGGAGGCCCGAGGCGCGTAGGTACGGGCATGAACGCCAACGCCCTCACTCTCCTCGCCGTGCTTGCTGGTTCCGCTGCGCTCGCCCAGGAGTATCACCCGGCCGGGCCCATCGGCTCGATGCCGCTGCCAGCGGTGATTCAGCCCGGGCAGCCCTGCCACACTCCGGCGCCGCCCCCGCGCAGTGACGGCCGCTGGGAGCTGCGCACCACCCAGCAGTACGTGCCCGGCGCCACCACCCAGGTCTACGTCGCCGGCCAGTGCTACGGCCACGGCTTCCGTCGAGTCTGCGAGCAGGGCCGCTACGTGACCCAGCAGCTCCCCGGCCACTACGAGACGCGCCAGGAGTGGACCTTCGTCGCGTACGGCACCTACCAGAACGGCTACGCGTACCAGGAGCGCTTCGGGTACCGGCACGGCTCCGACCGGTACGGGCGTGGCGAGCGGTACGGGCGTGGCCACGGCCGTCGCTGAGCCAGCCTGATCAGCCCACTTCAACGAGCCCGGTTCCTTCGATGGGGCCGGGCTCGACTGCTCTTCTGGCCAGGAACTCTGGCAGGTGCCGGAGCGTGGTAGCGTCCACGCAGCATGGCCTCCGACAAGAAGCGGGTGGATGACACCGCGCTGCCGCTCCTCACGCCCAAGCTCCCTCGGGTGAAGGACCGGCGCGGAGGGTCCGAGTCACTCGTGAAGCTCATGCAGCGCATTCAGACGGGAGCGCCGGAGCGCCGCCACTTCCGCGAACGTCGGGCCACCCCGCGCATCTCGGTCGCGCTCGATCTCGAGGCCGACGATGGGGGCGAGACGGTGATGATGCGCTCGCACGATCTCTCCACCTTCGGCCTGGGGGTCGCGGCTGGCCCGACCCCGAAGCGGGGCAGCCGAATCACCCTGCGGCTCTTTCTCCCCGACGACCCCACGACACCACTCGAGCTCAAGGCCGAGGTGCTCGGCCCCTTTGGCGAACAAGGCGGCGCGCGAATGAAGTTCATCAACCCGCCCGTCGAGGCCGTGCGCCGCATCCACCGGCTGCTCAGCTGAGGCTGCGCCTGAGACGAGGCGGCCATGCGGGGCGAACGTCACCCCGCGCGTTCACCACCAGCACTCGCCGAACGAAGTCGATCTGGGAAACCGCGAGACGGACTCTGGTAGGGTGACCTCCGTGAACGAGTTCGAACGACGCGGGGCAGTCCGCGTTCCGGTCAGCCTGGCCATCGAGGTTCGCGACGAGCACGGGTTCTCGTTTCACTCCACCCGCGATCTGTCCTCGAGCGGCTGCTTCTTCGACCGCGCGATTCCGCATCGAGTCGGCGCGCGCGTCGAGCTGAGCTTCACCTTGCCGGGAGACACTCGCGCGATTCGCTGCTGGGGTGAGGTGGTGAACGTGCCCGACGCGAAGAGCTACGGCATGGGCATTCGATTCCTCGAGCTGGGGCCGGCCGACGCGGCTCGCATCGACACCTTCGCGAAGGCGCTGTTGGAGGGGGAGACACGATGAAGTGGTTCGTCTTGATTGGAGCGGTGGCGTGCACGGGGTGCCTCACCGACAACCGCGCCTCGAGAGATCGCGGCGGCGCTGGCCTCTTCGAGAACGTGCCCCTCTACCCGGCGCCGAAGGTCTCGCGCTGCGCGAAGTTCAAGAAGGGGGGCGGCGCGGCGGCGGCCTGCGAAGAGGCCAAGTACCTCGGAGAGAACTACGTGCGTCGCCTGTCCTCCGGGGACGAGGTCTGCCTCGACGGTGGCTTCGGAGATCGCCCCCTCGCGGCCTGCCTCGCCCGCGCGACGGTGGCCGACACCGACACCAACCGCATCTTGCTCGAGATCCGCAACACCCAGCCTTCGTCGCGGTGGTTCAACAAGGAAGCGAACCAGTTCTGGTTCGAGGAGGGCGCGCTCGTCGACCTCTACCTCGCTGATCACGGGTACTGAACGAGCCGCGGGTACGAAGGCGTCACCCGTCGATTGCCACGCCTCCTCGTTTGGTCGAGCCGTCCGTTGAGCGTCGGGAGCGCCGACGCCATACTCTCGCCGTGGCCTTCTACGACCCGGTGAAGAACCTCTCGCCGTCCAAGCTGAAGAGTCTCGCCAACGAACGACTGAGCGATCTCCTCGATCGCGAAGCGGCGCGGGCGCGCGGCTCGCTCGACGATCTCCAGCAGCGCTACCCCTCGGCTGGTCCCCGCGAGCTCTGTCAGCGCTACATCGACTCGCGCAAGCAGATGGCGGGCGTGCTCGGCGGCGTGACCGGCGTCTTCGGCGTGGTGACGGTGCCGGTCGATCTCGTCGGCATGGTGTACCTGCAGCTCGCGCTCCTCGTGGAGGTTGGCACCGTCTTCAAGGCCGACCTCCGCAGCGAGCGGGGGAAGAAGGACGTGCTCGACCTCTTCGGCTACTCGAACGGCATCGGGCCGGTGCAGCGCGCGAGCCCCAAGGTGCTGGGCAGCCTCGCCAGCATGGTGCTCACCAAGACGGGCCTCAAGGCGCTCGGCCGGGCGATGCCGTTGGTGGCGGCGCCCATCTCGGCGTACCTCAACAACCAGCACATTCAGCGAGTCGGAGACGCGGCGATTCGACACTACGACGGCTGGCTGCATGCGCAGGAGAAGGCCAAGCGGGCGTCGGGCTCCTGACGACGAGGAGCGCTGAAGGCCCGCGCGAGCCCTTTCTCGCAGCGGGCTGAGCCACTTTTCTTCGCCGGAGGCTCAAGGCGGCGTCGGTACCCCCGAGGCCCCCAATGCGACTGCTGCTCTGGCTTGGCGTTCTCCTCTCCGTTTCGTGCGACGGCGTCATCACCGGCGCGAGACCGCAACCTGGAGTGCTCAGTCCCGAGGCGGCGCCCCAGCCGCAACCGAACCCGCTCCCCCAACCGCAGCCCGACCCGGTGCAGCCGGAGCCGAAGCCGATCGTGACGCCGACCTCCAGGCTCCGGCGGCTGAACCCTCGCGAGCTGGACGCCTCTCTCGCGATGCTGACCGGGGAGACGCACGGGCACGCCGCGGCGCTCCTGCCCAACCCAGCGGCCTCACCGTTCGACAACGTCGTCGAAGGGCAGCTCCCCTCGGCGGCCTGGGTCGAGGGCGTCGAGCAGCTGGCGAACCAGGTCGCGACCGAGACGTTCGCCGACCCGGCGCGGCGCGCGAAGGTGATGCCGTGCACCCCGACGGGCAACGCCGATCTCGCCTGCCTCTCCCAGTTCATCCGCAGCTTCGGGCGGCAGGTGCTCCGGCGCCCCCTCACCGACGCGGAGGTGACGCGCTTCGGCTCGCTCCACGCTCAGGCGCTCCAACGGGGCAGCATCGACACCTCGCTCCGGCTCGCGATGGTGCGGCTGCTCGTCGACCCCGAGTTTCACTTCCGAGTGGAGCTCGGCTCGGCGGTGACGAACGGAGTGATGACGCTCACCGAGTTCGAGGTGGCCTCGCGGCTCGCCTTCGCGCTCCAGGGCCGGGCACCGCCCGCGTGGTTGTTGGCGAAGGCAGAGGCAGGCGAGCTGCACGGCACCGAGGCGCTGCAGGTGGCAGCGCGCCGGCTCCTCGACGAGCCCGCGGGCCGCGCGATGGTGGAGCGGTTCCACGCGCTCTGGCTCGGCTACGCGACCTTGCCGAACGACGCCCAGCTCAACGAGCGGCTCTTCACCGAGACGACGGCGCTGGTGCGTCGAGTGGTGTTCGAACAGCCCGGCGACTACCGGCGCCTCTTCACCTCGCAAGAGACCTTCGTCGACGCGGCGCTGGCGAGCCACTACGGCCTCACCGCGCCGGCGACGACGGGCTTCGGGTGGGCGCCGTACCAAGCGACCGGGCGGCAGGGCGTGCTCTCGCACGGCGCGGTGCTGGCGAACGGCACGAAGAACGGTGAGACGAGCCCCACGCTGCGCGGGCTGTGGATTCGGCGGCGGCTGTTCTGTCAGGAGATCCCTCCGCCGCCGCCCAACGTGGTGATGGATCTGCCGCCGCCGATGCAGGGCGCGGCGGTCTGCAAGAAAGAGCGGCTGAGCGCGCACTCCACCAACGGCAGCTGCGCCGGCTGCCACCACCTGATGGACCCGGTGGGCTTCGGGCTCGAGCGCTTCGACTCGACTGGCAAGTTCCGCACCGCCGAGCCGGCGTTTCCCCAGTGCAGCATCGACGGGCAGGGCGAGCTCGCGGGCGTGGGTTCGTTCAACGGCCCGGCCGAGCTGGCGTCGCTGATGATCTCCTCGGGAGCGCTGGAGCCGTGCGTGGTGAAGCAGGTGTTTCGCTTCGCCTACGGCCGCACCGAGCAGGACGAAGACGAGGGCTGGCTCGCGGCGGTGGAGCGCTCGTTCACCAGCTCTGGCCGCCGCTTCGACGAGCTGTTGGTCGCGATGACGACGGACGAGCAGTTCAGCAAGCGCCGGGTGGAGGTGACGCCGTGAAGCACCCCTTGAGCAGACGATTCGTCCTTCGAGGCGCCGCTGGAGCCGCGCTCTCGCTCCCCGTGCTCGAGGCGATGAGCGACAACCGGGCCCTCGCCGACGCCGCGCCACCCAAGCGCTTCCTGCTCGGCTACGCCGGCACCTCGCTCGGTGGCTCCACCGGCAGCATCGCCAACACCTTCGTGCCGACGACGGAGGGCGCGAACTACGACTTGAAGACGGCGCTCGCGCCGCTGGCCCCGGTGAAGAACGAGGTGACGGTGGTGACGGGGCTCAAGATTCCCTGGGGCACCACCTCTCCAGCAGGCGGGCGGGAGCTGCAGTTCCACTATCGCTCGATGGCGCCGCTGCTCACCGGCACGCGGAGCAACCTGGGGGCGTTCACCACGCCGACGGTGGAGCACGTCGCCTCCGACCTCCTCGGGCAGCGCAACTTCAGCCCGCTGGTGCTGCGGGTGCAGGCGGCGAGCTACGACGGGAGCGCCCAACCAGGCTCCGGTTCCACCATCTCGTACCGCATGGTGAACGGCCGGCTGTCGGCGGTGCCGCCGCGCTTCAGTCCGCAGGGCACGTTCCAGGCGCTCTTCGGTCAGCTGCCGACGAATGGGCTGACGCCCGAGCAAGCGGCGGAGCAGGCCTGGCTGCTCGCCAACCGGAAGAGCGTGCTCGACGCGATGCGCTCGCAGTACTCGTCGTTGCTCACCCGCGTCAGCGCGAGTGACAAGCAGCGGCTCGACGATCACCTCCAGGAGGTGCGCGAGCTCGAGCAGCGGGTCGCGGCGATCCCTCCTCCGCAGACGGCGACCTGCTTTCGGCCGATGGATCCCGGCGCCGACCCGAGCATCGGCGGCGGGCAGGCGATCGGCTCGAACGGCAACATCACCTACTCACAGAACCTCGGGTACAGCGACGAGGAGCAGCGGGCGCTGGTGATGTGCGATCTCGTCGCGATGGCGATCACCTGCGACCTGACCCGCAGCGTCTCGCTCCAGTTCAGCAACGTGCAGTGCATGATGAACATGTACTCCATCAGCGGGCAGCTCTCGGACCTGCACGGCCTCTCGCACGGGAGCTTCGGGCACCGCACCGAGCCAGACGACACCGCGGCGATGGCGAAGGGCATCAGCTGGCACATGAAGCACTGGGCGCGGCTGCTCGCGAAGCTGGCGGCGACGAAGGAAGGGGCGACGTCGCTGCTCGACAACATGGGCGTGTGCTTCGTGTTCGAGGGCGGCGGTGGCTACGACACCGATACGAATCAGGCCAAGGGACCGCACTCGACCGACGCGATGGCGGTGCTCGTCTCCGGCGGGGTCGGCGGGCTCAAGCGCGGGCATCACCTGAAGGCGACGAACCTCCACCCGGCGCAGGTGTTGTTGACGACGCTGCGGGCGCTCGGGGCGACGTCGAATTCGCTCGGAGAGGTCAGCGGCGAGATTCCCGGGCTCCGCGGGCCGTGAGCTGGGACGTCGCGCGACTCGAGGTCACTCGAGACAGCCGCGAGAGAGAGAGCCGGAGCCTGGTGAGGACTTCTGGTTCGCAGGACTCCGCGCTCCTGCGCATCGCTCACGTCACGATCGCCAACTCGTCGCTCATCGCCTCGAGCTGGTGCTGGAGGAACGGCGCCTTGTTGAACGGTGGATACCCGGGCGCCGGGTCTCCATAGCCAGGCACCTTGCCGCCACGCGCGGGGAACTTGAGCGAGGAGTTCGCGTCGGACAACTCGTACTGCGCGCGAGTGAGGCCCATCGCCTGACAGAGGTTCGCGAGCACCTGATTCTGGGGCACGCCGAAGAACCAACCCGGCGTGTTGTACAGCGAGAGGTTGCGCGCGGTGTTCCGGTAGTCGACGAAGTTGCCCGTCTGAAAGAAGCCGGCCCCGCCGCCCGCCATGATGGTGGGCACGTCATGGGCCCAGTGGGTCATCGGCCCGGCTTCAGCCGACCAATACGCGACGGCCTGGTCGAGCATGCTGACGCCCGGCACCAGCTCGACGGCGTTCATGCGCTGCACGAGGTCGAGGAAGCCGTGGCGGAAGAGGAAGCGCTGCGCTTCGACGAGGTACTGCTGACGCTCCGCGCGGCCGTGCTGATGGAAGAGCAGCTGGTGGCTGTCGGTCGCTCCGGAGGTCGGCGCGTCTCCGAAGTGGTTCGGGTTCCATTTCTCGTGATGCCCGGGGTACTGCAGCACCGCGATGCGCGTCGTCCCGCACTGGAACGCCTTCACCAACAGCATGTTCAACAGCTCGAGCACCTCGCGCTGGAGCTGGTCCTGTCCCATCGCGTCCGTCGGCGTGCCGGCGCCCCACTCGTAGTCGGGCCCTCTCAAGACCCGGCGCCCGTCGGTCGCCGAGAGCGCGGGCGGAACGGTACAGGCCGCCGTCCCCACCGCGCGCATGCGGTCCGAGATGGCCTGCACCTCGTCCATGTACGCAGTGAGGCGCTGCTTGTCTTCGAGGCTGATCCGTCGCCCCGTCGTCGAGCTCGCTCCAACCAACTGCTGATACTCGAGGCGCACCCGGTCGACGACCGTGGCACGCGAATCGATGGTGCCGGGCTGCGACGACACGCCGCCGAAGAGCGCCGCGTAGAGCTGGCCGAGGGACCGCGCGGTGTACGGGTTGTCTCCCACCGTCGACCCATTGAGGGTGCTCGACAACCTCGCGGCGCCGCTGCCACCAGCGGTGAGCGAGGGCGCCTTCAAGAGGAGGCGTTCTGCGCTCGAGTAGAACCCGGCCGACTGAGCGATGACCGCGTCGATGGTGGGGATGGCGATGCGCGAGCGAGTCGCCGGAACGGTGCCGTCGAGGTTCGACGTGTTGCCGAGGAAGGCGCGGTTGTGACCGCCGCTCCAGAGGTAGTCGACGCCCAACAGCACGTTCAGCTTCTCGAGGATCGCGTCGGGCACGAACGCGCCGATGAGCGGAGACACTCGCGCCGCGCCCGCGTCGAAGTCGGGCAGCACCTGGCTGCGCATCGCCACCGTGCTCGCGTGGGTGCGCTTGAGCGCGGTGAGCCGCCCGTGCCGAATGACGTGGGCCGGCTCGGTGCCCATCGCGGGGAACAACGTCGTCTGGGTGAAGCTCGTGCCGAGGAGCGGGTAGGTGTTCTCCCGGCTGATGCCGCCGTGGGGATACCAGGTGGCGACGAAGAACTTCGGCAGGGGCGCGGCGGCGTGCGCCTTCGGCATCAGCGACGGCAACAGCGGCAAGGTGAGGCTCGCGCCCAGGCCCCGCAAGACGTGACGCCGGCTGAGGGAGTCGTACGCCATGTCAGTTCTCCACAGTGAGCCGTCGAAGGCGAAAGTCGGGGTGACGCACGCCGCTCACGAAGGTGTCGCGCAGCGACTGGCTCTTCGCGGCCGAGTGAACCTGCTGGAGGCGGCAGCCGTCGAGCGCCTCGTCCTCCTCACGGCCGTCGAGGTAGCGGAGGGCGTGACGAGCGAAGCAGGCGTTGAACTTCTCCGAGCGAGCGAGGAGCTGCGCCAGGTCCTTCGCGTTCTGCGCCATCGCCGGGTCGCCGTTGCTGAGGTTCGGAACCGAGTGCGCGTCGACGGGGACCCAGCTGATCGCCCCGTTCAGCGTCACCGGCTGTTGGGTTCGATAGCGGCCGAAGGCGTCGTACTGCTCGAAGGTGAAGCCGAGCGGGTTGATGAAGGGCTTGTGACAGCCGGCGCAGTCGGTGCCAGGAATCTCGGTCTTCGCCACCGCGACGTTGCGCGGCGTGGGAATGGTGGCTGGCACGTAGGCCGCGGGCGGGTCGATGTTGTCGGGCGGCACCAGCGTCTCGCACAGGTACTCGACGCGCAGCCGGGCGCCGCGCTTGATGGGGTTTGGATCGGCGAAGCCCGAGAGGAGGAAACCGGCGCGCGAGAAGAGGCCGGTGCGTTCTCCCGCGGGGAGCATGACCGGAGTGCGATCGACGCCGCCATCGGGGAGCGTCTTGGGCCAGGTCGTCACTCCGTAGATGGAGGCGAGCGTCGGCGACTTGGCGAAGGACTGCTCGGTGGTGAGCGCCTGCGAGAGGCTGCCACCGCCCGCGCTGGTCTCGTCCATCAAGGTGACCAACTCGGCGAAGGCGTCGTCACGGAGCGCGACGAGGTCGGTGTCGAGCGGGAGCGCGCTCCCGGGACGGTCGGCGCCGACGACGCCGAGCGCGGGCACGGCGGTGGAGTCGATGACCGGAATGCGATCGAGGCGCAGCCACTGCTCGTAGAAGCGCGCGAGGTGCTGCCGCGCCTGCGGGGTGGTGACGAGCCGCGAGGCCTGCTCGTCGAGCGTCTTGCCGGTTCCGAGGAAGTGCGCCTGCGCGGCCGCGAGCAGCGCCGCATCGGGAGGAGCACCCGTGAGGGCGTACGACAGCCGCGAGGCGAGCTCCCAGTCGGTGAGCGAGACGGTGTCGTTGCTGCCAGGCACGGCGGCGCCGCGGAACTCGGTGCGGAAGATGAAGGACGGGTGGGTCAGCAGCCCGACGATGACGGCGCGGTGGCCGCCCCACGAGGTGTCGTTGAAGAAGCCCTCGAGCCGGGTGCGCTCATCGGCGTCGACTGGCCGACGGAGCGCGAGCTTCCCGAAGCCGTTGATGAACGCGGTGGCGCAGGCGGGCGTGGTGATGGTGGCGCAGGGGGTGGCGCCTCCGAAGGCGCGCACGAAGCGCTCGAGCCGCGCGGGGTCGGCCGAGATCCACGTCGCGAGCTCGAACGCGCCGAACAGCTGCGGCTCGACGAGGAGCCGGCTGATGCGTTGGTCTTGGGTGTCGTAGGTGAGGTGGTGGCCCGACGCCGTTCCATCGGTGGGGAGCGCTGCCAGCCGCGGCCCGATGGTCTGCAGGGCGGTGCGCAGCTCGGTCGCGGTGAGCCCGGGCGCGAGCACGCTCGAGAGCGTGAGGCGGTACGCCTCGTCGGTGAGGCGAAGGAGCGGCGTGGTGGCCCGTTGCCCCGGCGTGCAGGAGAAGCCTGGCGGCGTTCCCGCGTCGGCGACGGAGCCGGCATCGGGCGCTCCACCGCAGTCGGCGAGGCCGTTCGCACGCCACGCCTCGAGGAGCGCGACGTCTGCCGCTCGACCTCCGACGTTGGGCGGCATGGCAGCAGCGAGCGGCATCGTCTTCATTCTCGTCAGCGCCCGCTCCGCCATCGTTCCGCCGAGTGACGAAAGGGCCGCGAGCTCGGCGCGAGTGGTGAGTGGAGTGAGCGTGCCCGCGCCGTGACAGGCTCCGCAGGAGTCGGCCAGCAGCGGCTTGACGTCGCACCAGGTGACGGGTCCTCCGTCGAGCGCCTCGCTGCCACCGTCGAGCGCCTCCGCGCCACCGTCGACCAGCGCTCCGCCGTCGTCGCCGGGAGTCGCCTCGTCCGAGGGGAGCGCGCCGACGGTGCCGGTACACGCCGACGAAGCAAGGAGCACGACGAGTGCGCGCGTCATCGACTCACCTGGGTGTGAACGAAGTGGGTGACGGGGTGACCAGGCACGAAGGCGCCCGGCGGGAGCTGGTGCCAGACGAGCCCGTCGGTGCTGCGGAAGAAGGCCTGCGTCTCGTAGCTGCCGGTCGCGCTGACGAAGGTGCCCGAGGCGCTGCGTCGCACGGGGCCGAGCGAGGAGAGCGGCGCCATTCCACCGTCGGGCCGCACCACCACCGCGTTCTGGTTCGTCCAGCTCAGCCCATCGGTAGAGCGGTGGAGGCGGCCGGTCGACCAGGCGAGGAACTCCGAGCCCGTCCACAGGAGCCGCGCCACCGAACCGTTCACGTTGGGGATGGCGCCTGGTGCCCAGGTGAGGCCGTCGTCGGCGCTGATGCAGAGGGCTCCGGTGCCGCGGAGAAGGAGGTGCTTCGAGGCGCCGAAGACGGGCGAGCCGCTTCCACACGAGTCGGCGCGCCCACCGTCGGTCAGCACTCCGCGCGTCCACGTCAGCGCGTCGGAGCTCACCTGCAGGTCGAACAGCGCCGCGTCGTTCGCAGTGACGATGAAGACGCCGTGCCCCGCGCCGCTCCCGCGCGCGTTCCAGATGGTGCTGCCGTCAGCGCCGCGGAACGGAATGGTGCGCGCCGTCGACCAGGTGAGGCCGTCGTCGACCGAGAAGCGCGAGCCGCGCGTGGCGAGCAGCACCTTCCCGCCCTCCACCAGCAGCCCCGAGGTCGCGTAGTTGGTGAGCGTCGGAGTGAAGGTGACGCCGTCGCGCGAGCGGTAGACGGTTCCAGGCGCGCCGTGGCCGGTGGCGTGGAGGACGAACTCGCCGGACACCGCGAGCCCCGTCGGCGAGAACTCGTCGTGGTCGCAGTCGCCGCAGCGCACCACCGCGCCGTCAGGGTTCTGGAACGAGACGTCATTCACCCAGCTGCGGCCGTCGTCGTACGAGATGGCGCGCCGCCGCTGCTTTCCGACCAGCACGAAGGCCGGCACGCGAGTCCCCCCGTCGCTCGCCCAGCCACCCGCCTGGCCGCCGCTCACCCCGCCGCTCGAACCGCCACCAGTCGAGCCACCGCCACTCGAGCCGCCGCCAGTCGAGCCACCACCACTGGAGCTACCGCCACTCGAGCCGCCAGCTGCCGTGCCTCCCGCCTCTCCACCGGACGCGCCTCCCGCAAAGCCTCCGCCGCTCACGCCACCAGCGACCGACGTTCCTCCAGCGGAGCCTCCACCGGGGCCGACGCCCGTCGACCCTCCCGCCACGTCGAACTCGTCATTGCCCTCTCCCGGCGGTCCGCACGCCGCGACACCGACCGCGAGCACGCCGAGCACCAGGGCTGCGCGCCCGGGCGAGCTCATTCGAAGCCAGGAACCGAAGTGGGGTCGGTCTTCAGCTGCGCCTGGACGCTCTTCGCCAGCCGCACCAACTCCTCCTTGAACTGCTGCTGGTACACCGGGTCGGCCTTCGCCAACTTGCCCTTGAGCACCGCCGACGGCTTGAACTTCCCTTCGGCGAGTTGGTTCACCACGGTGCGGAACGTCTGCTGCGAGATGCCGCGAATCTTCTCCGCCTCGCCGGGGTCGAGCGTCGCGTAGCCGCGGTCGGCCTGCGCGAAGCCGTAGCTCCAGGAATAGCTCTTGTCGAAGGGCACTCCACCGCCGAGCGCGACGGCAGCCTTGTCCACCGCCGCCGTCAGCTGCGCGGCCTGCTTCGCCTCGGGGCTCAGCCTGCCGGCGAAGGAGACGATCTGCCTCGCGAACAAGTCGTCGGCGCCCGCCTTCTGGTCCTGCCAACCGCCGTAATAGTAGGAGACGTCGTGCATCAGCGAGGCGAGCGCGACCGAGGCCTCGACTTGCGGGGTGCGCGCGCCGCTCTTCGGCAACCACCCGCCGACGCCCCGGCTCAACGAGGCGAGCGCGGGCGGCGTGCTGTCGGCGTCCCAGAACTTGTCGACGCTGAAGCGAGGGAGCGTGGTGGCGGGAGCGCCGATGTCCGGGGCGCGGTGGTTCGCCTCGGCGCGGCGGGGTTGGGCCTGTTCGACTCGCATGGGGTCCTCGAGCGGGGGGAATTATCGAGTGATGAGAAAGACGACGGCCCGCGCCTTCGAGCCGCCACGCGAGAGAGCCACCAGCTGGAAAAAGCAGCTCACGGCGCGAACAGCACTCGAGTCACGGGGCCTTGCAGCGCACCGCCCACCGCTCTCCCTCGGGCATGCACGACGGTTCGCAGCGCCAGCTCGAGCCGGTGCAGACGCACTTCGTCGCGACGCAGAAGGCGCAGCTCTGCTGCGAGGAACACGACGTCTGACACCCTTCGGGGCTCGCCTCGCACGCCGCGGGAGCGCACTGCCGCACGCAACACGACGCCCCTGGGCACTCGAGTTGACAGTACTGGCTGGGCCGGCAGTCGGCGTCGGCGCAGCCCTCGCACGCGCTCGGCGGTCCACACTCGCAGGTGGCGCAGCCCTTCCGAGTCAGCGGGACGAAGGGCGGTGGGCACGCGGGGCAGCTGAGGTTCGAGGGGCACGCCTGGCAGTGGTTCCCATCGCACCACTCCTTCTCGGGACACTGGGCGTCGTCGGTGCACGACGCGCAGGCGGAGCAGTCTCGCGTGGCCACGGTGATGACGCCGCTGCTGCAGCGAGCGGAGTCCACGCAGCAGCTCCCCGCGTCGGAGACGCAGCTGCCGAATCCGGCGCACGCCTCGCCCTGCCTCGCACGGCCCAACGCGGTCGCGCAGTCGCTCCACACGAGCGGGGCCGCCTCGGTGAGGACGTCACCGCCAGGCAACGCGCAGGCACCGACGAGGAGCGCGTGGACGCTGACGAGCGCGACTCTCATCGAGCCTCCAAGTCGACGACGAGGTCGAGGCCGACCGCCGCCGCTCCTCCGCCGAGCGCAGCCGATGGGCTTCCGCCTGCTCGCGCGAACGGGCCCCAGGTGAACCCGAGGGAGCCCTCGAGCTCGATGGAGACGACCGCCGACACCCGGAGCGCGACCGCCAGCACGCCGTTCCCGCCGAGGAGCACGCCCTGAATCGACCCACCAGTGGCGAGCTCGGTGGTGGCCGCGCGCAAGACGCCGTAGCCGGCCGTGCCACCCGCGCGGAGGGACGCCTCGAACCACCTCAGCCGCAGCGCGAGGAGCACCACCTGCGGTTCGAGCTCGAACGCTTGCGCCTGAATCGACCCGAGCGTCACGTCTTCCCGGCCGAAGCTCGCGGCGGCGACGAGGGCGAAGGGCCCCAGACCCACCAACACCCGTGGCCCCGCGCGAGTGGGCCCGAGCCAGAGCGGCCGCGCGAGGAAGCCGCCCGCGCTGAGGCGCCACTCGAGGGGAGCTGCGACCAGGTCGAACACCGTCCACACCGCTCGGTGCTGGCCCGTCAGTCGCGGCGCCGACTCGGGCTCGGGAGGACGTGCGCCCGCTGGCTCCGTGGGCGCCAAGGGCGTGCGTTGCCGCGCCAGCCGACGGCCGCGCTCGGCGACCAGCAGCGCCAGCACCCGCCCACGAGCGTTCGCGCTGAGGTCGGGCAGGTCGACCCGCTCGTCCCGGGCGACGAACCCGGTGGCCTCGAGGTGCAGCTGGAGCGAGGGGCCGTCGCAGCGAACCTCGAGGCGCGCGCCCTCTGGCGCATCGGGCCACTCGAGGGTGAGCTGGCGGGCGAAGCCCTCTCCGAGCTCGCTGGCGCAGGCGTCGAGTTCCACCACCGGCATGACGCTCAGCACCGCAGCGGAGACGACGCTCATCACGGGTTGGGCGACTCGAGCTCGTTCACCAACTGGGTGAGCGTGGCGGTGTGGGCGCCGAAGGGGAAGTCGTGGAGGGCCTCCTTCGCGCAGGCCTGCGCAGCGCCTCGTTCCCCGGTGGCCATCAGCACTTCGACTCGGCGGACGAGCGCGTCGTAGCGCAGCGGAGAAGGCGGCTGGGCGGCGGCCACCACGGCGAAGTGCATGGCCGCGTCGGCAGGTCGGCCGAGCTCCACTTCGAGCCGCGCGAGCGTGAAGGCGATGGTGGGCTGCCCTGGGTCGACCTCCAGCGCCCGCCGAAGGGCCCTCGCCGCCTCCGTCGGTCGTCCCACGGCGCGCGCCACGTCGGCCATCAGCTCGAGGTCGCCCACGTCGTCCGTCTCGAGCGCGCGTTCGAAGTCCGCACCGAGGAGCCCCCAGGCAGCAGGAAACTCACCGGCGCGCGCAGCCGGTCGCCAGTCGGGAGTCGACGTCGTCGAGCGCTGCGGCTCCGGCCTCGCGAGCGGCACGGCGATGGGTGCGGGGTGAAGCGTCGACGGTGCTTCGAGCGGCTCCGGGTGAGACGCGGGCGCAGGCGGCGGCGGTGCCCGGGCGGTGGCCTGCTGGCCCGCCTCGAGGCGCTGGACTCGGTCTCGGAAGGTGTCGGAGCGCACCAGCACGACGCCCCGCTCGACGGCGACGTGCACGTCTTCGTCGGTGCGAGTGACGGTGAAGATGGTGCCGACGACCTCGACCGAGGCGAGGCCGGCCTCGATGACCCACTGGCGATGGCTCTCGGGGTTCACCTCGAACCGTCCACGGCCACCACGCAGCAGCAAGGTGAGCTTGCCAGCCTGGTTGGCGACGACTTCGACCCGGGCCTCGTCGGCGAGCGACACGGTGGACCCATCGGAGAACGCGAAGGTGCCCTCGATGACCGGTGGGAGGGGCGCTCCAGTCGAGGCGGTGATGGGCGTCGGCGTGCGCCACTGGAGGACGAGGACGAGGCCCGCGACGGCGAGCGCGAGGGTGGCGACGAGGAGCTTCGGCGCGACCCGTCGGGAGGCGCTTGGGCCCGCATGCCGTACGGCCTGCACCTTGCGCGCAATCGACAGCACCTGGGCATCGGTCAACGGCGGCGGGCGGTGCGCTTCGAGGGGGCCCTTCATGACTCGTCCTCCAGCTCGACGACGTCGCCCATCGTCGCCCGTGCCTGAGACAGCCGCCGCTTGGCGGTCGCCAGTGAACAGCCACACCCGTCGGCGACCTCTTCGAGGGTGCAGCCGAGACCGAAGCGGAGCACCCAGGCGGTGCGCTCGGCCTTGGGGAGCATGAGGAGCGAGGCGTCGATCTGCGCCAGCTGGGCGTGGACGTCGGGGCTGGCGTCCGAGCTCACCATGGCTGCGAGGGTCGTCTCCTCTTCGACGGAGTCGCGAAAGAGGCGGTGCCAGCGGGACCACCGGGCGCGGCGGCGCGCGACCGAGATGGTGATTTGCGCGAGCCACCCTCGGAACGCGCGCGGGTCGTTGAGGCGGTCGAGCTTGTCGAAGGCGATGACGAAGGCCTGCTGAACGACGTCTTCGAGGTCTTCGCGTCGCCCGCCCAGCCGCAGGGCCACCGCCGCCACGAATTGGACGTGGCGGCGGTAGAGCAGGTCGAACGCGTAGTCGTCCCCCTCCCGCGCGCGGAGCACCAGCGCAGCGTCGGTCGGCGCCTCGGCCGGCTCGAGCAGCCTCGGGGAGAGTGGACGAGCGGGCTTCACGGTCGAGACTGGCAGGTCTTGAGCGTGTCGACCTCGACACGGCACGCGTTGGGGTCGGTGGCGCGTGAGAGGCAGGCGCGCAGGGCGGCGTCTTCGGTCTGGCAGGTCACCGGCGCGGGGTGCGCGGCCTCGCACTGGGTGACGGCGTTCTGCTGTTGCTGGCAACGCGCGGGGTCCCGCTGGGTCTCGATGCAGGTGGCGAAGGCCTGCTGAACCGCGGTGCACGGGCCGGGAGCGGGCGTCGGCTCGACCGGCCGAGTCGGGTGCTGATCGGCCCGGCACTGGGCCGCGGCGTCGGCGAGGGGCTGGCAGCGCGCGGCCGTTCCTCCGCCGGAGAAGCAGGCGCGGGCCTGGGCCTCGAGGGCGTCGCAGTCGGGCGTCACCAGGCCGAGGCAGGCGTTCGCGTCGTCGAGGAGCCGCTGGCAGTCGGTGCGGCCGGCCTTCAGGCACTCGTCGATGGCGGGGTTCGCGCACCGCGAGGGAGCCGTGGTGCAGCGATCGAGCGCGTCGATGGCCGGCTGACAGCTGGCCTGGTCGCGAGCCGTTCGCAGACAGGCGTCGAGCGCGGTCTTCGCCGTGTCGCAGTCCACCGTCGCGGTCGTGCTGCTCAGGCCTCCGCTCGTTTGGGCCGACTCTTCGAGCCATCCGTAGCCCGCACAACCAATCAACATCATCACCGCACAACACCCAATCAGGCTTCGCATCGTCTGGTTTCCTTTCGAGTCCGGCCCTCTCGAAACAGAAGACCCGGTCGGCTCGAAAACCGGCTCACCAGCATCGACGCCGGCAGCTCCAACGAGCCCCGGCGAGGGAGAAGAGGCTCACCGACGACTTCGGACGACGAGCCGAAAGGTCGGAGCTGGGGCTCTGTGGCGCATGCGCCTGCTCTGCCTTGCCTGTCTCGTCGCCTCCTGTGGTCCAAGCGTGGACGTCGACGACGTGTCCGACGCGACGATGGCGAGTCCCCTCTACGTCCGGCCCACCGCGATGAGCGACGAGGTGTCTTCGGGGCGAGTCGACGTCGCGGCCACCATCGAAGCGGCCTGCGGCCACGCGCGGGTTTCGCCGTCACAGGTGCGAGTCCTCTGTGGCGTCGGTGGTGAGCGGCCGGACCTCTCCGCCGCGGCCTTCAAGGCGTTCTGTCTCGACGTGGAGCGCGGAGTGGTCGACGCCTCGGTCGAGCTGACGCGCCTGCTCTCGCTGCGCGACGCCTCGGGCGCGCTGACGAGGAAGGTGGTGCTCCCCGCCGTCGCGCCCGATGGAACGTCGGCCCGATACAAGCTCCTCCGCCCACTCACGCTCCGCACGGGACAACTGCTGGTGGGCGCCGGAGCCCCGAGCCGACGGCCGACGCTGGTGTGGCCGTTCGACGCCGCGCGACCGAAGGACATCAACCACTCGTCGGCGCTCTTCCAGACGGTGTGCCGCTTCACCCAGGACCGGCTCGACAGCCTCAACCTGCGAACGGCGGCGGGGCTCGCGGTCAGCGTTCCACACGGCACCAACATCTACCCGTTCCTGGTGGGCCTCTCGGGAGACTGCACGGGCCTCGACAACCTCGCCTTCGAGGTCGGCACGATTCCCGAAGCACCGCCGATGTACGACGACGCCTCGGGCACCAAGACGGCGACGCTGGGAGGAACGCCGGTGCAGCTCAAGACGTGCGCGCCGGCACCGCGTACGCCCTTCAGCGAGCCCGGCCACCCTCGCCTGGACGAAGCGCTGCTGCCGGCGAACGAGCCCTTGCCTCGGCTGTACCCGTCGGTCGTCTTCGCTGGCCCGAGCGTGGGTCGCTTCCTCCTGACCCACGAGGCGGTTCCAGGTTCGGCAGCGGCAGGCGCCTACCGCACCTTCGTGGCGAAGCCGGGCACGCCCGTGGTGGCGCCGGTTCGGTTCCTCAGCATCAAGAACGTCACCATCGGCTCGGCGAGCGCTCCCAGCAAGGTGAAGGGGCTCGAGCTCGGCTCCGACCGCTCCTCGAGCTACGTGCTCGTCGACCGCTACACGTACTTCGGTGATGGGCGCTCGGGCCTCTCGGTCGGCGTGGGCCTCAACCCCACCGGTCCGCAGTCGAACCTCGTCACGCATCTGCACGTTCGAGACACCACGCTCCACGGCGGCTGGACGGGCGTGTGGGCGGCGGGGAGCTCGGACCTCCTGCTCGAGCGCGTGACGTCCATCGACGCGGCGGTGACGGGCCTGCAGCTCCACGTGGGCGACGTCGGGCTCGGGATGCGCTTCGTGAAGGTCGTCGATTCGACGTTCCGGCGGCGCGCCTCGGTGCGGTGGCCGAACTACCACGCCTATGGCCTCGTCACCGTCGCAGGGAGGCCCTACTCGCTGCTCCCGAGCTTCGCCTCCACCGTGCCGGACCCGCGCACGCGCCCCTTCGGCCGAGCGCTCGCCAAGGAATGGACGACCCAACGCGCCGAGTACGAGGTGCGCGAGGCGAGCTCCGGCGAAGTGACGTTCACCAACACCGTCTTCCAGGGAGAGTCGCACGCCGTCGCCTCGGTCGGCCCGGAGCGGCTCGTCGCCGAGTTCGTCGGCACCGGGAACGCCCAGCGGCCCAGCGCGCTTCGCTTCGAGCACTGTCAGTTCAACGGAGGCGACCTCGGCATCGACGCCGACCCCTTCCTCGTTCAGAACTTCTTCTGCTCGACCCTCTTCAAGAAGTGGCAGGACGAGGTGCCGTCGCGCACCGCGGCGCAGTTCAAGGCAGCGTTCCACGTCTGCGAAGACCCGGCCCTCTTCTCGTTCCCTCCCGCGAGCGGGCAGACGTTTCCCTTGCAGCAGCGGCTGCCCGAGGCGCGCCGGCTCCTGACCGAGGTCTGGGCGAAGGGCGCGACCGACGGGCTGTTCGAGCACTTCAAGGCCTGGGAGCCGTTGAGCCCCGCCGTCCTTCGCGCCGCCTTCGACGGTTTCGAGCTGAGGCACTCGAACCTGGTGGTGCTGGGCTCGTCCTTCAGCGAGCAGACCGGGCCGGCCATCGCGCTCACCAGGGGGCATCTCCACGCCGAGGGCTCGTCGTTCACCTCGAGTCGAGGCACCGCGCCCAAGCGCTTCCTCGAGCTCGGAGGGTCCTTCGATGCCCTCGAGCAGCTCGGCACCACGCGCATCACCCACGACACCTATTCATCGTCGCTCACTGGGAGCTTCCTGGTTCACCGCGGCCTGTCGGTCAGACCGACCATCGGGTTCAACGTGGCGAAGGTGGGCTCGCAGCTCACCCTCGAGCGCTTCGCCGCCGCGGAGGATCGACTCGGGCTCGTCAACCTCCGCCACCAGGCGAGCGTCGGGCCAAGCGGGCACCCGGAGTACTTCGTCGACGACGCGCTCTTCCGCTCGGGCCGGTACCAGGTGGGCGACCTCGTTCGCGCCTCGTACCCGGGCAAGGTGGATCAGCTCTGTCTGGTGGACGCGGCCGGGGCGTTCTCGGTCGGGCCGTGGGCGACGCTGCGAACCGCCAAGCGCTTCTACGTCGGAGAGCAGGTGACCGGACCCGACGGAGCCATCTACCGGGCACTCCAGACCCACCAGTCGGGCGCGCAGGTGCTCGACGAGAACGGCGACGACCTCTCCGCGTGCGCGATGCGTGCGCCGGCCGACTGCGCTGCGTTGTGGAGGAAGGTCGACGACCAGCTCGCGCACTGCTCGCCCTGAAGCGGGCGACCCACTGCACTCGAATCGTGGAGTGCGCGTGCGCGACCGAGGTGGAGACCGCGCTGCGAACCGCCGCCTCGAACGCCGAGCGGAGGAGCTGACCTCGTCCTCAGCGCGGAGCCGAGGACCTCGACGAGATGAGCGACGCGTTCCTCTTCGTCTTCGTGCTCGCGTTCGCCTTCGCCTCCACGGTGCTCGCCTCGCGCCAGCAGGACCGACGACGACGACGAAAGAGCACGCACAGCGCGGCGAGCCCCACCGCGCCGGGCACCGACGTGCACCCACCGACGACCGGCGAGACCTCAGTGAAGGGGTCGAAGCACCGGGTCGCTCGCTCGCTCGGCGGATAGGCCTCGCACAACCCATTCACCGTGCCCTCGTCCAAGGTGCGCTTGCGCGTCTCTCCGAGATCGGCCGACTCGAACATCGTCGAGGTCCGGTCCGGCGCGTGGGCGAGCCCCAACGCATGCCCGAGCTCGTGCGTCAGCGTGTTCTGGAGATCGGTCGCGACGCACTCCGGGCTCACCTCGGCAGGCGACGGGCACGGCGGCGAGTCGACGGTGGTGAAGACCTTCGGCCCGTGCGCGAGGCTCGACGACGAATCGAACTCGATGTCCGCGTCCGAGATGAGGCCCGACGAGGTCCCGTAGGTGGTGGTGGTGAGGGCGATCAGCCCTGGCTGACTGAACATGCACTGGTACCGGTTGGCGCAGACCTCGTGCATCGTCTCCGGGTCGAGGCGGCATGGGTCGTCGACAGGCACGACGCTCGCGCAGTCGACGGTGCGGAAGATCAGCTGCATGAAGGCCTGGCGAGGCTCGACGCCGAGGTGCGTCTCCGCGACCGGCACCGGCGGTCCCTCGACGAACTGGAAGTCCGCCTGACATGACGCGCTCGCGGTGCTCCAGGTCGCGAAGGCCCGTGCGATGGCGGGCTCCTCGGTGCGCCCGGGCGTCGTGGGGCTGCCTTGCACGTTGAGGCGATGCACGATGCAGCGCCGGCCCCAGTGGAGTGGCAGGTCGGGCCGACCCTTCACCGTCGTGCGAACGAACGACTGGGCGCTCGCACCGGCGGCCAGGCACCAAGCGAGCAGGAGCGCCAACCGCCTCATCGAGCGAGCCTTTGGGCCGATTCGCGGAGCGCACCCATCGTCGCCGGGAGCACCACCTTCCCTGGCGCACTTCGCGACACGACACCGGTGCGCGCGTCGACCGCGAGCTTTCCCTGCTCCAACCCGGTGACCTCGAAGACGTCGGCGCCGACGAGCCGGAGGAAGAGCACCGCCTCTTCTCCTGCCGCGAACTCCGCCGCGCCCTCCACGTGTTGCCCCACGCCGCCCAGCTCTCCGCCCGGCGTCACCACTCGCAGCGCGCCGAAGGAGCGAAGGCCGTGGAGCACCTCCTGCACCTCGCACTCAGCGATGGTGACGAGCCGCTTCGGGGTCGCCCAGCGCACCCTCGTCGAGGTGACGCGCACTCGGGCGACGAGGGTCGAGGCGGCGAACAGGTCGTCGAGCGAGAGCGTCACCATCGTGCTCGCGCTCGCGACCGCGCTCGCCAGCAGCACCGCGACGGCCAACCGTGAGAACCAGGAGCGCACGACTGCTCCGTCTCTCACGGCCAGCGGCCCACCGACAAGCGCGCCCATCGTCACTCCACCCGGCGGCGGCGCTGCGTCGTCTTCAGCGAGTGAAGGTGCCGAGCAGGTAGGTCCCGTCGGTGCCGCGCCCGTCTTGCGCGAGGAACATCGGCGGCGAGATGCCCTGGGCGTCGTCGAGGCGGAGGAAGACCTTGTAGGTGCCCACCGGCAGCGCCGAGGGGAGCGACGACGTCTGGGCGTGGGTGAGGGGCGCCCCGGGGAAGACCTGACGGAGGTCGAGGCTGCTCAGCGGCAACGTCACCTTGGCCGAAGGCCCGTCGACGATGAGCATCGCCTTCCACTCGAGGTAGTTCGGCGCGACGCCGTCGTTGACCCAGGTGCTCTCCACCTGGAGCGTCGTCGGCGCCGCGGCGGTGATCGCCACCTTGACGCTCGAGGTCCGCAGCCGGTAGCCGCTGCCGACGTCGGCCTGGCGGTAGGCCGTCTGCTCCACCGTCGTCGAGGGCGAGACACGGAAGTTGGTGCCCAGCGTCGACACGTGGAAGGTGCGCATCTGCTGCTCGCCGAGGACGAACATGTTGAGGCCGCTGTTTCCCAGGTTGTACTGACACCACTCGGTCATCACCGGAGCCCGCCGCCACACCTTGTCGGCGCCAGGGGTGCGAGCGAGGTTGCCTTCCGCGCCGCCCATGCGGTCCGAGCCGAGGCAGTCGATGCGCAGGCCGATGGGCTTGGCGGTGCTCGCCACCGCCGCCGCGAGCACGTCTGGGTGTGCGGTGAGCGAGAGCAGCGTCTTGGTGGGGAAGAGCCGGGTGTGCATCGCGACGAGCCGGGTCGCGTTCGCTGCGCTGAGCGTCGCGCCTCCGAACGGGTACAGGTGCATCTCACCCCAGTTCCCGAAGCCAGAGAGGTCGAAGAAGGCGAAGGCCGCGTCGTTGCCGTAGCGCGCCGCGATGGCCGAGAGCAGCTCCTCGAGCCGCGAGAGGTACGCCTCGCTGTTCCAGTCGGGCACGAGGTACGCCGCGCCGTTCGCCGGGTCGCGCACCACCGTGGGGTTCGACACCGCCGCGAGGTCGTCGGGAATGGCCGAGCGCGCCCCGTTGAAGGTGTGCGGCGAACAGTCTTGGCACAGCGCCATCACCCGCATGCCGAAGCGGCCATGCATGGCCTTCGCCTTCGCCAGCCGTTGGTCGATGAGCGCCCAGTTGTAGACGTGGCGCGCCGGCGAGAGGTCGATCCAGTTGAAGCGGTAGTACGAGTCCACCGTCGGCCAGCCCAGCGGCACCGGCGCCTTGTCGTGCCACAGGTACTGACCACGAAATGGGTTGGGCAGCTCGGCCGCCGAGAACGGGAGGCTCGGCGGAGCGAACGTCACGTTCACCGGGTTGCCTCCCGTCGGCGCACCGATGGTCACCACCTTGCTGAGCGTGTTGTTGGCGTCGTTCGACTCCACGACGCGGTTGGTGTCGTCGACCCACGCGGTGAGGGTGTGGGTGCCGGCTGGCACCTGGTACGCGCCGCCGGTCGAGCCGATGGTGAGCGTCTGCCCCGCGCCGAGCATCACCCCGACGACGTGGCCCCAGGTCTTCTCCACGCCGTCGACCTGGTAGGCGATGGGAATCGTGATGCCGGCCGGCGTCGCGCCGCCGAGGTTCTTGACGACCGCGGTGAAGATTCCGTCGAGGTATTGGAAGCTCTGCACGACGAGGTCCGGCTTCGTCTCGCCGAGGGTGATGGTCTTGGTGAGGACGTTGTTCGTCGTCGACGCCTCGGGGAACTGCGCCGTGTCGTTCACGTACGCAGAGATGGTGTGCACGCCAGTGGGAATCATGAATGCCGGGCCCTTGGTGCCGAGCACGAGCTTCGCGCCCGGAGCGAGCCGCGCGTCCAGTTGGTCGCTCCAGGTGCGCTCGACGCCATCGACGAGGTACCCGACGGGAATCTTCTTTCCGGCAGGGGTGGCGACCGTCCCTTGGTTCACCACCTCACAGGTGAAGACGCCGTTGGCGTAGCCGAGTGAGCTGACGACGAGGTCGGGCAACGCCTCGATCGCCGCCTCCGCGGTCTCCCGCTCGTCCAAGCCCTCGGGCCCGGCGCACGCTGCCAAGCCGAGCACCAACATCCAGCACTGTCGCGAATGACGGTTCATGTGGGTCGCCTCCATGGGGTTTGCGACTTGAGCCACCGGCGTCGCGAACTGGCTCACCCCGTGCGCGCGATGAGCCGGTCTGCCGCCGCAGTGGCTCTCTCCAAGATGACGACACTCATTTCGGCACATCGACTCAGAGTCGCGCGCGGTGACACCCTCGGAGGACTCGCCCGCCGCGAAGGCGTGACCCTCACCGACCTCGCGCGCGCCAACGGCATTCGAGACGTCCGGCACATTCGCGCGGGGCAGGTGTTGGTGGTGCCCGCCCATGCTGGCTCCACGACGCCGAGCGCGCCCAGCACGGCCAGCCGTTGGGAGCCCGTTCGTGCCGCCGCGCCGGTCGGCTCCAACGCGCGAACGCTGCTCTCCTCCGCGCAGCTGCACCGCATCATGCCGTCCCTCTCGCTCGCGAACGCCTCCCGCTACGCGCCGCTGCTCAGCGCGGCGATGGCCGAGTTCGGCATCACCACCTCGGCACGGAAGGCGGCCTTCCTCGCGCAGGTCGGGCACGAGTCGGCGGGCCTGCGGTACTTCGAGGAGCTGGCCAGCGGCGCCGCCTACGAGCGACGGAAGGACCTCGGCAACGTGCGACCCGGCGACGGCCGACGCTTCAAGGGTCGCGGGCCGATTCAGCTCACCGGCCGCGCCAACTACCGCCTCGCTGGGCGCGCGCTCGGGCTCGATCTCGAGAACCACCCGCAGCTCGCCGCCCGGCCCGACGTCGGGGTTCGCATCGCCGGCTGGTTCTGGCGCCGCCACGGGCTCAACGAGCTGGCCGATCGCGGCGACTTCCGCGAAATCACCAAGCGCATCAACGGCGGGTTCAACGGGCTCGCCGATCGCCGCGCCTACTGGGCTCGCGCCAAGGCGGTCGTCTGAGCTGGTTTTCCGCGGCCGAGGCTCTCCTCGGCATGCCTGCTCGAACCCAACGCAGCACCGTCTCTTCCCGCCCGGCTCGCGCCGCAGCCCCCACGCCCACGAAGAAGGAGAAGGAGAAGGAGGCCGCCACGCCAGCCTCGCAGCAGGCGGAGACCCGGAAGACCAGCTGGAGTGACAAGCGCACCGGCCTCGAGCGAGCGCTGGCGTCGGCGCGCAACGAAGGCTTCAGCGACGCCGACTTCGAGAAGAGCGCCGCGTACCAGGGCTGGCTCCACCGCTACTGAAGTTGGCAGCCCGCACCGCGAGGTATGAGACACTCCCACGGTGTCACGCTTCCCAACGCTCGCCGCCCCGCTGACGACAGCGAGGGCACCAGCCGGTGCGGTCCTCCTCCTCCTGCCCTCGCTCGCGTTCGCGCAGGTGCTCGGTGAGTTCGACTTCGAGACGCCGGCCGACGGCGGAGGCATTCACCTCAACGTCTTGGGCACCGGCGTTCAGTACGACCAACTCGGGGCGGCGGCCCATCGCGATCTGCTCGGCGCCCGCTTCGACAAGGCCGTGGTGGCCTCGCCCGACCGCTCCTTGCTGTCCTTCACGCCCATCGACCAAACGACCGTCTATTCCCGCTTCTGGATCCGCTGGAACCGCATCGACCCAGCCACCGACGCGGTCGTCTTCCTCAGCCTCCACCGCGTGTCGCCAGGAGGAGCGGTCTTCGCGCTCAGCGCTCGAAACGGCGCGACCCAAGCCGAGTACGAAATCGACATGAACGGGCAGGTCGATGGAGGCCAGAGTCGGACGAGCACCTTCCCCACGGGCGTCGTCGTCGACCGGCAGTGGCACCTCATCGAGCTGCGCTCGGTCATCGAGGGCGCCTTCGTCCAGTGCGCGGCGGCCATCGACGGGAACGTCGTCTTCTCGAGGCGCAGTCCCGACCAGTCGAGCGGGCTCTTCACCTACCAAGAGCTCGGGGTCGTCTACCTGTACAACGACCTCTACGGCGGCCAGTTCGACCTCGACGACCTGCGGCTGAGCAGCGCGCCGTTGCCGAGCCGCTGGCGCCTCGACGGGCCGGCCGAGCTGGCTCGCTCCGCCTGCACCCCGATTCGCGCCGAGCTCACCGACGCTTGGGACGGAGGCGTCACCAGCACCTCCCAGCCGGCGGAGCTCACCGTCGACGCGCAAGGCGTGGAGGTGTTCTCGGAGGCGACCTGTTCCTCGCGCGGCGCCATCACCGTGCCGGCCAACGCCAGCTCGGTCACCTTCTTCGTCCGGCCGACGAGCCAGCCCATCGCGCTCCAGGCTCGGTCCGTCGACCTGCTCCCGAGCAACACCCTCGCGCCGACGCTCGGCACCGGCGACTACCGCATCGCCTGCGACTGCAGCTCAGCCTCGGGAGCGCTGACGGTGCTCTCGCTGGGCCTCGTCACCCTGAGGCGCCGACGGGCGCGCGGATGACCGAGCTCGAGCAGCTGATCGCGCCGTCGAGCCCCGAGGCCTTCGTTCGCGACCACTGGAACCGGAGCACGCTCCATCTGCGCGGCGCCGCGGGGCGCTTCCCCTTCGACCAGGTGCTGGCGGGCTGGCGAACCGGCGCCCACCTGACCAACCTCCGCGCGGCCACCATCGACCCTCAGGGCGTGCAGGTCGAGGAGCGCCTCGAGCCCACGAACCTCGAGGCCCGCTTCCGCGCAGGCTTCACCATCTGCGCCGACGTGAGTGACCACCCCGACGTGAAGCCCTTCGTCGCCGGCGTGGTGCAAGAGCTGCGAGTGATGGGCGGGCCGGGCTTCGCCAAGCTGTACGCCTCCACCGACGACCGCGGGTTCGCGCTCCATGTCGACGCCTTTCACGTCTTCGTGGTGCAGCTCGAAGGACGCAAGCGCTGGCGCTTCGGCCGAACGCCCGCCGTGCCCTCGTCGCTCTTCGGCGGCTCCCTCGACGCGCAGGGCCGGCCCGTCTTCACCGCCCCCGGTTCGGGTCCGATGTTCGCGCGGCCGGGCGAACCGGTGACCCCGCCCTCCCCCGACGCCCTCGAGGAGCGAGTCCTCGAACCGGGAGACGTCCTCTATCTCCCGCCTGGCACCTGGCACGTGGCCCGCGCCATCGAACACTCCGTGGCCATCAGCATCAGCCCGCCGCGCGCGCCCATCGGCAAGCTGCTGCTCGGCCTCCTCGAAGACGCGCTGCTCGAGCACCCCAGCTTTCGCGAAGACGTGGTGGCCCCTCCAGGAGAGCGAGGTCCACCCGGGCGCATCGAGCCGAGCCTCGAGGCCCTCTTCGCGGCGCGGGTGCGCGAGCTGTCGACGCTCCTCGCCGGCTTCGACCAACGCGCGCTGCACCGTGCGTTCCGCCTCAACCTTGGCGCCGAGGTGATGGCCGCGCCGCAGCCCGCTGAGGTAACGCCACGCACCCGCCTCGCCCACCCGCCCTCGAGGCCCTTCGAGTACCTGGTGGCGCCGACGCCGGAAGGGCTCGCCGTCGTGCTGCATCGGGATGGCGTCGAGTTCGCGCTCCCACTCGAGGCCGAGCCCTTCGTGAAGGGAGTCGCCGCCTCGCCCTCCTTCGCCGCCAGCGACGCCTCGCGCTTCGTGACGCCGCCGCTCTCGTGGAACGACACCAAGGCGCTCCTCGAACAGTTCGTCGCCGCCGGCCTGCTCGTACCGGAGCGCAGTCGAGCTGAGTCGGATTGATCAACGGCGCCGATCACCCGCGCACCATCCGGTCTTCGCCCGACGGCGCAGCTGCTCAAAGGAAAGACCGTGATCGAACTCGCCTCTTGAAGCCTCAGGGGCCGAGGGGCGCGAGGAAGGCGCTCACCGTCCGAGACCGCTGGCCTCCTGGGGGCGACTCGAGGGGTGGTTCTATTGGGTTTGCACAACTCGACATTTTTCTCCCATATGCACCCTGGTGCAGGGGAGCGCGCCAACGAGCCGTTTTGTTGAGTTCTGCAAGTCCAATAGAAGTGCCTTCCAACGCCCCGTCAGCGGCCGATCAACCCGACTCTCACGGCGCCGAGCCGCTCTTCGCGGAGAGTGCGATCTCGCTGAAGCTCCGTTTGTCATCTCCCTTGCGTCGAGGGCCCTGAGAGCGAGCGATCGCGCTGAATCTCCGATTGGCGCTCGAAGACAGCTCGCTGCGTCGAGGAGCGCCGAGGCGACCATCGACGCGCGGGTCGAGGAGGCGACGATCGGTCGGCTCGAAGTGCTCGCCGGCTCCAACAGCTTTCTCGCGCGCACCGAGCCTCAGCTTCGTTGCCTCGAGCACCGCCGCGACCAACCACTCCAGCTCATCGGTGGACAGGACCTGCTGCTTCACCTCGGCACTGGTCGTGTCGAATCGATCGGCTCAGACGAGCTCGTGACGCCCTGCATCAACCGACGAGTTGCGCGCAGATAGCGTGGAGCCGTTGTCGCTGAAGGTGCGGGCAGCTGCGCAAGCGCACGGATTTTGAGCCCCTTTCCCTGGGGCGTGGCTCAATGCGGCGAGGCCCCGGTGAGTCCTTCTCTTCCCAGCATTCGGGCGGTCGATGCACCCGACGAGACCGAGCTCGTGCGAGCGGCGATGCGCGGCGAGGGTCAAGCCTCGCAGCGGCTCTTCATGCGCTGCGCGCCCGACCTCACCCGGTGGGTCTCTCGCGTGGTGATGGGCAATGACGATGCCCAAGACATCGTGCAGGACACCTTCGTGGAGGCCTTCGTGCTGCTCAAGCAGCTCAAGCAACCGGAGTCGTTCCGCGCCTGGCTGCGCTCCATCGCGCTCACCCAGGTTCGCCGACGCTTCCGCAAGCAGCGGCTGCTTCGTCGCATCGGGCTTGGGTCGAGCGAGCCGCCCGACTTCGACGCCGTCATCAGCCCGAGCGCACCGCCCCAGGTGGCCGCCGAGCTGCGCCAGATTGCCCAGCTGATGCGGCGACTCCCGCCCGACGAGGCCACCGCCCTCGTCCTCCACCGCGTCGAGGGCTACACCTTGAACGAGATCGCCGAAGTGATGGAGCTCTCGCTCGCGACGGTGAAGCGGCGCCTGGCCGCCGCCGAGCAGTCCCTCTCCGCGCACACCGAGGAAGACCCATGAGCGCCCAGCGTCGGCTCTCCCAGTACGTGAAGCCCGCCGAGGCGGTGGGGCTCGACAACGAGTGGGAGGCGATCAATCGCCGCGTCCGCCGCCGCCGGGTGCAGCGGGTCGTGACGCCAGTGCTCGCGGTGGTGCTGGTGGGGGTGCTCGCCGCGGGAGGCGTGTGGCAGGCGCGCCGGCCGGAGCTGCTCGAGCCGGGTCGACTCGCCGAGGCCTCCACCCAGGCGCGCACCGTCAGGTTGGCCGACGACTCGCGGCTCACCATCGCCGAAGGGAGCGCGCTGCGCGTCGAGGCCGCCACCAGTGAAGACGTGCTCGTCTTTGTGGAGCGAGGCAGCGCCCAGTTCTCGGTGCCGAAGAAGAAGGGCCGCCACTTCACGGTGCGCGCGGGCGACGTCGACGTCAGGGTGGTGGGCACGGTGTTCCGCGTCGCTCGCGCCGCCGAGACCGTCACCGTCGAGGTGGACGAGGGCGTGGTGGAGGTGCAGCAGGGTGAGCGGGTGGTGCGGGTGGGCCGCGACGAGCAGTGGGTGAGCCAGCCGCCAGCCCCGGTGAAGGCCTCTGCCGTCGAGCCCGCGCTGCTCCCGCTCGAGCGCGACCTCGGGGCACACCTCGACGACGGGTTCGGCTTCTCGGACGACGAGGACGAGCCGGCTCAGGCCGCCGACCCCGAGCGCCGCGTGAAGCGCCGGGTGGTGAAGGGGCCTCGCCGAGCGCCGGCCGCGGAAGAGCCGTCGGTGGCCGCGCCCTCGGGCATGGTCCCCGATTCGGGCATCGCCGCCGCGCCCGAGCTCAACCCCGCCGACCTCTTCCGCGACGCGATGCGCGACCGGAACCAAGGAGAGGTTCGCCGCGCGATGGCCGGCTTTCAGCTCGTCTGCGAGCGCTTCCCGTCGAGCGCCTTCGCCCCGATGAGCGCCTTCGAGTGGGGCCGGCTCGCGATGGACGTCGAGCGAGACCCGCGGCTGGCGGCGCGAGCGTTCGAGCGCGCGCTCGAGCTGGCCAGGGCGCCCTCCCTCGTCGAAGACACTCTCGCGCGGCTCGCCGAGGCGTACTCACGGTTCGACGTGCCGGCCTGCCGCCGGGTGAGCAGCGAGTACCTCCGCCGCTTCCCCACCGGGCCGCACGTGACGGGCGTGAAGAAGGCGTGCCCGGAGTGAATGGTGCCCCCTCTCTGCGAGGGGCGCAGTAGAAGTGTGTGGTGGGCGGCAGAAGGACCTCGACGTGCTGACGGCGCTTCTCGGAGTCGCGTGTGTCGGCGCGCCCGGCGAGATTCCAACGCGGGTGACGGGCTTCGACGACGCGCTCGCGGGCGAGCTGCGCACCGAGCTGACCCGGTGGATGTCGAAGCGAGACCTCACGCCCTGTGATGGCGACGGCGGCCTCACCCTCGACCAGGGCGAAGGCGGCGTCACCGTCTCCTTCGAGCGCATCGGACGGCGCCAGAGCCGCACCGTGCCACCGACGGCCGAGGCCGAGCTCTTCGCCTTCACCGTCGCGACGGCTGCCGAGGAGCTGGTGCGCAGCCTGTACGAGGCCTTCCCCGACCGGCCGGTGTTCCTCTTGGGGCGTGCGTCGGTCGGCACCGTGGCCTTCGGCACGCTCGCCATCGGTGGAGGCGCGGGGGTGGGCGTTCGGCCGTGGCATCGGCTCCAGCTCGAGCTGACGGTGGGCGGGGCCGGGCTGCTACCGCATCGCCTGAGCGAGCAGCTTCGGCTGTCGGGCGCGCGGGTCGAGGCCAGCGCGAGCGCCACTTGGTTCGCGGTGCGCTTCGGCTCGTTCGAGCTCGGGCCTCGGTTCGAGGTCACCGCCGGCGCCACCTTCCTCACCCTCACCGGCACCGACGGGGTGCTCACCCAGGGCGTCACGCCGACGCTGCGGCTCACTGGCGGCGCGGAGCTCGGCTTCAACGCCGGGTGGTGGTGGGGCGCGCTGCATGCGAACGCGGGCTACTCGGTGGTGGGCGCGGCGGTGCTGCAGGGAACGACCTCGCTCGCCACGACGCGCGGGTTCACGGCCGGAGGCGGGCTGTCGGTCGGCGTTCGCTGGTGAGCCACCCTCGGGCGCTCGTGGCTCAGTGCCGGCGACTGCCCCCCGCTGGTCCGAAAAGAGCCTCCCATGCGAACGGCCCTCGAACGCATCTCGAGCTGGGTCCAAGGCCTGAAGGCCGCCAAGCCCGACTCACAACCTCGCGCACCACGCGAGAAACCGCTGCCCGCCGCACCCGAAGAGCGCGCGAAGCGGCTCGTCCAAACCGCGCTGGAGGCATGCAGCCAAGGCGCCTGGAGCACCGCGGAGAACCACCTGCGGCTCGCGCTCCGCTACGCGCCGGCGAACGCGAACGTCGAGGCGATGTTGCGAGAAGTGGTGTCGTCACGAGAGGCCGAGCGCCGGGCGTCGAACCAGTTCTCGGTGTCGTGAGCCGAGCGGGCATGCCGCCAACCTTCGAGCGCCGGCGCGCGCGCTGCGCAGTCGCTGCGGAAGGCGCGGGCGCAGCCGTCCCTCGGGAAGAAGGAACGAGCGCGCACGGTCGTCGACCTCGTGCTCGAGAAGTTCGGCGACACCAGCGGCGGCGGTCCCATCGAGCTGCTCGACGGCCGCACGAAGCTCACCGGGTCGTTCGACCGTCACTCGACACCTTCGAGCCACTGCGGGCCGAGCTTGCGCTCCTGCTCGAGCACCCACGCCGCGCGCGCCTTCATCGCCTCGGAGGGCGCCTTCACCGAGCGCTTCTTCGGCGCCGGCAGCACCGCGGCGAGCAGCGCTGCTTCTTCGGGCGTCACCTGCTTCGCGCTCTTTCCGTAGAAGGCGCGGCAGGCTGCTTCGACGCCGTAGATGCCATCTCCGAACTCGGCGACGTTGAGGTGCACCTCGAGAATGCGGTGCTTCGACCAGAGCAACTCGAGCAGCACGGTGAGCGGCGCCTCGAGCGCCTTTCGCACGAAGGAGTGGCCCTGCCAGAGGAAGAGGTTCTTCGCGACCTGCTGGGTGATGGTGCTCGCGCCGCGGGTCGACTTCCCCTCGAACCGGTCCTCCACCGCGTCGGCGATGGCCTCGACGTCGAAGCCGAAGTGTTGAGGAAACTTCTGGTCCTCCGAGGTCACCACCGCGAGCTGGAGCGTGGGGGCGATCTTCTCGAGCGGGACCCAGCTCTGCCGCACCACGAAGCGCTTCTCGTCGTCGCGCCAGGCGTCGAGGCGTCTGCCGAGAATGAAGGCGGTCGTGGGTGGGTCGACGAAGCGCAAGAGGAAGACGATGAGGACGACGACGCCCACGCCAGCGAGCGCGAGCCGGAGCAGGCGGCGGGCCCACCTCGGCGTCGGGCGTGCCCGCGGAGCGGTCGGTGCCGAACGGGTCACCGCTCCGTCTTCAGCCCGGCGTGGTTCCAGGCGAGCATGCCGCCGACGAGGTTCATCACTCGCCCGAAGCCGGCTCGGGTCAGCGCCATCGAGGCCTGGGCCGACCGACCGCCGCTGCGACAGACCATCAGGTACTCGGCGTCCTTCGGCCAGGAGGGGGCGTGCGCCATCAAGGTTCGCAACGGAACGAGCGTCGCACCGGGCACGTGACCGAGCTCGCCGACGAACTCATCGGGCTCGCGCACGTCGATGATCCGCAGCTCGGGGGCCGGGAGGGTGACGGCAGCAGGCGCGACGTCTCGGTGACCGCCGGGGTTGGGAGTGGCGTTTTCGTAGAGCGACATGCCTGTTCCATGCGACCGCGCGCCTGAAAACACAAGTTCGACAGCGCACCGATGGGCGGTAAGGTCGGCGGTGCAATGTCCGACTCCAAGCCTGTTGCCCTCCCAGCCCACCTCTGGGAGGCCCTCGATCTCATGGCGTCCGAGATGGGAGTGGGGCGCGACGCGCTCGTTTCCCAGGCCGTCTTCACCCTCGCCCGCCTCAACGGCTACGTCGTTCCTGGTCGCGGATTGCAGACGGGAACGCCGGCGGCCCCTCCGGGTCTCAAGCCAGCCGCGCCCGCACCCAAGCCGGCGCCCAAGCCCCCGCCTCCGCGAGGCAAGCCCCAACCAGAACCCGAGCCGGAGCCGGAGCCCGAGCCCGAACCAGAGCCGGTCGACGACGAAGGCAACCCGTTCGACGAGCAGCAGCAGCAGGACTACCAGGACGATCCAGGTGGTGGAGACGAGGAGCCACCTCCGCAGGACGAAGAGCTGCCGCCCGAGGAAGAGCCTGAGCCGGCTCCGCCTCCGCCGAGGCCTGCTCCGGGCGGTGGGAAGCAGCAGTCACTCACCCTCATCATGGCGAACCGCGACCCTCACAAGATGACGACCGAGACGGTCACCATCGGCCGCGGGAAGACCTGCGAGTTCGTCATCGAGTCGAACCGGGTCAGCCGCGAGCACGCGCGCATCATCAAGGAAGCGGGCGGCTTCGTGCTGGAAGACCTGAACTCCTCGAACGGCACCTTCTTCGGGCCGAACAAGGAGAAGGTCACCCGCCGCCCGATTCGCGACGGCGACGAGTTCACCTTCGGGACCGAGAAGGTGAAGTTCCAGATTCGAAAGTAGAGGTCGAGCGCAGGCGGTCGGCCACGTCCATCGCCTGCACGAGCTCGAGCTCGGTGATGAGCCCGTAGAAGTGGCCGTCTCGAATCACCGCCGCCGCGCGCACCGAGCCGCGCATCATCTTCGAGCGCACCTCGTCGAGGGTCTCGAGCGGGTCGACGACGGGCACCTCGCGAACCAGCACGCTCGACACGTAGCCCCAGCCATCGGCCCGCGCAGCCTCGAGCACGTCTTGGCGCCGCACCACCCCGACGAGCGCACCGTTCCGTTCGACGGCGAAGACGGGCAAGGGCGAGACCATCAACGTCTGCACGGCCTCGCCGAAGGTGGTGTCGAGCCGAAAGCGAGGCGCGTAGGGCGTCACCACCTCGCCGCAGCGAATGAGCGAGAGCACCCGGACGAGCTTCGCCTCGCGCACCTCCGCGCCGGCGCCAAAGAAGACCACCATCGCGATGAACGGCAGCATCGGGCTCGCGTTCGGCATCACCAGCCACAGCGCGAGGAAGCCGATGGCGACGACTCGGGCGACCCAGGCGGCGACGCGGGTGGCCCGTTCCGGCTGGAGAAAGTACGAGAGGAGCGCGCGCAGCACCCGGCCTCCGTCCATCGGGAGCGCGGGCAGCATGTTGAAGAGCGCCAGCATCACGTTCGACGAGATGAGCATCACCCAGATGTGCTCGGAGCGGGGCGGCTCGCGCATCAAGGTGGTGGACGCCTCCATCACCTGAGGCAGGCCATCGACCTCCCTCGCGACCAAGGTGAGGATCGCCGCGAGCACCACGTTCACCGCAGGGCCGGCGAGCGCGATGAGGAGTTCCTGGGTGGGCGTCTTGGCGCGGTCCTTCAGCACGGCGACGCCGCCGATGGGCGTCAGGGTGATGTCGGTGACGGGAATGCCGTAGGCCTTGGCGACGAGCGAATGCCCGAGCTCGTGCAGCACGATGCAGGCGAAGACGGCGAGCGACATGCCAGCGCCGAAGAGCGCGCCCGACGCGCCGAAGACGAGCCACGGCCAAGCGCCCAACACCACCACCAAGACGAAGGTGAAGTGCAGGTTGATGCGAATGCCCGCGATGGTGGCGATGCGCAGTGACTGCTTCATGAGCTACCCGTAACCACCCGCAGTGGGCCCGGCGCCACATCCTGCCTCAACGGGGGGTGGGCGCGCGACGAGCTGCGCCCGCCTCGACCTCAGCGAGGGTCGGCGACGACGTCCATCATGGGGAAGACGCGCTCCCCGGCGAGCACTTCGCGGGTGAACAGCCCGAGGTGTGGCACCTTCTTGAGCAGCGCGCCGTTCGGCGTCGACTCGGTCACCTTCTCGATCACCGCGTTCGCGGCGACGGTGGCCATCGGCACGTCGTCGTCTTCTTCGTCGTCTCGTTCGAAGAGCGACTGGGCGAAGGTCTTCTTCGGCGTGAAGATCTCGATCTTCACCGGCTCGTCGAGCGGGAGCCCGGCCTTCTCCTTCGCGAGCTGGACGGCGGTGGTGGTGCCGCCGAGCTTGTCGACGAGCCCCTTCTCGAGCGCCTCGTCACCGAGCCAGGTGCGGCCCTGCGCGACGGGCTCGAGCTGCTCGAACGTCTTGCCCCGCCCCTTGGCGGCGAGCTCGACGAACCGGTTGTAGGAAGCGTGGAGGTCGTCGTCGAACTGCTTGGCCTCTTCATCGGTCATTCGCCGCGCGCCGATGATGGAGTCGGCGTGGGTGCCGGCCTTGAAGGTCTCGTTGTTCAGCTCGAGCTTCTCGTAGAGCGGCCCGAGGTTGGGGACGACGGCGAAGATGCCGATGCTGCCGGTGTACGTCGAGGGCTGGGCGACGATGGCGGTCGCGTCCATCGAGACCCAGTAGCCACCCGACGCCGCCACGTCGGACATCGAGACGATGACGGGCTTCTTGGCGCGGGCCTTCTCGATCTCCCGGCGCACGTAGTCGCAGCCGAGGCCGGCGCCTCCGGGAGAGTCGACGCGGAAGATGATGGCCTTCACGTCGTCGTCTTCGACGGCCTTGCGGAGCGACTTGATGATGGCGTCGCTGCCCTGCGAGTCACCACCCGAGAACGGGTCCGTTCCGCCCTTGCCCGCGACGATGAGGCCGACGGAGTAGATCATCGCGAAGGTGTGCTTGCCCTCGGGCAGCCCGGCCTGCTTGCCGGTGACGCTGCGGTACTTCGAGGCGCCGATGAACTTCACCTTCTCGTCGTCCTTCACGCCGGTGCGGGTCTTGAGATCGGCCTCGACCTCGTCCCAGTAGGCGAGCCGATCGATCAGCTTCTTCTCGAGCGCCCAGTCGGCCTTGCCGCCGGCCTCTTCGATGAGCGCGCGCACCTGCGCCGCGTCGAGCTTGCGGTGAGTCGCGACCGCGTCGACGAAGTGAGCGAAGACGCGCTCGAGGTTGCCGGAGATCATCTCCTTCACCGGCTCGGTGAACGCCTTGCGGCCGAACTGCTCACCGGAGCCCGACTTGTACTTGCCGAAGCGGAAGTACTGCACCTCGATGCCGAGCTTCTCGAGCAGGCCCGGGTAGTGAGCGAGGTCGGTCGCGAAGCCGTTGAACTCGAAGCGCGAGTCCTTGGGCATGACGATCTGATCAGCCGCGATGGCGAGGCCGTACTCGCGCTCGGTGAGGTACTCGCTCCAGGCGATGACGAACTTCCCGCTCTTCTTGAACTCGACGAGCGCGTCGCGGAGCTCTTCGATCTTCGCCGGCCCGGCTTGGAGCGGCCCCAGCTCGAGGAGCACGCCCTTGATGCGCTTGTCGGCGGCGGCCTTGCGCAGGTTGAACACGTGCTGCTGCACGGTGACCGGCTTGGGCCCGAAGAGCTCGTCGAGGCCCTCCGACTGCACGTACTCGGGCAGCACCCCGCCCAGCTTCATCTTGAGCACCGCGCCGTCACTCACCGAGGCCGCGCTGCCCACGCTGGCCGCGATGGCGGTGCCGACGATGGCGAGCCCGATGAAGGCGAGACAGCCGATGAGCAGAACCGGCGACGACCTCTTCTGCGGAGGCGCACCGACCGGACGAGGCCCCTCGGGCGGGCGCGGCGGATCCGTCGGGTATGGCGGCTGGCTGGGGCCCTGCGGGGAGATCTCGTCGCTCATGGAGCCGAGGACTAACACACCGCTCGGTTGATTCGAGCGTGCGCCTCACTCGCTGGTCATCGAGCCGTGCGCTCGCGGCGAGACGAACCCGCGTTCGGCCGCGGGCGCGTCGGCCTGGGCCTGATCCTTCGTCGCTCGACGACTCGCCGCGTGAGTCGGGTCGAACGGGGAGGTCGTCAGTTTCCGGCTGCGAGCGAACGGGTTCGCTCGTCGAGCCAGGGCGCGAAGGCGGGGTCGGCCACGCACGGGCCTTCGAAGAGCCGCACGAGCACGCGCTGGCCGTCAGTGGCGAGGGCGGTGCCTTCAGTCGTCCCGACGTCGGTGATCAGCACGTCGAAGTGCCGCGCGGCCGGGTCGGGGAGCGGCTCCTGGTAGAGCGGCACGTCGCGATGGAGCGCGGTGTAGCCGAAGGTGTCTCTCAGCGGCGTCCCTCGGACGGCCACGCCGCAGACCCCTGGCTCCCGCCCTGCCCGCTTCAGCAAACGAGAGGTCGGGCCGCCGAAGTCGTAGGCGCTCTCGGGCGAGTAGCGACCAATCTGCTCGAGCGTCAGCGAGTGGAAGGTGACGAGCGACCACGCCGCGCTCACCAGCACGATCGCCACGCTGCCGAGTCCGAGCCACCACCGCCACGCCGCGAGCTCGTCGATGCCCGCCGCCGCGCCCACGGTGATGAGCGGGAGCATCGGAACGAGGAAGCGGAGCTCTTTGTGTGGCTGAGCGAGGTGGAGGAGGAAGAAGGTGGCGCTGATGAGACCCAACGCGGTCGCGCGCCGCAGCCCGAGGATCCACAGCGCAGCGAGGACGACCCAGAGCAGCCCGAGGCTCTTGGTGAGGTACTTCGTGTAGAAGGCGGGCGGGCCGACGCCGAACTCCGACGCCCCGCCGTCGAAGCTGAACGAGAGATACACGCGCGCGGAGTGAAAGAGCTCGCCCCAGGCGACCCAATCGAGCACCCCGTACCCGAGCGCACCCGCGAGCAAGGTGAGGAAGAGCGTTCGCGCCGCGACGAAGTCTCGACGTCCGAGCAGCGCCAGCACCGCGCCAGCTGCGAAGACGCCACAGTGGAGCCGCAACGTCACCGCGAGTGACAGCAGCGCGCCGCCGACGACGAGCAGGCGGGTCGACCGCTTCTCGAAGACGAGCGCGAGGCCCCAGACGAGCGGCCCCGTCGAGGCGACCTCGCTCATCGCGCGCGGCGCGAAGTAGATGGCGAGGCTCATCCACGAGAGCGCGACGACGGCGGTCACCGCGGCCGGGAGCGAACAGCCGACCGCCTTGGCGAGCCGGTGGAGCCCGAGGGCGGTGACGACGAAGCTCGAGGCGAAGCCCAGTCGAATGAGCGGCAGGTACTCGTCTGGAGCATCGAGGCCGACGAGCGCGCTGAGCTTCAGCACCGCTGCGAGGAGCCACGGGAAGAGCATGTTGCGCGCGCCGGCGACGAACTCCCAGGCGACGAGGCCGTAGCCGAAGGCGCTCCGGTGCGCGGGCTCGAGCGACTGGTACACCTCGTCGGGCCAGTAGATGCCGAGGTCGTTCAGCGCGAGCCAGCAGCGCACCGCGAGCCCGCTCGACACCGCGACGAGCGCCACGGCGTTCCAGGCCTTCGAGCTGCTCCACCAGTGCCGCACCGGGCGAGCCTCTCGCACGATTGGCTCAGGCTGTCGCGCTCACCGTCGGGAGTCGACGATCTGCAGCTGGGTCTGCATGCCACCGGGCGCGACGAGCTTGGCGGTGAGCGCGAAGTCCTGGCCGACGCTCAGCTCGAGGCTGGGCACCACGTTCGGGTTGGTGCGCCACTCCTCGGAGATGTGCACGCTCCCGATGACCTCGCGATCGGTCGCGGAGAGATCGAGCGACTCGAAGAGCAACAACGGCACCGGCGCGCTCCACGGCGGCAAGCTCTCGAGCACGATGGAGCGGGTGCACGGCACCGCGGTGTTGGCCGGAATGACCTCGACGGTGCGCCCGCCGGGCAGCATCACGCTGATGGGCATCGCCACCACGTCGGCGAGGCCGGAGTTGCCGGCGCGGGAGAGGTTTCGACCCAGAATCGCCGCGCCGACCGCGACGCCGAGCTCGGGGTGCACTTCCTTCTCGGTGGAGACCTTGGAGAAGTGCCGCAGCCGGCTGCGCACGAGCGGCATGCGCGTCATTCCGCCCACCAGCACGAGCTCGTCGATGTCCTGGGTGCTCAGCTTCGCGCGAATGAGCACGTCGTCGCAGGCCGAGACGCAGCGCTCGACGAGCGGCGTCACCAGCGTCTCCATCATCTCCCGCGTCAAGGTGAGCTGGAGATCGACGAACGACCCGTCGGGACGCTGCGCCACCACCGGCACGCGGAGGTCGTAGGAGGGGACACGCGAGAGGTTGATCTTCGCGTACTCGGCGGCGAGGGCGAGGCGCTGCATCACGGTTCGGCTCTCCCGCACCGAGACGCCCTTCGTCCGCTCGATGTGGTTCGCGAAGGCGTCGGCGATGCGCTCGTCGAAGTTCGAACCGCCGAGGAAGGCGTCGCCGCCGGTGGCGAGCACGTTCACCACCCGGTTCTCGACGCGCAGCACGGTGACGTCGAAGGTGCCGCCGCCCAGGTCGAAGATGAGCACCGTCTGCTTGGGCTGCTTGAGGTTCGCGTAGAAGAGCGCGGCCGCGGTCGGCTCGTTGACGATGGCACGCACCGTGAGCCCCGCGTGCTCGGCCGCCTTTCGCACCGCCTCTCGTTGGCGCACGCTCGCGTGGGCGGGCACCGTCATCACGCACTCGGTGAAGGTGCTCCCGGCCGCCCGGTTGGCGCGAGACACGATGTCCTTCACCACCACCGTCGCCACGTCCACCAGGGGGATCATCTGGCCGTAGATGAGCGCCGCGGTGTAGCCGTCTTGGCCCTCGACGAGATCGAAGGCGAAGCGGTCGCGGTGCTTCGAGACGAACTCGGACTGAAAGCGCCGGCCGATGAAGCGCTTGGTGCCGAAGAGCGTGTGCTTGGGATCGTCGACGAGCTGCGTCTTCGCCGCCTGGCCCACCAGACACTTGTTCGCGTCGGCCGAGGGGAACCACACCACCGACGGCAACATCGCCGTCTTGTCGGTGACGGGAACGACGCGCAGCTTCCCCGCCTGATCGAACCAGGCCGCCGAGGTGTTGGTGGTGCCGAAGTCGATTCCGAGAACCGCGTGCATCGGACCTCGCGTCGTCGAGACCGGGCGAACGCTACTCGCGCTCGCGCAATTGATGACCATGAAAACGAGTGTGGGTGCGGCACCGGAGTGCGCGGATGTGGTCGTTGATCAGACCCGCCCCGCTCGCTCGTGGCCACAGCACGAGCCTGCAACTGGCCGAAACAGCATCACACCAGTCGTGTGTCGGCCGTTGACAAACCGGAGCCCGAACGTCGGCGCAAAGGTAGGCGCCATGGATCTCGCTGCACGACCTCGTCGCACATCGCTCCCCGGAGGAATGACGAGTTGGAGAATCGAGTCGCTCGGCTCGCAGCGCTGGCCTCGTTGTTGCGAACGCGCGCGACGCGATGCGAACGATCCTCTCGAGTGCGGTGCTGGTGCTGATCGGCTGCGGTGGTGGCGAGCTCACCATCGACGACTCCTCCGGCGCCGACGAGCGCTTCACCGACAAGGGCAAGGCGGTCGTCTACGGGAGTGATGACCGTCAAGACGTCTACGCCCACTCGGACGCGACGATGCGCGCACGCGCCCTCCAGTCGACGGTGGCGTTGGTGTCGGCGAGTGACGTCGACGCGAGCAACCCGTCGAACGTTCGCCTCGCGGGCGCGACCCTTGGACAGTCCGAGGGCCTCTGCGCCGGCCAGCGCTTCGCGAGCGACCCGACGGCGGCCTTCTGCTCGGGCACCCTCATCGACGACGACCTGGTGCTGACCGCCGGGCATTGCATCACCACCTTGACGGAGTGCCGCTCGACGAAGCTCGTCTTCAAGTACGCGCGACGGTCGGCGACGGCGCTCGAGCCCATCACCTCGGCCGACGTCTTCTCCTGCGCCAGCATCGTCGCGCGGGCCGAGACCTCCACCTCGCAGGGAGAGGTCGACTACGCCATCATTCGACTCGACCGCTCGGCGGCGCCGCGCTTCACCCCCGCGCCGGTTCGCAGCACCACCACCCCGCTCATCACCGGCCGTCACGTCGGCGTCATCGGCTGCGGGAGCGGCGTGCCGTTCAAGATCGACACCGGCGGCAGCGTGCGCGACCCGGGCAACGGCGCCTCCTTCGAGGCGACGACCGACACCTTCGGCGGGAACTCCGGCTCGGGTGTGTACGACTTGGAGACCTTCTCGGTGGCCGGCATTCTCGTGCAGGGCGACACCGACTACGTGCGCCGCGGGAGCTGCAACGTCGTCAACGTCTGCGCCGAGTCGGGCTGCAGCGGAGAGACCATCGTCTACACCCACACCGCGCTCGCGGGCCTCTGCCGCGCCCTGCCCTCGCACCGCTTCTGCGGAGCGACTCCAAACCCGACTCCCACGCCGACGCCGACCGGCTCGTCACTCGCCTACCAGGGCAGCCTCACCACCAACGCCACCCGCAACACCGCGAACCGCACCATCACCCTGCGCGCGGGGCAGACGCTGAGCGCCGGCACCTGCAACGTGGCGGGCGCGACGGGCACCGGAGACACCTACGTGCGCATCGTGTCCGGGTCGACGAACCGCACCGTCGCGCGCAACGACGACTCCTGCGGGCAGCTCTCGTTCGTGCAGTTCGTCGCGCCGGCCGATGGCGACTACGTGCTCAAGGCGGGCTGCTACGCCGAGACGTCGTGCGGCGGCACCGTCGCCTGGGAAGTGCGCTGACGAGCTCGCCGCAGGACTGGTCGACCAGCGAGCGAGCGGCTGTCAGCGCACGAAGTAGGCGGGCTCGACGCCCCAGTCCTCGTCTCGCTGCTCACCCGCCACCAACCTCGGGCACACCGTCGACAGCTGCTCGAGCAGGTCGTCGGAGAGGAAGTTCTCGCTCACGTCGAGCGTCTTCACGTCGTCGAACCAGCTCGCCGCATCGAGGATCGCCGCGCCTCCCGAGTCGGTGAGCGTGCCGAACGCCAAGGAGAGCCACTCGAGCCGCTTGAGCAACGGCGAGCGGGCCAGCACCGGCACGAGCGCGTCACTCAGCTCGGTGTTCATCAGGCCCAGCCGCTCGAGCGAGCCCACCTTCCCCGCGAGGAGCGGGTCGAGCTCGGCCACTCCGACCAGGCTCTTGCCGAACCACAGCTCGAACGAGGTGAGCGCCGGTCGAGGCGTGCGGAGCAGGCTCTCGAGGTGACTCGGCCGCAGCTCGGTCGTCTCCACCGCGAGGCTGCGCAGCGACTTCGGAAACGCGAGCCTGTTCGGCAGCCCGCCCCGAACGCGCAAGGCCTCCATTCGCGGAAACGCCTCGAAGAGCTCCGGCAACCGGCTCACCGTCGGCCAGTCACCTTCGGGCGGAAAGTCGGGGTCGGGCCACTGCAGCTCGCCGACGTGCAGCACGAAGGAGCGCACGCTCGGTGGCACCTCGAGCTGGGTGAGGAGGTCGACCGCGTCATCGAGCGCGTCGTCGTAGTCGGTCTGGAACGAGAGCGTGCGCAGCAGCCGCGCCGACGGGTGCGCGAAGAGCGTCTGGAGCTCCTCTTCGAGTTCGCTCACATACTGCAGCTCGAACGACGCTGCCTCGACGAAGCCCACTCGCCACGTCAGCTCGGCCTCCGACTCGAGCGCCAGGGCCTCGTGCTTGTCGAAGAGCTCCCGTTCCCGTTTCTCGAGCTCGGCCCGCGCGCCGATGGGAGCTGGATGCGAACGTTTGGCGACGGGCAGCTTCTTCTGGGCGAGCAGGTACTGCACCATCGCGAGCTCGCCGCGCGGGTTTCCCTGCTGCTGGAGCCAATCGGCGTAGGCGAGTCGAACCCGTTCGTCGTCGGGCGCTTCGACGATCGCCCGTTCGTGCGCTTCGTTCCGGCGCTCCTCGCTCATTCCGCCTCGCGACTCACTTCTGCTTCGGCGGCACCGGGAGGTTCTGCTGGAAGAAGAGGCAGTGCTTGCGCAGCTCGCGCTCCTTCTCGGTGTTGTCCGAGTTCCACTGCCGGCTCACCACCACCAGCACGCCCTGCGGGTGCGGCTTGCGCACGTGCGCGGCGAGGGCGTCGATGCACTTGGGGTGCTTGTCGAGGTCGTCGAAGGAGACCACCACGGCCTTGCCGGAGATGTCCTCCATCAGCTTGCTGAAGTCGGGCGCCGCCGGCTCGTGCACGTGCGTCGGGGCGAACTTGCCCGACTCGGTGATGGCCGCCATCGCCACCGCCTCGGCCTTCACCGACGGGTCCGCGATGTTGAGGCAGAGCGTGTGGCGCGTCTTGTGGCCGAGCAGGCTGGAGATGAACTCACGGCAGGTCTTCTCGAGGGACATGGCAGCTCCTGGTGACGGCCGGGCTGATCAGCCCGGAGAACGCCCCGGCGCATAGCACGGGCTCGCCGAGGCGCGCGGTTTTCGATGAGCCGGTTGTCCTTGCGAGGCGCGCGGGGGCGGGCGAAGTCGGCGCCATGAAGCTCGACACGCCCCTCTCGAAGAAGCTCGGCCTCAAGTACCCCTTCGTCGCTGCGCCGATGTTCCTCATCTCGAACAAGGAGATGCTCGTCGCCTGCGCCGAAGCGGGCATCTTGGGCTGCATGCCGTCGCTCAACTGCCGCACGACGGAGCAGTTCCGCGCGAACCTCGCCTGGGTGCGCAGCCGCACCGACAAGCCCATCGGCATCAACCTCACCTTGGGCCTCACTCCGTCCGAGCGCATCGAGTCCGATTTGACCGCCTGTCTCGAGCTCGACGTGCCCGTCATCCTCACCAGCTACGGCAACCCGACCGACGTGGTGAAGCGCGCGCACGAGAAGCAGCGGCTCGTGTTTCACGACGTCATCACCCTCCAGCACGGCAAGAAGGCGGTCGGCGCGGGCGTCGACGCCATCATCGCGGTCTCCGCCGGAGCGGGTGGACACGCCGGGCGCATCTCGCCGTTCGTGCTCGTGCCGTGGCTCAAGGAGGCGCTCCAGGTGCCGATCATCTCCGCGGGCTGCATCAGCGACGGGCGGCAGGTGGTGGCCGCGCTGAGCCTCGGCGCCGAGCTCTGCTACCTGGGCACCCGCTTCATCGCCTCGACCGAGTGTGGCGCGAGCGACGGCTACAAGCAGGCCGTCGTCTCGTCGGGCCCGGAGGACGTCGTCTACACGGATCAGGTCTCCGGCATTCACGCCAACTTCCTCAAGGCGACGGTGCCGGAGAACTTCACGCCCGATCGCTCGCCCGACGGCGCCAAGCGGTGGAAGGACATCTGGAGCGCGGGCCAAGGCGTCGGGCTCATTCACGCGGTGAAGCCCATCGGCGCCATCGTGGAAGACCTCGCGAGAGAGGCGCACGACACCCTCGCGCGCCTGGCGTGAGTGCCTCAGTTCCCACGCACGATCTGCCCGCCGCTCACCATCCACAGCGTTCCACCGGCTGAGGTGAGGCTGCTGATGGGCGCGGCGGCCGGCGTGCGGGTCGTCCACGTGCTGCCGTCGAAGGAGCGCAGGTCTCCTCCGAAGCCCGCCGCCCAGACGCCCGTGCCGCTCGCCCAGATTTTCCGGAGCGCCGTCACGCCGCTCGAGCTGCGAGTCCAGCTGGTGCCGTCGTAGTGCCAGATGAAGGCAGGTGCGTTCCGCACGACGAAGGTGTGCCCGTCGATGGTGAGCCCACTGCCGCCGACGGCCCAGATGTCGGTCGCGCTCGTTCCCCAGACGTCGGCCACCACCCCGCCGATGAAGCCCGGCGCACTCACCCAGCCGCTGCCATTCCACCGAGCGAGCAGGTCGGGCCCGGCGACCCAGACGTCGTTGGGACCCGCGGCCCAGACCGCGTTGACGTTCTTCGCTGTGGGCGCGGGCATCTGGGTGAAGGCCGAACCGTTCCAGCGCACCACGGTGCCGAGCTCACCGACGGCCCACACCTCGTTGCTCGTGACTGCGAAGACGTCGGAGAGCCCGGTGCCTCCATCGCCTTGGCCCGCGTCGACGAGAGTTGGAAGCGACACGCTCGACCAGCCCGAAGCGGTGCGGTGAAGCACCGTCTCTTCGGTGCCGACCGCCCAGACGTCGCTCGCGCTCCGCCCGTGCACCGAGACGAGGGTTCCACCGTCGGGCCGCGCTTCATTCGTCCAGGTGCCGTTGCCCGCCGAGGCGAGCACGTCGTCGCCGACCGCGAAGAGCTCGGTCGGGCTCGCCGCCCAGATGCCGATGACCTTCGCCGCTGGCACCGTCGGCGCCACCTGCCGCCAGGCGCCGCCGTCGAAGTGGAGAATCGTGCCGCCCGCGCCCACCGCCCAGACGTCGTTCGCCGCGCTGCCCCACACCGCGTACAGCGTCTGCTGAGTCGGAACGGTGACGCTGCTCCACGCCGTGCCGTCGAAGTGCACCACGCCCTGACCGACCGCCCAGACGTCGTTGGGCCCGGCGCCCCACACCGCCTGGAGCGCGCCTGCGGTGGTGATGGCGCTCGCCGTCCACGAGGTGCCGTTCCAGTGGCTGACCTCGGCCGAGTTCCGCGTCGAGCTGAAGCGCCCGCCGACTGCCCAGAGATCGTTCTGCCCCGCCGCCCAGAAGCCGAGCACGTCGGCTTGAAACGGCGTGCTCGAGAACCCACAGTCGAGAATCGTCCACGCGGTGCCATCGAAGTGCGCGACGGTTCCGTACTGCCCTCCGACCCAGGCGTCGTTCGGAGCGAAGGCCCACACCGTGCGCCAGTCTCTGTTGTTGGGAAGCGCGGGTGGGAAGACGATGTTCGTCCCGTCGAACCGAGAGACGAGCGAGCGGTCGACCATCCACACGTCGTCGGCCGCGCTGCCGTGAATCGCCGTGACGGTGCCCTGGCTGATGAAGGGTTGCCACTGGGTGCCGTTCCACCGTCGGAGCGCCCGATCGCCTCCTGCCCAGACGTCGGTCGCGCTGCTGCCCCAGATGGCCGTCGTCCGCACCTCGTCGGTCCTCACCCACGTCGAGCCTTGGAGCCGAAGGGTCGCGCCCGAGAAGGTGACGTCAGCCGCGCCGCCAACGAAGACGTTCGTCGCGCTCGTGCCCCACACCGTCCGGAGCGTCGCGAGCGTCGGCAGCCCCGTCTCGGCGACGAAGGTGCCTGCGTCGATGGCCAGCCCGCCTCCAACCGAGCCGCCTCCAACCGAGCCGCCCCCAACCGAGCCGCCTCCAACTGAGCCGCCCCCAACCGAGCCGCCCGCCGTCGCTCCACCGGCCGTCGCTCCACCTCCGCTCGAGCCGCCCGCCGAGGAGCCACCTGCGGCCGACCCACCCGAGGAGCCACCAGCCGTCGAGCCCCCACCCAGCGAGCCGCCGTCGACGACCGGCATCTGGGGGCTGCACGCGACGAACGATGCCACTGCAAACGATGCAATTCGATTCATGGCCGGATGACACCTCGACGAACCTCGAACGTGCGTCGGGTTCTCGTGAGGGCGAAGTCATCGCCATCGTTGGGCAAACGGCGAGCCGACTCGAAGCTCCAGTCAGCCCCCTCGGGTTTGAGGTCCTTCCTGACTCGCTCGGCCGCGCCGCTCGAATCGGCGCCACCAGCGGCGTCGCCATTTCCGTGTCATGGAGGCGCAGGTCGATACACTCTCCGGGTGTTGCCCGCAGTCATCCTTCTCGTCGCGCTGACGGCCGACGGCGACGAGGCTCCTCCGTGGAGCACGCGCTTCGAGGTCGCGAGTTGGTCCATCGCCGCTGGCCTTCCCCAGACGAGCGTGACCGACATCGCGCAAGATGAACGCGGCTTCCTCTGGCTCACCACCTTCGGCGGAGTGGTGCGCTTCGATGGCGCCACCTTCGCGCGGCTGCCCCTCGAGCACGCGCTCGCGCCCCGCTTCACCGCCCTCGCGTGGACCGGCCCGACGCTCTGGCTCGGTGGACAAGACGGGAGCTTGCTGCGGCTCGGCGCCCAGGCCACCGCTCCACCCGAGCGCGTCGTCCTCTCCCCGCAACCCGACACCATCTGGCGGCTCGTGCGTCGGCCCTCTGGTGCGCTCCTCGTCGCTGCTGGGCGGGCGGGCGTCTTCGAAGTGAAGGACGTCGCGCGACGAATCGACTCCCGGCTCGCCCTCCGGGTCGCGGAGTCGGCGAGCGGGGAGATCTGGGCGCTCGGCGCGGGCGGCGTCACCTGCATCGAGGGCTGCCCCGCCTCGCAGACGCTCCTGCTCGAGCACCCGACCGATCTCTGGCGCGCAGTCGACGGCACCCTCTTCGCCTCGGGCGCCTCCGGCACCTTCACCATTCGCGACCAGCGGCTCGAGCTCGTCAGCCCTCGGGTCATCGCGCGCGGCACGGCGGACCCCGAGAACCACCGGAGCTGGTGGGCCGAAGGCGGCTTCCTGCTCGTCACCTCGGGCGGCCGCACGGAGCGCGTCTTCCTCCCGCCGCCTCGGCAACCGTGGGACCCCACGCAGGAGATTCCCCTCGCAGTGCGCACGCTCTTCGTCGACCGACAAGGCACGCTCTGGGTCGGGAGCGACAACGGCGGCCTGTACCGCGTGCGAGACCGGTTTCTCCGTCACCTCGGCTCCCCGACGGACGCGCGGTCGATCGCCTTGGTCGCGCCTGCCGCGACGGGGGCCCTCGTCGCCGGCTACTGCACCGGCCTCTTCACCATCGACGCGGCGCTCACCACCCTCACCCGCGACCGCCGCCTCGCCGACGACGCCTGCGTCTATTCCTTCACCGCGACCGATGGCGGGGTGCTCCTCGGCGTCACCGACCGGCTCTACCGGCTCGGCGACGAGGGAAAGCTCGAGCAGCTCTACCAGGCGCCGGCGACCCGGGAGCTCGAAGGCGTGGAGATCAAGGCGGCGCTCGAGCACGGGGACCAACTCCTCCTCGGCACCTCCGAGGGCCTCTGGACACTCGAGCGGCGGGCGAACGGCTATGAGCGCACCTCGGTCTTCGACGCCGACGCCGGGCTGCCCTCGGCCATCGTCTCCACCCTGGCGCGTGAGCCCGATGGACGCGTGCTGGTCGGCACCACGAGAGGCCTGGTCGCGCTCTCGAACGGCGCCCTCACGCCGGTGCTTCGACCCGAAGACGATCGACCGGCGACCGTTCGAGACCTCCGCGTCGATGGGCGCGGGGTGGTGTGGGTGGCGACCTACGGCGATGGGCTGGGCCGGGTCGAGCCAGGCCCGGGCTTGCGGCGCGCGCGCTGGTTCACCTCCGACGACGGCTTCTGCACCAACGAGCTGTCGCGCATCGTGCCGGTGGGAGCCGACCTCTGGTTCAACAGCAACGCCGGCGCCTACCGGGTCAAGACCGCGGCGCTCGAGGCCTTCGTCGCCGAACGTGGCGCGCTCGAGTGCGAGCACCTGCCGACTGGTGAAGGCAACGGCGGAGGCATGGGCGCCGGAGCCCTGCTCGCCGATGGGAGCCTCGCGTTCCCCACCGTCGACGGCGTCGCCCTCATTCGCCCGAGTGAGGTGCCCGACGTGCCCCCGGCGGCCCCCGTCTTCCTCGAGTCGGCGCACCTGGGTGAGCGACGGCTCGTCGAAGGCGCCGAGGTCGACGCGCCGTCCCGCGATCTCGAGGTCCGGCTCAGCACCCCACCCGATGCCTTCCGGAGCCCACCGCGGCACGCCTGGCTCGCGCTCTCACGAGACGGCACCCTCTTTCGCCGAGAGCGCATCGGCCTCTTCGCCAAGTACGTCGACCTCGCGCCCGGCACCTGGACCGTCGAGGTGCACCCGGAAGATCGACCCGCCGGCCCACCGACCGCGAGCCTGCGCTTCATCGTTCGCCCCAGGCTGTGGGAACGGCCGGCCATGCAGGTCTTCGTCGGCCTCGCCTTGCTCGCGGTCGTCATCGTCGGCTTCCAGGTGCTCGCCAGCCGCGCCCGCGCCCTCGCCGAGGCCCTCGAGGAACGCGAGCGCGCGCTCGCCGCCGGGAAGGAACGGGACACGATTCAACGCGCCTTGTTCGACGGCTCTCCGGCGCCGCTCCTCACCTACCGGGGCACGACGCTCGAGCAGGCCAACCCGGCCGCGCGCACGATGCTGGGGCTCGACGAACGGCCACGCACCCTGCCCTTCACCGACGCCGACGAAGCCGCTCGCTACGCCCGCTGGCTCGCCGGTGAGCTGGGCGTCGCCGCCGACTTCTCCTTGGCTCCGCGTGGCGAGCGCCGTCAGGTGCGCATGCGGCAGGCGCGGCTCGGGCCCGACACCTCGGTCGTCGCCGCCATCGATCTCACCGCCGAGCTGGAGGCCGCCCAGCAACGGGAAGCGCTGCTCGCTCGCACCGCGCACGCGCAACGGCTCGAAGGGCTCGGCCGGCTCGCCGCTGGAGTCGCCCACGACTTCAACAACGTGCTCGCGACGCTGCAGCTCGAGCTGGAAGACGTGCGCAAGCTGCCGAACGCCGAAGCGGTGGTGGCCGACATGCAGGCCAGCCTCGACACCGGCAAGCGGCTCACCCAGCGCTTCCTCGTCTTCGGTCGTGACGAAGGCCGGCCCGACGTCATCGCGCTCGACGAGGCGGTGACCCGGGTGCGCCCGATGCTCGAGCGGCTGCTCCCGCCCGACGTGAAGCTGGAGGTCGCGGCCGGCGCGCACGGGGCCATCGAGCTCGCCCAGGCCCACCTCGACCAGCTGCTGCTCAACCTCGTCTTGAACGCGCAAGAGGCCATCGGCTCACGTGGCCGCATCGACGTTCGAACGACGGTGACGAACGAGCTCCCGCCGGGCACCGTCATCGTCGCGCCAGGAGAGAAGCCCTGGGTTCAGCTCGCGGTCGCCGACTCGGGCCGGGGCATGACGGCAGAGACGCTCGCCCGTGCCTTCGAGCCCTTCTTCAGCACCAAGGCGCAGGGGGCCGGCACCGGAATGGGCCTCGCGGTGGTGCACGGCATCGCCACCCGGGCCATGGCGGGCATCGTCGTGCACAGCGAGCCGGGGCAAGGCACCACGCTTCACCTCCTCTTCCCGCGCTCCGACCGGGTGGTGAGCACGCCGACGCCCTCGCCTGCGCCGCGGCCAGCTCCGAAGACGAACGCTCGGGTGTTGGTGTGCGAAGACAACCCGCAGCTCCGCCGGGCGCTCGTTCGGCTCTTCAGCTCGGTCGGGTTGTCGGTCGTCGACGTCGAGAACGGCGCCCTCGGCCTCGAGGCCTTCGCGAAGGAGCACTTCGACTTGGTGGTGACCGATCTGGTGATGCCAGAGCTCGACGGCGCCCAGCTCATCACCGCGCTGCGAGCGAAGGGCGCGACGGTGCCCATCATCATCGCCTCTGGCTACCCGGTCGACGCCATCAGCCGCCTCGACGACGCCTCGCGGGTGGGCGTGGAGAGCATCGAGAAGCCGTGGAAGGGCGACTCGCTCCTTCAGCTGGTGCTGCGGCTGGTCGGGGCCGAGCGACCCGACAAGCGCTCGAGCTAGGCGCGAGGGTGTAAGGAGCTCACCGGCTCAGGGGAACCCTCACATGCGCGCACTCTCTGGTGGTGGTCGTCGTCATTCTTCTCGGCAGGGCCTTGGGGCGTTCCTCGGGGTCTGCGTCGGCCTCTGGCTGACTGGGTGTGGCCAGGTGTCACGACCGTCGATCTTCGATTGCTCGACCGAGAACTGTCAGGACTGCGCGGTGCTGGCGGCGAAGCTGAAGTGGACCGCCGAGTTCCGCAAGCTGTGCGACACCTGTCAGGGGGTGACCGAAGCGGACGCGGGCGCGACCTGCTCGAACGTTCCCCAGGAGAACGGGCGTCACGTGATGCGCGGGTGCAACACCGACTCCGACTGCAGGCCGCTCTCGTCGTACTGCGGACGGTACAGCGGTCAGCCGCACAACACCTGTGTGGTGAGCGACGCGAAGTGACCGTGGGCCGCTGCGCCGACGAGCCGCTCCAGCTCGCCGCCACGACGAGGGATCGTTCTTCTGGTGGCACGGCAACATACGGCCATGCGCGCTCTCGGGCCCTTGCTGGTATCGCTTGCCCTCATGGGCTGTGCCACCCAGCGGCCGTACTCGGCCCACACCGCCTTGGCGATTGGCACGAACGAGGCGATCCTCGGTCATCTCACCCAGCGTGACGCCTCGGGCGAGCTCTGCGACGCGCGGCTCAACGGCGACCGGCTGGCGGACGCGAGCCTGCAGGACCGCATCATCGAGGCCTGGCTCGCGCGACAGGTGACCGACCGGGCCTTCACCCGGTGTGTGAGGCTCTCGTTCGAGACACTCGCGCCGGGCTCCGCCCAGGGCCTCCTCGATGAGCTCGTCGAGGTCTACGAGCGGCTCCTCTCGAATGGCGAGCTCGAGGTCGATGAGCGGGCCCAACGCAGGCTCGAGGCCCTCCACGTCTTGCTCCTCGAACGGCCCTCGGAGCTGGAGGCCACCGCGTCGAAGCTCGAGCCGCGGCTGAGCAGGCTCTCGACGCTGGTGGATTCGCTCGGGCCGGTTCGCAAACGATTTGCGATCGAGGTGCTCGAGACCGACGCACTGGGGAAAGGCCTGTGGAACGGGCAGCCCGTCGACGTGGCGACGCTCGATCGCTTCCTCGGCGAGGGGCGGGAGCGTCTGTTGCTCCGGGCTGCGCTGCGACTGCCCGATCGAGCGCGACGCGACGACGCGGCGAGGCGGCTGATTCGGCTGAGAATGCGGGCCAGCTCGATTCCCTCCGTCACGAGTGGCGGGCCGGCCCTCGAGGAGCGGGTGCTGCTCTTCCGGGCGAACCCGGTCGTCTTGAACGGGCCGGAGAGCACGGTGGTGACCGAAGCCTCGCTGAAGCGCGACCCCCGGTGGCCCTCGGTCATCGCCGTGTCGCAACCTCGAGGCGCCTCCTTTCACTCTCTCGGGGCGGTGAGCGGCATTCTCCCCACGGTTCAGTTCGACGGCGTCGCATCGGTGCGGGTGCAGGGCCTGTCCGAGCCGTTGAACGCGTGCGACGACGAACACCCGTTCGACCCGACGCCCTGTGTGGCGGCGACCTCCTTCGACATCCGCTCGCCGCTGATCGAGCCGCTCGGCGTCGGCCGCTTCGACTTCAAGGACGACCTGCCGGTGGACCTGTCGTACCGCTTCGCCACCTCCGAGGCGGTGCAGCTGCCGGTGTTCCTCGAGGGGCAGTCGATCGGCAGCATCCCCTGGCCGCTGCGGTACCTGCCGGGTCCCTCCATCGAGCACGCGGCCGACGCGCCCGGGGCGAAGGGGCCCGCGGTGACGGTGCACGTTCGCGAACTCCTGCGCGGTACGCGCTTCGCGTTCGAGGTGGAATCGGGAGACACCCGAGACCGTCGAATCGTCGAGGCCGCCGACCTGGGCACGTTTCGGATCGCCTCGTTGGGTGCCAAAGGGGCCACGGGCGACGCGGGCGCCGACGGGCAACGCGGGCGCGACGGCGATTCGTGTCAGCCTGGAGGCGACGGCGGGCCGGGTGGGGAAGGAGGCCCCGGTGGACGGGGTGGTGACGGCGGCCCCATCACGGTGACGGTCAGCTGCCTCGACGCGTCGTGCAGCCCGCCGACCCTCGAGAAGCTGGCGGCGGCGATCGTGAGCGTCGGCGGTGCAGGCGGTTCGGGCGGACGCGGCGGCTCCGGTGGTCGAGGAGGTGATGGGGGCGCAGCGAGGCACGACAAGACCGAGACCGATTCGAAGGGTCACTCGGTCGTGATCGAGCGTGGCTGCGCGGCGGGGGCTGACGGAGCGGAGGGACCAGACGGCAAAGACGGAGAAGACGGGCGCCCGGGCGCAGCGGGCGTGGTGAGCTTCACCCAGGTGCGGGACGGAACGCTCTAGGCCGCCGAGCGCTCCCGCGGGTCGTAGCCGAGGTTGGGCCCGAGCCAGCGCTCGACCGCTTCCACGCTCATGCCCTTGCGCTTCGCGTAGTCCTCGATCTGATCACGCCCGAGCTTGCCGATGCCGAAGTACGTCGACTCCGGGTGATTGAAGAACCACCCCGACACGCTGCTCGCCGGCGTCATCGCCATCGACTCGGTCAACGCCACACCGCTGGCCTTGGTGGCGTCGAGCAGCTCGAAGAGGCCGGGCTTCTCGGTGTGATCGGGACACGCGGGATAGCCGGGGGCCGGCCGAATGCCGCGGTAGTGCTCCTTGATGAGCTGCTCGTTCGAGAGCTTCTCGTCCTTCCCGAAGCCGCACCAGGCCCGCGCGCGCTTGTGCATCAGCTCGGCGAAGCCCTCGGCGATTCGATCACCCAACGCCTGCACCATGATGGCGGAGTAGTCGTCGAGCGCGGCCTTCAGCTCGTTGGCGAACGCCTCGACGCCGGGCCCGGCGGTCACCACGAAGCCGCCCATCGCGTCGACGCGGCCCGAGTCCTTGGGCGCGACGAAGTCAGCGAGGCAGAGGTTGCGATCGTTCTGCTGCTTCTCGCCTTGCTGCCGCAGCATCGAGAACCGGCGGAGCACCTTCGAGCGGTTCGCGTCGGCGTAGACCTCGACGTCGTCGCCCACCGAGTTGCAGTGCCAGAACCCGACGACGGCGCGTGGTGAGAACCGCCTCTCCTGACCGATGCGAGCGAGCAGCTTCTTCGCGTCGCCGAACAGCTTGCGCGCCTCGGCCCCGACGACCTCGTCCTCGAGAATGCGGGGAAACGCGCCGTGGAGTTCCCACGCCTGGAAGAACGGGCCCCAGTCGATGAACGGCGCGATCTCCTCGACGGTCGCTTCCACCACGCGAGTGCCGAAGAACTCCGGCGTCGCGAGGTCGGCCTTCGCCCAGTCGCAGGTGAACTTCCGCTTTCGGGCGGCTTCGAGTGGCAGCAGCTTGCGGGAGCCCTGGCGCTCGGCGAAGTCGACTCGCAGCGCTTCCTGCTTGGTCTTCGTCTCGGCGACGAAAGCGCTCTTCTGATTCGGCGAGAGCAGCGCCCCCACCACGTTCACCACCCGCGAGGCATCGAGCACGTGCGCGACGCCGGGTTGATATTCCGGCGCGATCTTCACCGCGGTGTGCGCGGGCGACGTGGTGGCTCCACCGATGAGCAGCGGCACCGAGAAGCCCTGCCGCGTCATCTCCTTCGCGACGTGCACCATCTCGTCGAGCGAGGGCGTGATGAGGCCAGACAGCCCGACGACGTCGGCGCCCTTCTCCTTCGCGGTGGAGAGGATCTTCTCGGCCGACACCATCACCCCGAGGTCGGTCACCTCGTAGTTGTTGCAGGCGAGCACCACGCCCACGATGTTCTTCCCGATGTCGTGCACGTCGCCCTTCACGGTCGCGAGCACCACCTTGCCCTGCGCGCGCGTCACCGCCCCCTGCGCCTGGGCCTGCCGCTTCTCCTCTTCCATGAACGGGGTCAGCCAGGCCACCGCGCGCTTCATCACCCGCGCCGACTTCACCACCTGCGGGAGGAACATCTTCCCCGCGCCGAAGAGATCGCCGACGACGCGCATGCCGTCCATCAACGGGCCTTCGATGACGTCGAGCGGGCGAGCGACCGACTTGCGCGCTTCTTCGGTGTCTTGATCGACGAAGGCGTCGATGCCCTTCACCAGCGCGTGCTTGAGCCGCTCGGCGACGCTCTGGTTGCGCCACGAGAGGTCTTCCTTCACTTCCTTCGCCGCTCCACCGTGCTGGGCCTTGAGCGCCTCGGCCTTGGCGATGAGCCGCTCGGTGGCGTCGGCGCGCCGGTTGAGCAGCACGTCTTCGATGCACTGGAGCAGATCCTTCGGAATCTCCTCGTACACCCCGAGCATGCCGGCGTTGACGATGGCCATGTCCATGCCGGCCTTCACCGCGTGGAACAGAAACGCGGTGTGCATCGCCTCGCGCACGGGGTTGTTGCCGCGGAACGAGAAGCTGACGTTCGAGACGCCGCCGGAGATCTTCGCCCGAGGCAGCGTTCGTTTGATGATCCGCGTCGCCTCGAAGAAGTCGACCGCGTAGTTGTTGTGCTCCTCGATGCCAGTCGCGACGGTGAGAATGTTGGGGTCGAAGATGATGTCTTCGGCCGGGAAGCCGACCTGATCGACGAGCAGATGGTACGCGCGGGTGCAGATGCGCACCTTGTCGTCGCAGCTCGCCGCCTGGCCCTTCTCGTCGAAGGCCATCACCACCGCCGCCGCGCCGTAGCGCCGCAACAGCTTCGCCCGCCGCAGAAACTCGGCCTCGCCGTCCTTCAGCGAGATGGAGTTCACGATGCCCTTGCCCTGCAGGCACTTGAGCCCGGCCTCGAGCACGCTCCACTTCGAGGAGTCGATCATCACCGGAACGCGGGCGATCTCCGGCTCCGAGGCGATGAGGTTCAAGAACTTCGTCATCGTCGCTTCGGAGTCGATGAGGCCTTCGTCGACGTTGATGTCGATGACGTTCGCGCCGCTCTCGACCTGCTGGCGCGCGATGGCGAGACAGGTGGTCCAGTCGCCTTCCTTGATGGCCTTGGCGAACTTGGGCGACCCGGTGATGTTGGTGCGCTCACCGATGACGATGAACTGCGAGGCGGAAGAGGTCATGACCTTCTCTCAGCGAATGGTGAGGGGCTCGAGGCCCGAGAGGCGCTGGCCGAGGTGCGCGGCGCCGACCTGATGGGGAGGAAACGGCTTCACCGCCTGGGCGATGGCCGCGATGTGCGCCGGGGTGGAGCCGCAGCAGCCGCCGACGAAGTTGAGCCAGCCCTGCTTGGCGAAGTCTCCGAGCACCCGCGCCATGTCGGCCGGCGTCTCGTCGTAGCCACCGAAGGCGTTGGGCAAGCCGGCGTTCGGGTAGCAGCTGACCGGGCACTCGGCGATGGCCGCGAGCTCTTCGACGTAAGGCCGCATGTCGTCGCCGCCGAGCGCGCAGTTGATGCCGACCGCGAAGGGCTTGGCGTGGCGAATCGAGTTGTAGAACGCGCTGATGGTCTGGCCCGAGAGGGTGCGGCCAGAGCGATCGGTGATGGTGACCGAGATCATCACCGGCACCCGGCGGCCCAGCTCGTCGAAGACCGCCTCGATGGCGAAGAGCGCCGCCTTGCAGTTCAAGGTGTCGAAGATGGTCTCGACGAGGAGCACGTCGACCCCGCCATCCATCAGCGCGCGCACCTGCTCGGTGTACGAGTCGACGACCTGCTGCCAGGTGACGGCGCGGAACTCCGGACGGTTGACGTCGGGCGAGAGCGAGAGCGTTCGGTTCAAGGGCCCGATGGCGCCCGCGATGAAGCAGGTGCGTCCTGGGGTCTTTGCTTCGGCCGCGGCGACGGCCTTCTTCGCACACTCGACGGCGGCGAGGTTCAGCTCTCGCACCACCGGCTCGAGCCGATAGTCGGCCTGCGCGATGGAGGTCGCGCTGAAGGTGTTCGTCTCGATGACGTCGGCGCCAGCGTCGAGGTACTGCCGGTGAATCGTCTCGATGACGTCGGGCCGGGTGAGGCAGAGCACCTCGTTGTTGCCCTTGAGGTCGTGGCCGTGCGCCTTGAAGCGCTCGCCGCGGAAGTCCTGCTCGCCGAGCGTGAAGGTCTGCACCATCGAGCCCATCGCGCCGTCGAGAATGACGATGCGCTGCTTCACCAGCTCTTCGAGGGCACGGGTCTTGTTCGTCATGAGGCAGCTCCGGTGGAAGGCCGCGTGCCGCCGTCTCTCTTGGACGGCCGGGCCGGGCGGGTGGCGGTGAGGAGGAAGGCGCGGAACGGCGCGGCGCCGTCGCGAGGCGTCTGGGTCAGCACCACGTCGGTGAAGCCAGCCGCGTGGAGCGCGTGCTCGAGCGTGGCCGGCTCGAATCCCAAGTGAACGTGGCCGAGGCGGGTCTTCACCCAGGCCTCCGCGTGCGGCATCAGCTCGAGCACCACCAGCCGGCCGTTCGGCTTGAGCAGGCGCGCGGCCTCGCGGAGCACCTCGGCCGGCTCGTCGACGTGGTGAAGGCTCTGGGAGATGACGACGAGGTCGTGCTTCGGCAGCCCCGCGGGGAGTTGGTGGAGGTCGGCCTCGACGAAGGTGACGTTCGAGCGCTTCTCCCGGCCGAGCCGCGCCTTCGCCTGCTCGAGCGCCGCCGGGCTCTTGTCGATGGCGGTGACGTGCCGGGCCCAGCGCGAGAGCTCCTGCGTCAGCACCCCGGAGCCACAGCCGAAGTCGGCGACCTCGAGCTTGGGGAGCAGCGACGAGAGCGCCGAGGCCCAGAGCAGCCACGACTGGCCAGGCTCGAGCAGCTTCTCGTTCAAGGTGTGTCGATCTTCGCGACGGCGGAGCAGCTCGGTGAGCCGCGCCTGATCGCCGTGCACGTCCTCCGATTCCTTGGCGAGGTGGATCAGCGGCCAGCGCGCATCGGAGGCGTCGAGGGCGAGCGAGTAGTAGGTGAAGCCGCCCTGCCGCTCCTCGCTGATCAGCTCGAGCGCCTTCAGCTTCGCGAGGTGGTGGGAGACCGACGACTGGGCGACGCCGATGACCGAGACCACCTCGGAGACGTTCAGCTTCGCCGCCGCCACCAGCCGCAGAATCCGCAGCCGCGTCGGGTCACCCAGGGCGTGAAAGGTCTCGGACAACTCCATATCGATATATCAATGTATGCCGATATGGCCGACTGATCAACTCCATCGCGTCAGGAACTCCGCCAGGGCCGCGTCTTGAGGGGCACAGCACGCGCCCGGCCGATGAGGCCATACACGCACCAACCTGGTTCAACTCCAGGATCCTCCACCACATGGGGGATTCGTCCACGGCGGACACCACCCTTCCAAGGTGACTTACCCCCGGCTTTCTCACTCGGGCGCGTGCTGCTTTCCTTTCCTCGCGAAGCCGCCTCAGTCCCGGCGCTGACCCGGTGGCCGGGCAGCCTCGGCGTCGAACTCACGCACGAACGCTCCCATCGTCGGCCCGAGTGCTTCCTCGAAGTACGACTCGTCTCCGCCGCGCCTCATGGCCCTCACCAGCCGCCCCACCGCTTCGGCGCCGTAGCGTTCGCTCAGCCGGCCGACTGCGTGGTGTGCAGCGGCGTAGGCCACCCGCGCTTCCCGACACGAGGCGAAGCCCCCGAAGGACGTCCCCAGCGCCCCGAGCTCGAAGCCGTGGCCCGTCGAACACGTTGGCGGGGTGGGCGACTCGTCGGCCACCCACTGAGCGATGCCCTCGTTGAGCCAGGCCGGAACCCGCGCTCCTCGGTCGGCGACGAAGGCGTGCGCCACCTCGTGGGTGAGCACCGTTCGCATGAGCGCCGTCCCGACCAGGCTCGAGCCGATTCGAACGCGGCCATCGAAGTCGCCCGCCGCCCACGTCGTTCCCCCCACTCGTGCCGAGAACTGCTCGTGCCGGTAGACGACGGCGCGCACCTTCCCTCGAGGAGCGACCCCCAGCGCGTGCTCGGCGGCGACCCACGCCTGCTCGAGCGCCTCGGCGAGCACCAGGGCATTGGGCTCTCCCTCCGCCCACGGGCTCGACACCACGAAGTGCTCCGTCTCGAAGCGCGGGAGCGGGGCGACGTCGCCGACCTCCTTCACGAGCGTCGCGAGCACGCCGTCGAGGCGCTGCGCGGCGGCGGGGTGGGTCGCGAACTGCTTCGCGCGCTCGTAGCTCCAGCGCGCCTCTTCGTGGTCGTTCTGGGCGAGCGCGATTCGACCCAGCAGCCCGTAGACGCGCGCGCTCTCCGGCAGATAGCCGCGCGCGAGGCTGGCGCGCCGCCGGGCGTCGAAGAACTGCCCCTTCGCCAACGCCGCTTCGGCCTCGCTCAGGAGCGCGTCACCCGCGGCTTGGTCGGAGGTGCTCCGGGCCGGCGGGAGGAGCGGCACCAGCTGGCGATCTCGCCGCGAGGCGCGAACGGTGATGAGGCCTTGGTCGTCTTGCCAGATGACGGTCGTGTCGTCGCCGACCTCGGCGTCCGGCTCGCGCGGAGGCTCGAGGCGAACGGGCAACACCTCGAGCCACTCGCCATCGTCCGCGAGGCGGAGACTCTCGGGGATCCCCTCCGCCGGCGCCGCGCTGGGGTTCGTCGAGCCCCCACCTGGACGGGGCGCCGCGCTCCTCGCCTCGACGGCTGGCTCGATCGTCCGCCCGGCCGTCACCTGCGAGCCTGGCTCGCCGCCGCGCGCCGACCCCGGAAACAACCAGCTCACCAGCACCCACGCCCCGAGAACGCTCCGCATCGTGGTGAGCACGCTACCGAGGAGCGGCCTCCTGGCTCTTCGTGCGAACGTCCGTCGGGCGAACGACCGACGGCTCGCCCGCTCCGGCGAGGTTGGCGGTTGCGCGACTCCTGCGCGGTGGGCATGGTTGAGCGCGATGCGCGCCCTCGTGCCGTGCCTGACGCTCGTCGTGGGCTGCGCCCAGGCTCCGGTCGAGTCTGGGTGCCGTCCTGCGCCCAGGGCGAGGCGGTTGCCGAGAGCCGCCGTCGAGCTCCAGGTCCCGCTCGAGTCGACCCTCGCCGTGCCCACCAACGCGACCCTCTGCGTGCCCGAGCCAGGCACCATCACCGTCACCGCCACCTTCACCGGCACTGGCTCGCCCTTCACCGTGCCGGCGGTCTACGAGCAGTCCATCGTCTCGGGCCTCACCAGCGCAGAGGTTCGCCTCGACGTCGGGGCCGTGCCCAAGGGCAGCTACTTCGCGCAGCTCTTCGTCGAGCCCGCCATCGACGTCGTCAACCTCGAGGTGCTGATCCCGTTCGATCAACGCCGCGCGACGCCCATCACCTCGACGCTGAGCTGCCTCACCACCCGTCGCCGAACCAACCACGGCACCCTGCTCTGCGAGACCGCGACCGCCGTCGTCGCCTCGCTCTCGGACGGAGGCACCACCGCGCTCCCAGGCAACGACGCCTTCGTCATCGGGAACGTCATCTGGCTCACCCGGCCCGAGGGAAACGGCAGGGTGCTCGAGCGGCACCTCGAAGGCAGCCCTGGCGCCTTCACCCTCACCCACGCCACCGCGCTCCCGGCCAACTTCCAGCCCGCCACCGACCTCACCTACGCCGACGAGACGCACTGGTGGAGCGGTACGCTGCGCGCGACCTCGCTCGCCGACGGAGGGCTGGTGACCCAGCCGGTGCCCATGCCGCCCAAGAGCCTCGCGACCCTCCGCTTCATCGACGACGAGCGGCCGCTCGAGGTGAGCGGAAACGGCGAGGTGTGCGACCTCGAAGCCGGTCGGTGCTGGAAGGAACCCACCTTCGAGACGGGGTGGCCGCTTCGGCCGGGGCGCAACGCCGTCTGGGTGACCCAGCACCCGGTCATCGGCGTTCCCCTGCCGCTCCGCCCGCAACACACCGCGCAGCTGCCGTCGTTCAACGACGCCTTCAGCGCCCTCTTTCCTCGCGCGGACGTCACCAAGGTCGAGGGCCACTCGCTGCTCGCGCTGGGTGGCCTCTTCGAGACCCGCGACGGGAATCGGAGGGACCTCATCCTCGTCGAGCGCGCCGATGGAGCCTTCGACGCGTACCCGTTTCCGCTCGGCTCGAGGTTGCTCGAGGCCAGCGACACCCTCGTCGAGTTCCGCGACCCCGCGGGCCGCTCGGTGCTCTACGGGCGCTGAGCTGACGTCACCTTCAGCGCTCAGTTCTCTCGGTAGAAGCGCTCCGCCGCCTGGCCACGCGCCGGGTTGATGTAGGCCGGGCGCTCGAAGTACCGGCAGAACGCCATACCCGCGTCGTACGGCGTCGTCGAGGCCCGCAGGTGCCGGAGCGCGTTGCTCTCGCCGTTGTTGAGCTCGTGCCAGAGGTACTCGAGCTGGCCCCTGAAGGAGTTGCTCGCGTACCCGTGCGCCTGCGTCCACTGCTTCATCGCCGAGCCACGCCCGTTGTGCCACTGCGCGATGCCGAACGAGGTGCCTCCGTCGCCCACCGCGTTCGGGTTGAAGCCCGACTCGTGGAGGAGGTTGCCCGCGATGCCTGCCGCCTGCGCCTTGGTGAGGCCCTTCGACATGAAGAACGCGATGGTCTGCGCCGCGTTGCCACGAACTCCCGGCCGGTTCTCGATGCCAGAGACGGGCGTCGGAGTCGGGTTCGGCGAGGGGGTGGGCGTCGGCGTCGGCCCAGGCGTCGGGTTCGAGCCGCCGCGGCCAGGAATCGTCAGCTGCTGGCCCGCGTAGATGAGGTTCGGGTTCGCGATGCCGTTGGCCCGGGCGATCTGCTGGTAGGGAACGCCGAACTTCGCGCCGATGGCCGAGAGCGTGTCACCCGGGCGCACCGTGTACCGCCCACCACCGGAACTCGGCGCCGGCTGGAAGCTGTCACCCGAGCCGGGAACGTTGAGCTGGTGGCCCGCGATGATGAGGTTCGGGTTGCGGAGCTGCGGGTTCGCCCGCATCAGCGCCGAGACCGACGTGTGGTACCGAGCGGCGATTCCCGACAGCGTGTCACCTGGCCGAATTTGGTACGACATGCGGATCTCCCTGTGAGCCCCTGCATACAGATTGTCCGCAGGTCGGCCGGTGTCGTCGTCTGAGAGAACCGTCAAGCCGCTGAACGTTTCGGGCCGAATTTCGACCACCATTTCGGCGAGCTTTTCGGCCAGCGGAGCCGATCAGCCCTTCTTCGGCGGCTCGAGCAAGGCGTCGAGGGACGAGAGCACCGGGAGCGCGGCGAAGGCCTGCGGGGTCTGCTTCGCCTCCGACTTCGCCGAGAGGTGCGGAGGCCGCGCCGCCCACGCTGCGCGCACGTCGTCATCGAGCAGGTGGGTCGGCCGCACGTTCTTGAGCGCGGCCATCATCGAGTCACGCACCCGCGGGTTGAGCCGCTCCAGCTGGTCGAGGAGCCGGCCCATCTCGTCGCGCTTCAAGTTCGCCTGGGAGCCGCAGAGCGTGCAGGGCAACACCGGGAAGCGTTCGAGCTCGGCGAAGCGCACCAGGTCCTTCTCGGCGCAGTCGAGGAGCGGCCGAATCACCTCGAAGCGCCCATCGTCCGTCGTGTAGCGCGCCGGCATCGCCTGCAGCTTGCCGGTGAAGACGAGGTTCAAGAGGAACGTCTCGAGCGTGTCTTCACGATGATGCCCGAGCGCGATGCGGGTGCAGCCCAGCCGCGCGGCGGCGGTGTAGAGAATGCCGCGCCGCAGCCGTGAACACGTCGCGCACGCGGTCTGACCCGCGGCCATTCGCTCCTTCACCGTCGAGTAGGTGTCCTCGGAGAGGATCTCGAAGCGAGTGCCCCGCGCGCGGAGCCACTCGACGAGCGGCGTGCCGTCGTAGCCCGGTTGGCGCTGGTCGAGGTGCACCGCCACCAACTCGACGGAGAACGGGAGCGCGCGAACGACCTCCTCGAGCAGCACCAACATCGCGTAGCTGTCCTTGCCGCCCGACAGGCACACCATCACTCGATCGCCCGCCGCGAGGAGCGTCTGCTCATGGACGAGCTTCGTCACCTTGCCCAGGAGTCGTTTGCCGAGCCGCGCACGATCGTCGAGGTCCATCACTCGGCCTGCAAGACGTAGAACGTCACTGCGCCGGAGGACTGGCCCCGAGAGCGCCGGACCGTCACCTGAGTGCTCGTCTGCATTCCTGGGGCGGGTGGCTCGAGCTCGAAGCTGAAGTTCGCCTCGAGGGGGCGATTGCCGACGGCGTCACTGCTCTCGCCGCCGCTCTGCCCGAAGTCGGTCTGGCCGCTCGCCAGCACCACGGTGCGGGTCGGGTCGACGGGCGAGATGGTGACGGGCAGCGAGGTGGTGCCAGCCGGGAGGGTGGCGGTGAACTCCTGCACCAGGGCCCGATTGCCGAAGTCGATTCGCTCGAAGGCGATGAACTCGGCAGGGGTGGTGGCACAGGCTGCAACCCCCATCGCCCGCCGCACGGCGATCTCCGACGGCGAGGTGGTGAAGGCGCGGCCGAAGACGCTGCACGCCGCGAGCATTCCATCGGTCTCGACCCCGAGCTGGAGCAGCACCATTCGGTTCGTCGACGCAGAGGGCAAGCCGGAGGCGCGCAGCTCGGTCACTCCCGCGTCCATTCCGCCATCGAGGACCCCGCGCGTCACCGAGACCCCGCTCCACTCGACCGCTTGGAGGAAGGGCGAACCACAGTTGGCGCGCGTGCCCGTCATGGTGCCGCCGTCGGTGAAGGTGAAGACGGTCGAGTCCTCGTCGTCGTAGGCGACGGTGTCGTGCTGCTTGGCGCGCACGAGGAAGGTGCGGCTGAGGTCGGCGACCCGGCTGAGCGTGTAGCTCGCCGCGCAGGTGCCGTCGAAGAAGCCCACCTTGAGGCGCGAGGGGTCTTCGAGCACCTGCCAGCGAACGTTGGCGGCGTCGTTGCCCATGCGGCGGTTGCAGTTGAGGCCAGAGCCAGCGGAGTTGATGCGACAGCGAACGGTCGCGTCCGAGAAGGTGCTCGAGGCGGTGGACGTCTGGAGGAAGACGACCGAGGTCGACGCATCGGCGGCGAACCCCGTCTGCGAGCAGAAGGCGAAGGTGTCGATGGGGCCTGGCCCTCCGTCGGCGCCTCCATCGGGGCTCTGGGCGTCGAAGGAGCAGCTCCCTCGGCGCACCATCGGACTCGCGCTCACGTCGAGCGTCGCGCCAGTCCAGAGCGGCACGGTGGCCTGGAGCCGATTGAGGGGCGAGGAGAGCGCACGGACGAAGATGGTCGCCGCGCTCGAGGCGAGCACCAAGGAAGTGACCTCCACTTCGCAGAGCGGGTCGCTGTAGAAACGCGCGGCGCCCGCCGAGGCGCCGAGGGCGACGATGACCGAGCTCGCTGGCGCCACCGCGACCCCCGCCCTCCGACTCCCGAGCACCGCGGAGAAGCACGCTCCGCCCTTGAGGCCCGTCGGTGCAGGGCTGGTGAAGACGAGCGTGTCGGGCCCATCGCCCACGGTGAGGCTCTGGGTGTCGCTCATCAGCCCGTTCGCCGAGGCGGTGACGGTGAAGCTGCCCGGCGCGCCTCCCACTGCGTAGAACGTCGCGCGCGGAGCGCCGACCATCACCCCAACGCTGCTGGCTGGAGCTCCCGAGCAGGTCGGGTTGACGAAGAAGCGCACCGTCGAGCTCGAGCCGACGGAGATGGTCGTCGAGGTGGGGCTGAAGACTCCGCGCGAATCGATGGGCTCGATGGTGAGCGCGGCCGAGCAGGTCGCCACTGGAACCGAACGCGCCGCAGTGATGAAGCGCAGCGCCGTCGCAGGTCCCGGCGAGCCACCCGCCGTCGAGCCACCCGCCGGCGAGCCACCTGCCGTCGAGCCACCTGCCGTCGAGCCACCCGCCGCCGAGCCACCTGCCGTCGAGCCACCTGCCGTCGAGCCACCCGCCGTCGAGCCACCTGCCGTCGAGCCACCTGCCGTCGAGCCACCTGCGCTCGCGTCTCCGCCTCCGACGCCGCCCGCGTCTCCGCCTCCCGCGACGCCGCCGCCCGCCTCTCCGCCTCCCGCGACGCCGCCTGCGACCGACCCTCCACCCGCCGACCCAGCGGTGACGCACTCGAGCCCGTCGCCGCGGTCGCGACAGGAAAACCCCTCTTGGCAGTCGGCATCCGTCGAGCACGCGAAGCGCCGCTGGCGGACGAACGAGCTGCAGTCGCACCCAATCGCCACCACGCAGGCGAGCGAGAGGAGCGCGCGAGTCATGGCCACCACCCGACGACCGACACTCCGGAGGGCGCCACGAGCACGGTGACGGGTGAGGCGCTGGGAGCGAGGAAGAAGAGCAGCGCCCCGCCCGCCGCGAGCGCCCCGCCTGCTCCGAAGAGCACGTTGGCGATGACGGCTTGTTGCATCGACTGCTTCTCGACGAGCGCGCTTTCGCGCTGGGTGACGCTGGTGATGAGGCCGGTGGGGCTGGTGGCGGCGTTCGTCACCCGCGAGCGGCCATCGCTCGACATGATCCCGAAGACCGCGCCCGCCACGAGCGCCGCAGCGCCGACCCCGAAGAGCGCGTAGCTCGTCGGCTTCATCCAGCCGCCGCTCGCGGCCTGCTCGACCGCCGCCACCGGAGCGACCACCGCCACTGGCTCCGAGGACCTGGTGGTGCCCGAGTGGGTGAAGGGCCCGAGCTCGAACACCGTGGCCTCGTGATTGCCGATGAGCTCCGCGCGCCAGACGAGCCTCGCGGCGTCCACCGTGAGCTTCGCGACTCCGTCGGCGAGGGTGACGTCCTGGGGCGTCGGGTCGCCGCCCTCGATGATCACGAAGCGCACGCCCTTCACCAGCCGCAGCGCGTCCTTCTTCACCTTCACCTCGAGCGCCGTCACCAGCTCGCCCGTCGTCGCCGTGCCCTCGAGCTGGAGCGGCGCGTTCTCCACCACCCAGCCCTTGGCTTCGTAGAACGGCGTGCGCACGCGCGGCGGGTGTTCGCCACCCAGCTTGAACTCGGGGTTCAAGGTGAGCAGTTCGCGGAACGCGTCGCGCGCCTTCGCGTCCTTGTTCCACGTTCCGTAGACGATGCCCTGCAGCTCGAGGATCTCGAGCACCTGCTTGCGGTCGTTGCCTGGCACCACCTCGGCGGCGGCGAGGGTGCGGGCGGCCTTCTCGAGCTCGAGGTCTTCGAACTGCTTTCGCGCCTCGGCGATCTTCGGGTTGGGCCCGGCGAAGACGGCGAGCGGCAGCACGAGGGCGAGGGAAAGGAGGCGGCGCATCGGGGGAAGACGGAGTCTAGAAGACCGCGCGGGGCGGTGTTCGACGATCGTTTGACTCGACCCCAGGTCGACACCACACTCGCCTACACGTGTCCCAGCCACCGAGTACGGCCGGTCCGGCTCGCAGCTGGGAGCCCGGAACGACGGTCGGCCCCTATCAGCTGATGACGCCGCTGGCCGAAGGCGGCATGGCGCAGATCTGGCTCGCGCGGCACTCCGGCCCGAAGGGCTTCGATCGGCTCGTGGTGATCAAACGGCTGATCGGTGCGCTCGAGAACGACCCCGACCACGTCGACATGTTCCTCGCCGAGGCGCGCTACAGCGCCCAGCTCAGCCACCCGCACGTCGTCCAGATGCACGACCTCGGCGAAGACGGCGACTCGATGTACCTGGTGATGGAGTACCTCGACGGCGAGAACCTCTCGACCGTTCGCCGCATGGGGCTCAAGCACGACTCGCCGCTGCTCGATCACTTCGCGGTGCGGCTGATCAGCTGGGCGGCCGACGGCCTGCACTATGCGCACACCCGCGTCGGCGTCGACGGGCGACCGCTGGGCCTCGTGCATCGCGACATCTCTCCGCAGAACCTGTTCGCGACCTTCGACGGCGGGCTCAAGGTGCTCGACTTCGGCGTCGCCAAGCTCGCGCACCAGAACACCTCGTCGGGGAAGCTGAAGGGCAAGCTCGGGTACATGTCGCCCGAGCAGGCGCGCGGAGAGGTGCTCGATGCGCGCAGCGACCTCTTCTCGTTGGGCATCGTGCTCTTCGAGCTGGTGACCCGCACCCGCCTCTTCCCGTCGCTGGACGAGGCGCAGGTGCTGGGAGCGATCGCGCACGGCAAGGTCCCCTCTCCCATGGAGCGGCGCCCCGAGCTCGACCCGGCGCTCGCGCAGCTGATCAGCAAGGCGATGGCGGCGCGGAAGGAGGACCGATTCCAGAGCGCTCGAGAGCTGCAAGACGCGCTCGAAGGCTGGCTGACCCGGAAGGGCTTCGTCGTCACCACCTCGGACGTCGCGGACTACCTGCGCGCCCTCTTCGCCCGGCGCATTCACGATCGACGGCAGCTCATCGACGCCGCGCTGAAGGCCGAGATGACGCCGAACGCGGTCGCGAACGTGCGTCGCCTCGCCGAGCACGCGAACTCGTCGCAGCTCACCTCGAACAGCCGACTTCTCGCGCAGCTCGCCAGCCGCCGGATGATCCCCGTGGCGATCGCCGCCCTGGTGCTGATCGCGATCATCGTCACCTCGCTCGTCGCGGCGGCAGGCCGGCCGACGCCCTCGCCTCGCCTCGAGTCGAAGTCGACGCCACCGGCACCTCCGGTGCTCGTCATCACCAGCACGCCGCCTGGCGCCTCCCTCACCGTCGATGGGAAGAGCGTGGGCCGCTCGCCGGTCACCCTCGACACCCTCTCGCCCGGTGACCACCGAATCGAGGCCGCGCTCGAGGGTCATCAGCTCGCGAACCGCACCGTCCCGCTCCCGAAGCCAGGTGAGCGGCTGCTCGTCGAGCTCGCCTTGGCGCCGGTGCCTCTGCCTCCGCCACCGCCACCGCAGCCGGACGAGCCCAAGAACGAACCCAAGCCGGTGAAGGCGAAGGCGATGGGCAAGCTGACCCTCAAGACGACTCCGTGGACGACGGTCTTCCTCGGAGGACGGCGGCTGGGCGACACCCCGCTCGTCGACGTCGCGTTGCCGGTCGGCACCCACGTGCTCAAGCTCAAGAACCCCGACACTGGCCTCGACGACAGCATCGAGGTGGAGATCAAGGCGAACCAGACGACGGTGAAGAAGCTGGTGTTCTGAGCCTTCGAGGTGGGTGCTCAGCGATAGCCGAAGGTGCGCTTGAGGGTGGCGTGTTGCTCCTCGAAGCTCTCGCTGGTGCGGTTGTAGAGCATCTTCACCCCGAGGCCGACGAGCACGCCCGCGACCCCGACCGGCCCGCCTGCGAGCCCACCCGCCAGGATCAGCGCCGACGCGCCGACGTGCACGCCATTGCGGTAGCGGCCCTCGTCACTCGAGGCGTCGCGGCGCATGTCGTTGACGAGGCCGATGAAGTCGGAGACCGGACCAGCCACCTTCCCCAGCTTGGTGATGAAGCCCGTCTTTCCAGCTGCCTCGGCGATGGCGCCCCAGGTGCCGATGGCGCGGGTGGCGTCTTCCGCGAAGCTCGCGCTGGTGTCGAGGGTGACGCCCTTGGTGAAGAGGTCTCGGGTGGAGCGCGCGACCTGGAAGAGGGCCACCGCGTGCGCGCCGCGAGCGAGGTTTCGAGCCGGTGCGCCGTCGAGCACCTTGGCGATGGCCTCGCTGGTCGAACCCGAGAGCCCAGCCCCGGCCTTGCGCAGCTTGTCGGTGCCGTTGGCGCTCCCGAGCTCGGCGAGCAGATCGGAGAGATCGCCCGCCTTCTCGACGAGGCTGGGCGCGGACCCTGCTGGCGGGTTGAGGAGCGCGTCGAACTCCTTGGGGCTGGTGACGTCGTGCAGGGTCCGGAGCGCGTCGGCTTGGTCGGCCGAGAGGGTCTTCCCGCGCATCACCTCGAACATCCGCACGAAGGAGTCTTCGGCTGGTCCCGAGAGCTGCGGCGCCATCGACAGCGTCAGCTCGCGCAGCTGTTCCCGGCCTTCGGGCGTCGTCCACGCGCCCTCGAGCACGGTCTTCCCGAAGCCCGACGGCACCAAGTTGCCTTGACCGTCTGCGGGGAGCGCCTTGGCCGAGAACAGGCTGTCGGCGAAGGAGGTGCCCGCAGCGGTGCCCTTCACGGCCTCGGAGATGCGAGTCACCTCGGCGAGCCGCTCGTGCGGTGGCAGGGTGCCGAGGTACTTCTGGTAGGCGGGCTCGAAGAAGGTGCTCACCAGGTCGCGGGCGGCGCGTTCCTTCGAGGAGACGTTCGTCGCGAGCCACGAGTGGTCGGCCTGGAGCTGCTTCTCGTAGGCGGCCACCTTCGGACCAAACTCCTCCTGCAGCTTGCGCCACTCGCCGTTCGTCATGCCGGGAGCGCGAGTGAGCTCGAGCTTCAAGCCGCCGTCGTCACCGGGCGCGAGGGTGAGGTAGCCCTTCTGGAGGGCGGGCGCGATCCACTCCTGCGACATCGCCAGGCTCTCCGCCGCGCTCTTGACCCACTCGCCTTCCTTCACCGCCGCGCTCGCCAGGGCGTCGAGCTGCTTGCGCACACCGGGGATCTGCGCGTCGATGGCTTGGTCGCGGAAGAGCTGCTCGGTCGATGGATCGTACCGTCCGAAGCTGGCGAAGCGGCCCGTCGAGCCTTGCGCCACCTGGGCGCCGGCCTCGAAGGCCTTGATCATCGCCCACTCTTCTTTGTTCGCCGAGTGGAGCTCCTTCCAGAAGCCGCCCTTGCCGTCGAGGACGTCACCGCGGGAGCCGCTGCGAGAACGCTCGCGCCACTGCCAGGCGCCGTCCTTCCACTCGGCCCGCAGCTCCTTCGACCCCAGCTTCACGAGGAGCGCGCCCGCTCCGTTCTCATCGGGCACGGCTTTGAGGACCTTCCCATTCCCGAAGTCGATGCGCTCCGGGTACTTGGTTCGTCGCTCCCAGCGCTCGCCGGGCCGACCTCCGTTGCCTTGCACGAGCTCGGGCGCGGCGGTGACCGAGACGTAGCCGTCCTTGCCGAGGCCGGAGAGGCCCTTGTCGCCGAGCCACACCAGCTGTGGCCCGCGCTCGCTCGGCGGGAGCTGCTTGAGCTCGGCGGTGAGCTTCTCGCGGAACTCGAAGGGGAGCGCCTTGATGAGCTCGAGCTGCTGGCTCGGGCTCAGCTTGCGGAGCTCGTCGCGGAGGCCGATGGCCGTGTCGCTCGAGCCGATCATCAACCGCTGGAGCGCCTCGCCGACCTTCTTGTCCATGGCCTTGGGACTGCCGGCAGCGCGCGCGAGGTCGCCGGCCTTCACTGCGGGGAGGTCGGCTCGACCGGGGATCGACACCTTGACGGCCTTGTGGCGCGCGCCGCTGAGGTTGGGCCCCTTCGCCCGAGTCGCGGCAGGTCCGTCGACTGCGGCCTGCTTGGCAGGTGCAGGTGCAGGTGCCGGCGCTGTCGCAGGCGGGGGCGCCGCGGGCTTCGTCGTCCGAGTGACGACTGGCGCCTGGGGCCGGTCGCTTCCAATACGTCCACCCATCGTTGGTCTCCTGGTTGAGCTCGCCGACACATCACGCCGCGTGCCACCCCCACGCCGAGCCGCGGCAGGGCTTTGGCGAGCCGCGCAATCGACCGAACCGAGACGTCTCGCGACATGTCCCGAACCGTCGCGGCGTCATCTCCACCACCTCACTCGAGCTCGATGCGGTGGAGCCGGTCGACGGCGAGCGTCCGTGTCCAGCGCTTCTCCCCGAGCGTGACGGACACCTCGACCTCCCCGAGCGCGTCGCCACCCAGGCCGAACGTGAGCCGAGGCGAGGCTTGCGCGGCGAAGCCTCCCATCAGCTGCAGTTCCTTGCGTTGCACCAGCGCGCCCGCGGTCGCACGAACCGAGACGATGGCGCCGATGGCCGGCGTGTTCCCTTTCGGTCCGCGGAGCTCGAGGGCGAGGAAGTGGGGGCCGGCGCCGGCGGCGCGGAGCCCGTTGCGGTAGGCGGTCACTGGCGCGTGTTGGTTGCTGATCAACGCGTCGAGGTCGCCGTCGTCGTCGAGGTCGGCGAGGAGTACGCCGCGCGAGTTCTCCGGCTCGTCGAGCCCGATCACCTTCGCGACGTCGACGAACTGCGCCGGCTTCTCGGGCCCGAGGTTCAGGTACGCCCGCCGCGCCTCGTTCGGGTAGAGCAGCCGGCCGCGAATGTCGCCCCAGCGGTCCGCGTAGGTGTGAAGGTCGGGCCCCGACTGCATGAGCTTCTGGTTCACGTACCAGTAGTCGAGCCGGCCCTCGTTCCACGGCCACTCGAAGCCCTCGCGGCTCGGCGTCACGAGCGTCGGGTCGAGCCGGTTGTCGACCATTCCGTTCGCCTGCACGAGGTCGTCCCAGCCGTCGAGGTTCAGGTCTCCCGCGGCGGCGCCCCAGCCGAAGCGCCGCTCGTTGAGCATTCCGCGCTGCGTCGCCTCGTCGGAGAACGTCGGCACGAAGGCGTCGCTCGAGGGCCTCACCATCCACAACAGGCTGCCCTCGGACTGGAGCGCGTGGTGCACGTTCGAGACGCTCACGTCGCTGAACCCGTCGCGGTCGAAGTCGGCGATGGAGACGTTCATGCCCTTGTAGGTGTCGCGGCCGACGTCGCCGAAGCGTGAGCCCTTGAGCCGGCGGAACCGTGTGCCACCCTCATTCAGGTACACGTCGTCGGGGCCGAAATCGCTCGCGATGTACACATCTGTGAAGCCGTCGTGGTTGAAGTCCTGCGTTCCGAGGGCGAGCGACCAGTGCGTCTCGGGCATGCCCCAGGCCTTCTCGTCGAGGCGCTCGTAGGTGCCATCGCCGCGGCCGCGATAGAGCAGGTTCTTCCCGCCGTTGTCCGCGTCGTGCCAGCCGTTGTGCATGAAGCGAAACATGCGTCGATCGCCCTCGAAGGCCGGCGCCGGGAGCGCGAAGACGTTGAGCGGGGTGGGCGTCTCGTAGTCGGGCAGGTGGGTGGTGAGCGCGTTGGTGACGAGGAGATCGAGCACGCCGTCTCGGTCGACGTCGAAGAAGGCCGCCGCGAGCGACACCGTGTGCTCCTTCAAGCCAGCCGCCTCGGAGACGTCTTCGAACGAGAGGCCCCCGGTCTCGACGAGCCGGTTGCGGAAGAGCCGAGTGCGGCCGAAGGCGACGGTGAGCAGCAGGTCGAGGTCGCCATCGGAGTCGTCGTCGACGAAGACGCCGCCGCTCGCGAGCCCGTTCGCCGCCGGGTCGTTCATGATGGGCTCGAAGGAGGGCACCGCGACGCGCTCGAAGCGGAAGTCGCCCAGGTTGCGGAAGAGCCCGATTCGATCGGCCGGCCGCGCGAGCGGGTGGGTGAGCAACACGTCGAGCTTGCCGTCGTTGTCGACGTCACCGGTGACGATCGCGTCGCCCACCGAGAGGACCCACTTCGCCACGTGACGAAGGCGTGGATCGACCTCGGTCAGCGTCGTGCCCATCTCACTGCCGAGCCCTGCGGCCTTCGCGTCGACTCGCGAAAAGCGAAAGCCCACGTCCGCCGGCGCATCGAGCGGCGCCAAGACCTTCGTCCACCCGGTGAGCAGCGTGAGGCCGAGCCCGCCCACCACGCCGACGCGCAGGAGCGAGTCTCGATCGAACAGCTCGCGCAGCCGTGCGCCGCGGCCTCGCCAGAGCTTCACCGCGTGGCCCCACACGAACCGGCCCGTGCCGACCGCGAGGGCCGCGTAGAAGAACGTGTAGACGCTCTCCTTGAAGTGGAGCAGCCCGTCGAGGACCACCAACACGAACGCGACGAGCACCTGCGCGCGCGGCGAGGCCGGCGACGTGGCCGGGTCGGTGATCATGTAGAAGGCGAAGAGGTAGAACGGCGGTGACTCGAGCGTGCCGAAGAAGAGCGTCTGCCAGGGCAGGTGGTGGCGCATCACGTAGGCACGCACCGCCGTCTGCAGGGCGTAGAAGACGAGGAAGCTCACCACCATCGGTCCGCGACCGACGCGGAAGACGAAGAGCATCAGCGCGGCGGTGGCGATGAAGAGGCTGATGGTGACGTCGCCGCCAGCCCATTGGTACGCAGGCGCGGCGGTGATCCACTCGCGGGTGAACAAGAGCGAGGCAGCCACTCCGAACATCGCCGGGTTGAAGACGTGGCGACCGTCGAGGGTGAGCACGTACTTCGAGCCGATGGCGAGGAAGACGGGGAAGAGCAGCACCCACGAGTGGTGCGAGTAGTTGAGGAGAATCGACAGCGAGCAGCTGGTGATGAAGGCCGAGAGCGGCACCAGCTTTCGGCGGAAGAGCAGCCAGCTGAGCGCCACCTCGAGCAGCATCGAGCTGCCCATGATGATGGCCATCTGCCACCACTGCCGGTTGAACCCGAGGAAGGTGAAGCCAGCGACCGCGTATGCGAAGAGGAGCGCTCCGAAGGGCAGCCGCGGGTCCTGGAGCGAGGGCACTTCCCAGCCCGAGGGAGAGAGGAGCCTCCCCTGCCCGAGCGGCCGAGCGGGACTCATCGGCAGCTGGTTCACCGCGACGCTCATCGAGCGGTGTTGTACCGCGCGACGGCGAAAAAGCGTTCAGCGTTCCAGCATTCCGGCCGACACCCAATCGACGACGAGGCGCACCTCGGCCGGCGTGAGACATTCCCACCCTTCACGGTGAAAGGGCGTGAGGTAGGTGCGGCACCGGCTCCCCTCGGGGGCCTGAATCTGGAGCGCGCGGGAGACGCAATCGCCGACGCGCTCTCCAGGACACCGCGTCGAGAGCTGCCCCATCACCTGGTAGGCGTCGAGGAAGCGCGGCTCGAAGTCGACGCGAGAGAGCGTGTGGCACCCCGCGCAGCGCGAGACGAGCAGCCGGTGAACGTCCCGTTCCCAGGAGATCGCTCCTGCATCCGCCCCTCCTGCGTCGGCTGTTCCCGCATCCACCTGCACGCCGGCGTCGTCGACGACCCCGCCATCACCCAGGCCGGCATCGACCGGCGTTCCGGAGTCGGCGGTCTCGCTCGAGCTCGCCATGGCGCCAGCCGAGCCTCCGCCCACTGGCGGAGAAGCCTCCTCGCGACCGCGCCCACACGAGACGAAAGCCAAGCCGATGACCAGGAGGAGGCGCATGGTCTGGCAGTATGCGTGCCCACGAAAAGAGGACACGCGCCGGGCTGATCAGCGCGACGCCTGCCTCACCAGCTGACGTCGATGCCCAGTCGAGTGCCGGTCTCGTCGCGGGTGAACCGGTCGATCCTCGTTGGGGTGTTCTCGAGCAGGGTGAAGAGGAACCGGAGCGTCCCTCGCCATGCGTACTCCGCGCTCGGCGGCACCTCGATGGGGTAGACCACGTTCAGCGTTCCATTCCGCGGGCTCTTCGGCTCCCAGGTCGCGGTCACGCCGCGGAGCGCCTGGCCGACCGAGTCGGGCACTCGAGCCATCAACGTCGCCGGCGTGCGGCCGGTGAGCGCCAGCGCCACTTTGAACATCGGAAGGAGGATCTTCCCCAGCGCCTCGCGCGTCATCACGTAGGCATGGTGCTCGTACCGCTCGGCGCCACCGACCTCGTACGTCGTGTCCGCCAGTTCCCGGAAGAGGCTGAGCGGGTGCGTCTTGGAGATGAACGGGTTCTCGAGCACCGCCTTCGTCGCCGGGCTGAGCTTCGCGGCCACGGCGTCGAAGAGGCCCACCTCCTTGAGCGCCTTGCAGAACCCCTGCACGTAGACGGCGGTCACCTCGAAGGAAGCCGAGCTCACCCCGTCAGTCTCGCACAGCGCGGCCTACCTGGGCTCGACGAGGAACAGCGGGAACTCGAACACCTCGCCCATGAAGTGGGTGAAGCGCCGGAAGTGGACGATTCGCATCCGCTCCTCGTTGAACTCCCGGCGCGGGGCGAGCCAGACCCCGCCGTTGTTCGAGAGGCTGACCTGCCGCCACGCTCCAGGCGCGACCTGCACGTAGAGATGCAGAATCCGCGTGTCGGGCACCTCGCCGAAGACGAAGGCGCTGGCCGTGCTGGGCTCCTCCGGGTGGCAGGCGGGGGCGTACTTCGCCGGCGTGCACTCATCGGCCGAGACGGTCGGATCTGTCGTGAGGGTGTCGAGCTCGATCGGCACCTTCAAATCGATGCCTACCGACGCGGCGTAGGCGTGCGCGTCGGCGAGCCGGGTGACGCTGACCGCCTTCGGAGTGCACGCGTCCTTGCGGGTGACCGACTCGTAGATCTCGAACGTCTTGCGGCCCTCCAGCTTCTCCGCGGTCGGATCCACCAGCTCTCCGGCCTTCCACGGCAGGATGTGCAGCCGCACCGCGCCGAGCCGCCTCGGCATCAGCACGCCCTTGATCCCAGGCTTGATGGGGTCGAGCCGCTTCTCGAGCTGCGCGACGCCCTCATAGCGACAGTCGAAGACCTCGTCGGCGCCGCAGCAGGCCGAACGCGAATACAGCTCGCGCACCGCGAGGTGGGTCGCCGACCTCCCAATCAGCTCGAAGCGGGAAGACGCCTCGGCGCCCGTGGCAAGCAGCGCAGCCAAGAACGGCAGAGCAACCCGTACGTCCATGCTGGTTTCTCCTTCAGCGAGTCGAGGTCGCCGACACTCTCGCACAGCCGAGCGAGGCCTGACGCCTCCGCCAGACTGCGCGCGCGTGTGCGCAAGCCACTCTCAGGGTTTCCACCGACTTCGTGCGAGACTGGCTCGGCACTGGTGCTGCACCGCCCGGTCGACCCGTCTCACCCCGGAGCCCTCCCATGCGATGGTGTCTGTTGCTCGCGCTGTCGGCCTCGTGCAGCCCAATCCCCTCCACGCTCGGGCCCGACGGAGGGGCGGGTGGAGGCACCTCGTTCCTTCCCCGGCTCCCGCCCGTGCTGAACACCTTCATCTTCGGCACCGGCACCACCAAGCTGCTCGCCGACGTCTCGAACGCACGCGTGGAGATCGACCCCACCCAGTCCGATGCGCTCACCGCGCTCGGGGAGTGCGCCGACCTGCTCTCCTATTGCTACGCGCCTCCGACCGTCACCCTCGCGCAGTGCTTCGCCACCGTGCGTCTCTGCACGACGAGCGCACCGTGGAACGAGGCGGCCTGCTGCCCGCTCGACTGCCGCACCGCCTTCACGACCGCCGTCGAAGCGGGCCTGTCGCCCAACGCCGCCCTCGAGAAGGTGCTCTTCACCGAGCCCGACTGCTTCCCCGGTGTCCGCACGGCCCTGGAGGCGCCATGAGACCGCTCCTCGCCTGTCTCGTCCTCTCGTCGACCTCCGCGCTCGCCTGGGACTCGGTGTGCTTCGAGAGCGCCGGCAGGCCCTGTGCTCCCTCCTCGGGTCCCACGACGGCCCGTCACCGCTGGCTCGGCCCGAGTGACGAGCACCGGCAGCTCTTCGAGGAGACCCGTCAACGTGCCGGGTTGCCGAGCAGCGTCTCGGCCGAGACGTCGCTCACCGTCTTCACCAACTCCACCTCCGTCGATCTCGGCGGAACGCTGGGCCCGACGCTCCAGCCCGGCCCGTTCGAAGCCGCGACCCGCCAACGCACCCGCACCTTCACCATCGCCGAGCTCGCCCAGCTGCCCGACTTTTCCTACGCGCTGTGGGACTGGGCCGGCGGTCACGAGACCTGCCCCATTCAAGACGGCACCGACCCGACGCTCTGCCACGACTTCGCGAGCCACATGGGCCCGGTGAACTCGAACCACTTCGTGCCTCAAGCGCAGCAGGCCTACACCCGCGCGCACCGCCTCGCCCTCGCCCGCGCCGCGGAGTGCAAGACCCTCGGCGACGCGCTCGCCGGCCGCTTCCCCGAAGTGCCACGCGCCTGCGAAGTCGAAGCGCTCTCGCTCGAGGCGATGGGCCAACACTTCCTCCAAGACGCCTGGAGCATGGGCCACATGTGGCAGCGCTGGGGCTCCTCGAACTTGAGCGACTTCCCCGGCGCCACCACCGAAGAGAAGCGCGACCGCGCCGTCCTCACCGCCCTCGTGTCGGGCTTCATCCATGGGGCGCGCGGCGTGCTCCAGGCGCTGCCCAGCTGGACGAGCTACGACGTCAACGACGCGATGTGCGCCCCGTGGGACGACGTGCGGTTCCTCACCAAAGACGGGCTGCTCTCCCAAGGCACCGGAGACCTCTACCTCGCCCAGATGACCGCCGACCAACGCCGCCGCTTCGACGACTGCGCCACCTCCGGGCTCCTCGAGGTCTACCGCGCCACCGCGATGACGAGCGGGCCACTCGGAACGCCAGCGACGGGCCTGCGCTCCGTCGACCCCACCGGCGAGGGCTGCTTCGGCCAGCGCGCCACCAACGAGGCCATCGTGCGCGGCATGGCGATTCAGGTGAAGGTGCTCACCGCGCAGACGACGGTGCCCCTCGACGCCCGCTTCTCTTCGTGGATGGTGCCGCAGGTCGCCCGCGCCTCGGGCAAGGTGCCGGTCGCGAAGAAGACGAAGAACGAGTTCCGCTTCTCGCTCGAGCGCGTCACCACGATGGCGCGACTCCACGCGAAGGACGACCCCACCGGCACCCAGCTGGCGGAAGGCGGCCTCGGCTCGTTCATGGGCGTCAGCCCCAACGGCGGCTACGGCTCACCGGCGTCGTTCGAAGATCCACCTCTGCCGTGGGCGCCAGACAGCACCGACCCGAAGGCCGTCATCCTCGCTCGCGCCTTTCACGTCTCCCACGCGAAGGACTGGTGCGGCGTCACCACCACCGCCTCGTTGGACGCGCTGCGCACCCACGCCCGAGACGTCACCCTCGACGCCGAGGCGAAGCTGGCTGCCTGTGCAGCGTGCGCCGAGCTCGTCTCCCGTCACGTGCGCATCGGCACCGCTTCCAACTGGGACACGACGAACGAGCCCCTCTGCCAGTCGCTGGTGCCGAACCCGCCGTACCTCTACCTGAGCGGCAGCGGAACACAGCGGGCCCTCGCCGAGCAGTGGTGCTGTCAGTGAGCGCCGCCGTCAGAAGCTGCAGAAGCCGTTGCTGAGGCAGCTGTGCCCGCTCAGACACCCCGACAGCGAGCAGCCTTCGCGCCCGGGGCTGCCATCGGGGAAGGGGAACTCGAACTCCACCGTTCGAGTCAGCGGGCTCTCGACGCAGACGTTCTTCGAGACCGAGCCCAGCCCTGGAATCGACACCACCGTCGGGTAACAGCCGGTCGGCAGGCCGATGCGCGCCAGGCCTTCGTGGCCTTGAATGAGCTCGAGGGGCTGGGTGAGGTCGAGCGCGCCCACCTGAATCGTCGCCTTCTCGAAGCCGAGGAAGGCTGGCGGTTCGACGATGAGCCGGAGCTGCGCCGACGGAGCCGCGCCCACCGCCCCGACATCGACGATCGACCCGCCCTGCACGTTGAGCGTCAACCGCTCGGCGGTGGTGCTGCTCGAGAGAATGAGGAGCTTCACCTCGCCCTGCGGCACGCCGAGGAACTCGAAGCGGCCGTCGGCCTGCGGGCGGGTGCTGAGGACCGACGGGAGCGTCTCGGTCGGCTCGGTCGCGACGAGGGAGGTCGGGGTGACGTTCTGCACCACCCCACGAATGTTCCCCAGCCGCAGCGGGGTGTTGTCGAGCCCTCCGCAGGCGCTCGCCACGAGCACGACGCTGGCGAGGAGCGCGCGCATCAGAATCGCACCCCCACCGCGCCGAACCCACTCACGAAGCCCATCGGGCGGACGGTGCCGTCGACGGTGAGCAAGGTGAGCATGGGCTGCACGTTCAAGGAGAACTCCCAGGTGCGGAACAACGTCAGCGCGCTGCCGAACCACGCGCCGGGCATCACCGTGAACGCCGACTGCGCGCCGGTGAAGGTCGCCAAAGAGAACGACCGCCTCACCCAGAGTCCGGCCACGCGTGGGCCAGCAAACAACGAGATCGGTCCGAACCGCCACGCCCACCCCAGCGACACCCCACCTTGTGCGCTCTGCCACGACACCGGCACCGCGCCGCTCCCCACGTCGAGGCTGCCACTGCCACTGAAACCGCTCGCATCGACCTCGAGGGCGAACCGGCTTCCACCGAGCCGCTCGAAGCGCCCCGTCGCGCCCACGCTCGGACCACCGGGGAGCACCTCGCTGCGGCTCTTCTGATCGATGAACGCGAAGCCACCTCCGACGATGGCGAGCGACACGTTCGGCTCGGCGCGCTCGAGCAGCGACTCGACGTCGACCCGCTCACCGACCTCGATCGCCACCTCCTCGCGCACCAACACCGTGGGGCCCTTGATCAGCTCCACCACGTGACGGCCGGGTGCGACCGCCGCGCCGCCAGGCAACTCGGTGCGCTCCTCGCCATCTACCTTCAGGGCGAAGCCATCGAGGCGCTGCGCGTAGGAATACAGCTCTGGTCGGCCGACCCGGTTCACGTCACCGGAGAGGATGATGGGATCCGCTCCGACCTCGATGAGCTCGGCCGAGGGCCGCTGCCGCCCCTTGGAGAAGGCCCAGGTCTTCCGCCGCGCCCAGTCGTGCGCTTCCGTCGCCGTCACCGCCCCATCGCCGTTTCGGTCGCCCACGCCGCTCAAGGCCTCGACGAGGAAGTGGGTGTAGATGTCGTTCTCGAGCGACTCGTCCTCCCGCGCAGGCTCGCCGAAGTCGCTCGCCGACAGCACGACCGACGCGCGAGACACCCCCTCGAGCGTGCGCACCGGCCCCTTGATGGACGCGAGCTCGCGCGACACCTCTTCACTGAGGAGCGACTTGCCACCACCGGAGTGACAGGTCGCGAGCACCAACAACCGCCGCTTCGACGGCACCACGCTGAGCGCCTGCTGCAGCTCGTCGATGCCCAGCGCCGTCTGCGCAGGCCGGGAAAAGTCGGCGTCGGAGGTCACCACGTACCGCGCGAGCTCACCGCGCCCGTCGCGCGCCAGCGTTCCATGCGCCGAGAGGTAGACGACCGCGATGTCGTCGGGCCGGCTCGCCCGCGCAGCGAGCTTCTGCACCGCCTCGAGCACCGCCGCCTTGGTCGTCTCGGCAGGCGCGCTCAGCACCGAGACGCCATCGAAGTGCCCACGCGTACCGTCACGGAGCGCCGCGGCGAAGTCGTCAGCGTCTTTCCCTGCGTAGCGCAGCGAGGTCCACCGTTCGTCCTCGGCACGAGAGATGCCGACCACCAGCGCGTAGCGACGCGGGACGAAGGCCGAGTCCGCCTGGCCCTTCGGCAGCTGCACCACCACCGCGCCCTTCTCGAGCGACGAATGCGCGCACCCGACGAGCAGGCACGACAAGAGGGCAGCTGCTGGCTTCACTGATCGACGAGGACCTCGACACGCCCAACGGCGAGAGACGGCGTGCCGGACGTTATCGCTTTCACTGCGTCATTCACATCGAAGGGCGCTTCTGCAGCGACGACCCAGACCGTCACCGCGCCCCGCTCGTCCTCGAGGGCGACCCCGAAGAGGCCGGTGTCTTGCTCGAGCTGGTGCACCCCTGACCGAATGAGGAGCTGCGCGAGCTCTTCGGGGGCCTCCCGCCCTCGCTGAATGAAGACCCGCGCCGGGCCCTCGACGGGCGAGCTCACCTGGAAGGCGAGCAGCGAGCCCTTGGCGACGCGATCTCCACTGCGCAGCTGCTCGAAGGCACCAGCCGGCGTCCGCCGGGCCGCCACCACCTCGAGCACCAGCTTCGCGGGGCCCTTCACGCCAGGCGCGGTCGGCTCTGGCTCGGTCGTCCGCACGTCGCGCAGCACGAGCGCCGTCCCACCCAACAGGACGAGGCCCGCTGCCACCGCGAGCAGCACCCGCGGCGTCGACGACGGCTTCTTCAGCTTCGCAATCAAGCGGCGCCAGCCAAGCTCATCGAGGGGCACGGCTCGGGGAGGGGCGAGCGACAAGAGCAGACGATCGACCGCTCCGTCGAGCTCGGGCCGCGCCGCGAGGAAGTCGTCACAGGTCTCACACCCCTCGCGCAGATGCTCGAGGAGCTCCCGGGCCGAAGCCGGGTCCTTCCACAACCGGTGCCAGCTGGCGTCGTCGACGTGCACGGTCACACCCTCGCAGCCAAGATGCGGAGCACGAGCTCGCGCTTCACTCGTGCCCGGAACCGCTCCAAGCGCATGGTGATGGCGCTCTTGCCAACACCGAGTTGCTCCGCAATTTCCCGCGCCGACAGCTGGCCGTCGACGTAGAACAGTTGGACAGTCTGTTTCTCTGGGCCCTCTGGGAGCCGATCGATCAGCTCGCGGATGATCGAAATGTCGACCTCGAGGGCCAACGACTCGGGCAGCGGCGGAACCGAGTCGACCGACCCGCTCGAGAACTCACTGACCGTTCGCTCCTCCGTCGTGCGCTTGGTCAAGGCGGAGCGCGCGCGGTTGCGGGCGATGGCGTAGAGCCACGGTTCGAAGGCGGCCGGGTTGGTCAGCTGGTGAATGGACTTGAAGGCTCGGGCGAAGGTGTCCTGCACGATGTCCTCCCGCGCGCTCTCGTCGAGCGTCGCGAACGCCTGGAGCAGCCGCACCACCGCCGGTCGAAATCGCTCGTAGAGCGCTCGAAACGCGCCCTCGTCGCCCCGCCTCGCCGCCTCGATCTGCCCACCAGGGTCTTTCATGCCCTCGGTCCTCTTCTGACTCGCCCTTTCGCACAGTGGCCACTTTTTCCGTCACGGAAAGACACACACCTCCGGTGATGTCGTTGATCAGGTGAAGGGGTGGTGTGACCAGCCGCGAGCGCGCTTGGTCGAGTTCAGAGCGGCCGAAAATCGCGGGAGATTCATGCGAGTCCTACTTCCCCTCGTCACGACAGCCCTGTGGGTGACTGGGTGTTCCTGCAACAACGTGGTGGTGGAGTCCGACGGCGGCTCGGGCGGCGGCGAGGCCGGTGGCACGGCAGCCGGCGGCGCAGGAGGTGGTGACGTCGCAGGCGGTGCCGGCGGCGGGCTCCTCGGTGGTGGCGCAGCGACCGGCGGTGGCGCCATCGGAGGCGGCGCGACCGCGGGCGGAGCGACGGCTGGTGGGACAGCGGCCTGCGGCAACCTCAACGCTCCCTGCTGCGCGGGCGGCGCCTGTCTCGGCTCGAACACCGTCTGCCGACAGAACCAGTGCGTGAGCTGCGGCGGCGCCGGACAGACGTGCTGCGGTGGCCGGCAGTGCTCCGCGAACCTCGTCTGCAACGGGGGCGCGAACCTCTGCGGCCCCTGCGGCGGTCGTGGCGAGCCCTGCTGCGCGGGGAGCACCTGTGGCTCGGGTGGCTGCTGCGTCAACAACGCCTGCGTTCCGTCGGGCATGCCGTGCACGGGCCTGGGCGGCACCTGCTCGAACGGCAGCTGCGGCATGTGCGGAGGAGCGACCCAGACCTGCTGTCCCGGCGGCCAATGCACCGCGGGCGGCCTCGTCTGCACGCAAGGCGGAACCACCTGCGGAGCGTGTGGAGGCGCAGGCCAGCCATGCTGCGCGAACAACACCTGCACCGCGCCCAGCACCAGCTGCAGCCAGGGAAGCTGCGCGCAGTGCGGCGGCCCGACCCAGCCGTGCTGTCCCGGAGACGTCTGCTCGAACGGAGGCGCCTGCCGAGCGGGTGTCTGCCAACCCTGCGGCGGCCCGTCCCAAGCGTGCTGTGCCGGCTCGACGTGCACCAGCGGGTGCTGCGACGTGGGCGGGACCTCGACCTGCATCGCGCCGGGCATGAGCTGCGTCCGCGGAGACCTCTGCCTCGCGTCCGGCCAGTGCGCCGGGTGTGGAGGTGCGGGTCAGCCGTGCTGCACGTCGGGCCAGGCCTGCAACGGCGCGCGCCTCGCCTGCGCGATGGGCACCTGCGCTCCGTGTGGTGGGCCGCTCCAGCCGTCGTGCGGCGGTACCTGCAACGGAGGCGCGTGCGCCGATGCGGCCTCGGGCCTCTGCGTGCCGTCGGGCGCTCAGAACGCGGCGGGGCAGCTCTGCTCGAACGGCACCTTCGTCCTCTGCGGCGGCCCCTCCCAACCCTGCTGTGCGAACTCGACCTGCACGAGCGGCTGCTGCGCTGGCGCGACCTGCGTCGCCTCGGGAGCCAGCTGCGGCGCCCAGCTCGGGCTGTGTGGCCCGACGGGCTGCGCGAGCTGCGGAGGCTCCGGACAGCCGTGTTGCCCAGGGGGCGGAGCCCAGGCGGACTTCTGCACGGCGTCCGGTCTCGCGTGCGGCCAGAACGGCACCTGCACGCCATGCGGTGGACCGGGCCAGGCGTGCTGCAGCGGGAACGTGTGCAGCCTGGGCGGCTGCTGCGACAACAACACCAATCGGTGCGTCGCGCAGGCGATGAGCTGCAGCGGAGGACAAGGGCTCTGCACGAACGGTGGCTGTCAGAGCGGCACCTGCGGCCGAATCGGCCAGCCGGCCTGCCAAGGTGACGTCGCCTGCACTGCGCCGTTCTCGGTCGCGGTCAATGGCCTGTGCGTGCCGTGTGGTGGGGTGGGCCAACGCTGCTGCGATGGGCGAGGTGGCTCGTTCTGCGGGGCCGGTGCGGCCTGTGGCACCCAGAACCAGTGCGAACCCTGCGGCGCGAACGGCGAGCTGTGCTGCCTCGGCCGCTTCTGCACCACCGGTGCGTGCACTCAACAGACGGGGCGATGCCAATGAGACGATTCCTGCTGCTCGGGTTGCTCGTGGGGTGCTCTGGCGTCATCGAGGGCCGCCCAGGAAGTACGGGTGGTGGAGAGGGTGGCGCTGGGTCGAGTGGAAGCGCAGGCGGTGACGGCAGCGCGGCAGGTGGTGCTTCTTCGGGCGGAGGCGCCGCAGGTGGGTCGGCCGTTCCCGGTGACTTGCCGTGCGACGTCGCCGAGCTCCTCGCGCGCTCGTGCACTTCCTGCCATGGGGCCTCGCTCTCGGGTGGAGCGCCCTTCTCGTTGCTCTCCCACGCCGACCTCGTCCGAGAGCTCACCCCTGGCGTCACCGTCGTCAGCCGCTCCATCGCGCGGATGAAGCTCGCGAGCGCGCCGATGCCGCCCACGCCCTTTCCAGCGCCGAGCGCACAAGACACCGCCATTCTCGAGGGGTGGGTGAGCGCGGGAATGCCAACGGGAACCTGCACCGGCGGCAGTCCAGACGCGGGCCCGCCACCGCTGACCTGCCTCGGCGGCACGACGTGGACACTGGGCAACCGTGCGAGCGAGAACATGAACCCGGGCTGGGCGTGCCAGAGCTGCCACAACGGGCAGAACGTCGCGGGCCAGAACCCTGGGGGCGCGTCGGAGCCCGAGCGCTCCTACTTCTTCATGGGCACCGTCTTCCGCCAGCCGAACGAACGCGACCTCTGCAACGCGGGGCTGACGGGGACGGTGGAGATCGAGATCATCGGCGCCGACGGCACCCCCATCACCACGATGCGGGCTCGCAACGGCTCGGGGAACTTCTTCAGCGACGGCGAGGCGCCGATGTCTGACCGGCTGATTTTGAGCAACGCGCCCCTCTCGCTCCCGTACACGGCCAAGGTGCGCGCCAACGGAACGGTGCGCGAGATGCGAACGCCGCAGATGAGCGGCGACTGCAACCTCTGTCACACCGAGCGCGGCGCGCAGCTCGCGCCGGGGAGAATCGTCACGCCCTGACGGCGTCGGTCCTTCGGCCTGTATGCTGCGCGCATGACTCGTTGGCTCGAGCGGATCGGCGTCGTGGCGGTCCTGTCCCTTGGCCTCGCCGCCTGGGCCTGCGACCGCTCGCCGAGCCCGTTCGAGCTCGACCTCGGCACCGCCCTCGCCGCCTCGGACGTGGTGTTCGTCGCCAGGGTGAAGGAGGTCTCCGAGGCCTCGGCGCTCGTCGACGTGGTGCAGGTTCTCCGCGGGGCGCTCTCGAGGACGCAGGTCGAGCTCGGCGGCACCGGCCCCACCAAGCTGCTCGAGCTGTGCGCCGGCACGCCGCTCGTTCCGGGGAAGCAGGTCATCGCCTTCGCCTGGGGCGACAAGGACGACGCGAAGGTGTTCCTCCTCGACCCGTTCGGCGGGCTGCGGCTCGACACGCCGGAGTGGCGACAGAAGGTGAAGTCCACCCCGCTCGCGCCGATGTCGCCGTGGAGCGGCCGTGGCCCGGTGCAGAGCCGGCTCTTTCGCGCGGTGAAGACGAAGGACTCGAACGAGCTCGACCTACTCGTGCTGCTGCGCAACGCGGGCACCGCCCCCATCACCTTCGGGTACTCCGACTGGCCGGAAGCGACGGCCTCGACGTGTTCGGTGACGTTCGGCTCGGCTCCCGTTGCCGCCAAGCCCGTGCCGATTCCGCGCGCCGACATCGAGGCGTACTTCGCCAAGCAAGGCCGCCAGTACACGCTGACGATCGCTCCCGGCACCGGCCACGTTCATCGGCTGCCGCGCGTCACCTCGGCGGCGCCTGGTTGGGGCTACAAGGAAGAGCTCGCGTTCACCTTCTGGCCGCTCACCGCTCACGGTCGCTACGACGTCTCCGTCGAGTGCCGGAACTTCTTCGGACGCGGGTCGACCGTTCGAGCCGGGCCGGTCGCCCTCGACCTGTAGTCAGCGTCGCCGGGCGAGCTCGAGCTGCCCCTCGAGGAAGGCTCGCACGTCCCTCCCCGCCGCGACCAACTGCTGCGGAATGAAGGACGCCTTGGTGAGCCCCGGGAGCGTGTTGATCTCGAGGAAGGTGACCCCGCGATCGTCGAGGATCATGTCGGTGCGCGAGTAGCCGCGGCAGCCGACGGTCGTGTGCGCGAGGAGCCCCAAGGCCTGGGCGCTCGCGCGCTGCGCTTCGGTGATGGGCGCCGGGGTGAGCTCTTCGGTGCCCTTGGCGAGGTACTTCCCCTGGTAGTCGAAGGCGCCGCCCTCGACGACGCGCACCTCGGAGACCGGCAGCGCGAGCGGACCGTTCGCTTCATCGACGACGCCGACGGTGAGCTCCCGGCCAGCGACGAAGGCCTCCGCGAGGTAGCGCACCTTCGCTTCGGCGAGCGTCTTGGCGGCGGCGGAGACCTCGTCCTTCGTCCGCAGGTGCACCAGCCCGACGCTGGAACCATCGGCGACCGGCTTGAGCACCCAGCGTGAGGCGGTCTCGAAGAGCGCGCGGAGCTGCGGCTCCAAGGTTGGCGCGTCGGCGGGCTCGATGATGCGAGCGTCGGCCAGACGGGCGCCCTTCTCGGCCATGAGCTTCTTGGTGACCGCCTTGTCGAACGCGCGCGCGCTCGCGGCGGAGTCCGAGCCGGTGAAGGCGAGCCCTCGCCGCTCGAGCCGCGCCTGAATCGCGCCGTTCTCGCCTTCGCCACCATGGAGCGCGAGGAAGAAGGTCTTTCCCTGGCTCACCGGTGCGTCCAACGCCGCGTCGATGGACGGGAAGGCCGCGCTCCCCCGAGGGACGAACTCGTTCTCGAAGGCGCGCTGATGCGCCCGCAGCTCGTCGGCCGAGGTGACGAAGACCGGACCCGCCTTCGAGAGGAACCAGGTCGCGGCGTCAGGCAACAGCCCGGAGACGTTCTGCGCGGAGGCGACCGAGACGAGGCGCTCCGAAGAGCTGCCACCAAAGAGAATGACGACGTCGGACGGCATGAGACCGGTTTAGCCGATAGCGAGGCTCGGCAAACATTTCGACTCGACGAGCACCTCGAACCCAGGGAAACCCGTGACGCCTCAGAAGAACGCCACGCCGGCGCCAGCGACGCCAGTGAGCTGCGGCACGTCGGAGCAGCACGCGTCAGGCAGCACGCGGTAGCGCACTTCGACTTCGAGGAAGAAGTGCTTGCCGAAGAAGATGTCGACGCCGCCCGCGCCCACCACGCCAACCACCAGCGCGTTCGGCCGGCTGTCGCTCGTGCTGCCGGAGAGGCTCGCGGACAGATAGGGCTTCACCGACCAATCGGCGCCGGCGAGCCACACCTTGGCGCCGATGACGTCGAAGGAGCGGCTGCCGTTGCGGAGCTCCACGTCGCTGCGCAGCGCGAACCAGCGAGACAGGCGCGCCTCGAGCCCGAGGGAGTGGGTGAAGCGCGCTCCGGCCAAGCCGACGCTGTTCGACGTCGAGGTGAAGACGCCCGAGAGACCGGGGGTGTACTTGAGCCCGATGAGCGCGGGTCGCTCGGGCTGGGCAACGGTGACGGTGCGAGTGACGACTGGGCGCGGCGTCTGCACCACCACGGGCGCGGGCGGTTGGACGACGACGGGCGCCGGAGCGACCACCACGGGCGCAGGCGCAACCACCGGTGGGGCCTCCACCATCGGCGGCGGCGCCATCACCACCGGGGGCGCCTGGTAGACGGCGGGCGGCTGCACGTAGACGGGCGGCTGCACGTAGACCGGTGCAGGCTGCACGTAGACCTGCGCGGGCTGCACGTAGACCGGCGCGGGCACCACCACGCGATGGTGCCGGTGGGTGTGAATGCCGAAGCCGAACGAGGCCGACGACGAGGACCCGAAGAGGTTGAGCTCGAGATGCGACTGAGCGCTTGCCACCGAGGCGATCGTCATCACGGCGAGCTGAACGGCGACACGACAGGCACGCATGCTGGCTCCGAGCGTGGGCGTTGCGAGAAACCCATCGCTTGAAGCCTTCGTTGCCGTGCGGGCTGAACCCGATCGGTCCCCGTCACGCGTTCGCGCATTCAGGGCCCCAAAAGACGACGCGCCGACTTCACCCCCGCGGGAAGCCGGCGCGCCTAGAGAGGCATCGAATCGATCGATGCGCTGGGGCTTTCTTCTTCCAAGTCCCAGGCCAACTGCCGAGGTCGCCCAAGATGGCGATTTCGTTCGATTGATCTGTGTAAACCCACGCAACTTCTGCGGAAATAGCGGAATCGCCCTCCCAATCTGCGTGGATCAGCGCGGCGCGAAAGCCGCGTGAAAGCGGTCGGGAAACGCCATAGAAGGCCGTCGCTGCGCCGTACTGGGGCGTCGTCTAAGGGTAGGACATCAGACTTTGACTCTGAGTATCGTGGTTCGAATCCACGCGCCCCAGCTCCCTCCCTTCACCTGTCAGGGGCCTCGCCGACGCAGCGCGTACCTTTCCGTGCTTTTCCACCGGTGACGCGCCGAACAGAGCCGCTACACTCTCCCAGGTTCTCGGGCAGCTGCCGAACGGTTGGGGGAGAGACGAATGGCTGCGGGCAAAGAGCTCCAAGTCGTCGCCGTCGGCTCGGTGTCGATGAACATGCTTCGTGACCTCGAGGGTCCGATTCAGCAGGTGCTCAACATCGGCACCTACCTCGGCAAGGTGAACCTCGGCACCCCGGCGTACGCCTTCAACAAGGACCGCAACCAGTACCACACGACGGCCATCATGCGCCGGCTGCTGACGATTCGAGATCCCGGCGCGCTCAACATCATGGGCATCACCGACGGCGACCTCTTCACGCCCGACACCCCGTTCGTCTTCGGAGAGGCCGACCGGGACTCGCACGTCGCCGTCGTCTCGCTCTTCCGAATCAAGGGCGAGACCGAGTCGGCGCGTCGGCGCATGTTCGTCGAGGCCGTGCACCAGGCCGGGCACCTGGTGGGGCTCAGCTACTGTGAAGACTCACGCTGCATCATGTCGCTGGCGACCAGCCTCAACGAGGCCGACCGGCGGCAGATGCAGCTGTGCAACAACTGCCGCAACGAGCTGGCGCGCATTCGTCGCGTGTGACGCCCTCTGAGCGCGGAGCCGACCTAGAAGGGGAACTCGGTCACCTGCATCGCGGCCCAGCTGCCGTCCTTCTTCTGTCCGAGGAGGATGAAGCGGTTGGTGTCGCCGTCCTCCTCGATGGAGTGGCGCACCGAGAGCAGCTTCTGGAAGGTCTCGGGCTTGAAGTAGTTGATGGCGGCGCGGCTGACGGCGCCGAACTGCTCGTCGACCTGTCGCTGCTCCGCGGCCGTCTCGCGGTTGTCTCGAAATTCGTCGGCGGTCGCCTTCAGGTCGGCAGTGAGGTCGCGCACGGCGGTGACTCCGCTCTTCACCGCGCCGAAGTCGCGCAGGGCGCCGAGGTCGTCTTTCGAGACGTCGACGAGCTTGGCGACGATGGACTCGGGGGTCTCGCGCTCGGAGTAGGTGTCGAACTCGAAGCCCCACCCGAAGTCCGAGAGGAGCTCGTTCTTCGAGGCGGTCGTCAGCGCGCGCTCGAGGGCGCCGGAGGTGCTCGGCCCGACCGTGGTGTCGAACAGCGTCGCGGCGTGCGTCCGGAGGTCCGCCACCCGGAGCTTCTGCACGTCCTTGGCGTCGATCTTCCCGTCGGCGCCCGCGATGGAGCGCGCCGCGCGCTCGATGACCGGCTTGAGCGCCTTCACCGCGGCGTCCACCGTCACCGGCTTGTTGCCCTGCCGGAGCTGCTGCACGTGCGACTTGAGCCACGGAGACAGCTTGCGCTCCTCGGCCTTGGAGAGGTTGGCGTCGCGAGCGGCGGCCTGAATCTCCTTTCGGTAGGACGAGACGAGGGCGGTGACGGTGGCGTTGATGGTGCGCGAGGTGGGCATGGGCGGCTCCGAAGTGAGAGGGCGACCACAGCACGAACTTGAGGTGCTGGCCTCGATGTTGAACAGTCAGTGGCCGGCTGCGTCGAACGAGCCGCGGCCTCAGCTTTCGCGGGAGTTTGCAGAATGCATCGCTTCATCGTGTGTGGCGTGGTTGTCGCGGCGTTCGGTGGCCTCAATGGCTGCTTCCTGCTCGGCGGCGGTGGTGGTGGCGGCACGGGTGGAGGCACGGCCTCGTTCGCGACCGGCTTCGTGACGATTCGCAAAGACGATCGCAACGTGGTGCTGACCGACGAACGCGACGTGAACGCGCCGGTGCAGCTCACCTCCATCGGCGGCGCCTCGATGCCGTCGTTCTCGAGCGACGGCCGGCAGGTGGTGTTCGCGCGGAAGAGTGGCCAGGACACCGAGCTGATGGTGGTGGCGGTGAGCGGCGGGACCCCGACGACCATTCTGCGGAGCTCGGCGAACCAGACGAACCTGCGCACGCCGGTCTTCTCGCCCGACGGCACGAGGGTGGCCTTCGCGTACGACGACAACCCGCCGAGCTCGAGCGTGGGCTTGGTGAACGTCGACGGCTCGAACTTCCGCAAGCTCATCGGCGGCGGCCCGCTCGCCTACGCGTCGCCTTCCTGGTTTCCCGACGGGAGCGCGCTGCTCGTCACCGCGGTGAACCTCGGCATGACCCAGCATCAGGTGGAGCGCGTCGACGTCGCGACCGGCATGCCGACCAACGTGACCAACACGCTCGGCAACGAGGTCATCGCCATCGCGAGCCGGCTGATCATCTCGCCCGACGCGAAGAGGGCGGTCTTCGACGGCCGGGTCTCGAGCGGGGTGACTCGCATCTTCGTGCTCGATCTCTCGACGAAGGTGGTGACGCGGCAGCGCACCCCGTCGAACGGCGCGGTGAACGACAGCGCCCCCTCGTGGATCGACTCGACGAACTTCGTCTTCTCCTCCGACGAGGGTGGGAACGACCAGGTGTACCGGCAGGCGGTGGGGGCCTCGAGCCCGACCCTGGCGGTGCCCCTCGCCATCGAGCCGGCGGCCTTCCTCAAGGCGACGACGGCGAGCGATGGTGGTGTCGACGGCGGGCCGTGACGGGTAGAACGGAGTCATGACTCCGGAAGCCCTCGGCCATGCGTGGATCGACGCCTTCAACGCGCACGACGTCGACAGGCTCGTCGCCCTCTATGCCGACGACTGCACCCACACCTCTCCGAAGATCCGCGCGCTCCACCCGGAGACCGGCGGCAAGCTCGTCGGCAAGGCCGCGCTCACCACCTGGTGGAACGAGGCCATCGCCCGGCTGCCCGGCCTCCGCTACGAGCTGGTGCGGCTGACCGCGAACGCCGAGCGGGTGGTGCTCGAGTACCTCCGGCACGCGCCGAACGAAGCGGTGATGCCGGTGGCCGAGGCGTTCGACGTGAAGAACGGGCGCATCGTGGCGAGCCGGGTGTTTCATGGCTGAGCGGCCGCGACGGCCGCGCGGAGCCGGGAGCGCGCTCGACGAGCTGCCCGACGTGCGTGACGGGCTGACGCGGCTCGAGCGCGTGGTGCTCTTCGTCTTGTCCGAGTGCCAGAAGGAGTTTCCGGGACGAGGCGTTCCGACGGCGCTGCTCTACGGCCGGGTCGTCGAGCACGTGAACCTCTCGGAGGCGGAGCTGCAGCAGGTGTTGAGCAAGCTCGGCGCGCGGCGGTGACGCAAGCCGTTGCGCAGTCGCGCAGCGCGGAACGTTCTCGCGGTCGCAGCCCCCAGGGCCGACAGTGGCGCGCAGTTTGATAGAAGAGCGACCAATGCTCCGCGCTCACCTCGTGGCCCTGTCGTTCCTGGTCGTCGCCTGTGGAGTCGTCGAGGCTCCGTCGCAGGCCGTCGGCACGCACCAGTCGGCGCTCGCGTCGACGGCCCCCGACTGCCAGCGCGAGCAGGCGGCCTACGACGAGGCGTACGAGAAGCTGTGGAACTGCACGAGCCGGCAGTTGGAGGACCCGACGGTCAACTGCCGCGCCGAGGTCATCCAGCTCCAGCTCGAGAACTGGAACCTCGCCTACTGCAAGGCCGGCCAGACGAAGCGCCTCCGCTGCGCGTGCGAAATTCCCGAGGTGAGCCGCGACGGCGGTCGCATGTTCCAGTGCAACGGACCCGATGGTGGTTGCCTCAAGACCGACGGTGGGGTCGTCGACGCAGGTGCACCGCTGGCGTTGTGAGAGCGGCGGTGTTGTAGCCTCCGCGGCTCCCATGACGAACCGACGCACGGTCTCTCGACGCCGCTTTCTTCAGGCCTCTGCCGTGACCTTGGGCGCGCCCGCGACGTTGGCGAGCCTGCCCATCGCCACGACCGTGAGCGCGGCGGGCCCTGCGCCGACGACCGGCAGCACCACGGTGGCTCGGTACATTCACGCGCGGCTCACCCAGCACGGCGCCACCGCGCTCTTCGGCGTTCCCGGCGCGACCTGTGACCCATTCTTCGCCGCGGCGAAGGACTCCGGCATGGAGCTCGTCATCACCGCGAGCGATCTCGAGGCGGGCTACGCAGCAGATGGCTTCGCGCGAATGAAGGGGTTGGGCGTCTGCTCCGTCACCTCGGGCGTGGGCACCATGAGTCTCCTCGCCCCCATCGCTGGGGCCTTCGTCGAGCGCGTTCCCGTCGTCGTGGTCAATGGCGGACCGACCCCGGAGGACCTCGAGCTGCAGCAGCACGAGGGCACGCTCTTCAGTCACTCCACCGGCAAGGCGAGCTCCGACCTCACCATCTTTCGCGAAGTGACCGCCGCCGCGGAGCGCCTCGAGTCGGCCGCCTCGGCCCCGAAGACCATCGACCAGCTGATCCGCACCGCGCTCGTCGAGCAGCGGCCGGTGTACCTCGAGGTGCCCAAACACCTCTGGGAAGCGAAGTGTCCGCCGTGGGCGGGCTCGCTCGACGTCACCCGCGCGCCGACGGGAAACGAAGCCACGGTGGCGAAGAAGCTCGTGGAGCGGCTGCGCGCCTCCGAACGGCCGGTGGTGCTGCTCGGCATCGAGCTCCAACGCTTCGGCCTGGAGGACGCGGCGACGCGGCTGATGGAGAAGTGGGGCGTTCCCTGGGTCACCACGCTGCTCTCGAAGTCGGTCATCGACGAGCGCACCAAGGGCTTCGCCGGCGTCTACAGCGGCGATCGCAGCGTGGCCTCGGTCAAGCAGCTCGTCGACGGCGCCGACCTCGTGCTCGCGCTCGGGAGCATCTTCGGCCGCCAGCACCGCAAGCTCGCCAGCCAGCGAAAGGACGCGCTCCACTGGGCCGCGAACGGCGTGGCACGGAGCGGAAAGACGTCGACCCCCATCGAGCTCGGCGCGCTGCTCTCCGAATTGGAGCGCCTCGAGTGGCAGCCCAACCCGAAGCACCTCGCTGGCCGAACGCCGAGCGGCTCGTCCTTCAAGGACCGGCGCGGTGCGCTGCCCATCGCCACCGAGTCGAAGGAGAAGGGCCTCGGCTACGACGACGTGATGGACGCGGTGAGCGGCTCCCTCGACGAGAAGACGGTCGTCGTCACCGACACGAGCCTCTCCATGTACCCCGCTGCCGAGCTCGAGGTGCGCGGGCGCAAGGCGGTGGTGGCGAACGCGGTCTGGCAGTCCATCGGGTTCTCGGTCGCGGCGTCGGTCGGGGTCTGCGTCGCCCAGGAGCGGCGCGCGGTCGTCGTGTGCGGTGACGGCGGCTTTCAGATGACCGCGCAGGCGCTCTCGACGATGGCGCGGCGGCGACAACCCATCACCGTGCTCGTGCTCGACAACGGCCAGTACGGCATCGAGCAGTTCCTCCTCGAGCCGAAGTACTTCCAGAGCGCGGGGCCGCTGAAGCCGTACCTCGCGCTCCACCAGTGGGACTATCGCGGGCTCGCGAAGGCGTTGGGCCTCGAGCGGAGCACGACGGTCGAGACCCGCGCCCAGCTCGACGAAGCGCTCGCCGCGGCGAAGGGCCTCAAAGGTCCCTCCTTCCTCCACGTTCGGGTCCGGCCGCACGACCTGCCCGCGGTGCTCACCGGAGCGAGCTGAGATGATCACCCGTCGCTCGGTCCTCGTCGCGTCATCGCTCGCCCTGCCCTCCTTCGCGCGGGCTTCGAACCTGCGCGGCGGCGAGGTGCTCCCCGACCCGTCCTTCGACGTGCCTCGCAAGAAGGTGCCCTTCGCGGTCGGCGTTCGTCCGCATCGCACTGGAGGCGTCAGGCTCGAGCTCGAGGCCGCGCCGCTCGAGACGCCGACGGGAAAGAAGCACCTCATTCACAACTACGGCCACGGCGGCGGTGGCATCACCTTGAGCTGGGGCTGCGCGAGCGTCACCAAAGATCTCGTCGCCAGTCTGCTCCCGAAGCTCGAGACGAAAGAGAAGACGCCGGTCGCGATCCTCGGCACGGGCGTCATCGGCCTCACCGTCGCCAGCGAGCTCAAGCGCGCCTGGCCGAACCTGCCGCTCACCGTCTACGCGAAGGACCTCGACGTCTCGCGCACCACCTCGTTCATCGCCGGAGGCCAGTTCGAGCCGTCCATCATCTCCAACGAGTACGTCACTCCAGCGCAGCGCGCGGTGCTCGCCGACTATCTGCGCCGCGCGAAGACCCGGGTGGTGGAGCTGCAGAACTCAGGCAACCGGCTCCTCTACGGCGTCGCCGAGCGAAGGAACTACACGCTCGATCAACCAGTGAAGGCCTTCGACGAGTGCACCCCGCGTGACGTCGTCGCCGAGCCGCGCAAGGGCAACCTCCCCTTCGCGAAGCTGAACCAGCCGGGCAAGGAGTACTCCACCTGGCTCATGAACCCGATGATCCTCCTCCCGAAGTTGGTGAGCGAGCTCGAGGCGCAGCAGGTGGCGTTCGAGGCGCGCACGTTCACCGAGCTCAAGGACGTCGCCGCGCTCGCGCAGCCCATCGTCATCAACTGCACTGGCCTCGGTTCGAAGACGCTCTTCCGCGACGAGAAGCTGATTCCCCAGCGCGGCCAGCTCGTCGCGCTCGAGAAGACCCACGAGAAGCAGTTCTATTTCTTCAGCGGCGGCTGCGCGAACAAGGTCATCTCGTACGCCTTCTGCCGGCAAGACGACGTGGTGCTCGGCGGGACCATTCAGGCCGGAAACGACTCGACGACCATCGGCCCCGACGATGACGCCGCCTTTCAGCGGCTGCTCTCCAACTCCCGCACGCTCTTCGGTGGAGCGCCAGCGGCCTGCCTCCGCTGAGGACCTCGCATGCTCACGCTCGCCCTCGTCATTCTCGCTGCGGCGCCTCGCACCGACGGCGTCTACCTGCCCACGAAGGTGGTTCCCCAGGTGCTGAAGGGCCAAGGCGACGAGTTCGCGCTCGGTCACGCGCTCGTCTTCGACGCGAAGCAGGTCACCATCGGCTACGACATGGAGGAAGACACCAAGCAGTGGCGCTGGAGCAAGGAAGCCGGCCTCGAGGTGCGCAGCGGCGACGCCTGGAGCCAGGCGAGCTGGAAGGACGGCGCGAAGGGCACCGTCACCACCACTCTCCGCGGCGAGGCCGAGACGTTCAGCTTCGTGCCGAAGACGCTCGCGCAGCTCCGAGCGCTCCGTCAGAAGACCGACGACCGCGGTGTGTTGCCCTCGTTGCGCGGGACGTGGACGAGCGGAGACCGAGTGCTCGTCATCGCCGAGCCGAGCACCCTCGACGGCAAGCCGGTGAAGCTCGAGAGCGCGCGCTGCAACCACTCCTGTCTGGACAAGGAGACGTCGTGCGTTCAGCTCGAGAAGACGCTCCTCCTGGTGCAGGGCCGAACCCTCTCGGAGGTCAGCATCGAAGGGGCCTGCGGCAATCACACCGCCGGCGTCGAGCTCGTGAAGGGCGGCCTGTCGTTCGTGCGCAAGTGAGCGCCCGACTCAGAACACCTTCTTGAAGAGCTCCATCGACGCCTTGTACGGCGGGTAGCGCAGCTTCACGTCCATCTTCACCGACTTCTTCACCACCGAGCGATGGTGGCTGAACGCATCGAAGGTCGCCTTGCCGTGGTACTGGCCCATGCCTGCCTGGCCGACCCCGCCGAAGGGCAAGCCCGAGACGAAGTGAATGAGCACGTCGTTCACCACCGCGCCGCCGCTCGTGGTGCGGGCGAGGATGCGGTCGACGGTGCGCTCGGAGTTGCTGAACACGTAGAGCGACAGCGGCTTCGGCCGGGCGCGCACGAAGTCGATCGCCTCGTCCATGCTGCCGACCTCGACGATGGGCAGGAGCGGGCCGAAGATCTCCTCGGTCATCAGCGGTGACGAGAGCTCGACGTCGACGAGCAAGGTGGGCGCGAGGTACTTGGTCGCTTCGTCGTGCTGCCCGCCGGCGACGACCCGACCGCCCTTCATCAACGAGACGAGCCGTTGGTGATGCTTGGTGGTGATGACGCGGCCGTAGTCGGGGCTGCTCTTCGGGTCGGCGCCGTAGAGGGCGACGAGCTGTTCCTTGCAGGCCTCGACGAACCGGTCCTTCACCTCTTTGTGCACCAGCGCGTAGTCGGGCGCGATGCAGGTCTGCCCGGAGTTGTACGTCTTGCCCCACATCATTCGCCGCGCGGTGACCTCGAGGTTGATGTCGGCGTCGATGAAGCAGGGCGACTTGCCGCCGAGCTCGAGGATGACGGGCGTGAGGTGCTTGGCCGCGGCCTCCATCACGATCTGCCCGACCCGCGTCGACCCGGTGAAGAAGATGAGGTCCCACTTCTCGGCGAGGAGCTGTTGGTTCGTCTCCGCTCCGCCCTGCACCACGGTGACGTAGCCGTCTTCTCCGAAGGCGTGGTGGAGCACCTTCTCGATGACGACGGCGGTGTGCCGGGAGATCTCACTCGGCTTGAGCACCGCGTTGCAGCCCGCGGCGATCGCCCCAATCACCGGCACGAGCGCGAGCTGGAACGGGTAGTTCCAGGGGCTGATGATCAACACCGTGCCGAGGGGCTCGGCGAGCTGCATGCCGGTCGCGGGAAAGAACGTGAGCGGCACCGAGCTGGTCTGCGGCTTCACCCATGACTTGAGGTGCTCGGCGGCGTGGTCGAGCTCGGCGAGAACGGGACCGATCTCCGAGGGGTACGCCTCGTGGGTGCACTTGTTCAGGTCGGCCTTGAGCGCGTCGTAGATCTGCTGCTCGTGCGCCTCGATGCTGGCGCGCAGCTTGGCGAGCCGCTGGAGCCGAAACTCGACGGGCAGGGTGACCTCGCTCCGGAAGAAGGCGCGGGCGCGCTCGACGAGGGGACCGATGGGGTTGAGGCGAACGGGGTCTCGCATGGCGGCCAAGGTAGCGCCCTCACTGGCGCGGCGCACTCCCTACGCGCCCCAGCGGCGGCCGGATTCCCAGCGTGATTCGCAGCGCGTGAAGAAGCACCGCAGAGTAGCGTCGTTCGCTCCACACCCCCGGGAACCCCACATGACCGCTCGACTCGCCTTCGTAGGCCTCGCCCTCGTCTTCTCCGGCACCGCTCGAGCCGCTGGGTGTTTCGAGGAGCTGACCGACGCCGCGGTCTGTGGCGTCACGGTCGTCGAAGACGAGACGCTCTGCGGAGTCGAGACCATCACCGACGCGACGGAGTGCGGCACCAAGAAGGTCTCCGACGCAGCAAAGTGCGGCACCGAGACCATCACCGATGGGGCCGAGTGCGGCTGGGAGACGCTGACCGGGCTCGCCAAGTGCGGCGAGAAGTGCGTCACCTCGCTGGGGGCGAAGTGCACCTGCAAGGTGGCGAAGTCGTGCAAGGTGGCCAAGTCCTGCAAGGTCGCCAAGTCGTGTGAGAAGCCGAAGAAGTGCGAGAAGCCGAAGACCTGCACCCGCAAGCTCGCCTCCTGCGACCCGTTCCCCGAGGCGTGGAAGGCGCAGGTCGTCGCCGCGGTCACCGCCAAGCACCAGGACCACCTCACCAAGCTGAAGGAGTCGGCGTCGAAGATTCCCGACCAGGCCGCGATGGCCTCGATGGTCGGCGACAAGGTGAAGGCCCTGCCAGACACGCTGGGGCCGTACTCGAAGCTCATCGCCGCGAAGTCGAAGCAGCTCACCGAGGTGCTCAACGACGAGAAGAAGCGCGAGCTCGTGCAGCGCATCATCCTCAAGGCCGCGAACCGGGAGCTCGACGCGAAGCTCAAGGCCGACGTGAAGCAGCTCGCCGCCGCGCTCAAGGTCTCGGAGGAGAACCAGAAGGATCTCCCTGGCCTGTCCGGGGTTCCCTTGCCGGGGCTGCCGAAGAAGGGCGTCGAGGGGCTCAAGGCCGCCGGCGGTGACGACGACGACGAAGGCATCGTGGCGAAGAAGAAGAAGCCGAAGCCGCTCTACCCACGCGTGCACGCGATCACCCTCAACCTCGGCATGGGTGTTCTCGCGAACTTCTCGATCTCCATCGGCGTGGTGTTCGACGACGACGGCAACGTGAAGGGCCTCTTCAGCGGCGGCTACGGCTTCGGCATTCAAGGCAAGGTGGGCGTCGACGTGACCTACACGATGATCTCCGAGTCGAAGCTCGCCGACGCCGATGGCGTGGGCATCGGCGTGGTGGGAGACGCGGCCTATTACGGCGGCGTCGCGGTGGGCGTCTCGTGGGCGATTCCTGCGAGCAACGCGATTCCGTCGTGGTCGGTGGGCCCGGCGGTCGGCGTCGGCGCCGGAATCGCCTACGCGTACGACACCGCCTACGTGTTCTGAGACGGGAATTCCGTGCACGGGCACTGCCGCGCGGTATGTCCGTGGGCATGGTCGTCAAGCGTTGCTGGCTCGTGCTCGTCGTTCTCCTGAGCGCCTGCCCTCCGAGAGTCCCCACTCCCTCGCGCGCGCTCGAAGAGGCGCTGGCCGACGTGGCCGATGGGAACGCGAGCGCACGGGCCTGGGCGCTCTCCGGCGTGCACGCGCTCTTCGCCGAGTCGAACGCCGACAAGGCCCGCACCCAGCTCGATCAAGCGCTCAAGCAAGACGCGGCCGACGCGTGGGCGTTGTGGGGGCAGCTGCGGCTGGCGGAGCGGCAGACCCGGAGCGAGACGGGCGTGGGCATCGCGCTCGACCTCATCGAGCGAAACCCGGAACACCCGCTCGCAGCCATCTCCGCGAGGTACGTGCTCGACCACGTGCTGACCGCGCAGGGCACCGACGACGCGGTGCTCGCGCGCGTGCCGGGGCTGCTCGAGAAGCCGCTGAGCGCGGACGCGGCGCACCTCCTCCGGGCCTGCGTCGCCGCCATCGCCGAGGAGCGTCGTGACGGTGCGAAGGTGAGCGCGGTGCTCGCCGACATGGGGGTGCCCACCGTCGTCTCCTTCGCCGGGCCCTTCAGCCCGTGGTCGCTGCTGGCGGTGGAAGACGCGACGCCTCCAGAAGCGACTGGCTCGTTGGCGACGCTCGGCACCGGGCCCTTCGGTCCGCTCTCGCTGCGCACGCTCGGCTTCGCCGACGGCCGGTTGTCGCTCTCTGGTGAGGGCTCGTCGGGAGACGTCTTCCTCTTCGCGGTCGATCTCGACGTGCCCGACTCCAGCACCTACGTGCTGCGCACCATCTCGTCGATGGATCACGTCGCCATCGTCGACGGGACGAAGGTGCTCAGCCGTTTCACCTGGGAGCGGCCGGCCTCCACCTTGAGCGCACGCGCCATCAGCCTCGAGGCGGGGCGGCACCGGCTGCTGATCAGGGCCGCGAAGAAGGACCAAGCCGGCCACTTTCAGCTCGCGGTCCAGCGGCTCGACGGCAAGCCCTCGAAGCTCCAGTTCACCGCGGCGACGGGCGCTGCCGCACGGTGGGAGGGCGTCTCCTTGCCCGACTCGGTCGAGGGCGTCTGGCCCGATGCGAGCGCCGTGCATCACGCGCTGATGGAGGAAGCGGGCGACGCGCTCGCGCGATTGGCAGCAGCCCACGACGGCCTGGGCCGCGATCGCGACGGCGCACGACGGGTCCTCGCGGGGCTCGAGCCGAGCGTGAACGGGTCCTTGGTGCACCTGCTCCGCGCCGAGCTCGATCTCTCGGACAAGTCGATGGCGGCGAAGGTCGCCAAGGGGCGGGCGACCCGCGAGCTCGAGTCGGCCCTCTCGAAGGACCCGGGCAACGTCACCGCCACGCTCACGACCGCGCAGCTCATGTTGGAGGACGCCCGCACCGTCGATGCGCTCGAGCTGGTGCGGCAGGCGCGCAGCCAGCAGACGACCGCGGCCGTGCTCTGGCTCCAGGCGCGCATCGAGCTCACCCTGGGCCTCGACGCGCAGGCTGTGCTCACCGCGAAGGAAGCCCTCACGGCGGCGCCCGGTCACTGCGAGGCGCTCACGCTCCAGTACGACGTGGCGAGGCGGCGCGACGCGATCGCCGACGCGGAGGCCTTGCTCGAGAAGACGAAGCGCTGCGCGAACGCGACCGCCCGGGAAGCAGAGCACCTGCGCAGCCGGGGCAAGCTCGCCGAGGTGGTCTCGCTCTGGAAGCTCCAGCTCGGGCGCGACGAGTCCCAGACGAGCGTGGCGACCTCGCTCTCGAACGCGTTGGTGGCGCTGCGGCGCTTCGACGAGGCCCTCGCGGTGCTGCGGGCGAGCGAGAAGGTGTGGCCACGCAACGCCCAGCTCCTCAAGCACGAGGCTGACGTGCTGGAACAGGCAGGCAAACCAGCCGAGGCGTTGGTGGCGAGAGAACGAGCGCTCGGCTTCGACGGAGCAGATCTCGCCCTGCGCCGATCGGTCGAGCGAGCGAAGACGGGCAAGGAGCTGCTCGACGCCTACGCCATCTCCTCCGCCGCCGCGCTCAAGGCCTACGAGGCCGCGCCGGGGACGGAAGAAGCCAACGCCGCCTTCCTGCTCGACGCCGCCGCCATCGAGGCGTTTCCCGACGGCACCCAGGTCGACCGAATCCACATCCTCCAGAAGGCGCTCGATCAGGCCGGGGTGGAAGAAATCGGTGAAGTGCAGATCCCCTCCGGCGCTGCGGTGCTCTCGCTGCGAACCCTGAAGCCCGACGGCACCACGCTCGAACCCGAGAGCATCGAAGGAAAGGACACGGTCTCGCTGCCGGGCGTCCAAGTCGGTGACGTCGTCGAGTACGAGTACCTGCTCGCGCACCCGACGCGGGGCCCTGGCCAGCCCGGCTTCACCGCTTCGAACTTCTATTTCCAGGTGGCCCGCCAGCCGAACAACTGGAGCACCTACACCGTCATCGCGCCGAAGGGCTCGGGCATGAGCGTCGACGCGCACAACCTGAAGGACGTGGCGCCCGTTCGTGTCGAGGGAGACAAGGAGCTCTTCTTCCACGAGGAGAAACGAGTCGCCCCGTACATTCCCGAGCCGCAGGGCCCGCCCTCGGCGACCGAGTGGTTGCCGTTCGTGAGCGTCGGCGCGGGCGCGAAGGGCAACGACGGCGTGGTGAAGACCTACGCCGACGTGTTCGGCGATCGCGGCGCGGTCACCTTCGAGGTCGAACAGTTCGCCAAGGCCGCGGTGGGCGAGGCGACCGGCCTCGAGGCCGTGAAGGCCGTCTACTCGGCGGTGATGAAGAAGCTCTCGGGGCGAGACGCCGGCCTCGCGATGTCGGCGGCGGAGAGCGTTGGGCAGGATCGAGGCTCGCGCACCTGGCTGTTGGTGGCGGCGCTGCGGGCGGTGGGCTTCGACGCCCGGCTCGCTGGCGTGCGCGGCTTCACGGCCGACCCGGCGCCCTCGGTGTTTCCCAACGACAACCTGCTCCCCTACCTCTGCATTCGGGTGCTGGTGGGCAGCGAGGCGGTGTGGCTCGACCCGATGGTGCGCTTCGCTCCGTTCGGCGAGCTGCCGGAGTTCGCCTTGGGTGAGCGCGAGGCGTACCTGCTGCCGATGCCGGGCAAGCCGCTCGAGAAGCTGACGACGCCCAAGCGCAGCAGCCGGCCCAACAAGCTCGTCACCATCACCGCGACCCTCGACGAGACCGGCGCGCTCGAGGGCAGCGGCTCGGAGACCTACGAGGGCTTCGAGGCGGCTCAGCTCGGCGAGGCCTTCGAGCAGCTCTCGGTCGATCAACGCAAGCAGGCCATCGAGCAGGCGCTCTCGCGCATGTTCGGCGGCGCGGACCTCAAGTCGGTCGACGTGGACATCAAGCGCGAGGTCGGCGGCTCGGTGTCGGTGAAGTACGCGTTCTCGGCGAGCCGCTTCGGGCGCAAGGAAGGCGAGCAGACGATGGTGCTCGGGCCGCTCACGTTCCCGTGGAACCTCGGGCGGCGCTACCTGGTGACGAGCCAACGGGTGACCCCGCTGCTCCTCGAGGCGAGCGAGTCGACGAAGGCGGTGGCGACCATCACCGTGCCCGCGGGCTACCGGCTCAAGGACCTGGTGCCCGAGGCGAAGACGGAGTGCCCCTGGGGCAGCTACCTGCGTCGCGAGGCGCAGCAAGGCTCGGTCGTCACCATTCAGGAAGAGGCGCGGCTGGTGCAGAGCCGGGTGCCGGTGAGCGGCTACGAGCAGTTCGGCGAGTTCGCCGGAGCGACCGATCTCCTCCAGGGGAAAGACGTGCTCCTCGTGAAGCCGTGATCAGAGCTGGGTCAGCACGAGGCGGAACGAGCCGGAGAAGGTGCCAGGGTCGACGCGCGAGCTGTCGATGACGAGGAAGAGCGACTGGGTCGCCGTGGTCGTGTTCGCGTGGGTGATGCTCTCGGCATCGGCGGTGTAGCCACGATTGCCGTCGCCGCTGCTCACGCAGGCCGTCGAGGTCGCGCTGCAGTTCGAGGCCGGGCCGAGCACGAAGTAGATGAACGGGTCCCACCCGGAGAGCGGCGTCACGTCGGCGCGCACGCTGCGGCCGGCGGGGAGATCGAACCGGTAGACGACGTCGCGCTCGTTCGCCCGCCCGGAGGGATAGCCAGGGCAGCTCATGGTGACGGTCGCGTTCAAGATGTCGGGGAAGGCGAACTCGGTGGTGTGGGTGCCCATCAACGACTGACCGACCGGCGCGAGGGTGACGGGAATGGCGGTCTCGCAGACGTCTCCGGGGGCGTTCTGGAACAGGCGGGCGAGGACGGTCATCGGTGACGCGGTCGCGAGCGACTTGGTCGAGACGGTGAAGAAGAGCGTTCGCGCCGCACCGAAGTTGCGGAAGATGGCGGTCTCGGGCTGACCCGCGCCGGCCGCATCGGCGGTGGTGAGGCAAGCGACGAACGAGCCACACGAGTCCAGCACGTTCACCACGGCGTCGGCGGTCGCTCCGAGCGGGGTCGCGGTGAGCCGCACCTGCCAGTCGAAGGGCACGGTGATGCTGTAGACCGCTTCGGGTCCGGCGCTCACCGTGCAGCGGAGCCCTTCGGTGTAGTCCTTCGTCATGCCGACGAGGTTGGTCGTCACCGGCACGTTGTCGACGAGTGGAATCACCTGCGCGCAGGTGTCGCCGGAGGGCATGCCGCCGCCCGACGCGCCACCGGCCGAGCTTCCTCCGCCCGACGCGCCACCCGCCGAGCTTCCTCCGCCCGACGCGCCACCCGCCGAGCTTCCACCCGACGCGCCACCGGAACTCCCGCCGCCGGCGGCGCCACCCGCGCGACTCGTGCCGCCCGCCGAACCACCTGCCGTGCTCGTTCCGCCCGCCGAACCACCTGCCGTGCTCGTTCCGCCCGCGGACCCTCCAGCGGAGCCACCCGCGACGGTTCCCCCAGCCGTGCTCCCTCCGCCGACCGCTCCTCCGGCAGTGCTTCCGCCGCCGCTCACGACTCCGCCCGCTGCGCCGCCTCCCGCCGAAACGAGCGAGCAGGTCCCGGCGAGGCACTCCTGGCCGAGGCCGCACGCCGAGCACGCCGCGCCTCGAGCGCCACAAGCGTTCGCCGTCGGAATGGGAACGCAGACGCCGTCGGCCTGACAGCAGCCGCTACACGTGGACGCTGAGCACGCCGGTTGAGGAGCCCCACAGCTCGCCAGAGAAAGGAAGAGCGCGACGAGGAAGAAGACGTGCTGACGCATGCGAGAGAGACCCGTCGGCCCCGTCGTTGGCGCACGCGTGGATCCTCGGGTTCATGCAGCCGGAATCAGCAGGGGATTCAGGTGATTGTGCTCCGACGTCTCCCTCGCCTCGCACCGCCCTCGGACTTCAGTATCCGACCCCGCAGATGATGAACGGGTAGCTCACGACCACCGACCCACCCTTGGGCTTGGGGAGCTCGAGCGTCTTCACCACCTCGAGCAGACAGGCGCCGTATTGCTCATCGGCCGGCGGCTTTCCCTCGATCGACGCCGTCGTCACCTTCCCGTTTTCCTCGATGACGAAGCGCACCACGACCTTGTCGAGGGAGCCCGGCGCGCGCGTGAGCTTCTCCTCGGCGCACTGACGCACGGCACCGAGCTTTCGGTTGATGGCCTGCCCGATCACTTCCTTGGGGAGAGTGCCTCCGGGCCGCTTGCCTTCGAGTCGCAGCCGCTCGGCGCGCGCCGCCAACGCTCCTCCATCGGCCTGGGCCGAGGCGCTGAGCGCGACGAGACTGGTGATGACGAGGACGAAGCGCACCACCGCGCAGTGTACCGCGTGCACGCGCGCGCGACCGAGGCCCCCTCGACGGTCAGCGGTCGCGCGACTCATCACCATCGCGAGCGGCTCACGGTGATTCTCTTCGGCTCGACAACGCCTTGAGGTCGTCGAGCGGCTTCTTGACGAACTGCTCGACGCCGATCGACTTCGCCGCCGAGACCAGGCCCTCGTACACCTCGCCGAGATCCGCGTCCTTCAGGCTGCCCGCGCCGAAGCGGCTGAGCGCGGTGACGACGGCCTCCTTCACTCCCTCGATGGCGGCGTTGCGCACCACCCGTTGGAACTCGGCCATCTTCTGGTCCGGGGTGAGCCGCGGGTTGTTGAACACCGTCGTCGCGTCCTGGGTCGCCACGCCGATCGCCTTGAGGGCGCCCGTTCGAAGCGCCGCTCCGATGGGGCCACCCAGCTTCGCCACTTGAGGCCCGACGAGCGTCTCCATCGCGATGACGAGGCCGCGGCTGAGCGCCTCACGCGAGTCGATGTCTCCGCTCGCGTAGCGCAGCGCGACGTCGATGGACTTGATGCCAGCCGACAGGGCCTTCCCCATCGGGCCCGGAATCGCGCTCGCCATCTCTCCCATGCGCTGGCCGAGGTCGAACATCGCCTCGCGGTATTCGTGAATGACCTTCACCGGGTCTTGGCCCTTGGGGAAGTTGGCGTAGACCTCGGACTTGGCGCGCTGGAGGGCTTGTTCGAGCTGAAACTCCTTGGGCGGGCTGGCGTCCTCCGGCAGCGCCATGATGCGCTTGATGTCAGCGGAGATCTCGCGCGCCTTGGCGATGGTGGTCGTGTAGAAGCCGCCGACCGAGGTGACGTCGTTCTTCGAGGCCGACCAGTCACTGAGCGCCTGGAGATCCGCGACCGTCTTGTTGGCCTTCTCCAGCAACTGCACTCTGGGGTCCAACACGCCGAGCTGGGTGCGCATCGGACCGGCGACCGCGTGGAAGGCGCGGAGGTCTTCGTGTTCGAGCAGCCCGAGCGCGTGCGCCTGGTTCAGCCGTGCGTGGCCACCATCATAGTTCGCGTTGGAGAACTCGGTGCCTGCGTAGGCATCGGTGTCGATGTCGAGCACCGCCTTGGCACGGTCGACCTCTCCGTTCTCGAGGTAGCGGCGCGCGCGGCCCAGCTGCACCAGGGAGTTGAACATCGCGTTGCCAGCCGGGCCGTCTTCGGGCTCGCTCGCGACGCGAAACACCTTCGCACGCAGCGCGTCGGCGCGAGCTTGAACGGTCTCTTCCGACAGCGGCGGCTGGGCGCTTCCAATCTCGCTCACGAGCGCACGAAACCCCGCACGCGCCTCGTCACGCTGCTGCTTGCGCTTGGCCGCGTCGATGGGCGGGTTGAGCTCGACCGGTGGCTGCTTCCGCGTCTCGAAGCGATCGCCCACTCGGCTGGAGTGCGGCGGCTTGGGAGCCTTCGCCTTCGGACCAGTCACCGGCGCCTTGGGCCCAACCACCGGCCGGGGCGTCATTCGCTTGCGGCTAATCGTGTCGACCATGCCTCGGAGATGCGACCCGCGCTCGGGCCGTGCACACAGCCTCCCCCTTGACCGCACGCCCATCTCACGAACGCCAAAGAGTAGTGATTTTACTACAAAACCGGTTGTTTTTATTCTTCGTGATGCCATAATAATGACTATGCAGCAGACTTTTGACTCTGGCTCCACCGCCTGGATGCTGACGAGCTCAGCGCTGGTGCTGCTGATGGTGCCCGGGCTGGCGCTCTTCTACGGCGGCATGGTCCGCAAGCGGAACGTGCTCAACACGATGATCATGAGCTTCGTGGCCATGGCCGTGATCGGCGTGCAGTGGATCGCCTTCGGCTACGCGCTGGCCTTCGGGAAGTCCGTGGGCGGCCTCATCGGCTGGCAGCCAGACTGGTTCTTCCTGAACG
>JBPOIJ010000108.1:0-5506 GCA_052034585.1 Myxococcota bacterium
AGCCCACCATCGCCGCCAACCTGGCCCGGCTGCTCGTCACCGCCGATCCGCCGTCGCTGCGGGCGCCACTCGAATCGCTCGAGATCGCAGCGGCGTTGAACGACCGCACCGGCGGCGACGATCCACGCGTGCTCGACACCCTGGCGCTCGCCCTCGACCAGACCGGCCACCGCGCCGACGCCCGCGCCGCCCTCGACGTCGCCATCGACCTCGCCCGGACCAGCGGCGACGCCGCGCTCGTCGCCACGCTCACCGCCCGCCGCGCCGCCCTCGGTCGCTGATCTCTGCAGCGTCCTCGACACGGCGCGGTGAGCCGCGGCATCGCGGCATCACGTCTCCCGTCTGCGGCTGGGTTCGCTTCGCCCCAAGAAGCCACGAGCGGCTTCCCGGGCACCCAGGCGGTTCGGCGCGAGGAGCCCACGGCAGCGCGTTGGGCCCTTCGCGTGCACGGTACCGCCGCAGTGAGCAACCACCTCGCACCTCCCGCCAGCCCAGCTATCCGCTCGGCACGAGGCTCTCGCCAGCAGATCACAGCCGCTGACGCGAGACATGATGCCGCGACGCCGCGGCGCGCCGCCGACCTGGCACTCGGGACTCTTCGAGAACCGAGGTCCACGCCTGTCGCTTTGGTGTCGCGTTGGGGCAACGTTCGCGCCTGCTCCCGCCACCGCGCCAGCGCTGCACCTTCCGTGTGCCCGCTCGGGGCAGACGACACCTCCGTCTGTCAGGTGGAAGTGTCTACTTCAGTGAGGGAGGCTGCCCCGCCGGGTTCATGCGCGGGTTAGGTCGCGCCGGGGCGCCAACGACCTGTATTGTCGCCCGATGTTTTGGCCGACCTTTGCGAGAATCAGTGCCACCGGTGGAGTCAGCCAGGGCTGGACTGCAATCACACCGAGGTGCCACCTCCACGGCATGAACATCATTGACAGCCCTAGTCGCCACAGCTCCACGTCGAACCCGATCCGATGCACCAGCAGAAACCATGGGCCACCGAGGATCAACCACGCAACGGTCAGGACGGTCCGCGACTGCGTGGTGTTCGCAACAGCGCCCAACAGCAGCGCGATGACCGCGGCCGGCCCAGCAAATGCAAAGAAGGCGATCATGAACATCGATGGTCTCGTCGACTGCGCCGGCTCGGCGGCCCGCGACTTGCCGTTAGCATCGGCCGAGACTGTCGTCGTAGTGTCGCGCCGACCTAACGTCAGGTTGTGCCGTGACCGCTCCATCAAATGCCGGTGGGCGGCCGTGCGATACCGAATGCTACCAACGAGCACGGCCGCCCACCGGCTTCCTTACCGCGGTCATCGGCACCAACCGCCGTTAGGGCGCGGCGGGCAACGGCGCGCCTGCGCGAAGATAGGAGCTCAACTCTGCGGACCACACCGCGTTGCCGACGGTCGCCAGAATCACCGCACCGGTACCCTCGGCCCAGCCGTCGTCGGGAATGGCCGAGTGCAACGCAAACCAGGCCGCCTCGATCAGCGACTCGGCTGCGTGAGCCGTCGTCATGATGACGCGCTCGCCCGGCTCCCAGTTCTCGCGCGCGCCGCTCTCGTCGAAGCAAGCCTCGAGCCGCTCACATCCGGGACCCCAACAGCACACGTACGAGGCGCCTCGATTGAGGATCTCAACGGCCCATTCGACGAGCGCGGGACCGTCAACGGACTGTGTGTCTGCAGCGGGGAACAGCACGAAGCGCGGGCTCGGTGCGACGAGCGACGGCGGTAGCTCTTCGAGCGTGCTCGCGTGGACACTGAACGCCGGGAATGTTCCGTCGAGATCCGAGTGAACAATGAGCATGATCGATGTGTGCTCGTCGCCCTAACGACGCCAAATCAGCCGCGCGCCGTCAAGCGTCGGCCGGCGCGTCGGCTGCATTTGGATGTTATGCCGCACCCCGCTTGGGCTGCGTATGGAGCGCCTGAATGACCGCTTTCGGATTGCGAGCCGCGACGCGAAGCAACGCCAGCGCCGGGCCATCCGGCGTGCGCCGGCCCTGCTCCCAGTTCCGGAGCGTGGCCACGCTGACGCCGATCATCAGGGCGAACTCGGCCTGCGACGCGCCGAGCTTCGCCCGCACCGCCTGGACGTCAGTGGGCTCGAACGTGGTCGCCCGCGCGGGCCGGCGAGTACCACGCCGGATCGCACCCGCCTGACGTACGCTAGCGAGCAGTTCGTGAAAGGCCGTGTCCTTCATTTGAATTCCTCTCGAACCACCTTCGCGAGCGCCCGGACTTGCTGGGGCGTCAGGTCTCCCTGCTCGGCCTTCGCGTAGACGTAGAGCATGTAGAACACGCTCTCACCTGGTGCCCAGTAGTAGATCACTCGAACACCGCCACGCTTGCCGACCCCAGCCGGCGCCCACCGCACCTTGCGGAGACCACCGGACCCTTTGATGATCGGGCCCTGCTCGGGCCGAAGCATCAACGCGATCTGCAGCTGCCGGTACCGTTCGTCATCGAGGTGCCGCTGAAGCACCGCTGTGAAGACGGACGTCTCGACGAACCGCATGACTGCGATGATACGCCATTGGCGTATAGCGGTTCAATCGCCGCTCGTACCGGCTCGTGTCGGCATAACGATGATTAGACAGGTCTGCCCAATTCCCGTCGACCTGCCGCTGCCAGCAGTCTACGCCTGATGTCGCCGCGGTAACTCTCTGCTGCACCAAAGATCGCGCAGTCCCGTGCGCCTCGATGCGCCGGTCGGCCTAGTTCGTTTATGCCGCGAGGCTCGCGGCCGATCTCTGCTGCCTTTCCAGGCGTTGACAGCGACACGCCGCGGCGTCGCGGCGTTATGTCTCGCGTCAGCGGCTGTGATCTGTACGCGAGAGCCTCGTGCCCGAGCGGTGTGCTGGGCTGGCGGGAGGTGCGAGGTGGGTGCTCACGGCGGCGGTACCGTGCACGCGAAGGGCCCACCGCGCCGCCGTGGGCTCCTCGCGCCGAACCGCCTGGGTGCCCAGCGGGCCGCTCGGGGCTTCTTGGGGCGGAGCGCACCCAGCCGCAGACGGGAGACGTGATGGCGCAATGGCGCGGCTCACCGCCGTGCGAAGGTGGAGCGGCAAGAGATACCACGCCGGGAGCGCCGCGAGCGGACAAAGCCCAATGCCGCGATGCCATCGCTCACCGCGCCGTGCGAGGGTGGAGCCGAGAGAGATACCGCGTCGAGGGCGCCGCGATCGGGCGAAACGTCCGTACATGCGAAGGGCGGCTCTCGCCGCCGCTCCGCCGAGCTCGCGAGAGCTCCGGCGGGCAGGCCTCGAGAGCCGCCCTTCGTCGTCTGTGTCACCGAGCCCCGGAACCCGGGACTCGAGCGCCGGCGCTTAGAACCGGAACTTCGCGCCGATCATCAGGCGGCGCGGCAGGATGAACCGCGACGGCACGTCCTGGTTGGCGTTGCCGATGCGGCGGTCGAGCACGCTTTCCGAGGCGTCGCTGTTGGTCAGGTTGAGGAAGTCGCCGAAGACGGCCAGTTCCGCCGTGCCGCCGAGCTTGAACTCCTTCTCGGCGCGGGCATCGACGGTGGTCCACTGCGGCGTCCGCTTGTCGCCATCCACGACGGTCGCCAGCACACGGCTGGCGGCGCCAGGGATGTTGGTGACGCTGGCGGGCACGCGGATCTCGGTGTAGATCGGGTGGCCGCTCTGGCTCAGGAAGTTCATCGACGCCATGATGCCCCACGGTGCCTGGTAGACGAACTGTGTCTTCAGCACCACCGGGCGGTCGCCGATGAGACGGCCGTCGGAGTTGATGTAGTCGTTCGGGTTCTGGCCGAAGATGCCGGCCGTGCTGACCTGCGACGACAGCGGCGTCGACCGCGCCGAGCTCGAGCCCTGACGGCCGGTGCTCTTCGACAGCGTGAGCCCGAAGTTGGCCTGCCACCGATTCGACATGCGCTTCTTCACTTCGAAGGCGATGCCGTCGTAATTCGAGAACATGCGGTCGTCGTTCTCGAGCTGGAACAGGCGCGAGCCGCCGGTGAGGCGGTACACCTGCGGCACGTCGGCGCCGGCCGGCGCGCCCGTGTAGTTCACGAGCGAGTAACGACCGCCGATGTCGTTGAACGCCGTCTGGTTGCGGCTGCGCTTGCCAACGTAGTTGACCGAAAGGCCAAGGTCAGCGCCCACCTGCTGTTCGATCGCGACGATGAACTGATCGGTGTGCGGATTCGACAGATCGGGATCCACCGTGAGCACCGACGGATCGGTGATGGCCTCGAGGCCGTTGGGGTTGCCGCGGGCGTCGTAGGTGCCGTCGAACACGTACTTCGTCGTGATCGAAGGCGTGGTGTTGTCGAACTCGCCGGTGACGATGCCGCGATAGTAACGGCCGTAGTGGGCTTTCAGCAGCGTGGAGCCGCTGTCGTTCAGCTTGACGTTCACGCCGAAGCGCGGCGAAAGCGCGTTCCAGGTGAACACGTTGTCGACCGCGTTCGACTTCTGTCCCGTGGGTTTGCCGGTGGCGTCGAGCAGGTCCTGCGCCACGAAATAGGCACGGCTGCGGTCGAACCGCAGGCCGACGTTGAACGTGGCGCGGCCGACCTTGTAGGTCTCGTCGGCGAACAGGCCCAGCGCCCGCATGCGGCCGCCCTGGTTCCACGGCAGCTGCGTGTAGCCGTAGGCCGGCACGCCGCTGTAGGTGTAGATGTAGTCGTTGTTGCCGTAGGTGTACTCGCCCAGGCCGCTGTTGTACTGGACGCCAACCTTGAAGTCGTGGCTGCCGCCGAGGAAGTCGTCCGCGTACTTGGTCAGCTTGCTCGAGAACGCGGTCTTCTGCGCCTTGCCGTCGTACCAGCCGTAGATGCCGCCGGTGATGGCACCGGTGTCGAGGTCGTTGTAGCGGCGCGCGGTGCGCGGCCCGCCGTTGAGCGGATCGCCGTGATCCACGCCGTAGAAGCCGGAGTAGCGGGCCTCGAACACGGTGGTGGGCGTGAGCACCGACGACCACAGGATGCCGGGCGACGGGTTGTTGCCCGTTTCCACCGAGACCGAGCTGGGCGCGTCGTTGGCGGTGGCGCGCTGCGGGATCTCGTAGTAGTCGTTGTGCATCTGCGCCTGGATGCGGTTGTTCTGGTTGATCTGGTAGTTGAACTTGAAGAAGTAGCGCTTGCCGGTCGAGAGCGCCGGGAAGTTCGGGTCGGTGCCGGGCTGCGAGTCGGAGTCCTTCTGGTACTGGTAGGACCCGAAGAACCACAGCTTGTCCTTCAGAATCGGACCGCCGAGCTGCCAGGTGGTGTCGAGGAACTGGTCGCGGTTGTACGGCAGCCCGTCATCCTGATCGTCGGTGGTGTTGCGACCGGTGAGGCTGTCGTTCATGAAGTAGACGTTGGCGTCGCCCTTGAACTGGTTGCTGCCCTGGCGGGTGACGACGTTGAACACGGCGCCCGCCAGGTTGCCGTAGTCGGCCGGGGCACCGAGCGACAGCACCTGCACTTCTTCGATGGCGTCGGTGTTCGGCCACGGCCACGCCGCGCCGGTCGACGGCGCCGTGAAGTCGGTGCCGTC
>JBPOIJ010000174.1:0-22646 GCA_052034585.1 Myxococcota bacterium
CTCAGCACCGCCTCCATCTTCCGCTTCGACGAGAAGCGTCCTCGGTCTTCCTTCTGCTTCGCCATCACCACCTCCAGAGGCGAGCTTCGCCCCAGTGAGGTGTCTCAAGAAACCGTCATGCGGGGGACGTCCCTCCTCTGTGTGGCGAATTCGATCAGTGGCGTAGTCGTCGGAACCATGGATTCGAGAGCGAATCTGACCCCAGCGACACTCAAGACCGACCACGCAGACTGAAGCTCTGCACGCCAGCTCTTCACGCGACACTGCATTGGCGTCGGGCTCAGCTCCAGCAATTGCCCCGCGGACTGCGCCACTGAGCTCGAGAACGACAACAGGGCAGAGACGTCGGAGGTGACCAGGGCCCCATAGATTGCGGAGACGTCTGACAGCTCGACCGTCGACTCGATGGCCTCCCTGATCTTTCCCAGCTCCCGCGGAGACGCCAGGTACAACAGACGAGTGGCCACGTATCGGAGCCGCTGAACCTGGAATTTCCGGCGCATCCCGACCTGTGGCTCCTCAGTCGCGAGCCTGTTGAACCGGCGTTGAAGCTCTGCCCGCGCCGTCAATGCCAGATCCAAGACCTCGTTCGGTGAGACAGGGAAGGTCTGTCCACTTTCGAAACGGCCGCGGTATCGAGCCACCAGCCGCTCTACAAACGGGAGTTCCGTCAGGCTTCGGCGATAGTCGCGCAGAGGGAGTCGGAAGCCGTTCTCGGCCAGCAAGCGCTCCAGGTCGGGGACCTGCTTGCTGTGTGCGGCCAGGAAATACTTGATGCCCCCGACAAGCCGCCCCCAGAAGAAGGTGCCGGCTTCGCGCGGGAATGACTCTGTCAGCTGAACCCAGGCTGGGCACTCGAGCTCAAGCGTCTTCTCTTCGTGCAGTTTGAGCCCCGCCGGAAGGGCACGAAGAATGGCGTCACGCACTTCATCGACTGTTTCGGCGCTGGCGACCACGGCGATGTCGTCTACGTACCGGAAGTATCGGCGCGGGAACGCCGCGGACAGCGAAAGGTCCAGTGATCTGAGAACCAGATTCCCAAGAACGTGCGCGAACATCGGCCCAACGAGAAGGCCCACCTGAGTCTCTTTGACCGCTTGGTAGTCCGACAGCAGTTTTTCGCCGAGCTCGCGCCACTTCGGCGGCAAGCGGCTCCTGTCACAAGAGGACGACCACACCTGCTTCGCGAGCGCGTAGGAAATCGAGTCATAGAACTTCCTGACGTCGAAGTAGATGACGCGCCCAGCTGGGCTCGCCCGGGCAACTGAGGCCATCTCAAGCTGCCGCTGCTTCCACCACACGAAATACTGGTCGACCATGCCGTGACGTGAACCGTCTTCGCTAAGGACATTGCTGAAGACACTCGGGTGCCTGGCAAAGTCGCCACCGGCTCGACCGCACGCATCGAGCAGCGCAGCTTCCGCCAGCATCTCGGTAGGGCCCGGCAGATGCAGCTGTCGATACTCGATGGTCTTCTGACCGCTCTGCGGCCGGACCCCCTTGTAGACCCGGTTGCTGCGATACGGGAGCGTGGTTCGACTAGCAGTGAGGTCTACCGCCACCTCGCGTGCCCACCTGTCGCTCCGCGCACTGGACGCGCGGAAGAGGTGTCGCAGCGTCAGGTACCCGATCAGGTCGCGGGCGCGATACTCGTTGGCGGTCCGAACCGCCAGAACCCCTGGCCTCACGAGGCTCGTCCTCGGTCTGCGAGCATCATGAGCGATAGACGAACGGCGAACGTCTTGCTGCCATTGAGCGGGTTCTGCAGCGTGCACTGGGTCGCCGCATACCGCTTCAGCTGATCGTCGCCCAAGACCGGCAGCAGTCGCTTGACCCGTGCCTTGACGCCTTCAATGAGCCGGCCGAGCAGCGACTCCGCCGAATTCGTCTGCGGCTCAATCCAAACGATCTGGGCGGCCTTCACCCCCGCCCATTGGAAGATCTGGTCAAGCTGCCCCTGGGCCTCCTTGAGGTTTTTTCCGTGGCCAAGGAACCCTGAGAAGTTCGAGGCCAGAACGAAGTGCAGTCGCGCGTCGTGACCCACCGCCACCCACCTCGAAATCAGATTCGTGGTGCTCTCGGCGTCCTTCACGTCCCAATCGACGACTTCGTGGCTCAGAGTGATCCCCTGCGTTGCAAGCACCGGAGATAACCGCGACCACACAGAGCTGGCGATCCGGCGGGCGTGCTCGGACTTGTCGCCACCGACAACGCAGATCTCCAAGGGGTGCGGGGGTAGGACGTCCTGCTCTCTTAGTGCGGCGATGGTGGTCAGCAGAGACGCAGCCCCGGCCCCAGTCCCGCACGGGACATCAAGGAGGGCGACCTTTCCACCGGCCAGTGCTCCGGTGATTCGGTCAGAAGCCGAGCCCAGTTCGGACATCGGATCCAGGAGCGCCAGCATCGCCCGTCCACTTGACCCCGAGAAGCGGGTGGCGAAGTGGAGTTCGGTCTCCTCGACGGACAAGCCCCCTACCGGCCCCGTGTCCGGCTCCACCGCCAGGGCCTTCCCGAGCAGCCCCCTTGCATGAATCTCCGCCACGTAGGTCGCCGACAGTGCACCAGGAAGGCGCAGGAGAGTCCGAGCTGCGGTCCACAGCGAAGTCGGGATTGACGATGGTGGGAGAAGGCGAGTGGTCATGAGCTCAGTTCGCCAAGGGCACGACCGAGCACAAAGCACCGTTCAGGCCCGCTCAAAGGTCCTTCGAGGCGAGGCTCCTGCTGTGCGTCGGGTGATTGAAGCATCCAATGAACGTTGCGTTCGAGATCCCACGGGCGATCCTCGACGGGGCCCCGCAATCGCAGGGCGGGAACCGAGCGGAGCCGGAGAGACCACAGCTGGTCCTCAATCGCCCGAGTTGCCGGGTTGCGATGCTCGTTCAGCGCACGGAGAAACTGAAAGACCTGGGAGATCTTCGCGTGCCCAACGGGTTCAGCCACCTTGGCTCCTGGGTCTGCGCTTCCGGCCATGCTTGCCCCTCGGACTGCCGCGTTCGAAGGTCACCACACCCGCAAATCGTCCTCAGATTCTTCGAAGCGCGTTCCACGCCCTGCGGCGAAGTTATCACGCCAACTGCTCGGCTCCCGCGCAAAGACCAGCGCTGCCAATTCGCGAAGATGGCCGCGGTTCTCCTCTGGTAGAACTACTGCCCGCATGGTCCGCCCCTCCTCTGAGGAACTCGACGACATCTTGGCGCTCCAGCTCGTCATCGCGTGGGCTGGAGAAACGCCGGGCGGCGACCACCGACGTCTCGGCTGGTGGAAAACGGACGTGATCGACGACGACGCGGGAGGTGACCTCTGGAAGCGCCTGCTCCCGCGAACGAAGCGCTGGGCGGGTCTCGACGCCGCACGACGCGCCGCGTGCCTTGCCGACGCCCATGCACGCCGCCAGAGCCAGAAGTCCGACAGCATGTTCACGCTCTTCCACCTCGGGTTCGAGGTCGACGAGGCACTCGACGAGCGTCTCGCTCACCACAAGCTCGAGGCACAGCCACCTCCCGAGGTCCTTCCCCTGCTCCAAGTCATCGCCGGTCGATTCGATCGCGAGAAGCTGGCCGCGGAGCTCAAGCCTGGAAGCCTCGACACGACGTTCAAGGTGGTGGCCGGCGGTCGGCAGCTGAAGAAGGTCGCCGACGAGGCGCTCTCGGCGCGTGCACGCAGAATTGCCTGCGCCCTGCTCGCCGAGCCCGCCACAACCGCCTATCCCGCGGCGTTCGTTCTGGACGAGGGCAGCAGTGGCAAACGCTGAAGCCACGAAGTTCCACACGCGAATCCTCAGACTCACCCTCGCGGTGCAGGAGTCGCGTGCCTACTGGGAAGCGCTCGATCCGTCCCTGAAGGCATCTGCGCGCGTCGAGCGGGCGTTCACCGAGCGGTGGTTCGGCAACAAGAGCCTCGCCCGCGTGAAGCTCCTGCTCGCGAACTTCGCGGCACGCTTCGACGAGTACCCTCTGGCGCTCGAGACGTTGCGCCGGTGGCGTCCGACCGACGTCGGCACCCGCGCCCTCGTTTGCCACTGGCATCTCCAACTCTCCGACCCGCTCTATCGGCTGTTCACCGGCACCTGGCTCCCCGCGCGTCTTGACGATGGGCGGCGCCAGCTCGACCGCGACACGGTCGCGCGCTGGGTTGCCGATGCAGGCCACTCCGAGATCGCCCCCTCAACCCGCTACCAGTTCGCCACGAAGCTGATCCGCGCTGCTGACGAAGCGGGACTCATCTCGGCCTCGAAGGAAGGCCCGCGCACAGCGCTCACGCCGCGCGTCCCCGACGAGGCCCTCGGCTATCTCGTTCGACTCCTCCAGGTCGTTCCTCACGAGGGCTCCTGGCAGGACAATCCCTACTTCCGCTCGGTGGGGCTCTCTCAAGACCTCGTCGAGGCACGGCTTCGCAGGCTCCCCGACGTGACCTACCGCCGCATGGGCGATCTCGTTGAGCTCACCTCAAGCCCGTTGGAGGTGCTGGCGTGACGGCCGATCTCTTCAATCCGGTGGGGCTCGAAGCTGCGGTCGTTGCGCTCCAGAAGGACCTGCTCGCCCCCGGTGGCCCCAGCATCAGCACGATGCGGAACCACAACTTCGCGATCCTCCTCTACCCACCAAAGGACGAGTACCAGCTTCGACAGCGGGTTCGCCGACTCGTGCACCACCTCGACGGTGAAGGGTGGTCGGTGCTCTCGATCGCGCTCCACGAAGTCGTCTTCGACCGAATGACCGCCGCCATCGGCGCTGACGGACTCGTTCGGCTGGTCGAGCGCGAGAAGCGACTCTTCAAGAAGTCGCCGGAACGCGCGCTGAAAGACCTCCAGCAGGAGTTCTCCAAGTACATCGACGGGCCTGAGGGTCTCGCGAAGGACATCGCAGATCGCATCGCGACGTTCCGAGCGAGCCACCCGGACTCAGAGCAACGGTCACTCGTGCTGCTCGGCCGCGCTGGGGCGCTGTATCCGTTCTTCCGATCGTCGGCGCTGCTGAAGCATCTCGGCGACCAGACGCTCAACACGCCGGTCGTTCTCCTCTATCCAGGAGAGCGGCGCGACGGCGGGCTTTCGTTCATGCAGCAGCTGATGCCTGACCGTGACTACCGGCCGCGCATCTACGCTTGAAGGGGTGGGCTTCATGAGGATGGGTGAGATCTTCGACCGAGACGTCACGCGGAACATTCCGCCGGTCGTGTACTTCCACGAGCAGACAGCGACCAAGCTCGCAGACGAAGTGGCCGAGTACATCATCACGGGTGGCTACCCCGAGGGCGACCCGCGCCAGCGCCGGGTTCCGCAAGGCATCCACGAGCAATACGTTCGCCTGCTCAACGCCATCGTTCAGGAGTTGAACAAGTCTGGCGGGCCCGAACTGCCGGCATCGTGGATCTCCGGCTTCTATGGCTCCGGCAAATCGTCCTTCGCGAAGCTGCTCGGGCTCGCGCTGGATGGACGCGAACTCGCAGACGGCAAACGGCTGAGCGATGCGCTGCTCGCTCGCGATGACTCACCTCGAAAGAAGGAACTCGTCGAGGCCTGGAAGGCACTGACGGCGAAGGTGAAGCCGCTCGCGGTCGTCTTCGACATCGGTGGCGAGGCGAACGACGGCGAGCACATTCACTCGACGGTCCGCCGACTCATCCAGCGAAGGCTCGGCTACGCGAAGAACCCACTCGTTGCTGACGCTGAAGTGCGGCTCGAGCTCGACGGGCAATGGGATCACTTCGTCGATGCGGCGCGCCACACACTCAAAGGTGAGTGGAACGCGTTCCGCAAACAGGAGCGGTGCGACGAGCACTTCTCACACGTGATGTTCGTGATGGAACCGGAGCGATACCCCGACCCGATGTCGTGGCTCGACAGCCGAGCAGGCACGTCGTTCAGCGAGGGCCTCAGCGTCTCGGAGACGGTCCGAAGCATCCAGGCGATGCTCGACCGGCACGCACAGGGATCGACGCTCTTCGTCGTCGTCGACGAGGTGAGCCAGTACGTCCACCAGAACGACGATCGCATGCTCAAGCTCCAGAGCTTCGTCTCTGAGCTGGGCCAGCGGTTGAAGGGCCGCGTCTGGCTGCTCGCGACCGGCCAACAAAAGCTCGAAGAGACCGGGACCAACACCGCGCTCGGGAAGCTCAAGGACCGGTTCCCGCCAGCGCTTCGTGTGCACCTCGCGACGACGAACATCCGCGACGTCGTCCACCGCCGCCTGCTCAAGAAGAGCGCGAAGAAAGAGGAAGCGCTTCGGGCGCAGTTCGCGAGCCACAGCTCGCTGCTCAAGCTGCACGGTTACAAGTGCGACACGATCACCGAGGACGAGTTCCTCGAGACCTATCCCCTCCTTCCTGAGCACATCGACCTGCTCATGCAGCTGACGACCAGCTTGCGCATGCGCTCGTCACGGTCCCAGGGTGACGACTACGCCATTCGCGGCTTGCTCCAGCTTCTCGGCGAACTTTTCCGCGAGAAGAAACTGGCAGATGAGCAGCTCGGCCGACTCGTTACCCTCGACGACATCTACGACCTGCAGGCGACCGCGTTTGATGCCGACGAGCAGGTCACCATGAACCGCATTCTCGCCTCGGCCGAAGTTGGCAACGACGTGTGGGCGAAGAAGGCCGTCAAGGCGATCAAGCTGCTCGAGCTGAACTACGAGAAGGAACCCGTTCGAGACGAGCTCATTGCGTCGTGCCTCTACGGACACCTCGGCGACGAGAACCCGCTCAACGCGCTCAAGCCCGTTCTCGAGAAACTCCGGAACCTGAACATCGTCAGCTTCTCCGAGAAGGAGGGCTACAAGATCCAGAGTTCCGCCGGACAGGAGTGGCAGCGAGAACGCGACGACTTGTCGGTCGGCATCGACGAACGGAACCGGCTCATCCGCGAGAAGTTGACCGAGCTGATGAAGGACCCCGAACGGCCGAAGCTGAACGGGCGCGCGTTCTACTGGTCAGCGCTGTTCTCAGACGGGCGCAACCAGCAGGACGAACGACTGCTGCACTCCGCCGATGAAGCCAGCGTCACGATCGACTTCCGATTCCCGTCGGGGAAGAACGACCGCTCGGATTCGGACTGGGCGCGACTGAGCGCAGAGGAGCAGCTGAAGGACCGAATCCTCTGGGTGGCTTCGAATGCCGATGTGGACCTCGTTCGCGAACTCGGAAAGTCGCGCGCGATGCTGCAGAAGTATCAGCAGCGCCGCTCTTCGCTTGCTGGCGAAAAGAAGAAGCTCCTGATCGAGGAAGAAGACCGACGGGAGCGCCTCGAAGAGCAGGTCAGCAAGCTGATCGAACGCATGTTCGTCGAAGGCACGGTCTACTTCCGTGGGAAGCCTGAAGCGGCGAAGGACTACGGCGCCACCTTCAACTCTGTGATGTCGATGGTCGGCACCTCTCGCCTGCCGCAGCTCTACCCGCACCACACCGACGTCGCCGTCACTGACAAGGAACTCGAGCAACTCCTGCTGCAGACGCTTTCGGGGGTCACCGCCAAGTTCCTCGACCAGAAGCTTGGGCTGTTGTCGCAAGACGGAGGCAAGTTTCTCCCGACCTGCAACGGCCCTGTTCCGAAGCTGATTCTTGGCTACATCGAGCGCAACGACGGGACTGCAGGGAATGTGCTCCTCCAGGACTTCGCGCGCCCGCCATACGGCTTCCCGAGCGACGTCGTTCGCGCCTGCGTTCTCGCGTTGCTGCGTGCGCACAAGGTGAAGCTCAAACTCGAAGACGGTTCGACCCTGACCTCGTTTGGTGATGCGAGCGCGCGCGACACCTTCCTGCTCACGACTCGCTTCAAGAAGAGCGAGATCTTCCCCAACAGGGACGAGTCGGTTTCACAGCGCGACCTCGTCGCAATGCGGAAGTTCTTCGAGAAACTCGGTCATGACGTCGACCCCGACCAGGAGGCGCTCGCCGACGCGGTCTTCAAGCACTTCCTCCCGCTGCGGGAGCGGCTCCGAAAGCTCGAGGAGCGCTTCAGTCAGCTGCCCGGGAGACCGGCGCTCGAGGAGAGCCTGCAGAAGCTCGCCAACGCCCTCGAGCAATGTCGCGCGGCACGAGACGTTGAGCCGACCATCAAGGCGGTGAAGACCGCGCTCGGCGTCCTCACCGAAGGTGTCCAGGTGCTGCAGCGCCTCTCTACCGATCTCTCGGAAGAAGCCGTTCAGGCGGTTCGCGAGGCGGCGCAAATTCGAGAGTTTCAGGTTCACCAGTTGGAGCGCGATGGGTCCGTTGGCCCAGTCGACGAAGACGTGAAGTCGCTCGATGCCCAGCTCAAACACCGGCGCCCCTGGCAAGACATCGCCGCACTTCAGCCGGCGCTCGCGCGCATCACCGCGCACTACCAGGAGCGCAGACTCAGACTCCTTCAGGCGCAGGAAGCGAGCGCGGAGGCCGCGCGAAATGCACTCCGCCAACGTGCGGGCTTCGAGAAGCTGTCGCCCGACGAGGTGCATCGCGTGTTTCGGCCCATCGGTCTCGCGCTGACCCAAACGACGGCCGGTGCGGTCGCCCCGCCGCTCCACGAGTTGCGGCTCGAATTCGAAGACAAGCTCCGTCGAGGCGCTGAGGAGGCTGCAGGCGTGCTTGATGAGCTCATCGCCGCAAAGGACCAGCGGCCGGTCGTGCGCGTCGACACCAACCTTCGCGGGCGTGAGGTCGCCACCCGGAACGAACTGAAGAGCGTGCTGAGCGAGCTCGAGGAGCGCGTCGGCGAACAGATCGATCGCGGCCACAAGGTTCGACTGTCATGAGTCTGGCGCGCAATCGACTCACACCGGAGACCAGAACCCAGCTCCGGAAAACGGTGCGCGACCTTCGCGAGTCGCTGATTCGCGACATCAAGGAGTCGGCCGAGCAGCGGTACCTGCTCGCGGTCGCCACGAACAAGGCAGCGAAGGACCTGAACGCGCAGAATCTCGAGAAGCGCCGCCGCCTCGAGGCCGCCCTCGACCAGCAAAGCGCCGAGGCGGGCGGCGGCAAAGAGGCTCGTGAACGCGCGTTCGAAAGCGGTGCGAAAGAGGCAGGAGCGACGTTTCTCAATCGCCTCGTTCTGATTCGCCACCTGGAAGCGCTGGGGCTCTCGAAGCCCGCGGTGGTGACGGGTGGCTGGACGAGCCCAGGCTATCGCGAGTTTCAAGAATGGGCACCCGCGCTCTGCACGGACGAGACGCAGGGCTTCGGGGCGCTGCTCGAGCTGCTCTTCTCAGAACTCGCAGCCTCACTGTCCGGGCTCTTTGGCGACGTCGGTCTGACGAGCCTGTACACGATTCCGCCCGCCACCCTGCGCAACACCATCGAAGTCCTGGACAAGATTCCCAGCGACGCGTGGCGAGACGACATGACGCTCGGCTGGGTCTATCAGTATTGGAACGACCCAGATCGCGACGTCCTGGACAGGAAGCTCAAGGAGGGCGGAAAGATCGAACCGCACGAGATCGCCTCCAAGACCCAGATGTTCACAGAGCGTTACATGGTGGAGTGGCTGCTCCAGAACTCGCTCGGCCCGACTTGGCTGGCGATCTGCAAGAAGAACGGATGGTCGCCTGAGGTCGAGTCGAGCGGAGTGCTCGCTCAGCTCGATGCGCGACGTGCGGAGTGGCGGAAGAAGCGCGAAGCAGACGCAGTGCCCGCCGACGCCTTGATGCCGATCGAAGGGCCAACTGAGGAGGGATGGAAGTACTACGTGCCGCAGCCGATGCCCGCGGCGGTGGTTGAACACGCCCCGTCGACCCTCAAAGACTTGAAGCTCCTGGATCCAGCTTGCGGCAGCGGCCATTTCCTTTTGGTCGCGTTCGACCTGCTGGCAGAGCTGTACCGAGAAGAGGCACGGCATCGCGGACAGAACTGGACCGATCGTCAGATTGCGGAGTGGATTCTCGAAAACAACCTGCACGGCATCGACATCGACCCGCGAGCGGTCCAGATCGCCGCCGCGGCGGTCTACCTGAAGGCCCGAGCACTCGCGAAGGACGTGGACCCGAGGCAGGTGAACCTCGTGGCGCCCGCGCTCAGGTTGTCAGCGCTCGCTGAGGATGACGAGGACTTGGTGCGGCTCGAAACCAACCTGCAGGCGGACACCGGCATTCCTCCGGAACTGACACGCAACCTCATCGAGAAGCTCGAGGGCGTCGACTACCTTGGCTCGTTGCTGAAGGTCGGGGATGCAATCGATAGCGTGCTTGCCGAGCACGAGGGGATTTTTTCAGCCGCCGGTCGACAGCGTGAGCTCTTCGGGGGCGCTGTGCCCACCATGCCTCTCGATAGAGCTGTTGCACGGCAGCGCATCGAGGGCCTTCTGAACGATTTCCTCGCATCTCACGCGGGGGCGGAAGACCTGGGCATTCGCTTACGTGGTCAGCAGCTCTCGGCCGGCTTGCGGTTCGCGAGCATAGCGAAGGAAGGGAGCTACCACGTCGTGGTCGGCAACCCGCCGTACCAAGGCACCTCGAAGATGAAGAACGCGGGGTACGTTGCCAAGCACTACCCAATGGGCAAGTCGGACCTCTACGCAGCGTTCCTTGAGAGGGGGCTACAGCTCTGCCGACCTGGCGGCGTGTCGGCCATGGTAACGATGCGCAGCTGGATGTTCCTAAGGTTGTTCACTGCGCTGCGAGAGCACCTGCTGCGGAAGTTCGACCTACGCGTTCTGGGTGATGTGGATCGTGGGGCATTCGAGGAGATTCCAGACGAGGTCGTCGCCACGGCAATGTCTGTATTTCGAAACACGCTGCCGGCGACTGAGCCAAGCATCGCTATGCAGCCCACCCCTCTCAGCGACAAGTCGCGAGACAACGCACGCACGGCCCGAAAACGCGCATCCGTCCTCCTCCAAGTGGGGCGGTTCGAATTCCGACTCAAGAGTTTGGCCGTTATTCGAGGCATACCTTTGGTGTACTGGTGGAGTTCACAGGAACTTGCGTCCTACGCCGCTGCGCCAAAGCTTGGAGATCATACGCCGGCGCGGAAAGGACTGTGCACAGGGGCGGACACCCGATTCACCAGGAAGTGGTGGGAGATACCCCTGCCTGAGGCGCTCGCCCTGCGAGATTCTGGCGGAGGCGGCCTTCAACGACGCTGGGCGCCCTCGATCAACGGTGGTGAAGGACTAAAGTGGTTCGAGCCGCTCCGAGAGGTATGCCCATGGCACCCTGGGGGTCTTGAGTTCCATGCGTTTGCAGAGGTTTCAGGTGGCATAGCCATTAGAAATCCTGCTTTCTATTTTGTCCGCGGAATTGCATTCACAATGGTTGGCGCTTCTTGCGAAGCACGCGCCCACCGCTACCGCAGCGTCTTCTTGGATAAAGGTTCCTCTGTCTTTCCTGGCGAACCCAATATCCCAAAGACGCTCTGCCTCATGAACTCCTCGTATTCGAATAGCGTTCTGTCTGCATTGAATCCATCAATGTCTTTCCAGGTCGGTGACGTCAACCGCCTCCCTGTTTCCGAGCCGCTTGACTTCAATGAGGTCTACCGGCGTCTTGACGATTGCTTCTCCGTTCATGAGCGACATCGAGAAGCCTCCGTCGAATTCGTGCGGCCCGGAGCAAGTGAATGGAGCTACGCGCAACAATGGGCCCAGCGTGTAATCGATCGTAAGAGCGGATCGGCGCTACCGGAGTACGAGCCAGTCAAGGAGGTCGTCGATCCTACCAACTCCGTCTCCTTTGGGGTGGGCGTTGCGCTGGGCCGCTTTGGCGCAGACGGTGAAGGTCTTCTCAAATCAGGCACTTCCGCAACCGCGCTGCCGACCGGAATTCTGCTGTCTTCGCCGCGTACCCCAGTCCCAACTCAGTGCAATCTATTGCATTCGGAATGGGCGCGACACGGGCCTGCACTCGGGTCGAAGGACCTTGGGGAGTGGCTACGCGAAGAGTATTTCGAGCACCACCGCAAGTTGTACGAGAATCGACCGGTCATTTTTCCACTGAGTTCCGCGAAGCGCACTTTCGTCGCGTTCGTATCAATTCACCGCTGGACGCCCTCCACGCTGGCTGTGCTGCTGACTGAACACCTCATTCCCGAGCGCAAGGCTATAGAAGGAACTCTGGCTGACCTGCGCACCGCCCGAGCGACGACAGACAGGAAGTCTAGAGCTGAACACGATCGCCTCTTCGCCCAGCAGTCGAAGTGGCTGGAGGAACTCGAGGACTTCATCGCAAAAGTCGGCCAGTGCGCCGAGAAGGGCCCCCCGCCGTCCGACGCCAACACGCCCGCGCGCGAGGTCGACGCCCCCTACGTCATGGACCTCGACGACGGCGTGATGGTCAACGCCGCCGCGCTTTGGCCGCTGCTCGAGCCGATGTGGAAGGACCCGAAGAAGTGGTGGAAGGAACTCGCCACCGCGAAGGGCCGCAAGGACTACGACTGGTCGCATCTCGCCGCGCGGTACTTCCCCGACCGAGTAGACAAGAAGTGCAAGGAAGACCCCTCGCTTGCTGTGGCTCAGGGATGCTTCTGGAAGTACCACCCCGAGAAGGCCTACCAGTGGGAACTCCGACTTCAGGACGAGATTGGTCCCGACTTCCTCATCAACGAGAAGGACTCTGACGCTCTGCGAAAGGCCTTCCTCAAGAAGGAACCCAAGCGCGCAGCAGAACTCGAAGCCGCTGAGCGGATTCGACGCGAACGCAAAGCAAACAAGACGGACCAGGACGACCTCGATCTTTCCGAGAATGACGAGAACCAAACAGACGGCGACGAAGATGAGGCCGAATGAGCGGGTCAACTCCGGTCACCAGCGCGCTTGAACAGCGGCTGCTTGCAGAGGTTCAGAACAAGCGGCTCGTGGTCTGGCTCGACGCCGACTCCACGTTCAACTCGTTCGTCGACCGGCTTGTTGAATCCTCGAAGTCCAAACAGTTCCCGACATCGGTCGTCGCCTTCAGGGGCAGCTTCCTCGAGCTGATGCTCGCGCTCCGGTCAGAGGCCAGCACCGTCGACAAGACCTCTCTCGTCGTGCACCTGCCCGGATTCAACACCGACTCCGTGAAGAGCACGCCGCTGCTCGAGGTGTACGAGGCGGCGCACTGCTTCCAGCCACGTCTCGATACGCACATTCGGGAGACGGCGAACGGCAAGCTGCCACTCTCTGAGATCGACGCGTTCGTTGCACAGCCCGCGCTCTCGCTCGAAGCGGCTGATGAATGGCTCTCGCGCGCCGCGGGGCCTGGAATCGACACGCATTCCGACTGGGTCTCAAAGCTGGAGGCGCCTGCCTTCACGGCCTACCTCGTGTCTCAGACCGGCGCGCTCGCGGCGTCCGACGCCACCCTTCGACGAGCCGAAGCGCTCTTCGGTACGACAAAGGACTGGGTCAGCGCGTGGGGCGAGAAGAACGAGACCGAGGCCATCGTCGCTTGGATTCTCTGCGTGGAATACGTCCACGACCTGCGTGGCACGCCTCGAAAGACACAGCTCATTTCGCTGAGGGCCCTTCCCGCCCCTACCGTGAAGCGTTGTCAGTCAGAGGCTGCTCGGCTTCGAAAGGACCTGCCCGACACGTATCGGAATTGGGCGCGATCGGTCGAGGCGTGGCTTGGCAAGGATGAGACGACCGTCGACCCCAAGGATCTCGGTCGAATCGATACCTTCGAATTCGAGGCGTTGAGCATCTTTCGTGGAGCCGTGGGCGCGCTTGCCAGGGGTGAGTACCAGCAGGTGCTCGACTGGTCGGCGGCGCACGATGCGAGTTCTGGGTTCTGGATTCAGCAGGACCAGCCACGTCGCTGGGCGTGGTCATTGTTGGCGGACGCAGCCCGGCTCGGCGCAGCGATTGGCGCTGCGTCGTCTCCGCTAAAGGGCGCGACAGACCTCGAGTCGGCCGTGGCGCAGTACACGGAGCACGCCGCTCCCGTCGACCGTGCTCAGCGGGTGTTCGAGCAACGGTTCTCGGCGCTGTACGGTCCGCTCCTGCCTGAGCTCACCGCGCTCGATGCTGCCTTCGAGCAGGTGCGGAGCGCGTTCGGTGAATGGGCCGACCGACTGGTCGCGGAGTTCAACGCGATCTGCCGTCGAGAGGGTGCACTGCCGCCGGCCGACATTCAGCAACGCAGCCTGTTCGATCAGGTGGTCGCACCACTGGTCAGGGACGGAGAACGTACCGCCCTCTTCCTCCTCGATGCGCTGAGGTACGAGATGGCGCTCGAGCTGCGGGAAGAGCTCAAAGCGTCCGGGCTTCAGCTCGACCTTCGCGCGCGTCTCGCTGAGTTGCCGAGCATCACCGCAGTCGGCATGAACGTGCTCGCGCCCGTTTCGCGAGACGGGCGCCTCTCGCCGGTGATCAAGGCAGGCCGATTCACAGGATTCCGTGCAGGCGAGGCGTCCATCGCCCGACCAGAGGATCGAGTGAAGGCGATGGGCCTTCGAGTCGGAGGCAAGCCACCCAAGCTCCTGTCCCTGGGAGCAGTCCGCACCACTCCGCCAGACCGGCTCAAGAATCAGGTCAGCCAGGCGCACCTGCTCGTCATTCACAGCACGGATATCGACGAGGCTGGCGAAGGCGGCTTCGGGCTGGACTTGTTCGAGAAGCTGATTCGAGACGTCGCGACGGCACGACACCAGCTCGAAGCCGCGGGTGTAACTCAGTTCATCTTCACCTCGGACCACGGGTTTCTTCTCGGGCGCTGGCGCCCAGCCCAGGACTTCGGTTCGCGAGGCGAGCCCCAGCGCCGTTACGTCTACAGCGAGACGGAACGTTCAGACCCTGGCCATCTCACGGTTCCCCTCGCGTCACTCGGCTACGACGCGCCCGGTGTGCTCGTGTTCCGTGACGACACCGCGGAGTTCCACGTCTCATCGCAACCGGGTTCGTTCACCCACGGCGGCAACTCGCTTCAGGAGCGCGTGATTCCAGTGCTCCGCGCCTCGCGCACTCGCGTGAACCGAGAGGTCTCGGTTCGGTTCTCGGTGCTGTGTGAGCCGGCACCCGCGGTCATGGGCGTGCAGCGGCTGAAGGTTCGGGTGACGCCTCGCCGAGAGGACGGCCAGGCGCCGCTGGCCTTCGTGTCATCGCAACCGGTCGACGTGCTGCTGCGTGTGCCTGAGCGGCCCGAGATTCGTTTGGTCCTCAAAGACGTCATCGGTCCGGGAGCCACAGTTCACGCGGGCACCTTGAGGATCGACGCAGGGACGGCTGACTGGACCGAGGTGTATTTCGTTCTCGAGGGTTCAGTCTCTGAGCGGCTTCCGGTGGAGCTCGCCCTCGTGAGCGACCCAGAGGCGAAGGCGCGACCCGACACGCTGTACCCGGTTTCGTTCGTGGGTGGCGCGAGCGCGAAGACCGCTCCGACGACGGAGACCGGAGCAGGTGCATGGAGCGAACGTCTTGGCGATCCAGATGCCGGCAAGGTCTTCGACTTCCTCGAGAAGCATGGGGCGCTGAACGAGGCTGACCTTGTGCAGCTGCTCGACGGAAGTGCCCGGCGTGCACGCGCGTTCGCGGCACGGTTCGACGGATTCCGCGACCGCCTCACCTTCGAGGTGGGCATCACGGTAGGCGCAGACGGCAAGCAGTATCGCAAGCTGTGAGGAACCCATGGCCCTGAGCAAGCGCGACATCGAGCACGTCTTCGAACGCCTCCGCGGAGGCACGGTGCCTGAGCGAGGCCTCGAGACCTTTGCGGTGGGAATCGAGCGCGAACGTGGAGAGCTTCATCGGAAGCTCGCGCTCGCCGCTGACGCCGAGGGCGACGTGAAGTTTCTGCGTGGCGGCTACGGCTGCGGGAAGACGTTTCTCGCGCGACTGGCGGTTGCCGACGCGCAGGAGCGGAACTTCGCGACCAGCTTCGTCGTGGTCTCGGACAACGACCTGCACTTTCATCGGTTCGACGACGTGTACCGGAAGGTGGTCGGAGAGCTTGCGACGCGAGCGTGCCCTCGCGGGGCGCTGGCTGACGTGCTCGACCGGTGGGTCTCGAAGGTCGAAGATGCGCTCATCGCGCTCGGGAGGGACCCTGATTCGCCAGGCTTCGATCAGGAGGTTCTGAAGAAGCTCGACGAGCACCTCGCGGCCCAGACGAAGAACGAGGTACCGCAGGACTTCGTTCGGGTGGTTCGAACCATCTTCGAGCTCAAGCAGAAGGGGCAACTGACCGAGGCGTCGGCGCTTCTGTCGTGGCTCTCTGGGAGTCAGAACGTCGCGAGCGCGACGAAGAAGCTCGCGGGCATCAAGGGAGAGATCCAGAGCACCGACGCGCTTCACTACCTTCGCGGCATTCTCGCGATCGTGAAGGGCGCTGGGTACGGCGGCATGGTCATCGTCATCGACGAGGCCGAGACGATTCTGCGCATGAAGTCGGACGTGCGGGCGAAGTCGCTGAACGGAATGCGGCAGATCGTCGACGCGGCAGGCTCGTTCCCCGGGTTGCTGTGGATCTTCACCGGCACCCCTGACTTCTTCGATACGAATCGCGGCGTGAAGGGGCTGGCTCCCCTGTTCGACCGCGTTCAGCTACGCGTCGAGGGCGGGTTCGTGCCGCTGAAACAGCCACAGCTTCAGCTGGAGCCGTTCAAGAAGCCTCGCCTCAAAGAGGTGAGCATGAAACTCCGCTCGCTCTACCCGGCCTCGAATCGAGAGGACTTCGAGAGACGCGTCACGCCCGCGTATCTCGACTCGCTCGTCGAAGAAGTGAGCGCAGGGTTTCGGGGTGACGTTGGCGTGGTGCCACGGCAGTTCCTTCGACGTGTCGTGAGCGTCTTCGACGTCGTCGAGCAGGAGCCCTCGTTCGTGCCCGCGCCTGGCAAGCCCGTGCTCGACCCGGCCCTCACCGTTGAAGAGGAGAGCAAGCAGGCGGGGAAGCTCGAGTACGTGCCCGAGCCGGATGACGACAAGGGCTACGAGGTCATGGACCTCTGATGAGCACCTTCAGCCGATTCCCTCCGCGATTGCAGGAAGCCATCGTCAGCCGACTTGGCTTCACGGGGCTGCGGCCCGTTCAGGAGCTCGCGGGCGAAGCGCTGTTGTCGGGGAAGAACGCCGTCGTCCTGGCGCCCACCGCGGGTGGCAAGACCGAGGCGTCGATGTTCCCGGTCATCGCCGAGTTGATGGAGCACTCCGTGAACGGGGTCGGCGCCATCTACGTGGCTCCCATCAAGGCGCTGCTCAACAACCAGGAGGAGCGGCTCGGGACGTACACCGAGATGGTCGGGCTTCGACGGTTCGTCTGGCACGGCGACACACCCGACCGCGACAAGCGGAAGTTCGTGAAGGACCCAGCCGATCTCATCATGACGACCCCGGAGTCGCTCGAGGTGATGCTCATCTCGCCGCGCGTTCCGGTTGCTCAGTTGTTCAAGGAGCTGCGGTACGTGGTCATCGATGAGATCCACGCCCTCGCGGGAACGGACCGTGGGGCGCACCTGCTCTCGGTCATCGAGCGGTTGGCGGCAATCGGCGGACGCGACGTGCAGCGTGTCGGATTGTCGGCGACGGTCGGCAATCCGGGAGCGATCCTAGAGTGGCTCAAGGGCTCGTCCAAACGAGATGGCGTCGTCGTGCAGCCGCCGAAGGAGCCGCGGAGCAACAAGATCACCGTGGCACTGCCCGGTTCGACCGTCGCCATCGCGAAGGCTGCAGCGGCAAAGGCGGCGGGGAAGAAGAGTTTGTTCTTCTGCCAGACGCGCGCGCTGACCGAGGCGATCGCCGACCGCATGCGCGGGGAAGGGAACGACGTCTTCGTTCACCACAGCTCGGTATCGCTCGAGGAGCGAAAGCTGGCCGAGGACCGCTTCCACCACGGACAGCAGGCGTGCATCGTCTGCACGTCGACGCTGGAGCTCGGCATCGATGTCGGTGATCTCGATGCGGTGTTGCAGGCTGACGCGCCGTCGACGGTGTCGTCGTTTCTCCAGCGAATCGGACGGACGGGCCGTCGAGCGGGCCAGGCGTCGAACATGGCGTTCTTCTGTGAGGAGACGGAGTCGATGCTCCTCGCTGTCGCGCTCGTCGAACTGGCGCGGAGTCAGTGGGTTGAAGACGTCGCGGTGCAGACGCGCTGCTGGCCCGTCATGGTGCAGCAACTCATGGCGATGTCGCTGCAGTTCGGGGCCATCGGGGGCAACGACGCGTGGGTTCAGCTTTCGCGAGTGCCTGACTTCAGCGGCATTTCCCGAGCGGAGTTCGATTCGCTTCTCGCGCACCTGGTGGCGCACGACTTCCTCTATGAGGCCGGCGGCAAGTACTCGCTCGGCGACAAGGCGGAGCGGCTGTTCGGCCGCAAGAACTTCCAGGAGTTGTACGCGGTCTTCACTGCTCCCGTGATGTACCGAGTGCTCGCCGGCGCACAGGAGATCGGTTCGATCGAGCCGACCTTCGTCGAACGACTGGTCGAGGGGATGAGCTCGTTCCTCCTCGGCGGTCGAGCCTGGGTCGTCGATCACGTAGTGCACGCCGACCGTGAAGTGCACGTGCGCACTGCGCCAGCTGGCAAGAAGCCAACGTGGGGCGGCTTCATGCCGCGTTTTCTTGGCCGTGAGGTCTGCCAGCGAATTCGATCGTTGCTCGAGGGAGACCTGACGCCGGGCTATCTCGATGAGCAGGCCAAGAAGGCGCTCGAGGAGTTGCGAGCCGACTTGGGTCCGCTGTTGCGGGGCGCAGGGCCGGCAGTTCAGGTCGATGCCGACGGGTACGCGGTTTGGTGGACGTATGCGGGGGGGGCGCATCAACCACACGATCAAGTACGCCCTCGAGGTGTCTCAAGGATGGAAGGTGGTCGCGGAGAACTTCTTCGTGAAGATCGCGGGCGATGGGGTGAGCCACGCGTCGATCGAGGGTGCCGTGCGCGAGCTTGCAGCTCCGGGATTCTGGACCGAGGAGAGACTCCGCTCGATGCGCGCGAGAATCCCGCCGTACCGATTGAGCAAGTTCCAGGATGCGCTCCCTGATTCTGCACTGGGGGAGATGCTCGGTGCCTACTTCCTGGATGCCCCAGGGGCGCGGAACACCGCGATCGCTGCAGTCAGGGCAACCGATGAAGGTGCGTGACAGAGCCGAAGCTCTGCCACGCCCTCCGGCCCGCTCACGTCTTCTTTTCCTCCTTCTTCGACTCCTTGGGCTCGGCGCCTTGGAGCTTTGCGAGCTCGGCCTTCAGCTTCTGGATCTCAGCGTCGCGAGCCGCCACGGCATTCGCGTTCTCGTTGGCGATTCGCCGCTGGTCGTCGCGAGACCGCTCTGCCCCGATTCGCATCGCCCTCTCGCGCGAAACCTCGGACCGCGCCGTCTGGAGCGCTTGTTGGGTGTCTTGGAGCTGGAAGGCGAGAGCCTTTTTCTTGCTCTCAAGGAACATCGCGCCCAGCGCAAGACCGCCGAGCCCGAACATCAATGCGTTGCCACTTCTCTTCATGTAAGTTACCTCTATCCGTGACCGGATAATCCCGGCGAACGAATATTTATCCTGTTTCACACATCTTGCGCAAGGGGTCACCTCATGTCGGATACTCTTCCGCCGCCGAGCTCGGCCGAGAAGGCTCGCGCGATCGTGGCGGGCAAGGTGATTGAGGCCCTAAGACTCCGGAAAAACTGGAGTCAGACCGACCTGGCCAATGCCCTGAACTGGGGCCAGACCTCGCGGGTTGGACAGGCCACCATCAGTCGGTTGGAGTCGGGGAACCTCCTGCGACCGGACGCTTTTCTGTTCAGGAGGCTCGCCGAGGTCTTCGACCTCACGCCGGAGCAGCTCCACCAGCACATCGACGAGGCGACGCAAAAGACGAAGAAGATGGTCGACGGCAAGGGGGATGAGTGGTGGTCAACCCTGGCGGCGATCGCACTCGGCGCACTAGCGCTCTACGTCATTCTCTCGATGCTCGAGGACGGACCGGGCAAAGGCCCGCCCGTGCCGAAACCGTAACGTCAGCCACGGAAGACGTGCTCGTTGTGCCATTGAAGAGATGTGGTGGCCGGCGTGAACTCAGCGTGGGTAGGTCTCTCGATCTTGCTGCCGTGCAGCGCGTAGTAGGCGCGTCCGTTCGAGAACTCCTCACGAATGCGGCGACTCACCTCGATGCTGAAGTCAGGCGTGACGGTCACGTAGCCGCGATCGAAGAGGGTGTGGAGATCTGCACGGAGCAACAGACCGTTGCTCACCGAGTGGGTCCCACCGTCCGCGACGCCTTGAATGTGCGCGGCCTCGAGCACCGGCAGCGTCTTCTCGCCGGTCATCGAGCACCGCCGTTGGTACGCGTCGGTCACGAGAACGCGGAAGCTGCCCTGACCCAGTCGCGGCCGAACAAGAACCGGAGTGCCGAACTGGACGGGCTCGGCCACCATCGGGAGCCCGGCCGGCATCGACTGCTCAGCAAGGCGCGCCTGCACCTGCAGCCAGAGTGACTTCCCAGGCTCCGTCGTCAGATCGTACCCGCGTCCCTGAACGATGTTTGCCTTCCAGTCATCGGGGACGGGGATCCAGTCCTCTCGGGAGAAGAAGAACGGCTGCTCGAGGAGGATGCAGCCGATGGTGTAGTCGTCGACTGGATTCGATGGCACGCGTCGATACTTCTCAACGCGCGCACGCATCTCGGTGAGCGTCGTCGCGCCGTTCGCGATGCCGAACGATTCCCACGCGAGCGAGACCGGCAGGCGCGTCGAGTGCGCGAAGAAGCCACCGCCCACGACGAAGTTGTTCGGCGAGTGCAACTTGAAGAGGAAGGGCTCTCCAGGCTGGAGCGCCTTGAAGCCGCGCGAACCGCTCGGCTGCCAGAAGTTGGCCTCCTCAAGGCCGGGGCGCGACGCCAAGAGCTCGAACCACTCTTCGTCTGTCACCCCGACGAACGCTTGCACGAACGATCAGGCCCCGGACCGCTTGAGCTCGTCGAGCGTTTTCCCGTCGCTCGCCTTCCACACGACCCACCCGTTGGTGCTGCTGCCAGCGACGACACCCGCGGCTCCACTTGGTGAGTTGAAGAGCACGTCTCGCTGGAATTCGTAGACGCCGTTCGTGAGCTTGAGCGAGCCATCGTCGATCAGCGCCTGGCGACGTTTCTCGAACGCCGTTCCCACCAACCCCTGCGCCAACGAACCACGCGCAGTGGATCCCTTGAGCACCACGAAGCCCTCTTCTGTGTACTCGCCCGTTGCCGTGAACTCGCTCGACGAGAAGGTGAACGATCCGTCGTTCGAGAGAGCAGCCGAAGCGAGCGGCTCGAAGATCGGCTGCCCCATCGTCGCGAGCAGCGTTCGAAGCGTTTCGAAGATCTCCTGACAGTCTGCCTCGAGCGGTGCCGGCGTGTGGGGCTTCGAGCCCGCGTTGGCGTTCTCAACGCTGTATCGGCCGGCTTTCACGGCCTCCTTGATGCTCAACCACTCCAGAGCAACAACGTGGGTGAGCGTGAGACTCTTGGTTTGGGAAACAACCACGAGAACCCGATTCCAGAAGTCCTTCTCCTTGTGGTGCTTCGTGAGACGGACGCCGACCTCGCCGGACTGGCCGATGTAGGTCAGTGCGGTGCCGCCATCGTTGTCACCAACGAGGAAGTAGAGCCCCACCTGGCTGGCCTCGCTCGTTGCTTGGAACTCTGCCAGCAGAGATCGCGGCACCTCGATGACCTGCACGATGCTCGTCGTCAGGTGCGCCATGCGAATCCCGCGGGGGTCGCCGCTCGGGAGGAAGATCTGAATCGTTCGAGCTCGCGCCATAAGGCGGCGAGACTATCAGCCGCGCAGTTCCGCGAAACGAACACACTGTTGGTCCCAACTCGCGGCGCTCACCACGCTGCGCAGCTTCCGCTCGCATAGGGGCTCAACGCCGTCGACGGCCTCGAGAGTCAGCACCGCCTCCTGAATGCGTGGCGCGAGCAACAGAAGGTCGAGCAACTGCGTTACTCGCGCGCGCGTGAGCCCAAGCTTCCGTGCGAGCCCGGCGCGATCCGCAACCATTCCCTGGTCGATCAGTCGCTGGAGGTGATGCGCAAGGGCGAGCATGCGCGCGACCTTCGCGGGGCGGCGCACGGGCGCTCGAGGTTCGGGGGGCGTCGGAGACGTGTCGCTGAGTTCGACACGTCGCCCCTGTCGCCGAAACAGCGTGCCCTTCAAGACGAGCCGGTCCGCCAGTGTCTTCTCGGCTTCCTTCGTGTCGGTCATGCGGCCTCCGACGCCTGGGCTTCGGCGGCGAAGTTCACCAACTCGACCTCGACCTGGTTGCTCGCCTCGTCGACTCGAATCGCCGCGACCAGCGACCTCGCGAGGCGCCCGCGGTTCTCGGCCGTCATCAGCGACCACACACGACCGAAGTCCCGGAGCGCTCGGACGATCCACTCCCGCTCCGCGTCAGCGACTCCGACGTCGATGCGATCGTTCTCGGCCTGAGCGAGCCGCTGCTCGGCGGCCGTCAGCCGGTCTGTCTCGGTCCGGAGCTTCGCCTCGACCAACTCCCTCGAGCGCCCCTGAAGCCGACCGAGTTCCTCGACGTACCTGGTGGCCGCCGATGACGCGTTCGCGATCTCATCGGGCAGGCGCTTCCGCAGGTCCTCGTTCGCCTTCCGGCGCGCGTCGGTGCGCTCTCGCATCTGCCGCTCGACCTCTGCCACCAGGGAGCCATCGGCAGTCGCAAGCGCGATCCGCTCGACCACGAACTCCTCCAGCGCGCCGGCCGGGAGTTGCCGCGCCCCGCACACCTGCCTCCCCTCTTTGTCGCGGGTGCAGCAGCGGTAATACCGATGGACCGTCTTTCCCTTCT
>JBPOIJ010000180.1:0-25693 GCA_052034585.1 Myxococcota bacterium
ATGGGAGTTGGTCGGTGCGGGGCGTCGAGATCGAAGCGCACCTCGCGCAGTTGCTGAGCGACCGCCTGGGCGCGATCTTCCTCTGTCTCCCTCGCGCGCTCGCTGGCGCTTGAGTCGGCGAACCGGACGAGACATCGTCGCGGCGTGCTTCGGTGGTCGGCGATCGCGCTCGTGTCTTCCTGCGGGGTCTCCGATCCCCAGTCGCTTCGTCCCGTCACCAGGCTGGAAGGCACCGTGGCGGCCCCAGACGGCGTCGGCGGCGATGCCTGGCTGTTCCTCTACGAGCCCGGCAGCGGGCCTCCCTCGGAGCCTGGGCTGCCGGTCTACGTGACGGCCGTCGGCGCCGCGCGGCTCGAGGCGACCCACCGCTACGTCTTCGGTGAAGTGCAGGCGAACCCCTGGCGGCTGTGGGGCTTCTTGGACGTCGATCAGTCGTTCCGCGGCGAGATCGACGTGCTGGCCCAGCCGACGGCCGGCGATCGCCTCGCCGAAGCGCAGGAGCTCAACCTGCAGCCGCGCGAGCGCTCCGAAGCGAACGTGAGCTTCGGCGGGCTGGTGCGCTTCGACCCACCCGCATTTCGAGTCGAGAACGCCTCGTCCGAGGTGTTCGGCCTCGACGCCGAAGGGATCACCCCGAGCCTCCTCAGCCTCGTCGCCGATCCACTCGGGCGCCTGGAGCCGACGAAGACCGGGTTCTCCATCGGGCTGCTCGACGTCGACGGCGATGGCCGGCCCGACGATCTCGACGGTGATCGGGTGCCCGATCTGTCGCTGACGGCGTTTCTGCGGTGGCTCCCCAAGCCAGGCCAGCACCCCGACGGGACCGACGTGGTGGTGCCGCTCGTGCTCAACCCGGCGCCGCTGCTCGCCCAGCTCTCCGGCGACGTGCGCACCCGGTTGTTGGTCGATCGGCTCTCGTTCACCGTCGTTCCCCAGGCCCAGGAGCTTCTGCGCAAGCCGGGTCGACGGGAGCTGCGCCTCTTCGGTCCCGCGCCGGTGGGCGACTACGAGCTGATCGTGCTCCAGGGCGGTGGGCAGTTCTGGAGGATCCCCAACGGGCTCGGTCCGCAGCTGCCCTCCCAGGCCTTGCGCTTTCGCTTCGAGCGCAGGTGAATCGGGACATGGGCTGGCGACGACGGCTGCGACGACTGGTGATGGGCCCGACGGCGATCCTCGCGCTGTACGCGGCGGTGGCGCTCAACCCTTCGCTGCTCTTCGCGCACGAGCTCACCGTGAAGAACGTCACTCTGCACTCGAGGGCGCCGTTGCCTCCCGAGGCCCTCACCGTGCTCGCCGAGGCGCAGCGCCGAGTCGCCGAGAGCCCGTTCCACCAGGCCGACCAGCACTTCGACGTCTTTCTCTGCGACACCCCGGCGTGCTTCGCCTTCTTCGTGCCGTGGAACGCGAACGTCGGAGGCGTCTCGCTCACCGGCCTGTCGGGGAACGTCTTCTTGCGGCCGGCCGACGTGGCGCGCGATCGGCTGATCGGCCCGAACGGGGCTCCGGTTCCCGGCGTGCGAACGTTCACCTACTTCGTCGCGCACGAGCTCACCCACAGCGCGATGAGCCGTCGCCTGGGACGGTGGCGCTACCACCAGCTCGACCCCTGGCAGCGAGAGGGCATCGCCGAGCTCGTGGGCAAGGCAGGCGCCTTCGACTTCGAGGCGGAGCGCGCCCGCTTTCGCGCCGGCGATCCGACGCTCGACCCTGCCGCCTCGGGCTTGTACCTGCGCTACCAGCTCGAGGTGGAGCTGCTCCTCCGTGAGGGCCAGTCGCTCGAAGCCGTCGCCTCGGGCACGTTCGATCACGCCGCGCTCGACGCCCGCCTGCGAGCCACCGACCCGTGAGGCCGATCGACAGGTGTCGACTCAGGAGGGCAGGGGAGTAGACTCGCTCGGCGCCTCGGCCCAATGAACGCGACCCCCGAATCCGACGCGGTCATCGCCAACCCTTTGCGGGCGAGTGGGCTCGTCGACTCCACCGCGCTCGAGCAGGGCAGGGCGTACGTGAGGGAACGCGGGGGCCTGCTCTCGGACGCGCTGTTGCGGCTCAACCTCGTCAAGGAAGCCGACTTCCTCCGCATCTTCGCCGAGCTCTACAGCACGCGCTTCGTCAAGGCCGACAAGCTCAAGGGCCTCAAGCTCGACGAGACGCTGCTCGAGAAGGTCGGGGTGCGCTCCGCCGAGCGGTTGCGCATGTGCCCCATTCGGTGGGACGCGGCGGCCGGAGAGCTGCACGTCGTCGCCGCGATTCCGCTGTCCTCGAGCCTCGAGCCCGAGCTGCGCCAGAGCGTCGGCGCGAGGATCGTCACCGTCTACGTCGCCACCGCTGGCGCCGTCGCCGCCCTCATTCGACGCAGCTACTATGGCGACGCTTCGGCCTTCACCCTGGTGAGCGGCAATGGAGCCGGGCCCGGGCTGCCCGCGAAGACGACGTCGGCCTCCGAGACCCACGACGACGAGAGCCTCCACGAGGCGACCCACACCTCCCGCCAGCTCGACGAGGTGCCGCCGGAGCCGCCGCCGGCCACCGAGAAGACGGTGATGGTGAACGTCAACGCGCTCGCCGATCTCACCACCATCGCCACCCTGCGCCGCGAGAACGCGCGCTACCGCATCGCCCAGGAGTTCCATCGTCGCGTCACCCTCGAGCGCGACCTCGAGCAGATGGTCGATCGAATCCTCTCGGTGCTGTTCGAGCTCCTCCCGGCCGAGGGCGCGGCGATCTGGCTCACCACCGGCCAGTTCGCCTCCAAGGCCAAGACGGGCGACAAGCAGGTCGAGGTGCCGCGGGCGGTGTACGAGCAGGCGATCAACTCGGAGAAGGGGATCCTCACCCACAACGCGCTGGTGGACGAGCGCTTCGATCGGAGCGCCTCGGTCGTCGTGCGCGGCATTCAGAGCTGCATGGCGGTGCCGCTGCGAACGCGGAACGGACCGGTGGGCGTGCTCTACGTCGAGTCGATCACCTCCTCGGCGGCCTTCACCGATGAAGATCTCCCGCTCCTCGACTCGATCGGCTCGCAGGCGGCGATCCTCCTCGACAACGCGGCGCTGCTCGCGAAGGTGCGACAGGAGGTCGAGCGGCGCTCCCAGCTCTCCCGTTTCCTCTCCGCCGCGGCCGTCGACGACGTGCTCAATGGGCGCCTCAACCTGCGCATGGACGGCGCAGCCGCCGAGGTGACGGTGCTCTTCGCTGATCTTCGCGGCTTCACCACCCTGTCGGCCTCGATGAAGCCGGAAGAGGTCGTGCGCTTCTTGAACCAGTTCTTCCAGGAAGCCGTCGACGCCATCGAGCAACACCACGGCATCGTCGACAAGTTCATCGGCGACTGCGTGATGGCGCTGTGGGGCGCCCCGCTGCCCAAGGAAGGTGACGCGCGCAACGCGTGCAACGCCGCGCTCGGGCTGGTGGAGCGGGCCTCGAAGGTGCGGGTGGGCCGGCGCCCCTTGGAGATCGGCGTCGGCGTGCACACCGGCCTCGCCGTGGTGGGCGCGCTCGGATCGAAGCAGCGCATGGACTACACGGCCATCGGCACCACGGTGAACCTCGCCGCGCGCCTGTGCGGCATCGCCGGCCCCAACGAGGTGCTGGTGACGCGCGAGACGGTCGCGAGGGCTGGGCCTGGGCTGACGGTCGAGGCCGGAGAAGAGACGATCTTGAAGGGCCTCGAGACGCCGATCGTGCCCTACTCGCTGCGGGCGGTCTCGCAGCCGCTCCAGCTGAGCACCGTGTCACGAGGCAACCTCACCACCCAGCCCGGAGCCCCTGGCCCATACTCGGGCAAGGCGAAGCAGCGGAGGCGGTGACGAGGCAGCTGCAGCGAAGCTTTGACAGGGGGGCCTAATCGACCGAATCTCCGCGCGTCACTTCTCCGGAGGCAGGCATGCGCAAGGCGATTTTCGGTCTTCTCCTCGTCGGTTTCAGCGGCTGCGGCGGCACGAGCCCCGAGCTCTATCGGCTCGTCGTCGACTTCTTCGCCCTGCCCGACAACTGCTACCTCAACAACGCGCAGCCGAGCACGACGACGACCACCACTGCGCCCACGGTGATCCAGGTCCAGATCTGGGACGGCACCGATCAGACGGCGATCCTCTCGATCGAAGGTGGAGGGCGCTCGATCGACATGGGTGACGCGCCCAACGTGACCCTCGGCGGCCTGATGAAGGGCAAGCGTGGGACGGGCGGGTGGACGTACAGCGCCGAGACGATCTCGAAGGCGACGACCGTCGGACAGACCCTCACCAGCACTGGGAAGGTGGAGCTCACCTTCGATCGCACTCCGACGTCGAAGGGCACGGCGACCATTTCTTCGAGCCGTGGCTGCGCGGGCAGCACCTGTGCCGGGACCCAGCCCTCGTGCAGCGTCGCGAACATCGCCGTCTCCAGCACGCGCATCGCGACCGACTACGAACGCGCGCCCTGAGGTCCTGAACGGTCGACACCCGTCGAGTCGATTTCTCGGTGCCACGACGCGTGGCTCCGCGCTATCACCCGCCCGCTCTGTGGCCGGCAGCGCGGAAGGCGGACGACGTGCGCACTCGGCTCATCCTCTGGTCCCTGTTGGCGCTGTGCTGCGGTGAGCGGCCTCCTCTGGTGGACGGTGGGGTCGCGGCTGGCGGCGCCAGCGCAGGATCGACGGCTGGTGGATCGGCGGCTGGTGGATCGGCGGCTGGTGGATCGGCCGGAGGCGTCACCTCGGGCGGCGGAACGGCCGGGGGATCGACGGCGGGTGGCGTGAGCGGTGGTGCGGCGGCCGGGGGTTCGGCGACGGGCTGCTCGATCGGCCTCTTCGCGAGCTGCGCAGCGGCCTGTGACGTTCGGTTGATCGTGCCGGGCTCGGCGCAGCGATACTGCTCGATGCAGTGCTCGGGCTCCGACGAGTGCAGGCCGTATGGCGCTCAGCTCGGCTGCTCGCTCATCACTGGCGGGGCTTGCACGCCTCGATGCTCGAGCCACCTCGAGTGTCGCGACGCAGGGTTCGGCTACTGCGATCTCGACGGCGGCACCTGTGACACCTTCGCCTCGTGCAAGAGCGCGCCGGAGTGCGTGGCCCTCGGCTTCCGCGGCTGCGATGTGCAGCTCGAGCTCTGTTACTGACACCGAAAGCAACGGGAGCACCTCATGCGCCGATCTCGCCGCTCCGCCATCGCCACTGCCGCCCTCGTCTCGTGGCTCGCCGCCTGTGGGAGTCCCTCGGGGAGCGACGGAGGGACGGCCGGCGGCACGACGGGCGCGGGAGGTGGCGCGTCGGCAGGTGGCGGCGCTGGTGGCAGCGTGGGCGGGGCCGACGGAGGCGAGCTCGCACAGGCCCAGTTCTGCTCCGAGTTCGCCGCGGCCTGGTGCGCTCAAGACGAGCGCTGTGGGTGGTTGCAGCCGGCCCAGCGCGGAGAGTGCGCGACGCGAGTGACGGCCGACTGCCAGAGCCGGCTCGCCCCCAACCTCTCCGTCCGTGAGTATTCGCCCGCCGCGGGCGCCGAGTGCGTCGCCGCCGTTCGAGGGTGGAACTGCCGTGAACACCGCAACGTCGACACCTCGGGCGTCCTCTATTCGTGGGCGGCGGAGTGCGCCCCCGCCTTCGCGCGTGGCAGGTCCCCACGGGGCGGGAAGTGCGCGTCGAGCGCCGACTGTGCTTCGGGGTTCTGCTTCCTCGCCACCGCCGACTGCTCGACCTGCCAGGACTACGTCGCAGCGGGTGGTGCGTGCCAGACCTCGGCGACCGGCTCGCTGCGCTGCGATCCACGGGTGGCCTTCTGTGCCGCTGGCTCGGACGGAGGAACGTGCACCTCGCTCATCGCGGCTGGGCAGGGGCCCTGTACGGCCTCGGTTCAATGCGCGGGCGCGGCGACCTGCACCGCGGGCTTTTCCGATGGTGGAACGAGCGATGGCGGGGTGCGCCGCTGCCTCGACAAGTCGGCGGTGGGAGCGCCCTGCACTGCGAACGCCGAGTGCGAGAGCACCTGGTGCGCCAACAACCAGTGCCAGGCGCCGAGCGCGATCGGTTCGAGCTGCACGTCGATCGGAGATCTCTGCGCGGACGGTGGCCTGTGCCTCGACGGGCAGTGCCGGCTGCGTCGTGAAGACGGTCCGCTCCATGGGCAGTGCCGTTCCTCCCTCGACTGCCAGCCCACCGCGTTCTGCGCGCGCGACGGCGGCACCTTGGGGACCTGCGAGACGCGGCTCTCCGATGGGCAGGGCTGCGACGCGAACCAGAACGCTTGCCAACAGGGGCACGTGTGCGTGCCGGGTACCAACACCTGTGCGCCCGTCGCTGCCGAGGGGCAGGCCTGCGTCGCCCACACTGGGAACACTGCAGCGCTCGACTGGCTGCAGTGCGGCACCTTCCTCATGTGCAACCCCGACGCGGGGGCGTGCACGCGCTGGGCGAGCAATGGCGCCGACTGCACCGCGTCGCAGGTGATCTGCGGAGAGGCCGGCTCCATCTGCTCGACGGGGCCGGCTGGGGCGCGGTGTGGCCCACTGGCTGCTTCGGGCGAGGCGTGCACGACGTCTCGACTCTGCGCGAGCGGCCGGTGCCGCACGGCCGACGGCGGCTTCGCCTCGACCGCCAACCCTGGCTCCTGCGTCGCCGCCTGTCTGCCCTGACGAGCCGTCAGCCGTTCCACCAGTCGCGGGAAACCGGTAGAGCGTGGGCGACGCGCATGGACACCGCCCAACCCGCTCAACCTGCCGAGATCGTCGACGTCGCCAACCTGACGCCGATGATGAAGCAGTACCTCGAGGTGAAGGCGCAGAACCCGGAGGCGCTGCTCTTCTTCCGCCTGGGCGACTTCTACGAGCTCTTCTTCGAGGACGCGGTGCGGGCGGCCGAACTCTTGAAGATCACGCTCACCTCGCGCGCCAAGGGCGCCGAGCGCATTCCGATGTGCGGGGTGCCGTACCACGCGGCCAAGCGCTACCTCGCGAAGCTCGTCGAGGCCGGTCAGAAGGTGGCGATCTGCGAGCAGCTCGAGCCGCCGGGCAAGGGCATCGTCAAGCGGGAGGTGGTGCGCGTCGTCACGCCCGGCATGGTGCTCGACGACGACGTGCTCGAGGCGCGGGAGAACAACTTCCTCGCGGCGCTCTTCGCAGGTGACGGTGAGGACGAGTGGGGCGCCGCGCTCCTCGACGCCAGCACCGGAGAGTTCACCGCGCTCCAGCCAGGCCCGGCGTCGGCGCTGCTCGACGAGCTGTCGCGGGCGGCCCCCAAGGAGTTGCTGGTCCCGGAGGGCTTTGGCGAGGCGAGCCTCGAGGAGGTGTTGGCGTCGTTCTCTCGGCGCCCGAGCGTCGCGACGTTGCCCGCCGACGCCTTCGACCCCAAGCGCGCGCGCAGCCTGCTCGCCGCCCACTTCCAGGTGAAGTCGCTCGATGGCTTCGGGCTCGGAGAGGCGACGCCGTCGGTGGGGGCGGCAGGCGCGGCGCTCCGGTACCTCAAGGAGACCCAGAAGTCGGCGGCGGGCCACGTCGATCGCATCGCCTCGTCGGCGCGCGGTGGAGCGCTCATCATCGACGAGGCCTCACGGGCGAACCTCGAGCTCCTGCGAACCTTGAAGGACGGCGCTCGCAGCGGAGCGCTCATCGGCGTGCTCGATCGCTCGGTCACGCCGCTCGGTGCCCGGCGGGTCGGTCGGTGGCTCTCGGCGCCGCTCGCAGACGCCGAGGCCATTCGCGCCCGTCATGATGCGGTGCAGGCGTTGGTGGACTCGGCCTCGTTTCGAGAAGCGCTGGTGGGCGCGCTCCAGCAGGTGGCCGACATCGAGCGGCTCTGCGGCAAGTTGTCGCTCGCTTCGGGAGGCCCACGCGATCTGAAGGCGCTGGCGCGCTCGCTCGAGGTGTTGCCGCAGGTGGCGAAGGTGCTGCCCGCGGGCAAGACGACGCTCCTCGCCGCGCTCGCGGGTCCGCTCGATCACGCCGAGGTGAAGGCGCTCTCGGCGACCTTGAGCAAGGCGTTGGTCGAAGATCCTCCCGCGGTGCAAGGCGACGGCGGCTTCATCGCGCGCGGCTTCCACACCGAGCTCGACGAGTTCGCGCTCCTGGCGAGCAACGGAAAGGACTACCTGGCGAAGCTCGAGGTTCGCGAACGTGAGGCGACGGGCATCGGCTCGCTGAAGGTCCGCTACAACCGGGTCTTCGGGTACTACCTCGAGGTCAGCAAGGCGAACCTCCACCTGGTGCCGAAGGAGTGGATTCGCAAGCAGACGACGGTGGGCGGCGAGCGCTACGTCACCGAGGAGCTGAAGACGTACGAGGAAAAGGTGCTCACCGCCGACGAGAAGCGCGTCGCGATCGAGCTCGAGCTCTTCGAGGATCTGCGCAAGCGGGTGGTGGCGTGCGCGGGGCCGCTCCGGGCAGCGGCAGAGGCGATCGCGACCCTCGACGCCTTGGTGGCCTTCGCGCGGGTGGCGGTCGAGAACGGGTACGTGCGGCCGGAGATCGACGACTCACAGGCGATCGAGATCGTCGGCGGCCGACACCCGGTGGTGGAGAAGACCCTCAAAGACGACGCCTTCGTGCCGAACGATCTCTCGGTGAACCGGAGCGAGCGGCAGGTGCTGATCATCACCGGCCCGAACATGGCCGGAAAGAGCACGGTGATGCGGCAGGTCGCGCTCGCGGTGGTGATGGCGCAGGCCGGGAGCTTCGTCGCCGCCAAGCGCGCCCGCATCGGGCTGTGCGATCGCGTCTTCACCCGCGTCGGCGCCTCCGACAACCTCGCCAAGGGCCAGTCCACCTTCATGGTGGAGATGACCGAGACGGCCAACATCCTCCATCACGCGACGCGGAAGAGCTTGGTGGTGCTCGACGAGATCGGCCGCGGCACCAGCACCTTCGACGGCCTCTCGATCGCCTGGGCGGTCGCCGAGCACCTGCACGATCGCGTCGGCGCGCGCACCTTGTTCGCGACGCACTACCACGAGCTCACCGATCTCGGCCGCGAGAAGCCGCGGGTGAAGAACTGCTCGATCGCGGTGCGGGAATCGGACGGGCGGGTGATCTTCCTCCGCAAGTTGGTCGAGGGCGCCGCGAGCCGGAGCTACGGCATCGAGGTGGCGCGGCTCGCCGGCCTGCCGCCCGAGGTGTTGGCGCGGGCGCGGGAGCTCCTCGCGAACCTCGAGGCGGGAGAGTTCGACGAAGCCGGTCGTCCACGGCTCGCCCGGCGCGCCACCGCGAAGGAAAAGGAACCCAAGGCGCTCAGCACCGATCCGAACCAGATCGGCCTCTTCGTCGCGCCGAAGGGGCAGCCTCAGGCGAAGCCTGCTGCGGAAGGCGTGCTCGCCGCGATCGAGGCCTTCAGCGTCGACACCACGACCCCGCTCGAGGCGCTCTCGGCGATCGCGAAGTGGAAGCAGACGCTCAAGGGCTGAGGTTCACCGGCGGCGGCTGGCCCCGAGCATCGCCAGGAGCGCGACGAGCATCAGCGGGGGCGCTCCCGAGCCCTCACAGCCGCAGTGCCCCGTCGCGCCGCCGCCATCGCCAGCGTCGCTCGGAACCGAGGCGTCGAGCCCCACGCCGCCGTCCGCCTTCGCGCCTGCATCTTCATTCGCCGGCCCGGCGTCAGGCTCGCCCGTGCCGCCGTCGAGCTCGACTCCAGCGTCGCTCCCGCAGGATCGCATCGACAGCTCGAGCTCTCCGAACTCACGCGGGTCGAGGTAGGCGGTCGCGCCCCCCGTCCACATGAGCTGGCTCTCGCGTTGGCCTCCATCGTCGGCGTCGTTGATCGCCAGATCGAAGCCGAGGAGCCCCTGGGTGGCGCCCAGCGCCGTGAAGGGCACGCGCAGCTGAACCCGGTACCCATCGGGCAGGCGCTGGACGAGGCTGGTGAAGGCCGTCGCCGCCACCTTCGCTGGATCGGCGCGGTTGGTGGCGGTGACGATCAGCTGGTGATCGAAGGGCCCGTAGCTGGCCCCGCGTCGGTGCGTGCCGTCGAGGTACAGCTCGAGGCCGTCGACGTCGTAGAGCGGCTGGGTTGGACCATCGACGAGCTGCTCGTCGCGCACCGTCACCCTCGCGAAGAGGGCCTCGTTCGTCCACCCCAGCTGAGCGAGCGCGCTCGAGTCACGATCGTCGGTGGGACGAATCGGTGCCGACGGTTGAAGGAGCGCGTCCGTCGCGGAGAGCTGGAAGGCGGTCACCGCGTCCCACTCCACCGAGCCGTCGAGGGCAGGTGCGGTGTCGAAGTGGCACGCCGTCCATCGGGGGATCGCGCGGCCGGCGTCGGAGACTCCAGCGTCGAACGGCACCCCCGAGTCGAGGCCTGCGTCGACGCTGCCTCCATCGCCCAGGCAGTCGGCAGGGCAGCCGCTCGACGGCTCGAGCCCGTCGCACACGCCGTCGCCGCAGTGGGGGAACGCCGACAGATCGACCTCGCCGCGCTGAAAGTGGCTGCACCAGTTGGCCGACCCGATGCCGGCGTCGATCCCGGGCGCGCGCTCCGACACCGTCAGCCCTCCGCTCGTCGCGTTCGGAAAGGCGTAGTAGCCGATGAGGCCCGCGACCACGTTGCTCGAGTCGCGCACGTCGAGCCCAGGGCGCCCGGGGAGAAGGTCGTAGTCACCGTTCACCCCCAGCACGAGCACGTTCGACGAGGTGAAGACGCGAAACACCGAGGTGCTGCCCTCGACCTTCGTGGCGAAGAAGCGCACGTTCGCGGCGTTGGTGAGCTCGACGTAGCCGTCGGAGATCGCGTGCTCCGGGTTCGCGCCGTAGAAGGTGAGCGGCGCCGTCGTGGCGTCGATGCCGATGATCCGGAAGGCCGGGTTCGAGAAGCGCGATCGAATGAACGAGGCCTGGAGCCCGTACCAGCGGCCGCCGCCGTGTTGGAGAACGCGAACGAGCTGCCGCGGCGCGCTGGCGACGTCGACGTCTTCGTAGGCGAGGTCGACCGAGACCTGATCGACCACCGAGGACCGCCCCGCTTGCCACTCGATCGCTTCGAACGAGCTCTGGGCGACGGAGTTCGGCAGCTCGATCGTGAGATCGGTGAGCGCGGTCGCGCCGGTCGTGGTGTCGAGGGCCCGCACGAAGGGAACCCCGCTCGCGCTGGGAAACCACTGCTGGCCGAGGAGGCGAGACTTGTGGCCGCCGATACCGAAGAGGTGGGTGCCCGGAGGCAGCTCGAGGGTGCCGCTGATGCTGAAGTCGCCTCGTGGAACGAAGACGAGCGAGGAGCGGGTGAGGGCCTGACGGAAGGCCGCCGTCGAGTCGGTGAAGCCGGTGGGATCGGCGCCGAGGCTCGTCACGTCCACCACGCCCGCGCTCTGGAACCAGGGCCTCGTCGGCACATGCCGGGTGATGAGATCGCTCGGAGGCGGACCCGCGCCGCGCTGAATCGACACGAGCTCGTCCTGCCGGAGCACGCCGTTGACGAGCGCCCGGCTCCCCAGCGGCACCCAGGACGCGCCCGGCGCAGAGAGATCGGTGTTCGAGTAGAGCTGCACGAGATCGGCGGTGCTGCTGCCTGGCACCGTCGGGTGGGCACCGCTCTGCACGATGCCGCCCGGGCCGCTCACCCAGACCTGCCGGAGCGTGAGGTTGAGGCCGCTCGGGTTGACGATCGCCGGTTGGTTCACCGTGGTGACGATCGCTCCCTCGACCAGGCCGAGGCCGACCGTCTGGCCGGTCGCCGCGTAGGGAATGAGCCGCGCCGCGACGCCGGTCGAGCCAGGCGCCAGCCGGAACCCGCTCACCACCACCGAGTTGCAGCCGCCGACGGACAGACTGGTGTTCGACTGGCCGATCAGCTCGATGCCCGCGAGGCTGCAGGCGCCGCCCGCGTCGTCGATCACGATCCCGAACTGGCCTCCCGTCACTTTGAGGTTCGTCCACACGCTGGTCGCCGGCGCACCCTCGATGCCGGCGAAGCCGCCCGTGGCGTCGACCGAGACGTTCTGCATGAAGCTGTGCTGGGCCGAGTAGAACTGCACGCCGATCGCGCCCGGGTTCCCGCTGCCAACCGAGACGTCCACGTCGCGAATGAAGGCGTTCATCATGCAGTCGAACGCGCCCGCCCGCAGGCTCACCGAGCCGGCCATGGTGGGGAAGTAGTTGACGAAGTGGATCACCGGCCGCGGGTTCGCGGGATCCTGGAAGCCGCTCGAGTTGGCGGCGAGCCGAATCAGCGGCCGAGGCCCCGAAGGAGGACCGACCAGCGTCGGGGCTTCCATCACTCCGTCGTGATGCACGGTGCCGTAGGAGGTCTCGAAGGTGGCGCAGCTCGAGGCGCCGCGCTCGATCGCCTGCACGGTCGACGAGACGAGATAGGTGCCGGGCGGGAGGTAGGTGATGAGGGCGTACTCGCGCCCGTCTTCGATCGCGGCGGTGAGGGCTGCGGTGCTGTCGCTCACTCCGGTCGGGTCGGCTCCGTAGATCGTCGCGTCGAGGTAGCCGGCTTTGATCAGCGGGTCGTTCTGGTGCCCGCCGGTGACGATCCGCGGGGGCAGCGGGAGCGCGGCCAACACCGAGAGGACGAAGCTCAAGCTCATCGGTACCAGCCCAACCCCTGGGCGACCTCTTCGTCCACCACCCGGACCCACGTCGGCTCGCGTGGTGCGACTGCCGCGAGCACCTTGTCTCCATTCCTCACTGGGCGGCGGCGGCCATCGGCCCGGGCGATCACCTCATGCTTCTTGTCGTCTCGATAGTAGTGGGCAGGGAAGGAGAATGGGCGGGGCCGCTCCGGCAAGGGCTCGTTCGGCGTCAGCCACACCAACAGGCCGGTTCGAAGCGGCTCGACCTCACGGCGCATCGCCCGACGCACCTCGCGGATCAGCACGAGCACGCCTGCCACCAACGCCACGCCGATCACCGGCGCGACCAACGACCAACGCTCGGCCTTCGCCTCGGCGGTGCGCTTCTCGCGCGGGTGGGTCGGCTCGGACGGATCGACCAGCAGCTCGAGCGAGGCACCGCGGCCCAGGCCTTCGGCGATCGACGTCGTCACCTCGGTCGTGGCCGAGTGTTGGGCCTCTCCGAGCCGGTAGATCACCGCGACGGGCAGGGTGCTGCTCTCGCTCGCGCCTTTGTTCGGGCGCTCCACCTTCACCACGGTGCCGTTCACCGGATCGGCGTTGGCGACGAAGCGCGCGTCTTCGGTGAGCCAGCGCAGGGCGACTCGCGCCACGAGCCCCGACAGGAGCACCCCGGCTGCGCAGAGGCCGGCGACGATCGTCACCCGTCGAACGGCGCCCGGCACCTGACGGAGCGCGGCTGCTCGAGGCGCGTGGGGGATCGCGAGCTGCACCAGCCGAGTCTGACAGAAGGCCCGCACCGGCGGCGCGTCAATCGGCGTTGACTCGAGGAGGATGGACGCATGTCGAGATGGGTGTCCCTCGGAGTGGTGTTCGCCTCCTGCGTCGGTGGCGTCTCGGAGCTGCCTGATGGCGGGCGCAGCGGAGGCTCGGCAGGTGGAGCCAGCCTCGGCGGAGGATCGTCGGCAGGCGGTGACGCGGCGGGCGGGTCGAGCGGCGGCCTCAGCGGAGGAGGCGTCAGTGGCGGCCTTGGCGGCAGCGGTGGTGGTGGCACGTCCGGAGGTACCAGCGGCGGGGGATCGAGCGGCGGCGCGAGCGCGGGAGGCACGGCGCTCCCGAACTTCGACGATCGCTGCGCCAAGCCGGCCGCACCGGCGTTGCCAACTCCGCTGCGAACGCTCTTCGTCGACGGCGATCTCGGGAGCGACTCCAACGCCGGCACCAGCCAGGGCGCAGCGTGGAAGACGTTGGCGAAGGTGAACGGCGCCGCGATGCCGGGCGACCTGGTCTGGGTCTCGGGTGGCTTCGACGGCGGCTATCTCCGCCCAGCCTCGGGAACGGCGCAGAACCCCATCGTCTTCCGGGTGCCTTCGGGCAAGCGGGCGACGATCTCCAACGCGCAGTACGGAACGGCCCTGTGGATCGCCGGGCGTTCGTACCTCGTGTTCGACGGCTTCGAGCTGACGGGAAACACGCAGCCGGTCGACTTCCTCAACGTCGATCACGTCTGGGTTCGCAACAGCCACATCTCGCGCTCGGGCTACGCGCGAATGATCGACTCGAACGACAACCGCTTCGAAGACAACGACTGGCCCGACTGCGCCGACTGGTGCCTCTTCTTCGCCAACGGCTCGAACCGGAACGTGGTGACGGGGAACCGGCTCGGTCGGGCGAACTCGGTGCAGCTGCACTTCGCCGGCACGACCGCCTCGCCCAACGGCGCCAACGAAGTGAGCTTCAACCGGCTCGAGAACCCGATCGGCAGCCAGCTCTCCCTCGCGGGGATCAGCACCGGCACGATCGTTCGCTGCAACGAGTTCGCCGGCGCCGGTTCGGCCTTCACCGACGGAGGGCTGCCAGGGCCGTCGCTCACCATCAGCAGCTCGAACAACCTGATCGAGTCGAACGTCTTCGCCCGAAATGCGGGGGAGGCGATTCGGCTCCAGTCGATCGCCGGGTTCCAGGTGATCGGCAACCGGCTCAGCCACAACACCCAGGTGGGCAACGGCGGCCCGGCGGTGCGCATGCTCTGGTCGGAGGCCGCGGCGGTGATCGACGACAACGAGATCGTCGACAACCTCATGTGGGCGAACAACACCTCGAGCGACTTCCACTGGACGGCGAACGGCGAGCCCTTCGAGGTGGTGGCTGATTTCTACCACAAGGGGGTGAACGGCTATCCCGACGGAGGCATCGGGCTGAACCGCATCCACCACAACGTGATCGCGACGAGCGACGGCGATCTCGACGGCGGCTGGTTCTATGTGATCGGGTACTCGCAGAACCGGCTGCTCTCGCGCACCGCCGCCGAGCAGCGCTGGCCAGGCGTGGTGTACGCCAATCTCGAGGTGAACCCCCGGCTCGTCGACCTCGATGCGGGGCTCTTCATGCTCCACGCGGGCTCGCCGGCGATCGATCGTGGCGCTCCGGCCGATGCGGGCGTCTTCGTCGGCGCCGCGCCGGATCCAGGCCGGTTCGAGTGGCGGCCCTGACGAGGTCAAGACCGTGCCACTGAAGTGACGTTCGGGACTGCGCTTCGAGACAGCCTCGGGTGTCGTGGTAAGCACCAGCCTACCGACCTCGCAGCAGGGAGATTCCAATGACCACCACCATTCGACGCATGGGGCAGACGGCAGCCGCAGACCGGGCGATCTCTCGCGAAGAGGCGCAGGCCTTGGTGGCGCAGGCGCAGAAGAACGGCGTCGTCTCCTCGGCGGAGAAGGCCGACCTCCGTCGCATCATGACGGACTACAAGGATCTGTTTCAGGCCGGCGCGCTCGACGTGATCAAGGCGCTCGTCGACCCGATCGCGCCGCCGCCGCCGCCGCCCGGTGGGCAGACGATCACCCTCGATCCCTCCGGCAGCAACCGGCCCGTCTTCTTGAACGCCTCGGGCGTCTTCACCACCGCGGCCGACGGGAAGTCGCCTGCGAATGACGTCGAGCTCGGTGACGCGCTCTTCAAGGCTGCCGAGGTGGCCGACAACGCTCGCGAGCCGATGCTGGCCTTCGTCGCGCCGGAGCTGCAGCAGAAGGCCTTCGATCAGCTGAAGGTCGCGATCGCCAAGGTGCCGAGCGACGGCGCACCGCCCGCAGGGCTCGACGCGAAGCAGGCGCTCCAGCTGCGCGCGTCGGCCGGCTCGGTGCTGCTCGATCTGGTGAACTCCGCGAAGACGCCCGAGCTGCAGAAGGCCGCGGCGACGACCTACGAGTCGCTGGTGCGCGCCGAGAAGAACCCGCGGCTGCGTGAGTCGCTCATCTTCCACCTCGGCAACTCGGCCGCCGCCGCCAAGTCTCCCGAGGTGAAGAAGATCGCCGACGCGCTGATGAAGGAACTCGCGCCCACCTCGCCCCCCTACGACAAGTGGTTCGCCAACGGGAAGAGCACGGTGAACCTCTCGTGGACGGTGGGGCAGGGCGAGTTCTGGGGCGGCTTCACCAACTACCTCAAGTCGCACGGCTTCAAGGCCGTCGGCACCGAGAACGAGTACGGGGTGTCGACCTACGAGGCGATGATCAACACGCCGGGCGTCGGCGAGACGACCTTCCGCATCTCGGTGCGCCAGGGCGGCACCGACATTCTCGCGCCGATGAACGACCCGAACGTGCAGATCGTCGGCTACGACGGCCACTCGAACTGGGGCCGGAACATGTCGAGCTCGGTCGATCGCGGGCCGAACTCCGCCGACGGCGCCGACGGCAAGCTGCTCTTCTACAACCTCTGCGTCGGCAAGGGCGTCTACGACAAGGTGCGCGAGAAGTACGGCAACGCGCAGGTGGTGACGACGTACGCCGCCTCGAACTTCTACACCGACGGCAACGGCCAGATGACGCGCGGCGAAGGCGTGCAGGCGCTGATGGCGCTCGTCGACGGCATCGCCGGCCGAAAGGACTGGACGAGCCTGCACAAGGGCATGAACGACGCCGCCAACATCGGCTGGGGCCGCACCTGGGACAACTACATCACCCCGATCTCGACCCAGGTTCGCGAGAAGGTGCTCGATCGCGACAACGACGGGCAGGCCGACTACCTCGACAAGCACTTCAACTATTCGACGTTCAAGGTGCCCGAGGACACCGCGCGCGAGTTCACTCCGGTGAAGCAAGATCGGCACGCCTCGATCCTCGACGGCACCAAGGTGCTGGTCAGCGCCAACATGGTGAACACGCTCTCGGAGTTCAGCGGCATTCTCGATCGCGCCAACCCCGACTCGAAGGTGATCGCCGGCGGCTGGTTCGAGCCGAAGATGGGCGACAAGGATCTCATCCGCTTCGCCGAGCAGAAGGGCAAGGACGGGAAGACCGAGTACGTGATGTCGGTGAGCTCGCGCTACTCGCACCTGTCGGAAGAGGCGCTCCGGGCGATCACGGTCTTCGAGTTCAACCGCTTCCTCGGAGACAAGGGCCTCGTCCGCATGCCCGCCGAAGACGTGAAGCTCGCCGGCATGCTCGCCTTCGCCCAGTCGCTCTCGGTCGACGAGGGCTATCGCGATCGCGACGTGTGGAGCACCTTCCTCAAGCGCTACAACCTGCCGGCGTCGATCGATCTCTCGATGGCGACGCAGGCGCTCGCCGCGCACACCGGCCACAACTACGCGGGTGACGCGGCCACGGTGGCGAAGCTCAAGGAGCTGATCGGCCCCGCCGCGTACGCCGAGCTCAAGAAGCCAGAGGTCGGGCTCCCGGTCGCGGTGCTGTGAAGCCGACCCCCGCCGAGCTCGTCGAACGGGTGGCCAGCGCCTACGACGCGCCCAGTCCTCCCACCGACTCGAGCGTCATCGCCGCGCTGATCGCCGCAGGCGCGAATGCCAGGCAGGCCGATCTCGCGCTCAAGCTGGTGCAGATCGCCTGCGGCCGGTTGCTCCTCGACGGGTTGGGCATCACCTTCTCCGACGACTACCTCTGCTTCGATGCCCAAGGCGCGATCGTCGAGCGCGGTGCACTCCCGGAGCAGCCGGTGTTCGTCGAGGCGCTGCGTCGAATGCCCGCAACTCCCAAGGCGCTCCAGCAGCTCGCGCTCACCTCGGCCGACGTGCAGAGCGTCAACGCCGCCCTCCACGCTGGCTCCGACCCGAAGGACCTCGTCACTGGGCCGAGCGCGTTGTTCGTCGAGTCGCCGACGGACGAAGGGCTCGCCGCCGCCCGGGCCGAGCTCGAGCGAGTGCTGCGCAGCCGCTGAGTCAGCCGATGATCATGTCTTCACGCTCGAGGCGCCCTTCGGCGAAGCGCTGGAGGGTGAAGCGCTCGAACAGCTCGTCCGACTGCCCGGTCGCCATCCACCCGGCCATTCGCTCGGCGACGGCAGGCGCCATCATGAAGCCGTGCCCGACGAAGCCAGAGAGGTTGAGCAGGTTCGGGAGGCCTGGCGTGCGGCCGAGGATCGGTGAGTTGTCGGGGGTGACGTCGTAGGGCCCCGACCACTGGCGGAGGATCTTCACTCGACCGATCTCCGGCAACTGCTCGAGGAGCGCTTGGGAGTAGCGGGTGAGGAAGCGCTGGGTCGAGCCGAGGTTCATGCCTGCCGGCTCTCGTGGGTCGCCCATGCCGCCGACGATCTCGCCGCGCATCGACTGGGAGAAGTAGAGCCCCGAGTCCAACACCGAGACGAGCGGCCCGAGGAAGGGCTTGAGCGGCTCCGAGGAGCAGATCTCGTGACGGTGCGGCTCGTTCGGCAGCTCGACTCCGGCCAGCTTCGCGATCGAGGGGCTCCAGGCGCCTGCGGCGAGCACCACCGTCTCGCAGGCGATGTCGCCTCGGTCGGTCACCACCTTGGTGATCTTCCCGCCCTGCTGCTCGAAGCCCACCACCTTGGTGAAGGTCTCGACGGTGACGCCCTTCTTCTGCGCGGCCTGCGCGTAGCCCCAGAGAAACGGCCAGGGGAAGATGACGCCGTCGAGCGGATTCCACGCGGCCGCCTTCACACCCTTCATCGACAGCTGGGGGACGATCTCGCGCGCAGCGTCGGGCGTGAGGATCTCGGTGGGCACGCCATGCTGGTTGTGGAGCTTCGCCGAGCGCTCCAGCTTGGCCAGCACCGCTTCGGTCTTCGCGAGGAAGAGGTAGCCGCCCTGCCGGAACCAGACGTTGATGCCCATGTCGCGGGCGAAGCGCTGCATGAGCTCGATCGATCGCCGGGCGAGCTGGATCAGGGAAGGAGTGCCCCACTGCATTCGCACCCCGCCGCCGTTTCGGCCGGAGGCGCCCGCGCAGAGGTAGCTCTTCTCGAGCACCACCACGTCGGTCTCTCCGCGCTGGGCGAGGTTCCAGGCGAGCGAGAGCCCCAAGATGCCGCCGCCGATGATGACGATCTTCGCCTTGCTGCGCACCGGTGCGTCTGGCGTCAGGGCGTGCTCGAGCAGGCCGACGGACGAGGGCACTCCGCCACCGGGCGCGACCGCCGGATCGAAGGAGGCCGAGGCCCAGGTGGCGAGCTCGGTGGGGAAGAGCGGCGGCCTCGGGGTGAAGGGCGCGAGCTGGGCGGGCTTGGGCGTCGGCGTCACCTTCTCCTCGAGGAGGCGCGCGACGGCGGTGTGGCATTGCTTGCCCTGGCACATGCCGGTGCCGAAGCCGGTGAAGCGCTTGACCGACTCGAGATCGCGGTAGCCCTTGGCGATCGCGTGCTCGACTTCGGAGACGGTGACGTCTTCGCACGGGCAGAGGAGGGCCTTGCTCATGGGGCCTGCCTCACCTTCGAGATCGTCTCGGCGGCCACCATGCCCTGTTCGGCCGCCGCGGCAGCGCTCATCGGCCCTCGGAGCTCACCAGCGACCCAGGTGTTCGGCGCACATTCACCCGAGGCGTCGGCGAGCACGGTGAAGACCTTCGCGCGGCTGTCCCAGCCCACCCGTGCACCGGCGGCCCGCGCGAGCTCGAAGGCAGGCGTCAGGGGCGCACAGAGCGCGATCGCGTCGCACTCGACCTTCTCGGTCTTGCCGCCCAGCGACACGGTGACGGCCTGCACCGCCCGGAGCCCATGGGCTCGCACCGGCACCCCGCCCACTGCCACCGGCTCCGCGCCGACGCTCGAGATCAGCTTCGCCAGCTCGCGCGCCTCGTCGCCCTCGCCCACGACCGCGATCCGTTTCCCGGGGACGACGCCGTGCTTGCGAATGAGCCGGCTGACCGCGCGGCTCGCGTAGATCCCAGGGAGATCGTTGTTCGGAAACGCGAGCAACGTCGGCTGACCGCCGTGCGCGAGGAGCAGCTGCTTGTAGAAGACGAGGTGGAGTCGCCCGCGCTGGACCACCGCGAGGAACGGGCGCCCATCGTCGGCGAAGAGGCCCACCACCGACGCGCCCATGCGTGTCCACCCGCCCGACGGCATCACCGGCGCGGGCGCCGCTGCCTCGGTTCCGGTCAGCAGCCGGCCCCCGCAGACCTGCTCGCGCTCGAAGAGGACGAAGGGCACGCTGCGCTCGACCAACGTGCGCGCCGCGCTCAACCCCGCCGCGCCTCCACCGACGATCGCGACCTCGATCGATTCGCTCACCGCTGGCTCAGGTGGCGTCGAGCCCTTGTCCGGCAGCACCCCCAGGCCCGACAGCTTGCGCGCCACCTGCACGAGCACCTTCTCGATGAGGGGCACGCCAGCGAGGAACTCGTGGTGGTTGAACCACTTCTGGAAGACGAGGTCGCTCGCCTGGAGCACGTCGATGCTCGCGTCGGGGAACGCGTTCTGGCGCTCGACCCGCATGCCCGAGGCGACCGGCGTCTGACAGGCGTACTGGTTGGGCACGCCGTCGATGCGAACGAGGCACTGCGCGCAGCCGCCCGAGAGGCAGAACGGCCCGCGCGGCCGGTGGTACTTGATCGAGCGCGACAGGGTGGTGCGCCCCGCAGCGACGAAGGCCGAGGCCACCGTGTCACCGTCCTGCGCCGTGAGGGTCTCTCCGTCGACCTCGAAGGTGATCGGTTGATCGATGGGCGCGACGCGGTGGCTCATGCGGAACGACGCTGCGTGTAGCAGGTCCTCCGGTCGTTTTCTCGAATCAGTGGCTCAGGGCGCGCAGTACGCAGGGCAGGTGCCGCTCGCGCTGATCAGCCGACCGCCGAGACAGCTCACCATCGCCAACGGCGCCCAGACACCGCCCTGACAGGTCCACATGCCCGCGGGTGGCGCCGGCATCGCGTAGGTGCCGGTACAGGCGCAGCGCCCGGACGGCGGAGCGCCGCAGGTGAACGTGCCTTCCGTCGGCACGCACCCGAAGAAGTTGAACATGCCGCCGCAGTCGATCCCGCAGCCGCCGCAGTGCTGGGCGGTGGTGCTGATGTCGGTGGGGAACATCGTGCCGGTGAACGTGTTCACGCAGCATCGCATCGCCGGGTTGGCGCCCACCTGCGTCATCGCCGCCAGCGGAGTGCCCCGGCACTGGCCCGCCACGCACTGATCGTTGAGGGTGCAGTCGTTCGCGTCGTCGCAGGTGGCAGTGACCGAGGCGCCTCCCTGACAGGTGCCGCTCGAGCAGGTCTCGCCCGTCGTGCACGGGTTGGCGTCGTCGCAGGTTCCGGTGCGCGCGGTGCCGGCGCAGCTCCCGCTCGTGCAGCGATCGTTGATCGTGCAGGAGTTGCCGTCGTCACACGCGCCCGTCGTCGCCGTGCCCTGACAGCTCCCCATCGTGGTGCAGGTGTCGTTGATCGTGCACTGGTTGAAGTCGTTGCAGGGCTCGGGTGGAGACGAGCCGGTGCAGGTGCCGTTCATGCACGTGCCGATGGTGGGGCAGCCGAAGCCGGCGAAGCCCTCCTGCCGGCAGGCCGTGCCGTTGGCCACGTTGGTGCCGCTGGTGCAGACCCCGCTGGTGGGATCGCACACGCCGACGAGGCAGGGGTTCTCGACGAAGGCGCAGCGGGGCGTGCCTCGACAGACGCCAGCGTCGACGCAGCGATCGTTCGAGGTGCAGAGGTTGTTGTCGTTGCACGGCGCGCCTGCGTCCGCGAAGCCGTAGACGCACTGGCCCGTCATCGGGTTGCACGTGCCGGGGGACGCGAAGCAGGTCGGAGCCGAGGTGCAGGGCAGCGCGGTGCCCCGGCAGGTGCCGCTCGAGCAGCGATCGCTCGTGGTGCAGGCGTTGCCGTCGTCGCAGCCTGCGTCGTCGAGGAAGGCATAGCCGCAGCCGCCGTCGCTCTGACAGGAGCCGTTCATCGCGTAGCAGGGCGAGGGTGGGGTGCTGCAGGCGATCGTCCCGGTGCAGATGCTGTTGGTGCAGCGGTCGGTCATCGTGCAGCCCAGGCCGTCGTTGCAGGGGCGGGTGTCACAGTCGGAGTCGGTGCAGTCGAGCTGGTTGTCGCAGTCGTCGTCGAGGCCGTTGAGACAGCTGAGCTCGAGCGTCGCGGTGCAGCCGCCGTCGGGAATGGGAACGCCGCCGCCCGTCGCGCCGCCGCCGCTCGAGCCACCACTCGTGCCGCCGCCGGTGGCTCCGCCGCCAACCGCGCCTCCGCCCTGACCGCCGCCGAGCGCGGTGCCTCCGCCTTCGAGCTCGCCTCCGCCCGCGCCGCCCGTTGCCCCGCCGCCCGCTCCAGCTCCCGCCGAGCCACCGCCGCGTCCGCCGCTCGTTCCGCCGTCAGGTGCCGGGCAGACGCCTCGACAGGTGCCGTCCTTGCAGCAGACGAAGCCGTTCGAGCAGACGCCGCCGTCCTTGCAGGGTTGAAACTCGGGCGTGGTGGGACCGCACTGACACGCTCCGGCGAGGCCGAGGAGCACCGGCAGGACACGAAGGTGGCGCGGCATCGTCACTGACGTTCCTCGTCGACGTTGGATCGACTCTTCATAGGCGAGGTCGGCTCACCATGTGACTTCCTTCGGCTGGGGCTCCGTGCGAAAGACGCCGCGTCATGGCCCGCGACTACCCCCTCGAGCGCTACCGCAACATCGGCATCATGGCGCACATCGACGCCGGGAAGACGACCACCACCGAGCGCATTCTCTATTACGCCGGCGCGATTCATAAGATGGGTGAGGTCCACGAGGGCAACACCACCACCGACTGGATGCCGCAGGAGCGCGAGCGCGGCATCACGATCACCTCGGCCGCGATCACCTGCTTCTGGACCCGGCGCGAGCTGAAGCACCGCATCAACATCATCGACACGCCGGGGCACGTCGACTTCACCATCGAGGTCGAGCGTTCGTTGCGCGTGCTCGACGGCGCGGTCGCGGTGTTCGACGGGAAGAACGGCGTCGAGCCCCAGTCCGAGACGGTGTGGCGCCAGGCCGACAAGTACAAGGTGCCGCGCATCTGCTTCATCAACAAGATGGACAGCCTCGGCGCCGACTTCGAGATGTCGGTGCAGTCGATCAAGGATCGGCTCGACGCGCGCCCGTTGCTCATGCAGCTGCCGCTCGGCAAGGAGTCCGAGCACAAGGGCGTGATCGATCTCGTGCGCATGAAGGCGCTCGTCTTCCGCGACGAGGAGAAGGGCAGCGTCTACGACGCGGTGGAGATCCCGGCCGAGCTCGCCGACTCCGCCAAGACGGCCCGCGCCGCGCTGCTCGAGACCGTCGCCGAGTTGGACGACAAGCTGATGGAGCGCTACCTCGAAGACGAGGGCGCCAGCATCGGCGAAGACGAGATTCGCGCCGCCGTTCGCAAGGGCTGCATCGCGATGAAGGTGTTCCCGGTGTTCTGCGGCTCGGCCTACAAGCACAAGGGCGTTCAGCCGTTGCTCGACGCGGTGATCGACTACCTGCCGTCGCCGGTCGACATCCCTCCCGTGCACGGGAAGGACGCGAAGGGCGAGGACGTGCTGCGCGAGACGAAGGACGACGCGCCGTTCTCCGCGCTGGCGTTCAAGATCATGAACGACGCGTTCGGGACGCTCACGTTCATTCGCGTCTACTCGGGCAAGCTCGAGTCGGGCTCGGCCGTCTGGAACACCGGGAAGAAGAAGCGCGAGCGGGTGGGGCGCCTGGTGCAGATGCGCGCCGACAAGCGCGACGAGATCGAGGCCTGCTACGCGGGAGACATCTGCGCGATCGTCGGCCTCAAGCTCGCCGTCACCGGTGACACGCTCTGCGCGGAGTCGCACCCGGTGCTCCTCGAGAAGATCGAGTTCCCAGAGCCGGTGATCCAGCTCGCCCTCGAGGCGAAGTCGACGGAAGACGCCGACAAGCTGGTCGCCGCGCTGGGCAAGCTGTCGATCGAAGATCCCAGCTTCCGGGTGAAGACCGACTCCGAGACCGGGCAGATGATCATCGCCGGCATGGGCGAGCTCCACCTCGAGATCATCGTCGACCGGCTCAAGCGCGAGCACAAAGTCGAGGCGAACGTCGGCAAGCCGCAGGTCGCCTGGCGAGAGACGGTGACGACGGTCGGCGAGGGCGAGGGCAAGTACATCAAGCAGACCGGCGGCAAGGGGCAGTACGGGCACGTGAAGGTGCGGGTGTCGCCGAACGAGCCGGGCAAGGGCTTCGAGTTCAAGAACGTGATCGCCGGCGGCGCGGTGCCGAAGGAGTTCTTCGCTGCGATCGAGACCGGCGTCACCAACTCGCTCAACCGAGGCGTCGTCGCCGGCTACCCGATGATCGATCTGAAGGCGGAGGCGTACGACGGCAGCTTCCACGACGTCGACTCCGACGAGATCAGCTTCACCATCGCGGCGTCGATGGCCTTCACCGACGCGTGCAAGGCGGCCAACCCGACGCTGCTCGAGCCGATGATGAAGGTCGAGGTGACGACCCCCGCCGACTACTACGGCGCGGTGACCGGCGACTTGAACAAGCGGCGCGGCACGATCCACGGCATGGGCCAGCGCGGCTCGCTGCAGGTCGTCGACGCCGAGGTGCCGCTCTCCGAGATGTTCGGCTACGTCGACTCGCTCCGTACGCTGACCCAGGGGCGCGGCAACTACTCGATGCACTTCGGGAACTACGCGCAGATTCCGCCGAACATCTTGCAGCCCTTGCTGTTGCGCTTGCGCGGGTACTGAGTCACTCCGCCGTCGGCCTGTTCGGGTCGTCGGGGACGATCTGCTTTTCGATCTCCGTGCGGCGGCTGACGCCTTCGATCGCGCCCTGCGCGGTGAACTCCCAGCGCTCGCCGCGACTGACGAGGAAGACGATCGAGCGAGGGCCTTTCGGCTGCGTCGACGGCTCGTAGGTCCGGTAGATGGGGATCTTCCGAACGCCCTCGAAGTAGTACTTCTCGTAGACCGTCTTGTGTCCCTCGTAGTCGGCGATGTCGACCTCGAGCTTCTTGCCCGCGAGGGCCTGGTCGCCCTTGAGGACCTCGCGAACGACGAAGCGCTGCTGGATTCGAACGTAGGGCTGGAGTGGCTCGCCGCTCACGTTCTTGCGCTTCGGGAAGGCGATCGTCGTCTTCTTGTCGGCCGGGGTGTCGGCTTCGACGATCGCGATCAGCCGGCTCGCGCTGATGAGTTCGGGCAGCTCCAGGCTCTGATGGTGCTCGCTCGTATGGGCCTCGGTGGTGAAGAGCAGCGTGGCAACGACGACGGCGCGTCCTCTCATGGGGCACCTGGGTGGCAGACGAGGCGGCTACTTCTTCGAGGGCCGCAGCGCGTCGCCAGCCTTGGCCTTGACGCCCTTCACCGCCAGCTCGGCGATCGGACTCTCGGCGAGCGCCTCCACCTTGGCGGGATCGCGGGCGACGAAGGCCGAGTCCTCGACCGCCTTCGTGCCAGCCTGCTTCTCGCCCGCCCACGGAGCACCCCAGCGCCCGTACACCGGGTTCTTGCACTTCACCTCGCCCTTCCACGGGTACCGAATCGCGTACCGGCCCTGGAAGTTGTTCAGCGAATCAGCCCGGGAGCCTTGCTCGAGCGCCTTGCCATCGGTGAGGAACTCGCGCCCACCGACGATCGCCGGTGCCGCCTTGAACACGAGGTCTTCTCCCAGCGAGGTCTTGTCGTAGCGCGCGTGCAGCCGGGTCAAGACGAACTGGCGCTCCGGGTTCCACTGATCGTCGGGTGACGACTTCGTTGGCAGCACGTCGGCGCCCAAGGTGGCGAAGTCTTCTTGTGAGAGCGGCGCGGTGGGGCACGGGTCGCAGCTGGTCGCCTGCCACGCGTACTCGGTGATCACCGCCTTCGGGTTCTTCGCCAGCGTTCGATCGAAGAGGCTCACGTAGAAGAACGGGAACTCGGACTTCGCCGACGGCGCGAGATCGATGTTCGTCGGGATCGTCACGTTCGGCAGGTTGGCCATCTCGTAGCGCTGGTTGCGGGCGAGGATCTGCACGATGAGATCCTGCTTGTCCTTCGCGTTGATGAGGCCGA
>JBPOIJ010000080.1:0-57820 GCA_052034585.1 Myxococcota bacterium
GATTCGACTACGAAAACGACAACATCATGTACGTGACGGGCTTCTCGAAGGCCTACTCGTCGCTCTCGGCGGGGCTGGCCTGCGGGAAGGAGACGATGTCGTTCGTGAAGGCGTACGCGACGCCGTACGATCTCTCTGGGCCCTGCCCCACTGCCTCGCTGGCGACCACCCTGTCCGCGATGGCGATCAACGAGAAGCGGGGAGACGCCCTGCGCGCGAAGCTGCTGCACCTCACGCGGCTGGCGATCAAGGGCCTGCGCGACCTGGGCTTCTTCGTCGACAACGACAACGACTTCCCGATCCTCTCGGTGTGGCTCGGCGACAACGATCGGTTGATCGAAGCCTCGAAGATCCTCTGGGACGCGGGCGTGCTGCTGACCCTCGGGCCCTACCCGATGATTCCCAAGGGGCATGAGGAGCTGCGGATCACCCTGACCTCCTCGAACACCGAGCAGGAAGTGCACGAGCACCTCATCAAGGGCTTCGCCAAGGTTCGCGACTACCTCACGCGCATCAAGGCGCCGATGCAGCCTCCGCAGCCGTGATCGCTCCGGCCTTCCTCGAGCGTCAGCTGAGCGCGGCTGGGTTTCTCCAGCGTGCGCGGGATGCGCGAGTCGAGGGAGACGAGACTGGGTGGGTCGTTCGTGGAACCACCGATCGGGCGTGGGTCTACGCCGGCGGGCGCGCCGAGCCGCTTCTTCGATCGGACGACACGCACTTCGCCGCGCTCACGCCGACACTCGCGGAGGCGATCGCTCGAACACGAACGCTCGTGTGGACGCGTGAGGCGCTGAGCTTCGAGCTTCCGGCGGAGATCGCGTTGCCGAAAGGCGTTCACTCCACCGCTCCCCTGACCCTCGCCGACGCCGAGACGGTCGACGCGCATTGGGAGCATCGAGACGACGTCTCCTTCGAGTACGTGAAGGCGTGTCTTGCTCGCGATCCCTCGATGGGCGTTCGCGTGGACGGGACGTTGGTCGGCTGGGAGTTGGTGCACGACGACGGCGCGCTCGGAGCGGCCTTCGTGCTCCCTGAATTTCGACGACGCGGGGTGATGCGCAGCCTTCAGTTCGCGATGGTGGCGGCGCTGCGCGCGCGTGGCCTGCCCGTCTTCAAGCACGTCTCGATCGACAACCATCGCTGGCTTCCGGCACAGGAACCTGCTGGCTGGCGAGTGATCGGCACGCGGGTCTGGCTCGAGGTGGCGCGATGAGCGTTCGCGACGAAGTAGTGGGCGAGCTGCGGGTGCTGATCGAGAAGGAGCGGCGCGCGTTGGCTGCGGTGCCGGTCGGCGGCCCACTCGCGACCGAGCTGCGAGCCGATCTCCAGGCGGCGAAGGCCGGACTCGATGCGCTCGAGTCGTGGGCGGAAGGCGGTGACGTTCTCGAACTCCCCGCGCGCGCGAGCCATGCCTTCAAGCGGTCGATCGCCGCGAGGACCTCCTCGCTCCGTCACACGCCGGCCCTCGAGGGGACGCCGGTCGCGATGGATCCACGCCAGGCTCCCGGAGGCCGGCACCTCGTCGACTACGCGCGCGGCGGGTACTTCCTCGAGCTCGACCCGGCGTTCCCGGAGGGCGTTCGTTTCGACGATCACCCGCGGCTGGCGGAGTTGGCGCACGCCATCTCGACGATGTTGGGTCGATCGGGGTGGGACGCGCTGCTCTTCAGCTCGGGAATGGGAGCGATGAACACGGCCCTCGATCTCGCGATCGAACGATCGGCCGGCCGGCGGGTGCTCGTGGGCGCGAGCTCGTGGATCGAGGTGCGAGAGTACGTCGATCACACGTATCCCTCGCGCGTCGCGTTCATCGACGAGACGGACACGGAGGCGATGCGGCGGGCGCTCGCGGATCCAACGGTCGGAGCGATCTCGCTCGAGCCGCTCGTCAATCACCCACACGCGCCGGTGGTGGCGATCGACCAGTTGCTGCGCGGCGCGATCGTCGGGCCCAAGATCCTCCTGCTCGATCTCGCCCTCACGCCCGAGCTTCCGATCGATCGATTCCTGCCGGTGCTCCCCGCGAACGTGACGGTCATGCTCGTCACCAGTGGCGTGAAGTTCTTCCAAGCCGGCTGGGATCTCTCGAAGTCGGGTTTGCTCGAGATCCGCAGCGGGCCGAGCAACGAGCGACCGTGGGAGACGCCGTATCGACAGCTCATCACCCTCCGTGGACGAAGCGGACGCGTGCTCTCACCCGAAGAGGCCGAGCTCGCCGCGATCGAGACTCGTGAGACGCTGACCGCGCGACTTGCCCGCAGCGACCGCAACACCCGCGCGCTCGCGATCGCCCTCGAGGAGAAGCAGGTGGGCACGGTGAGCTCGCCTTGGCTGTCGTCGCACGTCCACCACGATCGGATCGACGCGATCGGCACCGGAGGCCGATTCGTCTACCTGCGCTTCGACCCCCAGAGGTTGTCCTCCGAGCGCCTCGCCACCTTCGATCGAGCGCTCGCGATCGCCGCGGCCCGCGCCGGAATTCCCTTGATGGTCGCGACGACGTTTGGGCTGTCGCTCCCGCACGTCTGCCTGCTCGCGCACCCGACGGAAGGGCTCACGCTGCGAATCAGCCCCGGCAGCGGCGACGACTTCAGCGCCGCGCTCGCAAACCTCCTGGCCCACCTCCTCGACGGGACCTGAGCGTGGTGAACGAGTTCACGATCCAGAGTTCCTTCGAGCGTGGCCACCCGTTGACGCAGCAGCCGCGGCTGCATCACTGCCTCGGCGAGCGTTGCAGTGCATGTCCCTGGTGCGAGGTCCTCCAATGAAGCTCGTGGTGAAGCCGCTCACTCCTCGACGCTGGCCGCACCTCGAAGCGCTCTTCGGCGAGAAGGGCGCCTGTGCTGGCTGTTGGTGCATGTTCTGGCGGCTCGAGAAGGGCGAACGCTTCGACGACGTGAAGGGCGCGAAGGCGAAGCGTCGCTTCAAGGCGCTCGTCGACGCTGGAAGAGCCCAGGGCTTTCTCGCGTACGTGGGAGCCGAGGCGGTGGGCTGGCTCTCTGCCGGTCCGCGGCGATCGTTTCCCAAGCTCGACCGCGCCCCGTCGCTCGCCATCGACGACGCCGATGAGGTGCACGCCCTCCCCTGCTTCTTCATCAAGCCCGGCTTTCGCAGCCAAGGCGTCGCGACGGCGCTGCTCGACTTCGCCGCCAAGGACCTCGCCCGGCGCGGCGCGCGGATCCTCGAAGGCTATCCCGTGAAGCCGTCGCGCCCTGGCGAACCAATTCCCGCTGCGTTCGCGTACACCGGCACCGTGCCGCTCTTCGAGAAGGCGGGCTTCGAGATCGTCGCGCGGAAGCCGACTGGCAAGCAGCGGGTTCGACGGGTCCTTCGCTGACGAAACCGGTGGCTCTGACGTTCGACGCGATCGAGACTCGCGCGCCATGCCGGCGCCGCTGCCCTTCGCCTACTCGCGCATCTTCGAGCGACCGGAGGATCTCTTCCTCGCCTTCCTCCGCGACGTCGGCGGTGATCTCGCGTTCGTGCTCCGTGAAACGGAGCGGCTGGCAAAGCGTGCGCCGCGATCTCTCGCCGAGGTGCAGTGTGGCCCAGCCCTGTACGCGCGGTCGTTCGCCCGGCCCGGAAACCGCGCGGTCGCCGTCGACACCTCCCGCGCGATGCTCGACCACGCGAAGACGCTCGAGAGCGGAGATCGGCTCGAACTGCACCTTCAGGATCCGCGGGCGCTCGCGATCGATCCAGTCGACGTGCTGCTCCTTCCCCTCGACTCCTTCGCCTACTTCACCACGGACGACGACGTGCTCGCCTTCTTCGCGGCGGCCGAGCGGTGCCTCACGCCCCGGGGCGTCGTCTTCGTCGAAGCGAACCACCCGAAGGAAGCCGGCTACATCGACTACGGGCTGATCTACCCGCGCTCGCAGACGGAAGACCCTCAACGCAGGGTGCGCGCGGAGTGGGCGGTGAACCACCCGAAGTTCGACTGGGTCACCGGAATCAACCGAACTCAAATCCGCGTCACCGTCACCGACGAACACGGCCCTCGCGAGCGGCTCATCGACTCCACCGAGCGGGTGTTCTGGCCGCCGCAGCTGAGGCTCCTCGCCGAGAAGTCGCCCCTTCGAATCGTGCGTCACTCCGGCGGGTGGACCGACGCGCCGCTCGATTGGGACAGCCCCGTTCACGTCTTCACCCTCATGCGCCCCTCGGAGCTCGAATGAAGCGCTCGCTCGGCATCAAGAAGTTGTTGGTCGTGTTCGCCCACCCCGCGCGGGAAGAGAGCCTCGCTGGAGCGATCGTCGACGCGTTCGTCTCCGGCGCGACGAAAGCCGGGCTCGAGGTGGTGACTCGTGATCTCTACGCGATCGGCTTCAACCCCGTCGTCTCGAAGCAAGACTGGTTCGACGGCTTCGTGGGGAAGGTCCCAGCGGACTGCGAAGAGGAACAACGCCACGTGAAGTGGGCCGACGGGCTCTGCTTCATCGCGCCGGCGTGGAACTGGTCGATGCCGGCGATCCTCAAGGGCTACCTCGATCGCGCGTTCGTGATCCCCGGCTTCTCCTTCGCCTCCGATCCGAACGGCGCCACCTACCAAGGCGGGCTCCTCACCCACAAGAAGGCGCTCGTGATCCAGACGCTCGGCGGCGCGCTGCAGACCGGCTTTCGCTTCGGGAACGTCGCCGACTACGCGCAAGGGCTCGTCTCCGCGCTCCACTACTGCGGCGTGCGCAACACCCACGTGCAGCAGTTCTGGAACCTCTACAAGCAGACGAAGGAGAGCCCGCAGATGCCCGCGCTGATCGAGAAGTGTCGCGCGCTCGGAGCGACCTTCGACGACCAAGACGACGAGGCGCTGCAGGGCCTATCGACCTGCTGACTCCGAAAGCGCGCTCGCTTGGAGGGGCAGCGGCGCGTCGAGCGAGCCCTGCAGCTTCTCGGTGACGCGTTTGAGCTTCTTGCCGACCGTCTTGCGCGACTGCCGGGTCACTTCGGCGATCTCGTCCTGACTGAGCCCGTCGCGGAAGGCGTGGGTCACCAGCGCGAGCTCTTCGAGCGACAGCCCTCCGAGCGCCCGCTCGAGATCGGCACGGCCGGCGAGATCGACGTTCCGCGCTTCGTCCTCGACGAACAGGGTGTGCTTGAGCGCGTGCGACGATCGATTCCGCAGCTGCTGGAGACAGTGCCGCGTCGCGATCGCATAGAGCCAGGTGAGCGGTGAGGCGCGAAGCCGGAAGCGCCCGAAGCCCGAGATCGCGGCGACGAAGACCTCCTGCACCGCCTCGGCGGCGTCGGCGTCATTTCGGAGCAGGGCCAGACATCGTCGGTAGACGACGCCGTGGTACCGCTCGAAGAGCTCGCCGACGCCGAGGGCCATGGGTCAGTACTTGAGAGGGAACTGGAACGTCGCTTCGTGGAGGGCCTTGGGGAACACGAACTGCTTGAAGACCCGCAACAGGCACGCGGTGACGGCGGCGTGTTCATCGCCCCCGATGACTCGCACGAGCCGCACTCGTCCCGAGGGTTCCACCACCCACTGAAGCACGATCTTTCCCGACTGCTCTGGGTGAACGCGGCGCGCCTCCGACACGCACTGGGCGAGTTCGGCCTTGTGGCTCAACACGACTTCGAGGACGTCCCCTTGCGAGATTTCGTCTTTGAAGCGACCGTCCACCTCGCCGCCCTTCGGGTCGAGCGCGCCTCCGAGATCGCGGGACTTCGGCGGAGGAGGCGGAATGAAGACCTCGCGGCGCGGCGACGGATCGGGCTTCTTGGTCGCTCGGCTCCCGTAGAGCGAGTCGAAGTCATCGTCGGAACCGCTGCTCTCGGTGCCCTTGTCGACCGGCTTGGCGATCGTGCGGTCGGTCTCGGTGCTCGACCCTCGAATGATCTGAATCGTGTTGTGCCGGCGCTGAACGAGCTTTCCGTCGCCGACACCATCGGAGTCGTCGGGCGGCACCGTCGGCTCGGCGACGGTGAGGGTGGGCCCGCTCGTCACCGGTCGATCCTCAACCGCCACGAACGAGGTGTAGGCGGTGACGAGGTGATGCTCGAGCCCGAGCGTGGTGATCTCCTGCACGGCCTCGTTGAACTCACCGAAGTGTTGGAGCCGATCGATCTCCTCGATCCGCGCGCGCGCCCACATCGACGAGAGCCCCTCGGCGGTCGGCTTCTCGCTGAACACCACCGGTACGCTCAACTCGACCCACTTGCCGTTCTGCAGCCCGCGCACCACGAGGGTTCCCGTCCCCGGCGTCTCGTAGCGGCCGAGCACCACGAGCGGCTGGGCATCGAACAAATCAGGGATCTTCGTCGGCAACACCCGATCGACCTTCACGCCCTTCCACTCGAGCGCGACGTCGGTGAGGAGCGGCTTGGCGATTCGCCGAACGAAGCGCGACACCGCGGGCGTCGGATCTTCGTCGGTGCGGACGTATTGATAGAAGCCTCGCCCCACTTCGGACAGCCGCGCGAGCAAGTAGTGGTTCACCGAACCGCCGACCCCGAAGCCGAACACCCGCGCGCCGCCCATGAGCCGGAGCGTCTGGGCGAAGATCTCCCGCTCGTTCCCGATGAAGCCGTCGGTCATCAGCAGCACGATCCGCAGCCGGCTCGGATCTGCTGGCCGCTCGAGTGCGCGGCGAATGCCGTCGAGCTGATTCGTCCCGCCCGAGGCCGGAATCGACTCGAGGTACTTGAGCGCGCGTTGCACGTTCCCTGGCGTGTTCGGGAGCGGCGTGTCGTGGAACGACGAGGCGCGATCAGCGAAGTCGATCAGCATGAAGGTGTCGCGCGGGTTCATCTGCTGCATCGCCATCGTCATCGCCCGCTTCGCCGCGTCGAGCGGAGCGCCGCCCATCGAGCAGGAGGTGTCGATGACGAACACCATCTCCTTCGGCATCACCTCGGCGTTCGTGGGCGCCGCTTCCGGGTTCAGCATCAGCGCGAAGGTGCCGCCCGGCCCTCCACTGGCGAGCACGGCGGCGCGGTTCTCGGTTCCCGACACCTTCCAGCGGAGAACGAAGTCGCGGTTGGGCACCCGATCGGCCACGTCGAGGGAGATCACCGCCTGACTGCTCGAGATCCGCTCGGCCGAGAGGCGATGCGACACCGACCAGAGATCTTCGATCGGCGTGCCCGCCTCGAGCCGCACCCGAACCGAGATGTCGCGGCCGGTGCGCTCGGCGGGCGGGGTGATCCGCGAGGCGTCGATGACCCGCGTCGTGTCGGGCGACGTTCCGGTGCCCTGCGACTCTCCCGCCAGCGCGGCGCCAGGCACGTACCGAGGCCCCACCACCATCGGGAAGTTGAAGGTGTAGGCGCCGTCGTCGACTTGCAGCGGCGCGACGTAGCGCAGCGTCACCTGCACCGTCTCTCCAGGCAGCAGGTTGGCGACCGACTGAGTGAAGATGTTCGGGCGCTCCTGATCGAGCAGCGCGGCGCGGCGGCCTTGCGCCTTCGCTTCCTCGTACTCGCGGCGCGCCTGTTCCCGTTTGCGAATCACCGCGCGGATCGTTCGCGTGCCCGCGGTGAGCGTCATCTGATCGACGGCCGCGTTCTCCGGCAGCGGGAAGACGTAGATCGCCTCCACCGGCTTGGGGAACGGGTTACGGAAGCGCTGGGTGACGGTGACCGAACCGACGAAGCCGGTGACCTCGGCGCTGACGTCGGTGTGCTCGAGGACGAACGGCCTGGTGCGTCCATCGTCCTCCGCCGCCTCGAAGCTGCCCTGCCCCACTTGGAGATCCTGCCCTCGAATCGAGAGGCTGCGCAGACGCGCGGGGGTGAGATCGGGCCTCAGCTCGAGCGGCGTTCGGCCATGGCGCTCGACCGAGGTGGGTGGATCGTTCACCGCGATCGGCGCGGGCGACGACGACTTCCACGGAGCAGCGACGAACAACGCGACGGCGGCGGCAGCGGGCACCAGGGTGACGAGCACGGCGTTCCTCCTCCACGCCCGATCGGCGCGAAGGACACGCTCGCGGGCGGGTGACGAGTGGGACGAGTTCGAGAAGCTCGCCGCCTGCGCCTTCATGGTCGCGACGCGTTCACGACACGGCTGACACCCCCCCAGGTGTTCCTCGATGGAGCTTCGATCGCGCTCGCTCGCGTCACCGGCCGCGAACTTCTCGAGCGCGAAAGACGATGGGTGGGCCATGGGTGTTCGGACCTCGCAGGTGGGCATTGGTTCCCCCAACGCCCGATCGTGGGAACGGAACGACTGTTCAGCCCACCAGCGGCTTCAAAACCTCAGGGATCTCGCGGTGCTGTCCACGAGCCTTCGCCAGACGAGCGAGCTCGAGCTGGACCTCGAGCGAGGAAAAGAGGAGCGGCACGTCGCGCGCGTAGCCCAGCCCGCCATTGGTGAAGCGGCGGGTGCCGACGAACCGAGCGCGGAGCCGTCGAGGCAGCGGCCGATCGATCGGCACCTCGAAGACGAGCTCGTCGTCGGTCATCGAGGTTCGCTTCGAGCGCCGCCACACCCCACTCCACCGAAGCTCGAGGCGAAGGCTGGTGGACGCCTCGCGCGTCATTCGCCGCGTCACCACGAAGCGGAAGGCGTCGCGCACCCCGTCGGACACTTGTTGGAACTCGACCCCGTTCTCGATCACCCGGCTCACGATCCACCGGCCATCGGGAAGGCGAGGCGTTCGTCCCGTCCGGAGCTCGCGCGCGGCCCAGATCGACGTGCCAGGACCGTCGATCACGTTGCGCCGCGAGACGATGCGCAGCCAGGCGCGCACGCGGCTCATCGGCACGAGGTTCTGCAGCCCGTTCACGAAGCGCTCGGCGATGGTGAGCGAGTCACCGCCTTCGAGGCTGCTGCTCCGCCGCCCCAGCACCGCCGCCCGCTCGCGCATCAGCCTCAGCTCGGCGAGCCGCGTCGCCGTCGTCGTCGAACGCGCGATCACCTCGTCGAGCAGCTCCAGGAACGACACCGCCGAGAGCAGATCGCGCCCGGTGCGATCGGCTTCGGGCCGGAGCGTCGCGAGCAACCGCTGTGCACGCGCTCTGACGGTCGAGGCCGCGGGTGCCTCGGTGAACCGCGCGATCGTCGCGAGCCGAAGCCCTGCCTGAATCGCCCGAAAGACGTCGAAGTGCGCGGCGTGACGAACGCGAAACGCCGCCTGCCGACCGACCCAGCTCTCTCGACCGCGATCGACCGCGTCGGCGAGCGCCCTGAAGCTGGTCCACCAGGCGATCGCTCGGTCTCGATGTCGGTGGAGCAGCCGCTGCGCCACGCGCTCCTCGACGCCGAGATGCCGAAGGAGCTGGAACGCCATTCGCCGCTCGAACCAACGACCGGTGACCTGGCCCGGCGCGATTCGGACGAGGCGGCGACGCTCCGCCGGGGTCGCGATCTTCCGCAACGCCTCGGGGAGAATGCGCTTGTAGTCCTCTCCCATCAGCATCGCGGCCGCGTGCGAGTAGCCGACCCGGTGGGCGCTGAAGCTCGGGTGGTTGCGATCGATGGTGCACGCGGTGCCCTGATCGAGGCACTCGAACAGCCCGACGTTGTCCGGCGTGTACGAGCCGTGCACGTAGCGGAGCCACCACGCATCGGCGAGCTCGATCGCCTTCTTGCGCAAGAGCCAGTGGTAGGTGCGCTCGAGGCTCGGCAGCGCTCTGCGGCCGCGCTCCTGCGCCAACACCTGACGCACCTCGGTCAGCACGTCGCGGAGCGCCCTTCGATCGTCGGCGAAGTGCCAGAGGTGGCCCATTCGCCAGAAGTTCCCCGTTCGCAGGTGCCAGCCGACGCGAAACTCCACCGAGTCGGAGGGGCGGGTGATCGTGTGGCCGGCGTCGATGATCGCCAGCCAGCGGTTCGAGGCGACGCCGTTGGCCGCGAGGAAGTCGGCGTAGAGCGCCTCCTGGATCGCGCGGCTCAGGAACATGCGGCCGTTTCGCGAGGCCCAGTCCTTTCGTTTGGGGAGGAGCCCCGTCGCGACGCCCTTGAGCTGTACGTCGACCCGCTCTCGGCGCCGGCCACGTGAGTCGATCACCGCGGCCTGCGCGACCATCACTGCCCGGCCGTCGCCCTGCACGTACCCGGGGTAGCCCTGGTAGCGCGTCGCGAAGCCGGTCAGCTGGGCGCGCTCGCCTTCCTCGATCGGCCGCACGGCAAAGCGGGTGAGCAGCTCGGTCTCCAGCTCGGAGGTGAGCCGTCTCCCGGCCGGCACGGGAATGCCCAAGCGCTCGAGCTCGTCGAAGTTCACCATCACCACTCGGGCCGTCGGCGGCGCGGTGGTGAGACCGATGGGCACGAGCAACTTCTCGCGGGTGCGTTTCCCGAGCGAAGGCGGGGCGCTCCACGGCTCCAGCGCGTCGAGGCGGTTCATCGCACCACCACCGCAGGGCAGATGAACTCGAAGGCGCCGTCGGCAGCGTTTCGGGTGCACTGACCGAAGGCCGCCAGGACCTCGCCTTCGAACCCGACGACGCTCAGCTCCACCGGGCAGGGTTCCCAGGCGATCGCGCCCTTGGCGAGAAACGGGAGCTCGACCACCGATCGCGCGTGCTCGCGCTGGAAGACGCCGGGCGGGTGGGGGCTGCCGAGGAGACTTCGCGGCGTCGTCGTCCACGGCTCGTCGAACGGCTTGAACACGCCCTCTTCACTCGGCGGGAGGTAGCGACTGTTCGGCGCCTCGACGAAGCGCGCGAGCTCACGCCGGGTCCACGCCGCCGAGGGGAAGGAGGGCACTCGCGGCGCGAAGCGCGGAACCGACCACCAGGCGATCGCACCGATCCGCGTGCCGTCGTCGAGCTGCGCGCCCTCGTGGCGGAGCCGGCTGGCCTCCACGATCCGAACCGTCGCGCCCGCCGCCGAGAGCCTCGCCTCGAGGTGCCACAGCAGCTGGAGCACGCGAACGTCGACCTCTTCGAACGATCGAAGCTCGGCCTCGGTGAGCACGAGCGCGAGGAGACCGCTTCCAGCTGCCTTGGCGAGTGCCGCGGCGATCGGGTCGATCATGCGCGGAGCAGCGAGGCCGATTCGATCGATCCAGGGCGGCATCGACTGTTCGACGTAGCCGGCTTGCGCGAGCCATTCGCGACCGTGTGGAGGCTCGGTGACCAGGAAGTCGCCTGGCCCTCCAACCACGCTCGGCATCGAGACCGCGCCCACGTCGATCCCCGCCGCGCCCGCCTCGAGCACGGCTCGGGCGAAGGTCTCCGAGATGAAGAGTGGCCTGAGCGAGAGATCCTCGAGCGGTGGCAGCGCGACGTCGAACTGCCGTCGCCTGAGGTGTCGACGCCATCGACCGAGCACGACCTTGGCTTCGGTCTCGAGGAAACGATCGGCGCGCTCGGCCCAGGCTGTGACTTCGAGATCCGCTCCCACGGCCGGCGAACCGTAGCTCACTTCTTTTTCGAGGCACGCCGCTTCGGTGATCCGTGCTTCTCGGCTGCCAACGCCGCTCGCCAGAAGACGCCGTCGTCTTGCGCACCGACGACCCAGATCCCGTTTCCGAAGTCGACGGCCGGCACCGCGTGCACGCCCTGGTCGAGCGCCGCCTTCCGCTTGCCGACCACCAGCTCCCACCAACGCTCCGCCTGACTCGCCTCCACGGCCGCGCGGGGATCGAGCCCGACCTCCAAGGCGAGCTCGCCGAGCTCCACCTCTCCGTCCAGGTTCCGCTCCTCTTCCCAGTACGACACCATCGCGCGATCTCGAAACGCCTCGAGCACGCCCTGGCTCCTCGCGAACTCGGCGAGCGCCATCACGTGACGCGTGTCGGGCACCCAGCTCGGCACCCGGTAGGAAGTGAGACCCAGCTCGGCCGCTCGCAGCGCGAAGGCTTCGTACCAGCTCGCCACCGGAGGCACGCCCGCGGGAGGACCGCTCGGCTCGACCTCGAAGGGCTGCCAGTCGATCTCGATCCCTCCGAAGTCGGCGCCCAGGCGCGGCAAGCTGCTGCGCTCGACGAGGTAGCAGTAGGGACAGGTGAAGTCGCTGTAGAGGGTGACGTGGAGCATGACCTCTTTCGCGGAGTGCGTGACGGCGGGCGAGAGACTATGACGTGCCGGCCATCTCCACACCTCTCTGAGGAGCGCTTCATGCCCGACCTGATCGAGGAGTCGAAGTCGAACCGAGCGACCTGCCGCACCTGCCGCCAGAAGATCGACAAGGGCGTCTTGCGCTTCGGCGAAGAGACGGTGAACACCTTCAGCTCCGACGGCGGCACCAGCTACTTCTGGCATCACCTCGAGTGCGCAGCGGGCAAGGTGCCGGCGAAGGTGAAGACCGCGCTCGCGAGCTTCACGGGCACCGTGCCGGACCGCGAGAAGCTCGACGCGATCCTGGCGGCCCCTCCGAAGGCTGCGGGCCGATCAGGCGGCGGCGGCCCCAAGGCGTCGTACCCGTACGCCGAGCGCGCCTCGACCGGCCGTTCGAAGTGCATGCAGTGCGACGAGGCGATCGAGAAGGGCACCCTGCGCGTGGCCGTCGAGCGCGAGGTCGACACCGGCACGTTCACCTCGACCGGCCCCGGCTACCTCCACCCCGCCTGCGCCGCCGAGTACACCGGCGAAGACGATCTGCTCGAGAAGATCAAAGCCAACATGCCCACGCTCGCCGCGGAGGATCTCTCGGCCCTCGAAGCCGAGCTCTGACCCGCGCATTCTCTGCGCGACGAAATGCAAGTCCGCAGTGGGTGCGCCCACTTCGCTTCCATGACCGGCTGCTGACGTGCACGGGTCCTGCATTCGCGCCCCCGACTCCAACTGAGGGCGGCAATGGCAGAGGCGATTCTCCTTGGTGATGAAGCGGTTGCACACGGCGCGATCGACGCGGGGCTGAGCGCCGCCTACGCCTACCCAGGCACTCCCTCGACGGAGATCTTCGAGACGATCCACTCCTTGGTGAAGGAGCAGCACCTGCCGATTCGGGGGTTCTGGTCGACCAACGAGAAGGTGGCGCTCGAGGAGGCGGTGGGCGTCTCGTACTGCGGCAAGCGCGTGTTGGTCTCGATGAAGCACGTCGGGCTCAACGTCGCCGCCGATCCCTTCATGAACGTGTCGGTGTCGGGCGCGTGGGGCGGGCTGGTGCTCGCGGTGGCCGACGACCCCTCGATGCACAGCTCGCAGAACGAGCAGGACTCGCGCTACTTCGCCGACTTCGCGCAGGTGCTCTGCTTCGAGCCCGGCGATCAGCAAGAGGCCTATGAGCTCACCCGAGAGGCCTTCGAGGCCTCCGAGACGTTCCGGGTTCCGGTGCTGCTGCGGTTGGTGACGCGGCTGGCGCACTCGCGCGCGATGGTGGCGACGGGCGAGCGCCGGCCCCAGAACGAGCGCCGGTACGTCGAAGACGCCGGCCTCTACACGCTCATTCCTTCCAACGCGCGCCGCGCCTACGCGGGCTTGGTCGAGAAGCAACCGAAGCTGGCCGAGTTCTCCGAGCAGCATCGGCTCAACGCGCTCACGATTCGCAAACAGGGTCTGCCGGGGATCATCGTCTCGGGGATCGGCTGGACGTACCTTCGCGAGGCGCTGGGCGAGCAGCTCGAGGGCTACAACGTGCTGCGCGTCGGCGTGTACCCGATGCCGACCAAGAAGATCCGCGCGCTCTTCGAGGCCTCGAGCGAGGTGATGGTGATCGAAGAGGGCTACCCGTTCCTCGAGCGCTTCGTGAACGCGCTCGGCGTCTTCAGCGGGAAGACGGTCAAGGGACGCATGACGGGCCACGTCGCGCGCATGGGCGAGCTCAACCCCGACGTGGTGCGCCGCGCCTTCGGCTTGCCGGTGCAGGAGGCGCTCACGATCCCCGGGCTCGAGACCCTGGTGCTGCCTCGCCCGCCAAGGCTCTGCGACGCCTGCCCGCACGGAGACTCGTATTCGATCATCAACGACGTGCTGAAGGACCTCGAGCCGTCGATGCGGGTGATGGGCGACATCGGCTGCTACGCGCTCGGCTACTACAAGCCGTACCAGGCGATTCACTCGTGCCTCTGCATGGGCTCGTCGATCGGCATGGCGATCGGCGCGGCGCACTCGGGCGTGAGCCCCTCACTCTGCGTGATCGGCGACGGCACCTTCACCCACTCGGGCATGAACGCCCTGCTCGACGCGGCCCTCGAGAACACCAACATCAAGGTCTTCATTCTCGACAACAGCATCGTCGCGATGACGGGTGGCCAGCCCACCACGATGTCGGACGAGCACCTCGCCGAGCTGGTGACGGGGCTCGGCGTGAAGTCCGAGCACGTGCGCACGATCGTTCCGCTGCCGAACAAGCGGAAGGAGAACCTCGCGATCGTGAAGGAGGAGCTCGCCTACGAGGGGCTCTCGGTGATCATCGCGCGGCGCGCGTGCGTCCGGTACGTGAAGGAGATCAAGGAACACCGGCGTGAGCGTGACGCGGCCCACCACCACGATGGCGACTGCGCCAACTGCACGGGGAACTGCTGATGAAGCTCGACCTCGTCCTCTGTGGAGTGGGCGGCCAGGGCGTGCTCTCGACGGCGTACGTGATCGATCACGCCGCGGTCGACGCGGGCCTGCACTTCAAGCAGCCCGAGATCCACGGCATGTCGCAGCGTGGCGGCGCGGTCTCGGCCCAGGTGCGCATCGCCGATCGGCCGATCGCCAGCGATCTGATCTCGACCGGTGCGGCCGACGCGATCCTCTCGGTCGAGCCGATGGAGAGCCTTCGCTATTTGAACCTGCTCTCGAAGACCGGGTGGATCTTCACCGACGTCACCCCGCTCAAGAACATGGCCGAGTACCCGGACCTCGGGCGGCTCTACGAGGTGCTCTTTGGCGTGCCTCACGTCGTCGCGGTGAACGCGACCAAGCTCGCGGCGAAGGCCGGCGCGGTGAAGGCCCAGAACATGGTGGTGCTCGGCGCGGCGGCGTCGATCCTCCCCTTCCCGCTCGAAGCGCTCGAGAAGCACCTTCGGGCGCTCTTCCTTCCCAAGGGCGAGCACGTGGTGACCTCGAACCTCAAGGCGTTTCGCATGGGCGCTTCCGCGAGCGGGTTCGCGAAGGCGCTCAATGAGCGAGGCGTGGCGCCCAACGTGACGGCGCGCGTGGTGAGCCGGCTCGACTTCGACGCGACTCCGGCGCCGCAGCCGGTGATCGACGCCTGGTGTGCCCGGCTGCTCGCCTCCGATGGAGCGGCGATCTCGGCCCGCGTGCTCGCCTCCCGCGACGTGCTGCCCCTCGATACCCAGGTGCCCGCTCAGCTCGGATGAGTGCCGAGTCTGCCATCGGCCTCCTCACGGAGACCTGCGCGAAGGCCGCGAGCGTTGGAGCGTCGGCGCTGACGGAGCCGGAGCTCTACGCGATCTTGGCGGCAGCCGGCCTGCGAGTGCCTCGACATGAAGTGCTGCGTGCCGATGGGAGCAGCCGAACGACGCTCGCTGGCGAGATCGTGCTCAAGATCGTCTCCCGCGAGATCCTCCACAAGACCGACGTGGGGGGCGTGCGCTTCTGTCGCGCGGAGGAGCTGAGCCAGCCATTCGTCGAGGCGTTCGCGCGGGAGACGGCTCGACGCTGGAGTGAGGCGCACCAGCGGCCCTGCTCGATCGACGGCGTGCTGGCGGTCGAGCGCGTGGCCTTCGATCGGGCGCGGCTCGCAGGGGAGCTGATCGTCGGCCTGCGGCACAGCGCCGACTTCGGCTTCGTCGGGATGATCGGGCTGGGTGGAGTGAAGGCCGAGCTCTTCGGCAGCCGGCTCCCGCGCCGGGAAGCCGCGGCGCTCTTCGATCCCACCGATCCCGAGCGGGCCTTCCACGAGCTGCGTGCCACCCTCGCCCATCGCGACCTGAGCGGGGCCCTTCGAGGAAGCGAACGGGTGCTGTCGGACGATCAGTGGCGCGCGCTGCTCGCCTTCCTCGGCGCGGTCGCGAAGGCGATGAACCCGGTCGGGCACGAGCCGGGCCTGGGCCTCGAGGAGCTCGAGCTCAACCCGATGGTGGTGAGCGACGGCGCGCTGATGGCGCTCGATGGCCTCGCGAGGCTCACACCCCGACGTCCACCGCTCCGGAGGCCACCGGCCCACAAGCTGCGTCACCTCTTCGAACCTCGCACCGTCGCGATCGCCGGCGTCTCCTCGAAGTCGGTGAACATGGGCCGCATCATCTTGCGCAACCTGCTGCGCGACGGCTTCTCACCCGGCCAGCTCACCGTGCTCAAGCCGGGAGACAAGGAGATCGACGGCGTTCGTTGTGCCGCCTCTCCCGCCAGCATGGAGCCGGTCGATCTCGCCGTACTCGCAGTGTCGGCCGGCACCGCGCCCGACGTGCTCGAGGGCTTGGTTCGTCACCAGAAGGCCGAGGCGGTGATCGTGATCCCCGGCGGCATGGCCGAGAAGGAAGGCGGCGCCGAGAAACAGCACCTGCTCGAACGAACGCTGCTCGACTCGCGGAGCACCACCTGGCGCGGCCCCGTGGTGTGCGGCCCCAACTCGATGGGCGTGCGCTCGCTGCCCGGCTGTCTCGACACCACTTTCATTCCGTCGCACAAGCTCTCGGCGCGCTCGGGCCCGCTGAAGAACCTCGCGCTCATCAGCCAGAGCGGCGCCTTCACGATCACCCGCGAGAGCCACCTGGAGCAGCTCACGCCTCGCTACCTCGTCAGCGCAGGCAATCAGGCCGATCTCGGAGTCGCCGACTACGTCGGGCACGTCCTCCAGGATCCGAAGGTGCAGGTGGTGGCCGTGTACCTCGAGGGATTTCGGGCGGGCGACGGCCGGCGGCTGCTCCAATCGGCGCGCGCGGCGAAGGCGCTCGGCAAACAACTCGTGCTCTACAAGGGGGGCCGAACGCCCGAAGGCCAAGGCACCGCCGCGGGTCACACGGCGGCGATCGCGGGAGACTACCGAGCGGCCTGGCACCTCCTCACCGCTGCCGGAGTGCTCGTCGCCGAGTCGTTCTCCGAGTTCGAGGGGCTCGTTCGAGTGAGCTGCGCGCTGGCTGGCCGAACGCGTGGCCAACGGATCATGGCGATGAGCAACGCGGGCTTCGAGGCCGTTGGCATCGCCGATCACCTCGAGTCGGAGACGCATCGCCTCGAGCTCGCGAAGCTGAGTGACGCGACTCGCGCGGCCGTCGGGGCTGCCTTGAAAGAAGCGGGGATCGATGGGCTGGTCGACGTGAAGAACCCGCTCGACGTGACGCCCTCGGCGACCGATCAGACGCACCTGGCGATCGCTCGAGCGGTCCTCGAAGACGATTCCGTCGACGCGTTGATCCTCGGAGTCGTGCCGATGTCACCAGCCGTCGCCACCCTCGGCAGCTCGCCCGATCCGAGTGAGACGATCGAGGCGACGACCAGCCTCGCGAAGACGCTGCCCGAGCTGTTCAAGGCGACGAAGAAGCCGATCGTCGCGGTGGTGGACGCGGGCCGGCTCTACGACCCTCTCGTCACTGCGCTCGAGCAGGGAGGCGTGCCGGTGTTTCGCCGGGCCGACGAAGCGACCCACGCGCTCGGCCGGTGGGTCTGCGTCCCCTGACGTCACGGCAGCGCGCGCACCACCGCTTCGTTCTCCGCCTCGAGCCCGATCGAGATCCGAATGCCTTCGAGTGGAGGAATCGCGCGGGCGATCACTCCAGCCCGGAGGAGCTTCTCGTTCGCCTCCTTCCATCGGCCGGGGAATCGGGCGAGCACGAAGTTCGCGCCTGAGGGGAGCACCTCGACCCCTCGACGCTCGAGCTCGCCCGCGACGAAGGGACGCCAGCGCTGGTTGTGATCGAACGAGCGCTTCAGGTGAGCTCGATCGCCCAGGGCGGCGACGGCGGCGGCCTGCGACGGGCTCGTCACGGGGAAGATGAAGCGGGCGCGACGCAGCAGCCCGATCGTCTCGGGGTCGGCGTGCATCCACCCGATGCGCAGCGCTGCCAGGGCGTACGCCTTCGAGAAGGTGCGGAGGACGACGACCCGGCCGGGGTGCTGGGTGACGTGCTGATGCCCGGCGTCGTAGCGGTCGGTGCCGGCGAGGTACTCCGCGTAGGCCGAATCGAGCACGAGGAGCACGCGCTCGGGCAGGCCCGCGACCAGCTTCGCGATCGACGCAGCGTCGACCCAGGTGCCGGTGGGGTTGTTCGGGTTTGCCACGAAGACGAGCCGGGTGCGCTCGGTGACCGCCGCGAGGATCGCGTCGACGTCGGTGGTGAAGTGCCGATCGGGGGCCTCGACGACGGTCGCTCCGGAGGTGTTGGCGAAGATCGAGAACATCGCGAAGCTGAAGCGAGGCATCAGCACCTCGTCGCCAGGCCCGGCGAAGGTTCGGCACAGCACCTCGATGAGCGACTCCGAGCCGGTGCCGCACATGATCCACTCGGGAGCCAGGCCGTGCTGCGCCGCGATCGCGCGGTTGAGGGCGACCGTGTCGGCGTCCGGGTATCGGTGAAGCGCTCCACACGCGCCCCTCGCCGCCTCGACCGCCGCCGGGCTCGGACCCACCGGTGACTCGTTCGCGCCGAGCAGCGCGGGCCGCTCGACGCCTGGGAGGGCGAGGTCTCCGGCGACGTAGTTCGCGATGCGGAGGATGCCCGGTCTCGGCGTCGGCTTCATGCGATCTCCCTGTTCGCTCCGGCGACGAAGCGTGCGGGCACCATACGTTCGACGCTCTGCGCCGTCCTTGATCTCAGCCAGTGCATCCTCCGCGCGCCCCGCTACAGTCCAGGCCCTCACCAGGAGCCACCATGCCCGTCTCGAAGCTCGACACCGTCGTTCGCCGCGCCGCGCAGGACAAGAACATCACCGCCACCGAAGCTCGCGCCATCGTGAAGGAGGCGAAGGCCTCTGGTTCGAAGAAGCCGATCGACGACATCTTCAAGGCGATCGATCGCAGCGACGCCGCCATCGAGTCGAAGGCCACCCGGCTGATCCTGAAGGAGCTCGATCAGAAGATGTCGCGCGCCGAGTGGGTCGCGTACGCACAGAAGGCGGCGAGCCCCTCTGGAGCCTGGGGCCCTGGTGGTGAAGGCGGCAAGATCGTCAAGCGCGCCGACGTGCCCGCGGCGATCCAGAAGATCCACGATCGCTGGGCGAAGGCCGACCCGGAAGACGACGTGGAGATGGTGGAGCTCGACGTCGCTGGAAAGCCCGCCTACCTCCTCTCGCAGTACAGCGAGTTCGGCACTTCGTTCGCGCTCTTCGACGGCTCCGGCAAGTCCATCGAGCTGAAGGAAGACACGCAGAACGTCGAGCGCAACCGGGTGCGGATCCAGGCGGCGTACGATCAACACTTCGGGACGCCCGACATGAAGGCCTGGAGGGGCACCATCGAGCACACCGATCTCGGCGTGATTCGGAACTACTACGCGAACGCGAGCGAGCTGAAGGGCACCACTCGCACCGGCGCGTTGAACGCCGAGATGAAGGCGGTGTTCGCCGAGGACAAGAAGAAGACCAAGGGCGACTCGATCGAGCAGCAGGTCTTCAAGAACAAGACCGATGGTTCGCTGCTGCTCATCACCGGCGATCGCAGCGGCCGCGGCCCCGAGCACTTCGCGCTCTTCAAGAAGTCGGGCGAGCTCGTGAAGCGCTTCTCGATCGACATCTGATCGTCACCGCTGGAGCAGCTTCATGACCGGGGCCGGTCCGAGGATCGCGCCCGCGGTGATCAACCCACCCAACGCACCGCCGGCGACTCCGCAGGTGGCGAGATCGGCGCCGGTCAAGAGCAGCCCTGGCACCGGCGTCTTCGCGCGCAGCGGCAGCTCGTAGCGCGCCGGGGTGTGATCGAGCCCGTACAGCTCACCGCGCGGATGAGAGGCGAAGTGCGCCGTTGACAGTGGCGTCGAGAGCTCGGCGACGTCAACCTTGCCCCGAAGCTGCGGCAACCGCTTGAAGAGCACCGCGAGCATTCGTTCGATCCAGCGCGCCTTGAAGGCGTCGTAGTCGGCGCCACGCTTGTGCCACCTCGAGCCTTCCCATTTCGAGAACCACTCCCAGCGCGCCATCGTGATCACGTCGATGGTCGCGCGGCCGGGGTGACGGCGCTGGAAGTCCGGGTCCTTCGCCGAGGGGAACGAGAGGTAGAGCATCGGAAACGGCGCCTCTGGGTCGGCGGCGAAGCGTTCGACGTTCTGATCGTGCTTCTCGTCCGGGTAGAGCCAGAGGTTGGTGCCGGAGAGCCCGAGCTCGGCGTCGGTCGCCTTGAACCCGAGGTAGAGACAGACGTAGCTCACCGACGGAGGCACGTTCGCGAGCGCCTTCGTCCACGCCGCGGGGCGATGTGCCTCGGGCACGAGCCGGCCGAAGGTGTTCGCCACCCCGGCGTCGCTGATCACGATCGGCGCGCGATGTTCCTGTCCGCCGGCGAGCCGCACGCCGACCGCCGCGCCGTGCTCGACGACGATCGACTCCACCTCGGCGTTGGTCGCGAGGTGCCCACCGTTCTCTTCGATGAGCGGCGCGATGCCTTCCGCGATCACCGAGGCCCCCCCGACCGGGTAGAAGCCGCCGCCGAGGTAGTGACTCACCAGCGCGGCGTGCATGGCGAAGCTCGAGCGCGACGGCGGGAGGCCGTAGTCGCCGTACTGACCGGTGAGCACCGCGATCAGCTCCTCGTTCTTCGTCAGCTCCAGCAAGACCTCACGAGTCGTTCGGCCAGCGAGCTCCGAGAACCCGCGCTTCGCCAGAGGAGCCGCGACCGCCGAGACGAGTGACGGCAGGCCGCGCGTCATGAAGAACATCGAGCTCTTCTTCGCGGTCGACTTCACCAGCTCGACGTACTTGGCGATCTCGTCCTTCTCGGCGGGGAAGTACGAGCCGAGCTTCTCGATGAAGCGCCCGGTGCCAGTGACGAAGTCGTAGCCGCGATCACCCAGCTCGATTCGATCGTACACGTCGGGCAGCGGCGCCCACCTGATCCGCCCGTCACTCAACCGCTCGAACACCGACCGCAGCGCGCCTCGTTCGCCGACCTGACCGACGTAGTGCACGCCGACGTCCCACTCGTAGCCCGGGCGGGTGAAGGTGTGGGTGTAGCCCCCGATGCGGTAGTGGCGCTCGAGCACGAGCACGCGCTTCTTGCCGTGCCGAGAGAGCATCGCCGCGACGGTGAGCCCGCCGATGCCCGAGCCGACGACGATCGCGTCGAACGAGCCGGTCGGTGGCTGCTGCTTGTACGAATGGCCGACGTGCATGATCGCGCTCCGGCTTCAGGGGACGCAGCGGTACGCAGTGACGCCCGGCTGGCACTCGATCGCCTCGACCTTCACCGGGCCACCGTCGACCGAGTCGCCACAGAACTGGCCCGAGGAGAACCCGAGGTTGCCGTCGGTGTCGACGTTCACCATCTTGTCGAGCGCGCCGAGCTTGGTGCAGAAGGCGGTGTCTGCCGGCGTTCGAGTCGCGCCCGGTTTGCACTTGTCGGCCGCCTTCGCGAAGTCGCGCTGGTAGCAGCTGTAGATGTCGTCGCTGCCCTTCGCCAGGCCGCTGGGCGTGAGCGGCTTCACGTCGCCGATCAGCACGGTGATCGACGAGGCCGTTCGGTTGGTCACCTTCACCAAATCGGGGAAGCCGTCGTTGCCCGACTTGCACTTGTTGCTCTTCGACGCGCCGGGCACCGCGAGCTGAGTGAGCTGATCGGGATCTTTCGCGTACTGGCCCTCGATCTGCTGACCCAGCTTCGTCCCCACGACGCCGGAGTTCGAGCCAGCCTGCGGACACGCGGCGCCACCGGTGTGCTGAGAGAGGGCCTCGTGGCAAGCCTGCGAGATGCGATCGCGCTGGGGCGTGCCTGGCGGGCAGAGCATGGTGTTGGGCGGGAGCGGTGGGTTCAGATCGCTGCAGCTCGCGAGCACGCCGTTGATCTCCTGCCAGGTGGTGTTGACCGACGCAGCTCCGCAGCCCTGCAAGGTCCCGCTCGCCGCTTGATTGAGTGGCGTCTGCAGGAAGCCGGAGCAGGCGCGCCCCTCCGCCGGTGGGCCGCCGTCGCACTCGACGATCGGGCCACCGTCGAAGCCGGAGATGCCTCTCGGCGCGTTGCAGGTGCTCTGCAAGGCCGTTCCCGTCCACCGAATGGGGCAGAGGTTGGCGCTCTGGGTCGTTCGACAGCTGCACTGCCAGACCTCGAGCGTGCGTCGGGCCCAACCCGAGCACGGCGCGCCCTCGGTTCCCGACCACTTCGTCTCGGTCGGGTAGTTGCCGCAGCGCGTTCCAGTCTGTGGCTGTTTGTCGAGCAAGCCTCCCTGGCAATCGGTCGCCGCACACTCGCAGCGATTCCGGCCCGGCCCCTTCGGATCGATGCACGCGCCCTTCGCGGTGTAAGCGCGGCTGAAGTGCCGAGTGACGCCTTCGCCGACGCCGTTGACGACCCAGCCGATCGACTCGTCGGGGCCACCGCTCTCGCCCGACCAACGCACCATTCCGAGCTCCATGTCGTCGGTCTGCACCCGCACCTCGACCGCGTCGGTGAACTCGAGGCCAGCCGGCTCGAAGAAATACACGGGACCAGTGAGGGTCGCGCCGGGAACGGTCGTGGTGAGGCTCTCGCGCACGGTGACGTCGACCGAACCATCGAGCGCTCCCGCGGGAATGGTGAGGGTGAACCGGCCGGCGACGAAGGTGCCGCCATCGGTGGTGAAGCGGAACGACCAGGTGCGATCCATCACCGAACCACCGCCGGTCGAACCGCCAGCATTGGCTCCACCGGTCGCGCCCCCACCTTCACCTCCTGCCGTCCCTCCTGCCGTCCCTCCATCGGGCAGCGTCGAGCCTCCGCAGTTGCACCCAACCCACGTCGCCACCGCCACCACGACTGCGACCAGTCGCCACATTGTCCCCTCCTCCTCACTCACGCCATGAGCTGCTGGTACCACGCCACGATCGACGGGAGCCTTCGCTCGACGAAGCCCGCAACGCCTTGCTCCACCATGAAGAGCTGGCTCGCGAAGGCCGCGTCGGCCAGCGAGACCTCGGCCCCGAGGATGAATGGGCTCCTCCGGAGCGTCTCGACGATCGGGGCGGCGAGCTCGATCGTCGCGGCCTCGAGCTTCGCTTCGTCCGAGCGCCACTGCGCGATCGCGCCGCTGCCGTATCGCCGCTCCTTGATCAGCCGAAACAAGGCCATCGCCTCAGCGCCTTGATCGCGCCCCATGCGCTCCTCGAGGCCGGGGCAGCAGAACTTGAAGGCCGCTTCCTGGAACCACTCGTCGGCCCACTGCTCGATCACGATCGACAGCGGGTTCGCGCGCAGCTTCCCGCCTCCGCGCTCGTCGATCAGCGCGACGATCTTCGAGCTCTCGGTGGTGACCCGATCGCCGTCGACCAGCACCGGCACGTACATCGCGCCGGTGAGCCGCACGAGCTCCGACCGATCGGTGTAGGGAACGTCGACGACTTCGAGCGGCACCTTGGCGAGCCTCGCGCAGCTTCGGATCTTCGCGGCGAACGGCGAGTACGGGAACTGGAGCAGCTTCACGCGACCTCCGGGCCCCGCACGCTACCACCCGCTCGGTCGATTTGACCGTGCGCTCTGAGGCCACGCTCACGTCAGCCGAGCTCAGCGGCACGACGAAGCGACACAACGTGGGGCTATCCTCCGCGCATGACCAGACGCTCGCTGTGGCCCGTCGTGATCGCGGTTGCAGCCTGCTCGGGGAGCATCGGCGGCACCGATGGAGGCGCTGGCGGCGGGGCGGCTGCTGGCGGGCTCGCGAGCGGGGGCGAGGCAGGCGGATCGACCGCAGGTGGATCGTCGGGCGGCACCGTCACCGCTGGCGGCACGTCGGGTGGCTCGAGTGGCGGAGGCATGGTCGTGCTCGTGCCCGGCGCGCCGGTCCTCCTCTTCACCGATCTCGTCTCCGGTCCATCGAGCGGCAACTCCGACGACTCGCAGCCGGGCCAGACCGCGGGAGAAGACGGCGCAATCGTGACCGTCTGGGGCAAACACCTCGGCACCACGCGCGGCACGATTCGCGTGGGTGGTCAGACCGCGCGCGTCTACTCGTGGGCGAACGCGACCGCGCCTGCCGATCTCTTCACCCGCCACCAACTCCAGGCGATCGCGTTCCAGATCCCTCACGGCGTGAGCGCGGGGTCGACGACGATCGTCGCCGAGGTTGGCGGCACGATGACCAACTCACTCCCCTTCACGGTGCGTCCCGGCACGATTCGGTACGTCAAGACCACGGGCAACGACGCCACGACGACGGGGAGCTGGCAGCAGCCGTACGCGAAGGTCTCGGTGGCGGTGGAGCGAATGCAGGCGGGCGACATCACCTACCTGGCCGACGGAGTGACCCAACAGCTCCCCGAAGGCGACCGCTCGACCCTCGATCTCGATCGAAGCCCAGCGCGGCTCGGAACCGCCGCGGCCCCGAAGACGCTCGCCAGCTACCCCGGCGCCACCGCACGAATCGGCACCGCCGATCTGAACGCCTGGAGCCTCTTCGTCTCCGGCGCGCCGAACCCCGCCCCGTACTGGACGATCTCGAAGCTGGTGCTCATGGGCCGCAACGTCGCCGCCGCCTACAGCACCGGGTTCCGCCTGATCGGCAACCACGTCTCCGCGCCGAAGGGCGACGATCAGACCGGCGCGATCGGGGGCGACGACTCGAGTGATCTCTACGTGCTGGGCAACGAGCTCACCAACACCGGCTACGCCGGCACCAGCAAGCTCTACCACCCGATGTACATCCAGAGCCGGGAGTCCTCGCAGCCGCCCCGCCTGCCCGCGTCGAACAACCGCGAGATCGGCTGGAACTACCTGCACGACAACAAGTCGTTCGACGGCATCAACTTCTATCGGGAGGGCCAGTACAGCGCGTACATGACGAACACCCGCTGCCACGACAACTTCATCGTCAACCAGACCGGCCGCGGAATGCTGATCGGCACCTTCCTCACCGGCCCGGACAACTACTTCTACAACAACGTGATCGTGCGCAGCGGAGTCGGGCCTCCCCCGGCGGGGCCGTTCATGAACGACCCGGCCTTCGGCTACGTGTGCGTCGACCTCAACGCGGGCGCGGTCGGCAACCCGCCGACGACGATCCACTTCTACAACAACACCCTCTACGGCTGCGGCTTCGGAGGCGGCCCGAACAACACCGCGGGCATGATCGCGATCGGCAGCGCGTACCAGTGGGATCTCGACTTCCGGAACAACCTGATCGTCTCGACCGGGTTTCCGTTCCTCCAGCCGTACTCGACGACGATGCGCACGACGGCCGACAAGAACCTCTGGGCGGGTGACGGAGGCGTCGTTCCCTCCCCGGGCATGGCGCAGATCTTCCAGGGCGCGGTGGCTGGCGACCCGAAGCTCGTCGATCCCGTCAACGGTGACGTGCGGCTGCAACAGGGCAGCGCGGCGATCGATCAAGGCAGCTCGATGATGCCGGTGCCGTCGGTCGACTTCGACATGACGCCGCGACCCCAGGGTGCGGGCATCGATCTCGGCGCGTTCGAGTACCGCCCGTGACGGCTCAGCACGAGAGCCCGACCGTCTGCGGGCGTGGAGCGCGCAGGTGGCTCGACGGCGTGGCGCTCTCGATCACTCAGCGAGCGCTGGCAGTGAGCGCGAGTTGCGCATCGGGAGCACCGCTCGATCGCACCGAGGGCACGTACGGCCAGTTGCGCAGGCCGGGCGCACCCAACGTCTTCGCGATGTGGTCGGCCGCGATGTTGGCGCTCTCCATGATCGTCAGCAGCCCGCTGCCTGGGTGCGTGCCGCCGCCCACCCAGTAGAGATCGTCGAAGTCCGGCGACTTCACCTTCGGACGCAAGGGACCCAGCTGCTTCCAGGTGTGGCTCAGGTTGAACACCGCGCCTCGGAAGACGTTGAAGTCGTCTCGCCAGGTCTGGGCCGTGAAGCTCCGCGAGGCCCGCACGTGCCTGGCGACGTCCTTGAAGCCCACTCGCTCCAGCCAGCGAGGGATTCGCTGCTCCAGCGCCTTGGTCGCGGCCACCCAGTCGTCGTGGTGCTCGGTGTTCGGCGTCGGTACCAGCACGTAGAGGGTGCTGTGGCCGTCGGGGGCGCCCGCGCTCGAGCCGGCCCGCCGCTCCGTGGGCGTCGGGTTGCAGACGTAGAAGGGAGGATCGTCGAGATCGAGGTGACGATCCTCGAGCGCGGCCGAATCAGTACGGCGCGCGGCCTCCGACAGACGAATCACGTGGTGAGGCAGCTCGTCGTAGGTTCGGTCGAGCCCGAGGTAGAGCATGAAGGTCGAGCAGCTGTACTTCGCGTTCTCGAGCGTCTTGTCCGACAGCCGAGTGCCTTCGCGCAGCGCAGGGCGAATGAGCTTCGTCGCCGCGTACGGGAGATCGGCGTTGATGACGGTGACGTCGGCCGAGACGATCTCCCCACCCTTCAGGCGCACCCCGCTCACCCGCCCGCCGTCGACCAGCACCTCGTCGACGGCCGAGGAGAACTTGAACCGCGCACCCAACGACTCGGCGCACGCCTGCAGCCCCTTCGACAAGGCGCGGAACCCGCCCACCACGTGCCACACTCCGAACTCGAGCTCGAGGAAGGGAATGACGCTGAACACGCTCGAGCAGGTCGTCGGGTGCAGGCCCAGGTACTTCGAGGGGTAGCTCAGCGCGTAGCTCACGCGATCGTCGTGAAAGCTCGCGTCGAGCTGCTGATAGAGCGACTGCCACGGCTTGAAGCGCACGAAGTCGAGCAGCCGCCACGGCGCGTAGTAGGCGAGCGAGTCGGCGTGGGTGCAGATGAACTTCTCGTAGGCGAGCCGGTACTTGTCGGTCGCTTCCTTCATCCAGCGGTCGAACGCCGCCGGGTGCTTCGGATCGAGCGCGGCCAACGAGGCCTTCATCGTCTGCGCGTCACTCGAGGTGTCGAGGTGCGTGTCGTCCCAGAAGTGAATGCGCGTGTTCGGATCGACTGGAACGAGCTTGACGAAGTCCGACAGGCGTCGGCCCGCGCGCGTCACGATCGCGTCGATCACCTGCGGGAGCTGGAGAATCGTCGGCCCCGTGTCCACCTCGTACCCGTCGAAGGACAACCCGCGCATCCGGCCGCCGGGCACCGACTCCTTCTCGATCACCGTCACCTCGAGGCCCAGCCCAGCGAGGTTGATCGCCGCCGCGAGTCCACCGGGTCCAGCGCCCACCACCAATGCGGTCTTCTTCATTTCGAGTCCTCCAGAGGTGCAGTTCGAAGCAGGAGCGGCGCAGCAGACTCGGCGACCGATCGGCGGCCCGCGAGCAACGGCCTGAGTGAGTGCGGTCGATCCAGCCCGGCGAGCGATCGTCGGAGTTCGTCGAGCCGCGCCGCCATGGCTTCCGTCGAGCTCGCCTCGTGCGCCTCACCGAGGGCGATCAGCACGTCGGGAAACTCGTGCTCGAACATCGCGTAGCGAATCGCCATCGGCACACAGCGCACCTTCGCCCAGCGCGCGAGCAACTCGGCGCCACGCTCCAACGCCAGGGGAGCCTCGAAGGGCGCGATCCGTCCCTGGGGGAAGACGACCACGGTCGAGCGAGGAGGCTCGAGGAGTGCCTGCGCGTGGCGAAGCGACTCGCGCGCCGATGACGAGGAACCGCGTCGAACCGAGAAGGCGCCCAGGTAGCGGAGGAAGGGGAAGCGCGCGAGGTTCCGTTCCTCCATCATCGCGAAGCCAGCCCGCCCTGCCTCCGAGATCACCGCGTGGGCGACGAAGCCGTCCCAGAAGTTGAGGTGGTTCGAGTAGAGGACGACGGGCTCGTCTTCGGGGAGCGCACCGCGAAGCCACAGGCCCCGGAAGGAACGACGCAACTTCCACTTCACGTAGCTCGAGATCAGGCCGGTGAGGACGGGCACGTGCGCGGCGGTGATCATGCGCGAACCGCTTCCGGGTGACGCGCTGCGGTCAGCACTCCACCTTCGCCGAGCATGAGCTCGCGACCACGCCACTCGATGCGGTGTCCTCGAATGAAGGCGCGCGCCCACGCCGCGAGGAGCAACACCTCTCCCGCGATCCACCACCCTGCCGAGCGGGGACGCGGACCGAGGCGCTCGGCCCGAATCGCGAGGGCCGTTCGCGCGAGCACGAGCACGACGACGGCGCAGGCCACCAGCGGCTCTCGGTGAACCAACGCGGCCGCCACCAACAACGGCGTGCAGGCGAACAGCAACGGCACCGTCGGAAAGAGCAGCGGCCGGTGGGCGCGGAGCACCTGCATCCACCTCGTGAAGCGAGCCAACGCGCTGCGAGCGTCGGTCGTGCCGGGCATGCGGGCGTGTGCGGCGAGGCGCACGGCACCGCCTCTCTCGTGGAGCTGGATCGCGAGCTCGAGATCTTCGCCCACGCAGTCGGGCAGCGCGCTCAACACCTCGATGCCGAGCGGCCCCAGCGCGATCGCCTTGCCGCAGACCGCGCGCGGGTTGGTGCTGATCGCGTCGAGCGCGTCGAAGGAGTGAAGTGACTGCACCAGAAGCCCGCGAACGGGTCCCGCGACGTCGGGCCGGGGAGCAGCCCACGCCGCGTCGACGCCCGCGTCGAGCTCCGAGAGCAGTCCGCCCAGCAGGTGTTCGTCGATGGCGACGTCGGCGTCGACGATGACGAGTCGACTCGGCGCCGATCGGCCTTCCTCGAGCGCCTCGCGACGCAAGACCTCGAGCGCGTACCGGAGATGCCCGAGCTTTCGGTTCTTCGTCGGCGGGTCAGAAGGGAGCCACTCGACGTGCGTTGGAAGCCGCGGCCGAAACGGAGCGAGCACGAGGTGCCGAACGCCACGGGGGAGCGGCTGCGACAGGTTCGCCAACTCGCGCGGCGTCGGCGCATCGACAGGCCGGAGCACGATGACGTCGTCGAACGGACCCGGCCGAGTCGCGCGAGGCCGAACGCGAACGAGCGCAGTGACGGTGGCCCCGGCAGCGAGCAACGCCCAGCCAACGAGCACGACGGTGAGCATCATCGAGCCTCCTTCGCCGTTCGCGGAGCAACCCGCGTTCGAACGTCGGCCATCCAACGCACCCAAGGAGAGCGAAAACGCGCGAAGTCGGCGGCCTCGCCCATGAGTTGCCGCTCCGCGTCCTGCGCCTCGAAGCGGGCATAGAAGGGCGACGACTCGAGCACCTGCGGCGTCACGCCCCCAACCAGCGCCGGCACCGCGAGGCCCCAGCCCGTTTTCTTGAGCGGCCCTCGGTCACGCACCCTCTCGCGCTGCACCACTCGAGGGCCTTCGGTCGAAACCTCGAACCCGTGCTCGCCCCGCGGCCAGTAGGAGACGACGGTGTTGCGGGGATCGTGGGCACGAAGCCAGGTCCACGCCGCGAGATCCGTCCCGAGCGTCGTCAGCCCCGAGTTGCCGTCGTGGTAGCCTTGCCCTTCGACGTTCAAGCCCTTCGACGCGATGGCGAGCGTGGCGCGCGCGCGGATCGCGAACGGATGCCACTCGTGCGAACGGCCAGGAACGAGAACGATCGAGGGGCCTCGTTCGACCTCGGGAACGAGCTCGAGCCTGACCTCGACGGGGCTCGCCGTCCACGTCGCTCGATCGACGAGCTCGACGTGAACACGACCATCGGCGTGTTTGGTGAACCGCGAGGCTCCGATGTCGAGGTGCGTCGCCGTCGGAGTCACCTCGAGCGTGGCCTCGTCGTACTCCGACAGCACCCATGCCTGCCGAACCCCACGGCGGTAGAGCGCGAAGTTCACCGCCGCATGCCGCAGCGGAGAGGGATCGCGCCTCGTCACGTACCGCGGTGAGAACAGCGACCCCATCATGAAGATGGCGACCGCCGACCACTCGCCCGCCGCGACGTCGACGTAGTACCAGCGGTACGAACCAGGCTCGCGCGCCAACTCCAGCATCAGGCTGCCTCCGCCCGACGTGAGCGCTCGAGGAACCGCAGCGCCGCATCCGCCGCGAAGTGACCCGAACGCAGCACCATGGGAACGCCGCCACCTGGGTGAACGCTCCCTCCGGCGTAGAAGATGCCCGGAACCGTCGAGCGCATTCGAGGCCGCTGAAACGCTGCGAACTTCCCGTGAGGCAAGAAGCCGTAGATCGAGCCGCCCGGCGCGCCCAATCGGGCGAGCTCGAGAGGCGTCCGCTCGGCGACGACGCGCACCTGACTCGACTGGAGCCCCGGCACTTCCTGTCGCAGGGCGCTGAGACAACGCTCCCGAAGCCTCGGGCCCCACTCGGCCCACTTCGCGGCTCGAGCCTCGTTCTCGAACGCCGGAGCGTTCACCATCACGAACAACGCCGAGTGGCCGGCTGGCGCCATCGTCGCGTCGGTCGCCGAGGGGTGACAGAAGTAGATCGTCGGATCGGTCGGCGCAGTGCCCGCGAAGATCTCGGCGAACTCCTTGCGGTAGTCGTCACCGAACCGCACATGATGGTGCGCGAGCGGGAGCGGCGCAGCGACGTCGAGCAGCAGGACGTAGCCCGACATCGCCAACGGGCCTCGATCGCGGCCCCTCTCCCCGAGTGGGTCGGCGTTGACGACGACCGCGTCGAACCGCTCCTCATGCCCCTTCGGACCGACGACGAGGTCGTTCTGGCGGCGTTCCCACGACACTCGCGTCGAGAGTTCGACTCGAACGCCACGCTGCTCGAGGGCGTTCGAGAACGCTCGCACCAACTCGCCCATGCCACCCTCGACATGATGCACACCGGTGGCGCGCTCGAGGTGAGGGATCATCGCGAACGCCGAGGTGCTCTCGAAGGGTGAGCCCCCCGCGTAGGTCGCGAAGCGATTGACGAACTGTTGGAGCTGCGGGCTGCGGAAGTGCCGTCTCGCGAGTTCGTCGAGGGTGCCAAGCCGGGCGCCTTCGAACACCTTCGAGGCCCCACGCTTCATCACCCGCGCGAAGAACGACGGAATCCCCTCGAAGGGCGCCTCGAGATAGGGCTCACCCGCGGCGTCCCAGATCTTCTCCGCCTCGCGCGCGAACCGCCGATAGGCGTCGCCCTCACCGAACGCGCTGGCCGATTCGATCGTTCGATCCAACGAGTCGAAGCACTCGAAGCGTTCGCCGCCGCTCCAGGTGTACCGCGCGTGGAGCGACAGCCGTTTGAAGCGCGGCACCAGTCCAGAGAGCTCGGCACGCGCGAAGGTCTCCTCGACCGCCTGAGGAAAGGTGAGGAGCGTGGGGCCGGTGTCGAACACCAGGCCGCCGTCGCGAACGACCTGCGCCTTGCCGCCGAGCGCCCCACTCTGCTCGAAGAGCGTGACTGCCGAACCCGCATGAGCGAGCTCGAGCGCGGCGCCCATTCCACCGAAGCCGCCACCGATCACCGCGACGCGCCTCATCGAGACTCCTCCACCAGCGGCGCCGACGCAGCCCGCGGCGTGACGAGGACCTTGACGAGCCGCCACAGCTTTCCGCCGAGCGACACCGACGCGCGCGAAGAGAAGATGTCGAACCGTCGCCGCTCCACGACGTCGAGAATTCCTCCGTAGAGCGAGGCCATGAGCGCCACCAGCAACGGGCCAGCGAAGCCCGGCAACCAGGCGACGCCACGAAGCGCGCTCGCGTAGAGCGCCCGCGCCCGGTCGAGCTGGAGCCGAAGGAGCCGCTCGACTCCTTCCGTCACCACCCCGCGTCTCAGCTCCATCTCGCTCACGCCACACGCGCGAAGCTCGGCGAGCGGCAAGTAGACTCGCCCGCGGCCGAGATCCTCCTTCACGTCACGAACGATGTTCGTCAGCTGCATCGCCCGCCCGAGATCGGCGGCGTGACCGAGCGCGGTGGGGTTCGTCGTTCCAAGGAGCGGCGCCATCATCAGGCCGACGACGCCGGCGACGCGATAGCAGTAGAGATCGAGATCCCGCCACGTCGAGTAGCGATCCTGAACGAGGTCCATCTCCATTCCCGCGACCAGCTCGACGAACGGCTGCTTCGGAATGCCGAACCGCGCGCACGTGTCGCGCAGCGCATGGAGCTCCGATTGGGGGAAGCCGCGCACCTCGCCCACTTCACCGCGATCGAACAGGGCGTCGAGCAGCCCCCGAACCTCCGACAGCTGCTGAGCGCGCTCCGGACCGTCGGCGTCGTCGACGCAGTCGTCCAGTCGCCGGCAGAACGCATAGAGGGCAAACGCGCCGCGTCGCCGCTCACCGAAGAGCACCATCGAGGCGAACGAGAAGCTCTTCGCGTGCCGAAAGGTGACGGCCTTCGCGCTGCGGTATCCGTCCTCGAGGAGGCTCATGCCGCGCGCCCCACCGAGCCAGGCCCGAGCCGCTTCGTCACCGCGTCGACCGCGAAGCCGGCGCTCAACATCACGGTGGGAACGCCGGTGCCCGGTTGGATCGAGGCGCCACACCAGAACAGCCCGTCGACGACGTCGTCGGTGACGCGCGGCCGAAACGGCCCGATCTGCCAGAAGCTCTGGGCGAGCCCGAAGTTCGAGCCGCGAGCCAGCGCGTACTGCGACTCCCAGTCCTCCGGCGTCACCACCCGCTCGGCGACGATGCGCTTCGAGAGATCGCCATAGCCTTCCGCTGCGAGCCGCTCGAGCACCTGCGCACGGACCAACTGCGCTTGCGCCTTCCAGTCCGTCTCCGGGTTGCCCAAGTGCGGCACCGGCACCAACACGTAGAGCGCGTCATTGCCTTCGGGAGCGAAGCCCTTCGCCGTGCGCGAGGGCGCGTTCACGTAGAAGCTCACGTCGCTCGGCACCTGCAGCCGCTCGAAGATGTCGGTGAAGCTCCCTCGAAAGTCGCGACCGAAGAACACGTTGTGGTGGAGCAGCTCGTCCACCCGGCCGTCGACGCCCCAGTAGAACATCAGCCCAGATGAGGTGAAGCGGCGCTTCGCAAGCCGAGCCAGCCGCGCCGAGGCGATCGGTTGCGGCAAGAGCTTCTCGCACGCCCACGCATAGTCCGCGTTGCACAAGACCGCGTCGGCGCGAACGATCGAGCCGTCGTCGAGCTGCACGCCGGCCGCGCGCCCGTTCTCGACGAGCACCTGCTTGACGCTGCACGAGTACCGCAGCTCGACCCCGTCTTCGCGGCACACCCGTTCGAGCGCGAGCGGCACGTCGTGGAGCCCGCCCTTGGGAAACCAGATGCCGTGGTGCGCCTCGGTGAACGGCAACAACGAGAAGACCGCTGGCGCGTCCCACGGGGAGAGACCGAGGTACATCGTCTGGAAGCTGAGCGCCTGCTTGAGCCGATCGTCGGAGAAGTAGCGGCCGACGTGATCCCACAGCTTCTGGAGCGCTCCGACGCCGAAGATCTTCGGCACGTTCGACGGAGTGAGGAAATCGAAGAGCCCGTCGAAGTGCCGGGTCACGAAGCGCTCGAAGGCCACCTCGTGGCGGCGTCGCCCACTCTCGAGGAAGTCGCCGTAGCCAGCCGAGGCGCCGGGCTGCACGCGCTCGAGCTCGGCGGACATCGCCGTCACGTCGGAGGTCGGGGTGAAGCGGCTGCCATCGCGAAAGTGCACGCGGTAGTGCGGATCGATGCGAACGAGCTCGAGCAGGTCGCTCATCTTCCGTCCGACCGATGCAAACGCCTGCTCGAGGACGAAGGGCATCAGGAGGATCGTCGGGCCGAGATCGAACTGGTACGCGCCTCCAGCCAGCGTCACCCGGCCGCACCGACCACCAGGCCCCTCGCTCCGCTCGAAGAGGGTGACGTCGTAGCCGGCGTGACGCAGGCGCATCGCGGCGGTGAGACCTCCGACGCCAGCGCCGATGACGATGATCTTCTTCGCGCTCATGCAGCCCTCGAGGCGAAGCGGGCGACGAGCTCGCCCAACACCGCTCGGCACTCCGAGGGTGGCAAGGCGGCGAGCCCACGCTGCGCCCGCTGGATCATTCGGCTGATGACCCGCTCGGTGGCGAACAGTCCTCCCGCTTGAATCACCGCGTCGCGCGCCGCGGCGAGTGACGTCGGCGCCGGGCGCTGCCAGAGCGCCTCGAGCTGGTCTCGACCTGGCTCCTCCGCGCGAATCCACGCAGCGATCACGGGGAAGGTGCGCTTGCCCTCGAGGTAGTCGCCGCCGCCCGACTTGCCTGCGACCGCGTCGTTCCCGAAGAGCCCGAGCAGATCGTCCTGAAGCTGGAAGGCGAGGCCAGCGCTCTCGCCAAGGCGCTCGAGGGCCTCGAGCTGTTCCTCCGTGCCGCCCGCGAGCATCGCCCCGCACACCAACGGAGCCACGAAGCCGTAGCGCGCCGTCTTGAGCCGGGCGACCTGCAGCACCTGGCCGATCCGCACCTCGGCGAGCGGCCGCTCCGAGAGCGAGAGATCGAGCAACTGGCCCGCCGCCGTCCACCGGCAGGTCTCGAGCATGAAGCGCGTCGCCTTCGACGCGTTGGGCACCGACAACATCGCCTCGAATGCACGCGCGTAGAGGTAGTCGCCCAGGACCGCGGCCTTCGAGTCACCAAGGTGCGCGCCGCCCATCATCACGTGAAGGGCCGGCCCTCCGCGCCGAGTCGGGGCGCGATCGGCGACGTCGTCGTGCACCAGCATGAAGGCATGGAGGAGCTCCAGGCCCACGCCGAAGTCCACCACGGCCTCCACGTCGACGCGGCCCTTCACCATGCCGTACCCCAGCGCGAGCAGCGTCGGCCGAACCCGCTTGGCCGGCCGGAGCGCGACGTCGACCAGCGCCTCACGCGCCTGGATCCACGCGGAGTCCACGTTGCTCTCGAGCGGCTCGAGCCATCTCCGGAGCGCACGCTCGAAGCTGAGCTGAAAGGAAGCGAGGCCCAACGGGTCCTGAAGACGTCCGGCGATCTGGGTCATGGAAGGCTCCGGTTCGAGTTCGGGTGGCGCGCGTGTTCATGGTTTGTATAATGTTGCCTCATGAACCATGGCGCGTTGATGAGCGTGGCGCTGCTGACGACGACGTCGGCGCTGGCGAGCCCTGCCGCGAGGCGAGAGGAACGCCCAGACTTCAAGATCGACGAGGACTTCCAGAGGCGGGGGGGAGTGCAGGTCTTCATCGAGCTCGCCAATGCCGAGACCCTTCCAGCTACGAACTCGCGGTTTCAGATGTTTCAGGTGATCGATCGGCGCGACCGACTGAAGGCGATCGCTGAACCGGTGCACGTCGCGATGGTGCGGGTGTCGTACCTGATCGAGAAGGACGTCAGCTTCTTCAGCGAGCAGCGGCTGCGAGACCTCTCCTACGTTCGCGCGATCGCCCCCGACATGGACGTTCGCGCGCGCACCGACGGCAGCTTCACGGTCTCACGAATCCCCAGCAACCGGTTCACCCTCACCTACCGCGACAGCGCGCGAGAGGTCCCCGAGATCGCAGCGCTGGCTGGTTCGACGGGAGCGCCGGTGGTCGAGCAGGAGAACTCGGACTTCGGACGGGTGATGGGCTGGCGCACCGGCGCCTGGAGCTCGACGTGGACCTTCCATGAGCCGGTCGCGCGCGGCCAGACGCGGGTCACCGTGCTCACCCTCAGCTACCTCTACAACGTGCCCCCCGACTTCATGGGCGGCGAGCGGCGGGTCGTTCGAGAGACGATGGAGCAGACCCTCGCGATGATCGATCGGCTCCGTCGCTACGAGCCCTGACGACCCCTGCGCCCAAGTCAGCAACCGTCACCGGCATCAGAACCGAAAGAAGAATGGTACCCGCACCATCGCGCCGAGCTCGGTGACGACGGCCCCTCGAGTGGAATCATCGAGGGTCGCGGGCAATGATCGAGCGAGCGACTGATCGATCGGCGTGAGCTGGAGATCGACCTCCTGCATCGTCACCTTCGCTCCATTGGACTCCCTCTCGACGAGTCCGATGAGGGCCTCCGAGCGCTGCCGGACATAGGCCGCCCCGGCCTCGGCCGCCGGCCCAAGCTCCGCATCGGAGAGCCCCAGCCCCTTGAGCCGTCGAAGCACGTTCGCCTTGGTCTGCTCGAGGCTGATCGATCTCTGGGTCGCCCGCAGCTTCACCAACTCCAGCTCCGCCTGCGCCCTGCGCTCCTCCTGGTGACGCGCTTCGAAGTCGGCCCGATGCACGGCACGCTCCTCGCGCCGGTTCTCGAGCTCGGCGAACGCGCGCTCGACGACGAGCTTGGCCTCGAGGACTCCGCCGTCGACGAAGGTGGCGCCGCGCCGCTCCCTCGCTGACTCGAGGGTCTGACGAAGCGCGGCCACTTCCGCGGCGACCTCCGCGCACCCATCACGCCCCACCGCGACCGGCGGTGCTGGGCCGTCGCCGCGTGACGCGAACGCGAGCACGATCGACGCTCCAAGCGCGCCACTGGCGAGCGGTACGAGGACCCGCGAGAGCAAGGTCAGCGCCGGGCTGGCCATGAACGCTCCTGAGAAAAGCGAAGGGCCTGCGCTACCTGGGGCTCTTCGACGAAAAGACGTAGTACTGCTTCAGCATGAACGTGTCGGTCACCTTGGGCCAGGCGTAACGCTGCACCGATGTCAGAACCTCCGGCGAAACCTGCCCATCGAGGCGGCATTCTCCCTGGAGCGGTGACCCTTCCTTGAAGACCAGCGTCAGAGTCAGGGCGTGCATGCCATCCCGGTCGCACCAGGAAACACCAAGAGGTCCCCAACCGAAATGGGCGTTGAGGGTCCTTTGCCGCCGTCGGAGCTGAGCGACCGACCAGTTGCACCCCAAGCAATGCCGGTTGTCGTCCAGCCGGTATCAGACAGTGCCTTCGGCTGCGTTTCTCTTGGGGTGAGGGCCAGCTGGTGTCCGACGGTTCCACCTGGTGGCAGCGCGCGCCAGGCAGTTTGCTACACCCTTGCTACCCTACGTCTGGTCAAAGGTCTTCTCGCACGCGGCCACTGTACCGACTCATCGCCATGAAGCCGCCAATTGCGGCAAACGCGAGGCCCCCAAAGACGGTGAAATCGGAGTCCGGGATGAACTTGAACTGGAGAACGCCCAGATAGCCCAAAAGCGCGACCAGAAGCCCAGGCAGGGCTCCCACCGCCACTGCGATCAGGCGACCGAGCTTCGACTCCGAGCCCCGGGTAGTCTCATAGGGTTGTTCGCGGTCCGACGGGAGCAGTGGCATGTTCTTTCCGGGCCCAATACCACAAGAAGGGACGGGCCGTCTCCCCCTCCGCCATTCAACCCCATTCCGCCGGCCGGCAGTTAAGGAGGAGCTTCATGGTGGTGCTGTTGAACGGCCGTGGCCTTGCCGGTGGTGACCGTGCTCCAGAGGGAGGTTTCTCGGCGGCGGTGATGAGCTGGGGGTCAGAGCTTTTTCGGGCTGACCACCCGTCTTAGCCCTCGGCTGCCGAACTGGGGCCCCAGAAGGAAATCTGAGCCGGGCCCCGGTCCCCTCATTGGGCCCCAAGAGGCACGGCTCGCACTCAGGTCCCAGCCGGAGAAAGAGGACCCAGGGCGAAGCCCTACCCGTGGGCGAGGGGCTGCGAGCCGACAGACCTCAAGTTGACAAGAACGGGTCGAGCGAGCGAACCCGAGCCACCAGAGCGCCGAAGCCGGCGTAGCTGTTCGAGAAGGTCGAGGTGGGCTTGGAGCCTGGCGTTCAAGCTGCCGCCTGTAGGTTTCCAGCCGCCTCCCCTCGGCGTCGCTGGCAGGCACCGCCACCTTGTTCAGCTCGACCTCGATCTCCTTCACCCTCTGGCCATCGAGGTCACGTCGAACGCGCAGGTCTTCTTGCACGACACTCGGCACACAACGGCCACCTTGCTGCTCAAGGCCAAGGTGCCGCTGGCGGTGGTGCAGAAGGTGCTGAGGCACACCGACTCGAACATCACCTCCAGCGTCTATGGCCACCTCGACCTCGACGACATGCGAGAAGCGGTCAACACCTTCGGCGATGCCGTTCGGCCCCACCTCCAAATCGTTGCCGGAGGGGACGAATGACGAAGGTTTGCTTCAGCGTTGCTTCAGTGGGCCGCCCACCACAAAGACGAAGGCCCTGACTCCCTCGGATTTCTCGTTGGGAATCAGGGCCTTCAAAGTGGTCGGGGCGACTGGATTCGAACCAGCGACCACTTGCACCCCAAGCAAGTGCGCTACCAGGCTGCGCTACGCCCCGATGTGCTGCGGGTTTTGGTGAGACGCGGGCCTTCTGCCAGCCTGACTCCACAGCGTCAAGCAAGCTCAAGCGCAATCGCACCGACTCCGCTCATTCGTCGTCGTCGTCGTCGCCGAGATCGGCGTCCGGGTTGTCGTCGAGATCTTCCGCGGAGATCTCTCCCTCGGGCACGAAGCCGTCGTTCAAGTCGGCCTTGAGCCCCGTCGAGGGAACGAACACCACCACTCGGCGCGCCGTGATCTCGATCGGCTCACCCGACTGTGGGTTTCGACCCGGACGCGAGCGCTTGTAGCGAGGCTGGAAGATCCCAAACCCGACGATCTTCACCTTGTCGCCGCGCTCGAGCGTCTCCTTCACGGTGTCGAAGCACATCTCGACCAACTCCGCTGAATCCTTCTTCGAAAACCCCACGCGCTCGTAGACGTTCTCGATGATGTCCGCTTTGGTCATGGCCGAAAGCGTACCCGTCGCTCGAAGGGTGTCAACATACGGACTTTGCTGGGCTTTTCGCTCCTCGGCCCCCAAGTGCCCCGAACGAACGGAAACCTCGTTGTTTCAATATGTTACGAGCTTACGTTCGAAGGGCGCCACCGAGGCGCCGAGTCACTTCGGCGACGATCTTCTCGTGGGCTTCGGTGACGTCGGCATCAGTGAGGGTGCGCTCCGGAGACCCATACCTCAGCGCGAAGGCCAGGTTCTTCCGCCCCGCGCCGACCTGGTGGCCCGCGTACACGTCGAACACCTGCGCGTCCTCGACGAGCGGCTTGCCGACCTCGAGGATCACCTGGCGCACGGCCTCGCTCTGCATCTCGGAGGCGACCACCACGGCGAGATCGCGGAACACGGCGGGGAACTTGGAGAGCGGCTTCGCCTGCGGGACCAGCACCGCCGCCGCTTGAAGTGCCTCGACGTTCAGCTGGAACAACACGATGCCGGCGGGTGCGTCGAGCCGCTTCATGACTCGCGGGTGAAGCTCTCCGAGCGTCCCCAACACGACCGTTCCCTTCCGCAGCACGGTCGCCGATCTCGGGTGGTACGACGGTGACTCGAACGACTCGGCGGTGACGCCCTCGATATGGAGCGCACGGAGCGTCGCCTCGACGATCGCCCGCGCGTCGAAGTAGTCGGCCTCGGCGTCCTTCGCGGTCCAGGTGCGGGTGCCGTGTCGCAAGCCCCAGACCGCGCCAGCGACTTCGAGCGTCTCCTTCGCGACCGGCACGGTGCCCTGCCCGCCCGATTGATCGGGCCGGTAGCTCTTCGCCCACTCGTAGAACTTCACTCCGTGAGTCTGGTGCCGCGAGGCGCGGATCACGTTCTGCACGAGCGACGGGAACAGCGTCGTCCGCATCACCGACTGCTCGACCGAGAGCGGGTTGCCGATCGCGATCGCGTCTTTCCCTGCCTCGAACGCGGCGAGCTCGGCCGGCGAGACGAAGGAGTAGTTCACCACCTCGTCCACGCCCTGCCCCGCCATCGCCGCGCGAATGAGCCGCTCCACCCGCTGCGCCGGCCGCTCGGGCTCGAGCTCGGACAAGCCACGCGGGAGCGCCTCGGGGATCGCGTCGAAGCCACGCACGCGCGCGATCTCCTCGACGAGATCTTCCTCGATGCTCACGTCGACGCGCACCGACGGCACTTCGAAGATCGCGGTGACGTCGTCTCCCGAGCGCTTCATGAAGCCGAGGCTCGCGAGGATCTTGTGGCACTCCGCGGCCGGCACCGGAACACCGAGCACGTCGGCGACCTTCTGGGTGCGCAAGGCGACCTGCTTGAGCGGCTTCGGCGAGGGGAAGGCGTCGACCCGGCCCTTGAGCACGGTGCCTCCGCCCAGCTCGGCGATCAGCGCCGCGGCGCGATCGAGCACCTCGGGCACGACGTTCAGATCGGTGCCGCGCTCGAAGCGATGCGACGACTCGGTGTGCAGCGCATGCCGCTTCGCCGATCGCCGCACCGTCGTCGGCTGAAAGGTGGCGCACTCGAGCAGCACCCGCGTCGTCTTCTCGGTCACCTCGCTCGACGCTCCACCCATCACGCCCGCGAGCACCAGCGGCGTGTCGCGATCGCAGATGAGCAGATCCTCCGCGTGGAGCTGCCGCTCCTTCCCGTCGAGCGTCGTCAACTTCTCTCCGCCCTTCGCGGTGCGGACGACGATCTGCGCTCCGCCGATGCGATCGAGATCGAACGCGTGGAGCGGCTGCCCGTACTCGAGGTTCACGTAGTTGGTGATGTCGACGAGGTTGTTGATGCCTCGCATCCCCGCGGCCTTGAGCCGATCCTGCATCCACTGCGGCGAGGGCATCACCGTCACGCCCTCGATCACCCGCGCGGCGTAACGCCAACACCGAACCGGATCGTCGATGCGAATGGCGATGCGTGACGCCGCCTCGTCCTTCGACTCGGCGAGCTTCGGCTGCGGCTTCTTCAGGGAAACGTCGAAGAGGGTGGCGATCTCCCGCGCGATGCCCAGGTGCGAGAGCGCGTCGGCGCGGTTCGGGGTGACGTTGACGGTGAAGACCACGTCATCGAGCCCCAGCGTTTCGGCGATCGGCTGCCCCGGCTTCGCGTCGGCGTGGAGGATCATCAGCCCCTGCGAGTCCTCGCTGAGGCCGAGCTCCTTCGAGCTGCAGAGCATGCCGTGGCTGTCGACGCCCCGGAGCGCCGCCTGCTTGATCTCCACCCCGTTCGGGAGCTTCGTGCCCACGGTGGCGACCGGCACCTTGTCGCCGACCTTGTAGTTCTTCGCCCCGCAGACGATCTGGAGCGGGCTGCCCTGTCCCGCGTCCACCTTCGTCACCGAGAGCTTGTCGGCGTTCGGGTGTTTCTCCGAGGCGAGGATCTGCCCGACGACGACGCCCTTCAGCGCCTCCGCCGGCCGCTCGATGCCTTCGATCTCGAGCCCCGCCATGGTGAGCCGGCGCGCGAGTTCGTCCACCGAGTCGGGGAGCGCGACGTAGTCCTTGAGCCACTTCAGTGAGATGCGCATGAATGAACTCCAGAAGGTGGTGGATCAGAACTGCGCGAGGAAGCGCGCGTCGTTCTCGAACATGGTCCGCAGATCGTCGATGCCGTAGCGGAGCATCGCGAGCCACTCGACGCCCATGCCGAAGGCGAAGCCCGTCACCTTCGTCGCGTCGTAGCTGGCGTGCTCGAAGACGTTCGGGTGCACCATTCCGCTCCCGAGCACCTCGAGCCAGCCCGTCTGCTTGCACACCCGGCAGCCCTTGCCGCCACAGAAGACGCACGAGACGTCGACCTCGGCCGAGGGCTCGGTGAAGGGAAAGAAGCTGGGACGGAACCGGGTCTTGGTGGACGCCCCGAAGAAGGCCTTCGCGAACGCCGCGAGCGTGCCCTTCAGCTCGGCGAAGGTGACCTTCTCGTCGACGAGCAGGCCCTCGACCTGGTGGAACATCGGGGTGTGCGTCTGATCGCTGTCCTTGCGGTAGACGCGCCCGGCCATCACCCCACGCAGCGGCGGCTTGTGGGCGAGCATCGTGCGGATCTGCACCGGCGAGGTGTGCGTGCGCAGCACCACCGGGCCGACGCCCTTCGGCAGCCAGGTGCCCTCGACGTAGAAGGTGTCTTGCATGTCGCGCGCGGGGTGATCCGCCGGCACGTTGAGCGCCTCGAAGTTGTACCAGTCGAGCTCGATCTCGGGGCCCGAGTAGATCTCGAAGCCGAGCCGCGAGAACACCCGCACGATGTCTTCGAGCGTCTGCGAGACAGGGTGGCGGCGGCCGAACGCTCCAGCGCGTCCAGGGAGCGTCACGTCGAGCTTGGCGCCCTTGAGCTCCTCTTCGAGCGCGGCGTCGGCGAGCCGGACCTGCGCCTGCTCGAGGAACTGCTCGACCTCGGCCTTCACCGTGTTGGTGGCTTCGCCGATCGCCTTGCGCTCCTCGGGTGCCAGCTTGCCCATCGAGCTCAAGATCGACGACAGCTCGCCCTTCTTCCCCAGGAACCGGGCTTTGAGCGCCTCGAGCTGCTGCGCGTTCTGCGCCTTGGAGATCTCGTCGCGCGCGGCCTGGGCCAACGCCTTCAAGCGGTCTTGCATGACATCGGGCATTACCCGAAATGACGCGGCGCCTCCACGACTGCTGACAGTCGAGCCGAAGGGAGAGTCCGCTAGAGTCCGGCGGGTGTTCTCGCTGCTCCTGCTCTCGACGGCGTCGCTCTCGCTCGGTCAGACCCACTACCTGGCGCCAGCAGGGCTCGACACCAACGATGGGCTGACCCGCGCCACCGCCTGGCGATCGCTGAGCGCGTCGATTCCGAAGGTCGGCACCAACGCGACGTTGGTCCTCCTTCGCGGGCAGTACGCAGGCACCGACGCGACCTGTCTGGCGAACCAGAGCGGGCTCACGATCGTCGCGGACGAACCGCGCCAGGCCGAGCTCACGACCAAGCTGACCCTTCGTCGGTGCGACGGCGTCACGGTGCAGGGGCTCACCCTTCGCGACACCGCCGAGTTGGGAGAACTGGGCCGGCCCCTCACCAGCTTCACCGTTCGCGGGAACCTCGTCGTCGACGGGCAGTACCAGCTCACCGTCTTGGCCACGAGCGGGCGCATCGAGGAGAACGAGTTTCGCGAGTACACCGACACTGGCATCAACGGGTACGTGAGCAGCGGCGTCGTCGCCCGCAACTTCTTCGTCACCTCGTCTGGCGGCACGGCGATCCTGCTCCGATTGAGCGACTGCCTCGTCGAGAACAACGTCACGGCGAGGGGCGGCTATTCGGTCATCGCGCTGGGGGAGCGCACCCGAATCCGGGGCAACCTCTTCGACTCGGGGTTCGGGATTCTCCTCGCGTACGACGAGTCGTCGACCCCCACCGTTCGGCGCGACAACGTGATCGAGAACAACGTCGTCATCACGCAGGGCCTGGGGTCAGACACCGGCGTCGGCATCGCCGCGCGCTTCGTGCGCGACCTGACCGTCGCCCGCAACACGATCATCTCGCCGCTGAGTGCGCCTGCCGTCCGCTTCGACCGCAGATCGCCGGATGCAGGAGCTCCTGGCACCCTCGGCCGCGTCGAGGCGAACTACCTGGTTGGGCACCTCGACTTCAGCGAGAGCGTGAGCGCGACCATCGCCGACAACGACGTGGTGCTGATCGATGGGGGCATCGCGCGCGGGGCGACCGGACAACGCCAGCTCCTCGTCGATCTGCGCGGCTGCCTCGCCTCTCCTCCCGACGACAGCCCGCTGCGAACGCTCGCGTCCGATGGAGGACTGATCGGGGCCTCGGTGTTCTTCCTCGGCGCCGGGACTCCGCCCGATGGGCTCCTCTGGGCAGACGGTGGGTTTCCCTGTGGCCCCGAGATCGTCGCGAACTCCTCGCCGCCGACCTGCTCGGGAATCGCCGCGCGATGGGGTGTCGACTTGCCGAGCTGCCGCCTGCCGAGAAGCGCGAGGGTGGACGGCGGCATCGATGCAGGTGCGGACGCTGGGACGACTGATGCTGGAAACGACGGAGGCGACGTGGGTGACGGCGGGACCGATGCCGGCACGATCGACGCGGGCGCAGGTGATGGCGGCTCGACGACGTCTCCGCGCTTCGTCTCGGTGCCTTCGCTGATCGCGACCTGCGGAACCGCCTACCGGTACGAGGTTCGCGTCGATCCACCCTCGCAGGTCACGCTCGAGTCAGGCCCCAGCGGAGCCACCCTCGCCAACGGCGTTCTCGAGTGGAGCGCCCCGACCGCGCCCACCGCCTCCTTCGTCCTCACCGTGCCCGGGTCGACGGCTCGACAGTCCTTCCTGGTGAACGTCGACTGCGGCCAGAGCGGGTGCGGCTGCACGGCGCCCGGCCAAGCCCTCGGCCTCGTCCTCTCGATGGTCGTGGTGCTGCGTCGAAGGCTCAGGGGCTGAAGACGCTCTCGGCGCACGCCCCGCCTCGAAGCGCGCCGAAGTCCGAGGTGGTGAGCAATCGCTCGAAGACGCGCACCTCGTCGATCACCGCGCCCGCGCCGGGCTCTCGCGCCGAGCGAGGGTGAAAGGCAGCCGAGGTCGACGAGGCGCTCCAGGCTCCCGCAGGCGCCGAGGCATCACCGGCACGAAAGGTGAGCTGATCGGTCGCGTCACGGCTGAGCGAGAGGAAGGTGAACTGGCTCGAGCTGGCCACGAGCGAAGCGCGTACCGTCGACCCACTCGGCTCGTCCGTCACCACCTGGTAGGTCGCCTGCGCAGCCTGAACCGCCACGGTGATTCGGAGCCCCGTCTCGCCAGCCCGCTCTTCGTAGAGCGTCTGAGCGCCCGAGTCGGTCGGCAACGCATGGAAGGTGAGCGTTCGCTGTGCCCGCTTGAGAGCGGCCTCGGGGGCCACCAGCTCGGCGGATCCACGCACCGACCAGCCCTGACCGTACGCGCCCGTCACCACGTCGACCGAGTCGAGCCCGCACACGCCCGACCGATCGAGCCCCGAACAGTCGTGGGCCGCTCCTCCGGTCGCGGCGTTCAACGACCACCACCACCGGAGTCCACCGTTCAGCGCGCAGGGTGCACACGCCATTCCCGTACACGGAACACAGGCGCCGCAGGAGCAACCGAAGCCCTGCGCACACGGGTGAGCGGCGTTGCAGGCCGTCGAGAGCGTCGACGGATCGACGACGGAGCACCCACACGCGAGCGCGACGACCAGCCACCTCATTCGTTGCGCACCATCTTCATCACCGACGGGTGGCGACGAATGATCCGATACAGCTGGCTGCGTGAGAGACCCGAGGTCTTCGCCGCGAGCGACACGTTGCCGTCGCAGCTCGAGAGCAGCTCCCGCACGTACCTGGCCTCGAAGCTCTGCAACGCCACCTCGCGCGCCGCATGGTAGCCGAGCCGCCGGGGATCCAGAGGCTCGTTCTCCACCCCACCCGTCGCCAGCTGGCTGACCCCGTTCTTGAGCTCGCGAACGTTCCCTGGGTACTCGCGGCCGAGCAGCGTCGCCCGCTGTTGCTCGGTGAGCGTCAGCTGCGCCTGGCCCGCGAAGTGCTCGATGAGCAGCGGGAGATCTTCGCGATGCTCGGCCAACGGCGGCACCGTGAGCACTGCGCCAGCGAGGCGAAAATAGAGATCGGCGCGGAACTTCCCATCGGAGCACCGGCCGAGCAGCTCGCGCTGAGCCGTCGCGACCGCGCGAAAGTCGGCCTGCCTGGTGACGTTCCCACCGACCCGCCGGTACTCCCGGGAGTCGAGCAGTCGGAGCAGCTTGGGCTGAAGCTCCAGCGCCAGCCCGTCGATGTTGTCGAGCAGCAGCGTGCCTCCGCGCACGCTCTCGGCCAGGCCGCTCCGGCTCTTCTCCGCGCCGGTGAACGCGCCCGCCTCGACGCCGAACAGCTCCGCCTCGAAGAGCTCTGGGGTCGTGGCGCTGCAGTCGAACACCATGAGCGGCCCGGTCGCCCGGTTCGAGAGCGCGTGGAGCGCCTGGGCGCAGATCTCCTTGCCCGCTCCGGTCGGTCCCTCGAAGACGACCGACGCTTCCCGCGGCGCGAGGCGCTCGATCGAGAAGAAGAGCTCCTGCATCACCTGCGACTTGCCCACCACCAGCCCGGCGAGCAGCGCCTGCGCCGAACGCCCCAGCTCCTTCGGACGTGAGAACCGCAGCGACGATCGACCCAGCTTCACCTCGGCGTCCCACGGGAGGACGAGCTGATCGACCCGCTGACCGAGGTAGACGAGCCCGTTGCGGCTCCCGAGATCGACGAGCTGGAGCGCGCCGTGAAAGAAGCGCGCCTCGGCATGACGACGAGAGACGGTGGGGTCGTCGAGCCGCACGTCACAGCCGGGATCGCTCCCGATGACGCACGCCTTCCCTGCCAGGGAGAAGCGCACGCCCGCGCTCGGTCCCTGGGTCACTTCACAGCTCACCGTCGCCGCGCTCGTCACTTCGAGCGAGGTCGGAACCTGCGCCGCCGTCACCGGGGCCGTCGGTTCCTGCGCCGTCACCGGGCGTTTGCTCCACGTCACGGGAGGGTGACTCCGATTCGCTGCGACCCCGGCTTCACGTCGAAGATCTTCACCTGATCGGTCTCGTCGTTCACGAAGCGGAAGCGGTGGGGGCCGACGGGCAGCTTGAGGATCGGCAGCGGCGACTCTCCCATCGAGACCCCGTCGACGTACACCGTCGCGGGCGGGCGCACCCGGAGCTCCACCTGGCCCATCGTGCGTACGGGCGTGCGGACCTTCGTTCGAACCGCCTCCGACACCCCGGCATCGAGTTCCCCCGCGTCGGGCTGGGCGATCAGCTCGACGATCGCGCTCCCCGCATCGGGCAGCACCGCTGGCTCGCTCGCGCCAGCGTCGATCACGCGCGTCACGAGCGGCTCGGGCTCCGGCTTCTTCCGCGCCGACACCACCGCGATGGTGAGCGCAAAGCCGAGGGCGAGCCCAATCGCCACGACCCAGCCCAGCGGGCGGTGGCGAGCTGGCCCGCTCACGACCCGATCGGTGACCACCGGCGCGTCCTTCGAGACGATGAGGTCGGCGGTCCCCACGGGTTGTGGCGACACCGGCGAGCCCGAGTCACTCACCCGCCCGAGATCGCGCACCGTCTCGGCCGAGTGCGCCTGCAGCTCGGGGTGCTTCGGCGGAGTGAACGGTTCCTCCGAGACGAGCGCTTCGAGGAACTCGGCGACGTCGTCCTGATTCGTCTCTTGGCCTCGGAGCGCCTGCTCGATCGCCGCGCGCATCGCCTTGCCGGTGGGGAATCGGTCCTCCGGCTCGGGCGCGAGTGCGCGACGAAGCAAGAGCTCGAGTTCCTTCGACAGCTCGGGTCGCAGCGAGGCGAGCGGCGGGTAGTCGCCTGCGCAGACTCGCGCCGGAGCCAGCGCCCCCGCGTCGTCGGTGAAGGGATGCCGGCCGGTCAACAGCTCGGCGAACACCACGCCCACCACGAAGAGATCGGCCTGCTGGGTGAGCTCGCCCTTTCCGAGCAGCTGCTCGGGCGCCATGTAGCGGTACTTCCCGCGCGTCCACCCCGGCTGGGTCTGCACCTCGCTGTCCTTCACCTTCGCGATGCCGAAGTCGGTCACTTTCGCCTGGCCGGTGCGATCGAGGAGGATGTTGTCGGGGCTCAGATCGCGGTGCACCAGCCCGAGCGGCCGGCCATCGGAGCCAGTGAGAGCGTGGGCGTAGGCGAGCCCGGCGCAGACGTCGGCCATGATCCGACAGGCAACGCCGATTGGCACTCGCACTCCGCGCTCGCGGGCCCGGCGGATCACCTGGAGCAGGTTCGGGCCGTTGACGTACTCCATCACCAGCCACAGCTCGCCGTCGGTCTGGCCTGCATCGAAGACCTGCACGACGTTCGCGTGCGACATCTGGCTGACGAGCCGGGCCTCCTGGAGAAAGAGCGCGGCGATCTCCGGCTTCTTCCCCAGGTGCGGGAGCAGGCGCTTGACCACGACCTGCTTCTCGAAGCCGGGCACGCCGCGCACCTTGGCGAGAAAGACCTCTCCCATTCCGCCCACGCCCAGCTGACGAACGATCTCGTACTTGTCGGGCAGGCTCACGGCGCGAGGACGAAGAAGAGGAGGCTCACTGCGGCCGCGCCCACGGCCCCGAGCAGCCCGCCGAGGCTCGCGCTCGCCCACCCATTGGCCAAACCGGAGAGCCGGCGCGCATCGTCGTCGAAGAAGGCGCCCTTCGCGGCCTTCGCCTGGCCCTGGGAGATCCCGAACGCGACGGCCGAGAACGTGCCCGCGAGCGCGGCGGTGATCGCGAGCGCGATTGGTGCGCCGAACGAGCGCTGGGCGATCGGCTGCACGGCCGGCGGAGGAGGCGGCGGAGGAGTGACGACGGGATCGGCGCGAACGGGTCGAACGGGCTCGATTGGCGTGGGAGTGACGACCGGCCTCACCTTCTCGAACTCACCGCGAACCGACTCGAACAGCTCCTTGAGCCGCCTGGAGACCTTCACCGGCAGCTGCGCCGAGAGCTCCAACGCGAGCGCCGCCCGAAACGCCTGTCTCGCTTTGTCGGTGCGCCCGAGCTCCCCGTGCAGCACGCCCTCGAGCAACGACACCCGAACCTCGTCAGCGGAGTTCGTCGCCAGCCGCTGCGCCTTCTCGACCTGCCTCAGCGCCTGCTCGTACTCGGTCGCTTCGAGGAGCCGAGTCGCGGCGGTGAGGTAGCGATCGAGCTCCGAGGGTGCTGGCGCCTGATGGAGAAGGAGGGACACAAGGCACACGAACACGACGGAGAACTGTACCAGGGGCCCTCGGGCGCTCGTCCAAAAACGGGTGTGCCTCCGTTGGGCCAGTGCCCAGCGCACGAGCCCTCCACCGTCACGATCGAACCAACTCATCCAATTGATTTCACTCGGCAAACGCGCCGGCACGCAGGCTGCTCTGGGGCCCTGCATGCGAACGATGCTCGGCTGTGTGCTGGTGCTGGTGACGGGCTGCGAAGGGGTGATTGAGGGAGCCACCGCGGTGGTGAGCGCACCGCCAGTCGAGGTGAACGAGCGACGGCCGGAGCAACCGCCGCCGCAGCAACCCGATCCAGCGCTGCCGTTGGCGACCGAGCTTCGGCGGCTGACTCGCACCGAGATCGCGTGGGCGCTCCAGGAAACGCTTGGCGCCTCGCCGCCGGAGATCTTCACCGCGCTGCCGGCCGATGTCGGGCCGTACGACAACGACGCGACGATCCAGCGTCCGTCGGCGGTCTTCGTCGAGGGCTGGGAGGGCATCGCGCGCGCAGTCGCGAAAGACACGGTGAAGAACCGGCGCTCGCGGCTGGTGACCTGCACGCCGCGAAGCGCGGGCGACGAGGCCTGTCTGGCCGAAGCGGTGCGTGGCGTGGGCCGGCTGCTCTTTCGTCGTCCACTCTCGGACGAGGAGGTGGCGGAGCTGACGACGCTGCGGGCCGTGGGACTGCTCACCGAGAGCTTCGACGCCGCGCTCGAGGCGGTGGTGGCGGCGCTGCTGCAGGATCCCCGCTTCCTCTATCGCGTCGAGCTCGGCCGCCCTGACGCGCCCGATCGGCTCACCTCACACGAAGTGGCGACCCGGCTCTCGTTCTTCTTCTGGGGCCGCCCACCGCCGGCCTGGCTGCTCGATCTCGCCGATCAGGACGGGCTTCAGCGCACCGAGCAGGTCGTGGAGATCGCACGGAGGCTCGCCACCGATCCACTCGCGACCACCCAGATCGAGCGCTTCCACGCGCAGTGGCTGGGCTATTCGGCGCTCCCCTTCCCCGCCGCGCTCTCCGCCTCGATGCGCGCCGAGACCGATGCGGCCGTCGCCCGCTTCACCGCCGGCCAGGAGGACTACCTCGAGCTGTTCCGTTCGCCCGAGAGCTACCTCGACGACACCCTCGTGCAGCACTACGGCCTCACCGCGCCGCCGTCTCCGAGCCGCCGCTGGGTCGCCTACGGGAGCGCGCCACGTCGCGGCATCCTCTCGCACGGCAGCCTCCTCTCGAACGGCGCCAAGCAGGGCGACACCAGCCCCACCCTGCGCGGCAAGTGGGTGCGGGAGAAGTTGATGTGCCAGCTCGTTCCGCCGCCGCCGCCGAACTCGAACGTCGACGTGCTGCCTCAGCCGGTCTCGAACTCGCGCTGCAAGAAGGACCGCTACGCCGCGCACGGACAGGTCGGGGCCTGCGCGGGCTGCCACAAGGCGATGGATCCGATCGGCTTCGGGCTCGAGAACTTCGATCAGCAAGGCCGGTGGCGAACGACCGAAGCCGCCGCCCCGGAGTGCACGATCGACGGCAAGGGTGACATCGACGGCGTCCGCGCCTTCTCGGGCACCGCGGGCCTCGCTGACGCGCTCGTCGAGAACGGCGCCTTGGAGCGCTGCGTGGTGCGGCAGCTGACCCAGTTCGCGATCGGAAGGCCGCTCCGGGCCGACGACGATCGCTTCGTCACCGAGCGGGCCGACGAGTTCCGCAGCTCGGGCCGCCACTTCACCGAGCTGATGATCGCCCTGGCGAGCTCCGACGGCTTCCGCCTCAGGCGGCAATGACGAGTGTGCCGCCGTTGGATCACTGGGCTGCGCCTGCCCGCGCTCGGCTCGGTTCGACGGCGCCGTTTCCCGACTGAATTCGAACGCTTCATCGTCGGCAAGCCGGTTGCTCTGGCTGCCCCTCGCCTCTCTTCGACAAGGACTCCCATGCGCCCCCTGCCCCGCCGCACGCTCCTCAAAGGCCTCTTCAACACCGCCCTCGCCCTGCCGTTTCTCGAGGCGATGATCGACAACCGCGCGCGTGGGCAGACCGCGATCCCCAAGCGCTTCGTGCTCGGCTTCGGAGGCCACTCGCTCGGCGCGGGCTCGGTGCCGCTCACCCGGTACCAGATCCCCGCGCAGCCCGGCGCGTTGCCGGCGACGCTCCCCGAGGGGCTGGCCTCGCTGCAGGCCGTTCGTGATCTCGTGACGGTCGTCACCGGCCTCAAGATCCCCACGGCCTACGACAACGGCGGCACCGTCCCTCCGGGCGGCAAGGTGAACAACCACCACGCCTACATGATGAGCCCGCTGTTGAGCGGAGTGTCGTCGAACGCCGTGGGCTTCGGTGGCTGCCGCGGCACGACCGCCGATCAGCTCGCGGGCGACAGCCTCGGGGCGGGGTCGAAGTTCAAGACGCTCGTCACCTGCGTACAGCCCTCGACCTACATCACGACCGATGCCTGGCAGCCGATCAGCTGGCGCCTGATGGGCGCGACTCCAACGCCGATCCTCCCGCAGACGAGCCCGCGGGCGCTCTGGAGCTCGTTGTTCAGCACCTTCGTCGGGCCAGACCCGTCCGCGGCGCGTGCGGCGGTGCGAGAGCAGGCGGTGCGGAGCCTGGTGGTCGATCGCGTGAAGGTCTCGTCCGATCGGCTGATGCGGCAGCTCGGCCAGAACGATCGGCAGCGGCTCGCCCAGCACCTTCAGGAAGTGCGGGAGCTCGAGGGCCGCATCAACGCCACCCAGCCGCAGGTGCCGATGACCTTCACGATCCCCGCCGATCCTGGCGCTGATCCAACGGTGGGTGGGTCGAACCCGGTGGTCAACGGCTCCTCGACCTACAACGTGAACAACGGCTGGAGCGACGAGACGACGCGCGGCAACCTGATGGCCGATCTGATCGCGATGGCGCTGGCGACCGATCTCACCCGCTCGGTGAACTTCCAGGTCAGCCTCCCGCAGTGCTTCATCAACATGAACTCGATCAACGGGTCGGGCATGGACGTGCACGCGCACTCTCACAACGGGGTCGACCAGATGATGGCGAAGGCGATCTCGTGGCACCTGCGCTTCACCGCGCGGCTCATCGCGAAGCTCGCGGCGATCCCCGAGGGCGGCGGCACGGTGCTCGACAGCTCGGCCGTCGTCTACACCTCGGAGGGCGGACTCGGCTTCTCGGCGGAGGGCAACGCGCCCAACTCCTCGCACAGCACCGAGAACATGATGGTCGTCGTCGGCGGCAAGGCGGGCGGGCTTCGGTTGGGACAACACCTCGCGTGCGGCAACCGGAACCACCCGGCGCAGGCGATTCTCACCGCGCTCAAGGCCGTCGGCTACGCGCCCAACCAGCTCGGCGAGGTGTCGGGCCTGATCCCCGGGCTCCTCTGAGTCCGGCTCAGCGTGGAAAAGAACAAGGGCTGCCTCTCGTGAAGAGAAGCAGCCCAGTCAGACGACCTCGGGTTTCGTTCAGGCCTTGGCGACGGCCGCGACGGCGTTGAAGCCGGCGGGATCGTGCACCGCGAGGTCCGCGAGGATCTTGCGATCGATCATGACCTTCGCCTTGTTGAGGCCGGCGATCAGCCGCGAGTACGAGAGGCCCGCGAGGCGAGCCGCCGCGTTGATGCGGACGATCCACAGGCTGCGGAACTCGCGCTTCTTGCGAGCACGGTCGCGCGAGGCGTAGTCCAGCGCGCGCTCGACGGCCTGGTTCGCGCGCTTGTAGCAGTTCTTCCGGCGGCCTCGGTACCCCTTGGCCAGCTTCAGAATTGAGTTTCGGCGACGACGCGCCTTGACGCCTTTCTTGACGCGCATGACTTAGTTCGCTCCGTACGGGAAGAGTTCCTTGACGACCTTCTTCGCGTCCATGTCGCGGAGGAGGCCGGTGCCGCGGTTACGGCGGCGTTGATCCATCGACTTGGCGTGGGTGAAGAGGTGCTTGCCGAACGCCTTGGCGTGCTTCACCTTGCCGGACTTCTTGACGTGCAGGCGCTTCTTGGCGCCGCTGCGGGTCTTCAACTTGGGCATGACGAATCCTTGAAACGGTGAAAAGGACGGTCGCAGTACCCGCTCCGACCCTCCCTGTCAACCTCGAGCCGCCACGGGAACAGCGTCGACGACCTCAGGCCTTTGGAGCCGCCACCGCGACGGCGGGAGGTGGCTCGGGCGCAGGAGCCGGTGCAGCCGACTCGGCGTTCTCCGGACGAGGCGACGACGGCGCTGCGCCCTTTCGCTCGGCCTTTTCCTTCTCGGCCTCGGCGAGCGCAATGCGGTGCGCGTCGCGGGCCCGCTGGGCCACCTTGGGGTTGGGGCCCAAGATGATGAACATCGTCTTGCCCTCGAGGCGCACCTGCTGATCGACGATCGCGATGTCCTTCGTGTCGCTCATCACGTCGTCGATGATCTGAGTCCCGAGCTCGCGGTGGGTGATCTCGCGGCCGCGGAACATGATCGTGATCTTCGCCTTGTTGCCTTCCTCGATGAACTCGCGGACGTGGCGCAGCTTGGTGGCGTAGTCGTGCTCTTCGGTCTTCGGGCGAAGCTTCACTTCCTTCACCTTCACGATGACCTGCTTCTTCTTCGCCTCGTTGGCCTTCTTCTTCTCTTCGTACTTGAAGCGGCCGTAGTCCATGATCTTGCAGACCGGTGGACGGGCCATGGGGTTGACTTCGACGAGGTTCAACCCTTCGGCCTGGGCTCGGGCCAGCGCCTGATCGGTCGGCAACACGCCAAGCTGTTCACCGTTGGGTCCGACGACTCGGACTTCGCGGGCTTTGATGCGGCGGTCGGTTCTCTGGTCGCGTGCGGTAGCGATGGCACTATCTCCGAAGCAAGGAAGTGAGGAGGCGGCGCTTCATCAGCGATCGTCAACGCCAAGTCAAGCTGCTCTCAGGCGAGGCAACGGCGATCGAGGAGCACTGCTGCAGCCCGCGGATTGAAGCCGTCGGCGCGATCGGGTACTTCGCCGCCATGCCCGTCAGCCACGACTTCAAGGTCTTCGCCGGAAATTCGAACCGTGGCCTGGCTGAGCGGATCTGCGAGTACCTGAAGCGCCCGCTCTCCAAGTGCGACGTGGGCCGGTTCAGCGACGGCGAGATCCAGGTCGAGATCGGCGAGAACGTGCGCGGCTTCGACGTCTTCGTCATTCAGTCCACCTGCCCGCCGGTGAACGATCACCTGATGGAGATGTTGATCATGTGCGACGCGCTCAAGCGCGCGAGCGCCGCGTCGATCACCGCGGTGATGCCCTATTACGGCTACGCCCGGCAGGATCGGAAGATCGCGGCGCGGACGCCGATCACCGCGAAGCTGATCGCCGATCTGCTGGAGACCTCCGGCGTCACCCGCGTGGTGTCGATGGACATGCATGCCGGGCAGATTCAGGGGTTCTTCAACATTCCCACCGATCACCTCTACGCCTCGCCGGTGTTCCTCGACGATCTGCGCAAGAAGTTCCCCTCGGGAGAAGATCTGGTGATCGTCTCGCCCGATGCCGGCGGTGTCGAGCGCGCCCGCGCGTACTCCAAGCGGCTCAACTGCCCGCTCGCGATCATCGACAAGCGCCGCCCGCGCCCCAACGCGTCCGAGGTGATGAACCTCATCGGCGACGTGAAGGGCAAGGACGCGGTGATCGTCGACGACATCATCGACACCGGCGGCACCCTCACCCAGGGCGCTGCGGCCTTGAAGGAGAAGGGCGCGCGCCGCGTCTTCGCGTACATCGTGCACCCGATCTTGAGCGGCCCGGCGATCTCGCGGGTGAACGAGTCGTTGCTCGAAGAGCTCGTCGTCGCCGACACGGTGCCCCTCAGCAAGTCGGCCCAGGCCTGCCCTCGCATTCGCCAGATCGGCTCCGAGCGGCTCTTCGGTGAGGCGATCGCCCGCATCTACCGGGCCGAGTCGCTCTCGAGCCTCTTCGTCTGACCTCAACGACGGCGGGCGCTTGCGCACCGGGCGATCCCCGGGTGTATTGCTCCCATGCCCTCTCCTTCGATGAAGATCTCGGCGGCCGCCAAGCCGATCGTCGATCAGCTCCTCGCCCGCGCCGCCAACGACGTCGATCGCGCCAAGCTGAACGCGGTGCTCCAGAAGGCGACCGGCGGCGACGGCAACAAGGTGCTCTCCGCCGCCGAGGCGCAGGCCATTCTCGACACCTTCAACACGGTGCAGACCGGCACCGGCACGCTCACCGCCGAAGCGCTCGGCCTGGGCATCGAGAAGTCGACGGCGACGATCTCCTCGATGAAGGAGCTCGCCAACCTCGACGGCGTGCACTCCGTCTTCACCCTGCAAGGCAGCTCGGTGAAGGATCAGATGATCGCCTCGCTCAACGAGTCCGTCGCGCGCGCCAACGGCCGGCCGATGGAGATCAACATGCTGATCTTCGAGTTCCAGTCGGACTCGCTCGAGAAGGCGCTCCTCGACATCGCCAAGAAGAACCCGAACGTCACCATTCGCATCGTCGGTGACTCGGGGCAGGCGACCGACTCGGGCGGCAACGCGCTCCCGTCGCTCCTCAAGGCCAAGCTCCCCAACATTCAGGTGAAGTACAAGAAGGACTTCCCCTACCTCTTCAGCGCGAGCGCGGGCCGGCCCGTCTACAACCATGGCGCGACGCAGGGCCTCAACCACCACAAGGGCTTCTCGACGATCATCGACGGCAAGCCCGACATGCTGGTGAGCGGCTCGTTCAACTGGTCCGACACCGCCGACACCAAGAACTACGAGAACCTCGTCACCATGAAGAACATGGACTCCTCGAGCCGCCGCGGCATCGAGCAGTTCTCCGACGAGTTCGCCGGCTACTGGAACAACACCGAGGCCGCGCTCTCGCCGAACGACTTCACCAACTTCAAGGCCGGCAAGTGGGCCGAGATGCTGAAGGCGAATGGGAAGATCCCGCCCAAGCGCAAGCCGCTCGCGAGCGATGCCTACCCGCCGTACGAGCCGCGCCTCGATCGGAGCTCCGATCTCAACGGCGTGCGCCCGCAGGACGCCAAGCGGCTGACGGAGCTGGTGGGTGCGACGCTGGCCAAGGCGATCACGGCCGAGCGCAAGGCGAGCGGGCGCTTCACCAGCGTGGAGGATCTCCAGGAGCGCGTGCCCGGCGCCGCCACCCTCCCCGCCGAGACGCTCGCGGCCCTGCACTTCGGTTCAGGCCTGGTGAGCCTCAACACCGCGTCCTACGACGAGCTCGACGCGCTCGGCTTCAGCAAGAAGAGCGCGGAGGCGATCGTGAAGTTCCGTGAGACCAACGGTGACTTCGACTCGCTCGAGCAGCTCAAGGGCCTCGGCGTGCCGCAGGCGACGCTGACCAAGCTGACGCCCCTGCTCTCGACCGTCGACGTCGAAGCGTTCTTCAACTCGAGGCCGTTCGGCGCGCCCCAAGGCGGCACCGGCTATGGCAGCTCGGGCACGAGGACGACGGCGGCGATGGGCAGCAACGGGCAGATCTCCCAGGTGGCGGCGAACGTCACCGTCGGCGCGACCGATCTCTTCAACCGCGCCAAGGCCGGTCAGCCGATCGACGTCGCGATGTACGGCATGAGCGTCGGCGCGCCCGAGTACAACGCCCTCGTCGAGGCGGCCAAGCGCGGCGCAGTGGTGCGCGTGGTGCTCAACGACGACTTCACCGCCTCGACCGTCGCGGCGCTCAAGGCGCTCAAGACCCAGGGCCTGCCCATCGAGGTCCGTGTCCAATCGGCCAAGACGATGCACGAGAAGTTCGGCGTCGTCGGCGACGACGTCTTCTTCGGCAGCGCGAACTTCTCCAGCTCGTCCTCGACGAAGCACTCCGAGAACCGCTTCACGATCAAGAACGAGGCGAGCACCGCCGCCGCGTTTCAGGGCCGCTTCGAGGAGATCTGGAACAAGTCGAAGATCCAGTGAGCGCGCGGCTCACTCGCTGCGCATCACGCCGATGAACGGCAGGTTGCGGTACTTCTCGCCGTAGTCGAGCCCGTAGCCGACGACGAACTTGTCCTCGATGACGAAGCCCTTGTAGTCGATGGGCACCTTCGTCTTCGCGCGCGCCGGCTTCTCGAGCAGCGTCGCCACCTTGATCGACGCGGGGTGCCGCGCCGCCAGGTTCTCGAGCAAGAACTTCATCGTGAGGCCGGTGTCGATGATGTCCTCCGCGATGAGGATGTGCTTGCCGTGCATCGGCTTGGTGAGATCGAAGCTGATCCGCACCTCGCCGGTCGTCTCGGTGCCGCCGTGGTACGAGCTGACGCCCATGAGCTCGAGCGTGATCGGCAGATCGATCGCCTTCGCGAGATCGGTCATGAAGAAGATCGACCCCTTCATGATCCCGACGACGGTGAGATCCTTCCCCTGGTAGTCCCGGGTGATCTCCTTGCCGAGCTCGACGATGCGCGCCTGCAGCGTGGCCGAGTCGATCAACACCTCAACGTCGCGTTCGAAGTAGGGCATGGGCGCTCAGACGTACGCGTTGTTCATCACTTCGCCCATGCCACCGGCGCCGGGCACGATGTACTGGTGATCGTCGAGGCCGCGTTCCTTCTCCCAGACTTCGCCGGGCGCGGTGGCGAGCACTTCGTCGGGTGAGAGGCCGCGATCGAGCCGCACCGCGTAGATGACGACGTCGGGGTGATCGGTCACCAGCCGCTTGATGTACTCGGGGGTGACGATCAGGTTGAGGCAGATGATCTTCCGCGCCTTCCCCGGCACCTTCGTCTTGTACATCTTGATCGCGGTCGACAGCGAAGAGCCGGTCGCGCCCATGGGATCGGGGAAGAACACGAACGCGTCGTCGACGTCGCCGCCGATCTTCGCCCCGCCGATGTTCGAGCCCACCACGTGCGAGGCCGAGTCGAGCTCGCGGCTCATGATCAGGTGATCCTGCCGTACCAACCGCGGCTCGAGGATCGTGTTGAGCAGATCGTAGGTCACCTGCGACGGCAGCGTTCCAGCGCGCGCGATGTCGACGGAGATCGCCCGCACGTGCGAGTCGAGCACCTCGCCCTGGTAGAGGCCCTTCGGGGTGTGCTGGATCATCCGCGTCGGCACCGTGACGTGCTTGCGGGGGAACTCGACGTTCACCGCCATGGTGACGAGCTCGGCGTAGATCGTGCGAACCAGGTTGTTCACCTCGGGCTGCTGGGTGTCCTTCGCGCAGACCCGGGCGAGCAGCGAGATGAGGTAGGGCGAGCCGACGAGGTGCACTCCGGGGCCGTAGAAGTGCTTCTGCTCGTTCAGCGAATAACTCAGCTTCTCGTAGAGCGAATCGCGCATCGTCGTCTCACCTGAACAGATCGAGGTTTTGTGGCGGAGTCGCCTCCACCGGGGTCGTCACATGACACTTGCGGCAGCGGGCCTCGTAGGCGCTGGAGGCACCGACGAGCACGCGTTCTTTCGAGTCGGCGAGGCGCTGCGAACGGTTCGCCGGGTTGCCACACACCACGCAGATCGCGAGTTCCTTCGTCACGTACTCGGCGAGCGCCAGCAACTGCGGCATCGGCTCGAAGGGCTTGGCCTGGTAGTCCTGATCGAGGCCGGCGCAGATCACCCGAATGCCCCGCTGCGCCATCGCCTCGCAGACCTGCACCACGTCGGGCCCGAGGAACTGCACCTCGTCGATGCCCACCACTTCGGTGTCGGGCTTGAGCTGCTGGAGGATCTCTTCCGCCCGCTGAACCGGAGTCGCCACCACCTTGAGCTGCGAGTGGCTCACCACCATCAGCTCGTCGTAGCGGTTGTCGATCTGCGGCTTGAAGACCTGCACGCGCTGCTTGCCGTAGAGCGCCCGCTTGAGCCGGCGGATCAGTTCCTCGGTCTTGCCGGAGAACATCGAGCCGCAGATGACCTCGACCCAGCCGATGTCTTTCGGAAATTGGTGCATACGTCACATGT